>NZ_MUZA01000023.1 GCF_021442385.1 Micromonospora sp. MH99
GGGGCCGACTGCGGGTGCGGCGGCGCGGACTGCGGGGCCTGGAACGGCGGCGACGGCTGGCCGTACTGGCCGGGGAACTGCGCCGGCGGGTAACCGCCCGGCTGGCCGGCCTGCGGGTAACCGCCCGGCTGGCCGGGAGCGGGCCATCCGCCCTGCTGCTGACCGCCGGGCTGACCGGGAGCCGGCCAACCGCCCTGCTGCTGCGGCCAACCCGGCTGCGGCTGGCCGTAGACGCCCGGCTGCGGCTTCGGCTTGGGGACGTAGTAGAACGCCCGCCAGATGGTGAACACCACCCAGGCGGCCACCGCGAAGATCACCAGCCAGGCGAACCGGGCGAGAAGGCCGAGCAACGCGTCGAGGATCTCGGTCTCGGCGAGGCGGCCCACCGTCCAGATCAGCATGGTGAGCGTGCCGAGCAGCGCGCTGACCGCGTACTCACCAAGCGCCACCTGCGTGATCAGCTTCGCCTTCGGCAGGACCGGCGCGACGTGGGTGGCCAGCAGGACGGCCAGCAGCGGCAGCACCACCGCCTCCACCCCGATGAACGAGGAGAACTGGTCGCCCGCCCGGTCGGTGAAGTCGCGGTAGTCGTTCGGGGTGAGCAGCCGGAGCAGCCCCACGAAGAGGAACACGGCGTTGGCGCCGAGCAGGGCGAGCGCACCCAGTTCGCGCAGTGGCTTGGTCAGCTGGCGGGCCTGCGTCGCGTCGGCGGACGCGGGCTCGGCGGGGCTGGTCACGAGCTCCCCCTCGGGGCAATAACGGACAGGGCGCACGTGAGCCTAGTCTCCCACGCCACCGGCGGACCGGAGGCGTCTCGTACGCGAGGATGGTCGACATGCGCATCGTGGTTCTGGCCGGCGGCATTGGCGGCGCCCGGTTCCTGCTCGGCGTCCGGGCGTACGCCCGCGAGGTCGGCGCCGAGGTGACCGCCGTTGTCAACGTCGGCGACGACCTGTGGCTGCACGGGTTGAAGATCTGTCCCGACCTGGACAGCGTCATGTACACGCTCGGCGGCGGCGCCGACCCCGAACGGGGCTGGGGCCGGGTCGGCGAGAGCTGGACGGTCAAGGAGGAGTTGGCCGCGTACGGGGCGGAGCCGACCTGGTTCGGCCTCGGCGACAAGGACATCGCCACCCACCTGGTACGCAGCACCATGCTCAACGGCGGCTACCCGCTGAGCGCGGTCACCGAGGCGCTGTCGACGCGGTGGCAGCCCGGCGTACGCCTGCTGCCCGCGACCGACGACCGGCTGGAGACCCACGCGGTCGTCGGCGACGGTGACGAGGGTCAGCGGGCGATCCACTTCCAGGAGTGGTGGGTGCGGTACCGGGCCGACATCCCCACCCACCGGTTCGTCTTCGTCGGTGCGGAGACGGCGCAGCCGGCGCCGGGGGTGCGGGAGGCGATCGGCGCGGCCGACCTGGTGTTGATCGCGCCGAGCAACCCGGTGGTGAGCATCGCGCCGGTGCTTGCCGTACCGGGGATGCGCGAGGCGGTGACCGACGGCCCGGCGCCGGTGGTGGGTGTCTCGCCGATCATCGGCGGCGCTCCGGTCCGGGGAATGGCTGACCGCTGTCTCGCCGTGCTCGGTGTTGAGTGCAGCGCGGCCGGTGTGGGCCGGCTCTACGGCCCTCGGGCTGCGGGTGGGCTGCTGGACGGCTGGCTGGTGGCCGAGGAGGACGCCGACGCGGTGGTACCGGAGGTGACGGTCCGCGCGATGCCGCTGCGGATGACCGACGAGGCGGCGACGGCGGCGATGGTCCGCGCCGCGGTGGAGTTGACGTGAGGCTGGAGATCCTGCCGGTGCTGGGCATCGGCCACGTGACCGAGGGTGACGACCTGGCGGCGGTGATCGCCACCGCCGCGCCGTGGCTGCGCGACGGCGACGTGCTGGTGGTGACCAGCAAGATCGTCTCCAAGGCGGAGGGACGGCTGGTGGACGTCCCGGCGGACGGGCCGGAGCGGCTCGCCGCGCGCGAGGAGGTGCTGGCCGGCGAGACCGCCCGGGTGGTGGCCAGCCGCGGGCCGACCCGGATCGTGCAGACCCACCACGGCTTCGTGATGGCCTCCGCCGGGATCGACGCGTCGAACGTCGACAAGACCCGGCTGGTGCTGTTGCCGGTGGATCCGGACGCGTCGGCGCGGGAGCTGCGCGCCGCGCTGCGGGAGCGGTACGACCTGGACGTCGCCGTGATCATCAGCGACACGATGGGCCGGCCCTGGCGCAACGGGCTTACCGACGTGGCGCTCGGGGTGGCCGGGATGCCGGCGATCCGCGACCATCGGGGCGAGGTGGACCCGTACGGCAACGAGCTGCAGCTGACCCAGATGGCGGTGGTGGACGAGCTGGCGGGCGCCGGCGAGTTGATCAAGGGCAAGTGTGACCAGGTCCCCGTGGCCGTGGTACGCGGCTACCTCGCGGCGACCCGCGCGGACGACTCCGACGGCGCGCGGACGCTCATCCGTGATGCCGCGCAGGACCTGTTCTCGCTGGGCACCGCCGAGGCGCGGGCGGCCGGGCTGGCCGAGGCCGCGACCCTCGCCGAGGCGATCGACCCCGAGCCGGTCGACCCGGCCGCGGTGCGACGGGCGCTCGACGCGGTCGCCGAGGTGGTGACCCCCGGCACGGTCTTCACCCTCATCGACGAGGCGGAGGTACGCGCCGGCCTGGTCGCCGAGGTGCCGGGCTGGCCGGCCGACGCCAGCGCGCTGGTGCTCGGCACCGCGCCGGCGCCCGTCGACCCGATGGACCTGGTCCGCTTCGGCGCCGACCTGCACCGGCTGCGCGTCGCACTGGCCGCCGAGGGTGTCCGGTCGACGCTGCTGCCTCCGCCGGCCGGCAGCCCGGCCAGCGCCGCGCTCGCCCTGTGACCGCGCGGCCGGGCCGGACTCACGCGTCCAGGACGGCCCGGCCCAGCGGGGTCAGCGTGTGCAGCACTGTGTTGCGGTCGCGGTGACTGACGAGCAGGCCGGCGTTGCGCAGCACTGTGGCGTGCTGGCTGGCCGCCGCCGGTGAGATGTTGAGCCGGCGGGCCACCTCGCCCGTGGTGCAGCCGTCGTGGCTGGCCTCCAGCACCGCCGCCCTGGTCCGGCCGAGCAGTGCGGCCAGCGAGTCGCGGCCGGCGCTCGACGTGGCCAATGCGTCCCCGTCGGTCGCGGCGAGCCCGCCCAGCCGGTCCACCGGATAGACCAGCACCGGCGGCAGCGCCGGGTCGAGCAGGGCGACCGGGGTGCCCGCGCAGAAGAACGACGGCACCAACAGCAGCCCTCGACCGTCCAGGTGCAGCTCCCGGCTGTGCGGGTAGTCGCGCACCTCGAGCACCCCGCTGTCCCAGCGCATGCGCGGGCGGAGGCTGGCCAACAGCCCTTCGACGCCGCCGTCGAGCAGGGCCCGTGCGCGGCGGGTGCGGTCCGCCGCCACCGCCGACTGGATCCGACTCCAGTACGGGTCGATCGCCAGTGACCGGTACTGCTCCATGGAATCCGCGAGGTGGCGCAGCGTCGCCACGTCGCCGCGGGCCAGCGCGGCGGCCGAGGACGGCAGCTGGTTCTCGGCGGCCAGCAGGGTCACATCCCGCTGGAGCAGCGGGGTCGGCGTGCTGCGCACCGCTTCCAGCCCTGCCGCGAAACCCTCCACGCTGGCGTACGGGGTCAGGAAGTCGGGGAAGTAGCCGCGCGGCGGGTTCAGGGCGAAGAGCAGTCGGAGCTGATCGGAGGCGACGTCCTGGCGCAGCCCGCGGGTCACGGTGCGCCGCCAGGTCGACGTCAACGGATCGCGGTTGCGGCCCTGCAACACGTGCAGGCTGAGGACCAGCTCCCAGACCGGGTCAGCCGCCGGCGCCACCCGGGTCCGGAGAATGTCCTCGCCGGAAAAGTGGATCTTCAGCATGGAGCGCTCCCGTGTCGCCGGCAGAGGGATGCCGAGCGACCGTTCGACTCTACCCGGCCGGCAGTTATCTCCATCTTTAAGCCTGAACTGAAAAACCTCGACGCCTCCCCGGCCAGTTAGGCATGCTTCCAGTGCCCGAGCACGGCACCGACACGTCACGGACGTGACCGGCGCCGGGGCACCGGGGACCGGGGAGGGACCGGTGATCGGGCGGCACCACGAGGGTCTGCGGCCCTTGCTCCGCAGAGGTGCCGTCCGGTCATCCCGTCGACGCGGTGCGTCGGCCCCGCTCAGCCGACCCAGAGCGCGACCCGATGGTCCTCGTCCGTGACGTAGAACGGCCGCCCGTCCAGCTCGGCCAGGCCCTCGACGTGGTGAAACGGCCCCAGGTCGGCCACCTCTTCGCCGACGAGCCGGCACGCGTCGCCCGTGCGCCCCGCCGGGAACCGGAACCGCACGTGCCGGGACGTGACCGCGCCCCCGCCCGGATGGTCGTCGAGCAGCACCGACCCCTTGCCCAGCGCGTCGATCGAACCGATCACGGCCGCGTACCCGCCGTCCGGCGTCGGCGCGATCGCCCGGAAGCCGGTCAGCTCGCCCGGCGGAGTCACCCCGGTCACCGCGTACGCCCCCAGCGCTTGGGGCCACACCGGGTCCGCGGCGAACATGCCCGGCACGCCGGACACCTCCACCAGGACCGGCTCGCCGGCCTCGGTGACCGGAAAACGCAACCCGAGCAGCACCGTGCCGGCCGGCGTGAAGGCCGCGGCCTCCACGTTCAACGGGAGGTCGTCCGGCGTCAGGCGCGTCACCCAACTCTTCGCCCGACTGGTCCCCCGCGCCAGGGTCTCCACGATGAACCGGTCGCGCACCCGCTTGCCCGGCGGCAGCAGGGTCAGCGGCGACGCGGCGAGGGCGTCGTTCACCGCGCGGTGCAGCCGGAACCGGTTGCGCACCACGTGCACCGGCAGCGTGCCGGCCGCCGCGTCGTCCTCGCGGAACCGGGCCACGAACGCCCGACGGGGGCGCAGCGGGCCCGCCTTCGAGCCGAAGTGGGAGCCGAAGACGTACACCCAGCCGTCGTGGTGGGCGAGCGCCTCACCGTCCTCGGTCCGGCCGTTCTCGACCCCGGCGTCCGCCGTGACGTGCCGGGCCGTCCACTCACCGTCGTCCAACTCCAGCAGCAGGGCCAGGCAGCGCTCCACCGGGCCCTCGTCCAGCACCGTCCAGAAACCGCGCCGAGCACCGTACGACCGCAGCAGCGCGGACGAGCGCACCGGCAGCAGATCGCTGGCCTCGTTGCCGGCCACCACGAATTCGACGAGTCGCAGGGTCACCGCGCCAGCGTACGGAGAGCGCGCTCGTACAGTGACGGGGTGCCTGACACCGCGCTCACCGGACCCGCCGTCGATCCCACCGATCCCGCGTCGTACGCGACGCTGCACGCCGACGCCGTCGCCCTGCTGGAGGGCTGGCAGCCGACCAGCCCGGCGGCGGCCGACGCGCGGGACCGGACCCTCGCGCTGCTCGCCGCCGGGCCGGTGGCGATGAGCCGGCAGCACCGCCCCGGCCACGTCACCGCGAGCGCGCTGGTGCTCGACCCGACCGGCGCACGGGTGCTGCTCTGCCTGCACGCCAAGTTCGGCCGCTGGGTGCAGCTCGGCGGGCACTGCGAGCCGGTGGACCGGACGCTTGTCGGGGCCGCGCTGCGCGAGGCCACCGAGGAGTCCGGCATCGACGGCCTGCGCATCGATCCGGTGCCGATCGACATCGACGTGCACGAGGTGCTCTGCCAGGGTGGGTCGCGCCACTACGACGTCCGGTTCGCGGTGGTCGCCCCGCCCGGCGCCGTCGAGCAGGTCAGCGACGAGGCCGAGGAACTGGGGTGGTTCCCGCCCGATCGGCTGCCCGAGCCGCTGGCCGGCGGGACGGCGCAACTCATCGAGCCGGCCCTCGCGGCGCTGGGCAGGTGGTGACACCCCATCGTGCCCGCGCACGAGTACGCCGGCGACAGCGGCTTGCACCGCAATCGCCGGCGCTACGAGGTCACCCGCCGGGGTCGAGGGTCAGACGTAGCCCTCTTCGCCCCGCTCCTTCAGCTCGTCGACGAGGAGCTTGACGTCCTGGGCCCGGTCACGCGGGCAGACCAGCACCGCGTCCGGTGTGTCCACCACGATCAGATCGCGTACGCCGAGCACCGCCACCAACCGGCCCGACTGCGGCACCACCACCAGGTTGGCGGTGTCCCGCAGGAGCACGCCCGGCTTGGCGTCGGTGCCGAGCACCACGTTGCCCGCGTCGTCGGCGGGCAGCACCTCACCCAGCGTGTGGAAGTCACCCACGTCGTTCCAGCCGAAATCGCCAGGCACGGTGGCGACCCGACCCGCGGTGGCCGCGCCCTCCATCACCGCGTAGTCGACGGAGATCTTCGGCAGCGTCGGCCACACCGTCCCGAGCACGTCGTCCTGCTCCGGGGTGCCCCAGGCGGTGGCGATCGCGGTGACCCCCGCGTGCAGCGCCGGCTGCTGGCGGGCCAACTCGGCGAGGAACACGTCCACCCGCCAGACGAACATGCTCGCGTTCCACAGGTGCCGGCCCGAGCGGACGTACGCCTCGGCGACCTCGGCGGCCGGCTTCTCCTTGAACTCGGCCACCTGACGCCACGGCGTGCCCTCGGCCTCGTCGCCGGTCTCCAGGTAGCCGTAGCCGGTCTCCGGCCGGGTCGGGGTGATCCCGACCGTCATCAGCATGCCCTGCTCGGCCCCCCGGACCGCCTCCTGGACCGTGCGCACCCAGCTGTCCGGGTCGCGGATCAGGTGGTCGGCCGCGAAGCTCCCCATGACCGCGTCCGGGTCACGCTGCGCGATCACCGCCGCGGCCAGCGCGATCGCCGCGCAGGAATCCCGGGGGGACGGCTCGACCAGGATGTTCTCCTCCGGCAGCCCGGTCAGTTGCCGGGCGACCGCCGCGACGTGCGCGGCGCCGGTGACCACGAGGGTCCGATCCGGTGTGGTCAGCGGCGCGAGCCGCTCCACGGTCGCCTGGAGCAGCGAGGCGCTGGTACCGGTCAGCGGGTGGAGGAACTTGGGGTGGCCGGCGCGGGACAACGGCCACAACCTTGTGCCGCTGCCACCTGCCGGGATGACCGCATAAAGCATCCGCACATCATGCCCGACGTATGCGCCCGCAGTGGCACGGGTCACCACGAGAGGCCCGAACGGTCACGACCGGGCGCGACTCCAGGCGGCGATGTGCACCTCGGCGCTGGATTCCCAGGTGAACTCCTTGGCCCGGTCGAAGCCGGCCTTCGCCAGCGACAGCCGGCGCTGCTCGTCGTCGAGCAGGGCGGCCAGGTCGGTGGCGATCTGGCCCGGGTCCTCCGAGGTGTACGCGACGGCGTCGCCACCCACCTCCGGCAGCGACAGCCGGGGGGTGGTCAGCACCGGGGCGGCGCACGCCATCGCCTCCAGGATCGGCAGGCCGAACCCCTCGCCGTACGACGGGTAGGCGGCCACCAGCGCGCCACCGAGGAAGCCGGGCAGGTCGGCGTAGCGCAGGTAGCCGGGGCGCAGCAGCCGCAGGTGCGACGGGACCTCGGCCACCGCCCGGTCGATGTCGTCGTCGTGCCCCTGCCCACCGGCGATCACCAGGGCCGGCGGGTCGACCCGGTCGGCCACCGCACGGGCCCAGCCACGGATCAGGTTGGGCACGTTCTTGCGCGGCTCCTTGGCGCCGAGGAAGGCCACGTACGTGCTGTTGCCCAGCCCCAGCCGGGCACGCACGCGGGCCTTCTCCTCCTCGCCGGGCGCGTGGAAGGCGTCGTGGTCGACGCCGTGGTAGGCCACGTCGATGCGGGTCGGGTCGGCGTCAAGCAGCCGGATCAGCTCGTCGCGGGTCGCCTTGCTGGGCACGATCACCCGGTTGGCGCGACGCATCGAGGTCTTGATGGCGCTGCGGAAGAACGTGCGGCGGGACTTGTCGTAGTGCTCCGGCTCGGTGAAGAACGTCGCGTCGTGCACGGTGACCGTGACGGGACACCCGGCCCGCAGCGGGCAGGTGTAGAAGGGCGAGTGCAGCACGTGCGCGCCGACCTGCTGGGCGAGCAGCGGCAGGCCGGTCTGCTCCCAGGCGAGCCGGGCCGGGCGGTGCGCCACGGCGGCCGGAGCGGGGATGATCTCCGCGCCGGGCAGCATCCGGGTGTAACGCTCCAGGTCGGTGCGGAGGCTCACCACAGCCAACTCCACCCCCGACCCGCACACCTTGCCGAGGGCACCGAGCAAACCGTCGACGTATCGACCGACACCACCACGGTCGGCGGGGACACTCGTGGCGTCGATGAGCACGCGGGGCGGGCGACCGGCGGTCACGGGGCGACTCCTTGAAGGTGGGTCTGTGGGGAACAACACTCCGGGGGTAAAGCCTACGCCGGAGTACGGGGCCGACGCTGACTGCGACCCGACGGTACGCCGAGTTGTCATCGTCATCGAGTACGGGCCGCAGAGGCGTATCGTTCGCGCCGATGGCCGACAACATTGCCCGGGTGTTCGCCGACGCGATCGCGACCGACCCGACCCGACCGCTGCTGACCTGGTACGACGACTCCACCGGCGACCGCACCGAACTCTCCGGCGCGACCCTGGCGAACTGGGTGTCGAAGACCGCCAACCTCCTCGTCGACGAGGTCGGCCTCGCGCCGGGCACACCGGCCGGCGTGCTGCTCCCCCCGCACTGGCAGACCGCCGCCGTCCTGCTGGGCTGCTGGTCGGCGAAGGTGACAGTCGCCGACACACCGGGCCCGGTGGACGTGCTCTTCGCCGCCGCCGACCGGCTCGACGAAGCACAGTCCTGGCCCGCCGACGAGCGGTACGCCCTGGGCCTCGCCCCGCTCGCCGCCCCGCTGCGGCAGGTGCCGCCCGGCTTCGCCGACTACGTGGTCGAAGTACGCGGGCACGGCGACCACTTCACCCCGCGGTCCGGTCCCGGCCCCGCGGACGCGCAACTGCTGGCCCGCGCCGAGGCCCGCGCCACCGACCTGGGCATCGAGCCCGGGGCCCGGGTCCTGATCGACGCCGGCCGCTACCCCGACCCGGTGGACTGGCTCCTCGCGCCGCTGACCCGGGCGGCGACGGTGGTCCTGTGCGCCAACCCCGACCCGGCCCGCCTACCCACCCGCCTGACCAGCGAAAAAGTAACCCACCCCCTCCCCTAACCGCGCGCCCCGCGCCCCGCGCCCCGCGCCCCCGCGATCTTGCAGTTCCTGTCGCCGAGACGCGTGGAATGCCCCGTATGCCGCGACAGTAAGTGCAAGATCGCGGAAGCCCAGCGCCAGCCCGGGTCGATCATGGAGTCGTGGTGGGCGGATGGCGGCGGGATGCACCTATTGCGGGGCACCACCACTCCATGATCGACGCCAGGGGGGTGGGGCGCGGGGGGGGCGGGGGGTGGGGGTTAGGGGTGGGGGCGGGATTTTGCGAAGGTTGCGAAGGCGGTAAGGGAATCCGGGTTCACCAGCGCGCCCTTGGCCGCGGCCTGGTCGACCGGGGTGCCGGTGAGGATCTTCTTGACCGGCACCTCCAGCTTCTTCGCCGAGAGGGTGCGGGGCACGGCGCGTACCTGGTGGATCTCGTCGGGCACGTGCCGGGGTGAGAGGGCGGTCCGCAGTTCGCGGCAGATCATCTTGCGCAGCGAGTCGTCCAGAGTCAGCCCGTCGGCCAGCACCACGAAGAGCAGCAGTTCACCCGCGCCACCCTCGTCGTCCTCCAGGTGCACCACCACCGAGTCGACGACCTCGTCGAGGCCCTCGACCACGGAGTAGAACTCGGCGGTGCCGAGCCGGACTCCGCCACGGTTGAGGGTGGCGTCGGAGCGGCCGGTGATCACGCAGCCGCCCCGGGAGTTGATGGTGATCCAGTCACCGTGCCGCCAGACGCCGGGGTAGACGGAGAAGTACGCCTCGGCGTAACGGACGCCGTCCGGGTCGTTCCAGAAGCCCACCGGCATGCTCGGCATCGGCTCGGTGATCACCAGCTCGCCCAGCTCGCCGATCACCGGAGTGCCGTCGGCCGAGCGGGCCTCCACCTTGGCGCCCAGCGCGCGGCAGGCGATCTCGCCGGCGTACACCGGCAGCAGCGGCACCCCGCCGACGAAGCCCGTGCACACGTCGGTGCCGCCCGAGAGCGACTGGAGTTGCACCTGGTCGCCGACGGTCTCGTACACCCAGTGAAAGCCCTCGGCGGGCAGCGGCGCACCTGTGGAACCGACGCCGCGCAGCGCGGACAGGTCGGCGACCTCGCGGGGCACCAGGCCGGCCTTGCGGCAGGCCAGCAGGAACGGCGCCGAGGTGCCGAAGTACGTGGTGCCGGTCTCGGCGGCCAGCCGCCACAGCGCGCCCAGGTCGGGCTCGGCCGGCCGGCCGGGCTCCGCCCGGACCCCCGGGTTGCCGTCGAAGAGGACGATGGCCGCGCCCACCGCAGGCCCGGAGACCAGGAAGTTCCACATCATCCAGCCGGTGGTGGTGAACCAGAAGAACCGGTCGGCCGGGCCGAGGTCGTGGTGCAGGGCGAGCATCTTCAGGTGTTCCAGCAGGATGCCGCCGTGGCCGTGCACGATCGGCTTCGGCAACCCGGTGGTGCCCGAGGAGTAGAGCACGTACAGCGGGTGGTCGAACGGCACCGGCGTGAACGTCGACGGCTCGTCGGTGGGCGCGGCCAGCTCGGCCCAGCCCAGCGCGCCCTCGGGGGCGGGGCCCGCCGGGTCGAGGTAGCCGATGCTCACGGTGTGGCGCAGCGACGGCAGGGCGGCACGGATCGCGGCGACCTCGGCGCGGCGGTCGACCGGCTTGTCGCCGTAGCGGTAGCCGTCCACGGCGACCAGCACGGTTGGCTCGATCTGCTGCCACCGGTCGGTGACGCTGCGCGTGCCGAACTCCGGCGCGCAGGACGAGAAGATGGCCCCGAGGCTGGCGGTGGCCAGCAGCAGGACGTACGTCTCGGGAATGTTGGGGGCGTACGCCGCCACCCGGTCCCCGGCGGTGACGCCGAGCCGGCGCAGACCGGCCGACACCCGGCGGACCTGCTCGCGCAGCTCCCCGGCGGTGAGGGTGACCGGCTCGCGGGTCTGGCCGTGCGCGATGACCACGGGGTCGTCGTCGGCGCGGCCCGGCATCCGCAGCACGTTCTCGGCGTAGTTGAGGGTGGCGCCCGGGAACCAGCGCGCCCCGGGCATCCCCCGCTCGGCCAGGGTTGCGGTCGGCGGGGTGTGCGCGATCACCTCGAAGTGGTCCCAGATCGAGCGCCAGAACGCGTCCAGGTCGGTGACCGACCACCGCCACAGGGCGTCGTAGTCGGCGAAGTCCAGCCCGCGGTGCTCGGCCAGCCAGCGCAGGTAGTCGCCGATCCGGGACCGCTCCAGCACGTCCGCCGGCGGCGTCCACAGCACGTCACCCACTGCTCCACCCTCCCCTGGCCCCGCACGACACTGTGAATGGGCCGTGGCGCCATCTTGCCCTACCTCGAAGCGCCATTCTGCGCACCGGGTACGCCTATCGACGCGTGCCCGGCCCACACTCCAGCCCACCCACCCATGTGGTTCAGCCCGCCCGGTGCGCCTGGATGGCCCGGCGGCGGGCCAGGCGGTGCGCACGGCGGATCTCCGCCTCCTTGAACCGGCGCTCGTCCTCCGGCGTCTCCGGCAGCACCGGACGGACCGTGCGCGGCGCACCGCCGACGTCCACGCCGACGAAGACCAGGTACGCCGTGGCCACCCGCACCGGGGCGTCCTCGGCCGAGTCCCACCGCTCGGCGACCACCCGCACGCCCACCTCCATCGACGTCTGTCCGGTCCAGTTCACCTGGGCGTGCGCGTGCACCAGGTCACCGACCCGGACGGCCTCGGAGAAGACGATCTCGTCGATCGCCGCGGTGACCGCCGTCCCGCCGCTGTGCCGGGCGGCGGCGGCGCCCGCCACGTCGTCGACGAACTTCATCAGGACCCCGCCGTGGACGGTTCCGTAGAGGTTCACGTCCACCGCAGTCATGATCTTGCTGAGGGTGACGCGGGAGTACGACGTCGGCTTGCCGGTCGGAGCGGCGGAGAGGTGCTCGGTCATGCCGGAAACGGTACGGTGCGCGGATGCGACATCTCTGGAGCTTCCTCGCCGGGTTGGTGGTGGCACCCATCACGTGGGCGCTTGTCACACTCGGGCAGGACGGGTCGACCCGGACGGTCGACCGCTGGGTGGAGATCGGCACCTTCAACACCGCCAACCTGATCGAACCGGCCGTGTACCTCGGCGTCGGCGGTGTCCTGCTCGGGCTGCTCGGCACACTGCGCTTCTCACCGGCGGGCCCGGTGGTGGCCGGGCTGCTGCTGGTCACCCCGTACGTCGGGATGTTCGTGGCGCCGTTCGAGGTGCGCGACGCGATCCCGCAGGGGTGGAAGGTGTTCGGTGACCCGCTGCCGCTGCGGCTGCCGGTGGAGAACGGCACGCTCTTCCTGATCGGCCTGCTGCTGCTCATGGCGACGTTCAGCGGCCAACGCTGGCGGCAGTGGCCGCAGGCCGCGACCGCGCCGGCCCTGACGCCGGCGCCGGCGGACGGCCCGCGCGGCGACGACTTCACCCTCACCGACTGGCCGTCGCCCGAGCCGGCCGAGCGCGACACCGCCCCGCTGACCCTGGGTTACCCGGCCGACCCGACGCCGACCGAACCGCTGCCCCGCCGGGTGGGTGGCGAATCACCGTGGTCCGCCCCGCCGCGCGGCCAGTCCCGCCCCGAGGACACCACCGAGATCCGTTGACCGTCGGGCGGGCCGGGAGGCCCGGCCCGCCCGACCAGACCCGCTGCGCGGGCTGCGCTAGTGCACGGCGACGGCCAGGTCCGGGTCGACCGCGCCGAGGGCGGCGCGGGGCACGACCAGGAGCATGACCGCCAGCGCCGCGGCCATGCCGCCCGCGATGACGACCGCCATCGGTACGCTCCCCGTGCCGAACAGGCCGGCCAGGGGCGCCGACACCGCGCCGACGCCGAACTGCACGGCCCCGAGCAGCGCCGCGGCCGTGCCGGCGGCCTCGCTGTGCCGGCTCATCGCCAGCGCCGGGGCGTTCGGCAGGGCCAGGCCCGCCGCGGCCAGCACGAGCCACAGCGACGCGAGCAGGGTGCCGAGGCCACCGAAGCCGGTGGCCGCGAACGCGATCAGCAGCAGCCCGGCGGCCGTTCCGGCGATCAGCGCGCTGACGAGGATCTGCTGCGGGGTGTAGCGCCGCAGCAGCCGGACGTTGAACTGGGTGGCGCCGATCAGGCCCACGGCGCCGGCGCCGAAGGCCAGGCCGAACTGCTGCTCGTCGAGGCCGTACTCCCGCTGGAGCACGAACGACGACCCCGAGACGTACGCGAACAGCGACGCCATGGCCAGTCCGGCGACCAGCACCAGACCGACGAAGGCCCGGTCGTTGAGCAGCGCCCGGTAGTCGCGCAGGGTCGCCGCCACCCCGCCGTGTCGGCGGCGGGCCACCGCGAGGGTCTCCGGAAGCTGCAACGCCGCGACGACGATCAGCAGCGCGCCCAGCACCGCCAGCGCCGCGAAGACGCCCCGCCACTCGGTCCACCGCAGCAGCCCGCTGCCGAGCGTCGGCGCGAGGATCGGCGCCAGCCCCATCACCAGCATCAGGCGCGAGAAGATCCGCGCGAACGAGGCGCCGCTGAACAGGTCGCGCACGACGGCCGTGGCGACCACGGTGGCGGCCGCCACGCCGAGGCCCTGCAGGACGCGCAGCGCGCCGAGCACGGCGATGTTGGGCGCGAAGACGCACAGCACGGAGGCCACGATGTGCGCGGCGAGCCCGGCGAGCAGCGGCAGACGCCGCCCGACCACGTCGGAGAGCGGCCCGATCAGCAACTGGCCCAGCGCGAGGCCGATCAGCGTGCCGGTCAGGGTCAACTGCACGGCGGTCTCGGTGGTCTGCAGGCCGGCCGTGATGGCGGGCAGCGCCGGCAGGTACATGTCGATGGTCAACGGCCCGATCGCGATCAACGCGCCGAGCACCAGCACGAGCCGGGCCCGCTGGCGGTTGGTCATCAGGTCGCCGGGCAGCACATCCTGCTCGGGGGCGGTCTTGTCCACCAGCTGCTTCATCATCTCGATCTCTCTGCGGAAGCCGGCGCGTCGTCACGAGCGGCGGCGCGGGGCGTCACCGGGACCGCGTGGACGCGGCGGGGATGCCCGGCGGTGGGCGGCGTGGACGTGACGACTCAGGGGCCGTGGTGGGGTTGGCCGGGTGGGCGATGACCCGGGATGATTCTCCCGGGTCGACAACACCTCGGCCGTGTACGACGTTCCCTGTGTGTGGGGAGTCACGCGGTTCCGTCCGGCCGCCCCAGCTGTGAGCTGCGGTCACAGCTGGGAAAGATCGGCGGCCACCGCCCTATGCCGGGTCCACGGCCCGCAGCCGCGGCCAGCGCTGCTCGGTCCAGGCCCGCAACAGCCACTCCAGCGGCCCGTACCGGAACCGGGCCATCCACGCCGCGCTGCCGGCGAGCTGCAGGCAGTAGATCGCGACCGCGATGAGGACGACGACCGGGGGCGCGACGGCACCGGCGAGGCCCAGCCCGACGCCGGTGAAGACCAGCACGCAGAGCAGCGACTGGCCCAGGTAGTTCGACAGGGACATCCGCCCGGCCGGCGCGAGCACGGCGGCGACCCGCCGACCCCGCCCGGTCTGGAAGAACTGGAGCAGGGTGGCGGCGTACGCGGCCGCGAGCAGCGGCGCGGTGAGCACGCCCGCCGTCAGCCCGGTCAGGTTCGCGGTGCCCCCGCCCGCCGCGAAGATCACCGCACCGGCCAGGCCGATCGGATAGCCCAGCTGCTGCACCCGGCGCAGGAGCTGCCGGTTCCCGGCGATGTCGGTGAGCAGCCGGCGCCGACCGGCCGCGTAACCGAAGAGGAAGGCCGAGAGTGCGAGCGGCCCCTGCACGAGGAGCGTGCCGAGCATCGCCGGCAGCTGGCGTACGTGCTCGCTGATCACCGAGCCGAACCCACCCTGTAGCGCCTCGGTGGACCGCTGCCCCGCCGCCAGCGCCGTCGACGGATCGGTGACCAGCTGGGTCCCGCCCGTGGCGGCGAGCGCGAGGAGGAAGCCGATCCCGCCGGTCAGCAGTACGGCGACGCGCAGCGCGGTCCTGACGCGGACTCCCCGCATGGCGAGCAGGACCAGACCGAGCAACGCGTACGCGGTCAGGATGTCGCCCTGGAACAGCAGCACCGCGTGCAGGATGCCGAGCACGAAGAGCCCGACCAGCCGTCGCCGGAACCGTGGGACGACGTCGACGCCCCGTCGCGCGGCGGAATCGAGCTGGAGCGTGAAGCTGTAGCCGAACAGGAAGGAGAAGAGCAGGTACGCCTTCATCGTGAACAGCAGCTCGACCAGCCACAGCACCGCCTGGTCGCCCCACGAGTCGTACGCGGGATCCGGGACCAGCTGGAAGGGATAGCCGGAGGCGAAGAAGGCGATGTTGACGATCAGGATGAGGAGCAGCGCCACGGCGCGCAACGCGTCGACGTCGACGATCCGGGAGAGCGTCCCGGACGACGCGCGACTCCCGACGGGTGGGTCCTTGATGGAGTGGCTCACGTGACAACCTCCGGAACGGACAGCAATCGTGTTCGGTGACTGTCCTGTGACCCTATGAAGCGGCCTTTCCGGATGACAGCCGGTGAGCGGGAAGACGCTGGTGGGGTGGGCCCTACCCGCGACACACCCGGAACCCCGACCTGACACAGCAGGAATCCCCCAGAACGCCGAGGAGAAGCGTTCTGGGGGACCAGAGGTGTCCCGCCAGGCAGAGCTGCCAGAAAAGCTCGGAATCAGCCCTTGAGCAGCTGCCGCGCCATGACGATCCGCTGCACCTGGTTGGTGCCCTCGTAGATCTGGGTGATCTTGGCGTCGCGCATCATCCGCTCGACCGGGTAGTCGCGGGTGTAGCCGTAGCCGCCGAGCAGCTGCACCGCGTCGGTGGTGATCTCCATGGCGGCGTCGGAGGCGAAGCACTTCGCCGCCGCGCCGAAGTAGGTCAGGTCGGCGTCGCCCCGCTCGGACTTGCCGGCGGCGGCGTACGTGAGCTGCCGGGCAGCCTCCAGCTTCATGCCCATGTCGGCGAGCATGAACTGGATGCCCTGGAACTCGGCGACCGCCTTGCCGAACTGGCGGCGCTCGGCGACGTACCCCTTGGCGTAGTCGAGCGCGCCCTGCGCGATCCCGACGGCCTGCGCGGCGATGGTCACCCGGGTGTGGTCGAGGGTCTTCATGGCCGTGGCGAAGCCGGTGCCCTCCGCGCCGATCATCCGATCGGCGGGGATCCGCACGTTGTCCAGGTAGACCTCACGGGTCGGCGAGCCCTTGATCCCCAGCTTCTTCTCCGGAGCGCCGAAGCTCACCCCGGCATCGGACTTCTCGACCACGAAGGCCGAGATGCCCCGGGACCGGGAGGCGGGGTCGGTGACGGCGAAGACGGTGTGGAACTCGGAGACGCCGGCGTTGGTGATCCAGCGCTTCACGCCGTTGAGCACCCAGTGATCCCCGTCACGCACCGCCCGGGTCGTCATCGACGCCGCGTCGCTGCCCGCCTCGGGCTCCGAGAGGCAGTACGAGAACATGGCGTCGCCCGCCGCGACCGGGGTCAGGTAGCGGCGCTTGATCTCCTCGGAACCGGACAACAGCAGCGGCATCGTGCCGAGTTTGTTGACCGCCGGGATCAGGGAGGAGGACGCGCAGGCGCGCGCCACCTCCTCGATCACGATGGCGGTGGCCAGCGCGTCCGCGCCCGCGCCCCCGTACTCCTCGGGAATGTGCGGCGCGTGGAAGTCGGCTGCCCGCAGCGCGTCGTAGGACGCCTTCGGAAACTCCCCGGTCTCGTCGGCCTCGGCGGCGTGCGGAGCCACCTTGGCGGTACAGACCTCACGGACCGCCTCCCGGATCGCCTCGTGCTCCTCGGGCAACCGGTAGACGTCGAACGACTCCCCTGCGGCCATGTCGGCCCCTCCCCTTCACCGCTATCATGCGCAGTCTGTGGCCTCCCCTGACCGCCGACCGCGCAGACTGAAGGATAGCGACTGCAGTTCAGGTGATGTTACCGGCGCGTAGGTATGGGCATGACGGAGCACCCGCGCCGCTGGGCGATGATGAGAGACAGACAGTGAGCCACCCTCCGGTGCCCCGTCAGGCGCCGCAGCAGAATGCGACGCGACGACGCGCCGCCAGTGCGAGCGGAGAAGACAGGCGTGACGATCCCCTACCCCACCATCCAGCCGACCCCCGCCATCGCCGCGGTGACGCCGCCTTCAGGTGCACCTCGGCCGCGGGTGACGTTTCTGGGAACCGGCTACCTCGGTGCGACGTACGCCATCTGCTACGCGGAACTCGGGTACGAGGTGCTCGGGTTCGACGTCGACGCGGACAAGATCGCGAAGCTGAACGCCGGCGAGGTGCCGATCCACGAGCCCGGCCTGGACGAGCTGCTCAAGCGCAACCTGGCCGCCGGCCGGCTGCGGTTCTCGACCGACATCGCCGAGACCGCCGAGTTCGGCGACGTGCACTTCATCTGCGTCGGCACCCCCCAGCGGGCCGACGGGATGGGCGCCGACCTGTCGTACGTCGAGGCGTCGGTGACCAGCCTCGCGCAGCACCTGACCCGCAAGGCGCTGATCGTCGGCAAGTCCACCGTGCCGGTGGGCACCGCCGACTGGGTCGAGCAGCTGGTCGGCAAGCACACCCCCGGCGACCTGGAGGTCGAGGTGGCGTGGAGCCCCGAGTTCCTCCAGGAGGGCTTCGCCGTCGACGACGTGCTGCGCCCCAACCGGATCGTGGTCGGCGTGAAGAGCGAGTGGGCCAACGGCATGCTCTACGCCGCGCACAAGGGCGTCTTCGACCTGGCCGCCACCGAGGACCGCGAGGTGCCGCTGGTGGTCACCGACTTCGCGACGGCCGAGCTGGTCAAGGTCGCGGCGAACGCGTTCCTGGCCACGAAGATCTCCTTCATCAACGCCATGGCCGAGGTCTGCGAGGCCAGCGGCGGCGACGTCACCCAGCTGGCCCGCGCGATCGGGTACGACCCCCGGATCGGCAACCGGTTCCTCCAGGCCGGGCTCGGCTTCGGTGGCGCCTGCCTGCCCAAGGACATCCGCGCCTTCCAGGCCCGCGCGCAGGAGCTGGGCGCGGGCGAGGCACTGCGCTTCCTGCACGAGGTCGACCTGATCAACCTGCGCCGGCGGACCCGTGTCCTCCAGCTCGCGGCGGATCTGCTCGGCCGGCGCTCCGGGCCGGCCGGCCCGGACTTCTCCGGCACCCGCATCGCCGTGCTGGGCGCCACCTTCAAGCCCAACACCGACGACGTCCGCGACGCCCCGGCGCTCGCCGTCGCCGCGCTGTTGCAGAAGGCCGGCGCCGACGTGCACGTGTACGACCCGCAGGGCGCCGAGAACGCCCGCCGCGCGGTGCCCGAACTGACCTACGAGGCCGGCATCAACGAGGCCGTCGCCGACGCCGACCTGGTCTGCGTCCTCACCGAGTGGGCGGACTTCCGCAACGCCGACCCGGTCGCCCTGGGTGAGCTGGTCGCCGGCCGCAAGGTCGTCGACGGGCGCAACTGCCTCGACTCGGCACTGTGGACCCAGGCCGGCTGGGAGTACCGGGGCATGGGCCGCCCCTGACGTTTCGCCACTCACCGGCCGGTCGCGACGCACCCCTGCGCGGCCGGCCGGTGATGTTGTTTGCCCCGGACCCGCCGACAAGTGTCGAAATCCGCGCCAGCTTTGGGCATGCTGCGACAGTGGGAGTCCACAGTGCGGGTGGAGGGGTGTCGTGGCGACCTTTCAATGCTCCTCGTGCGGTCGGGAGATCAAGCCGGCCGTGCAGTGTCCGCACTGTGGGGCCGACCAGCCCCAGTGGGTCGAGCATCTGGCGGACATCGAGCGCTCGATCGCGGAGATGAAGGCGCGCGACGCCGCCATCGCCCGCGAACAGCGGCAGATCGCCGCCAAGATGCAGGCCGCGCTCTTCCAACGGGACATCCTCGCCCACGCCGGTGAGGAGCGGATCAAGCAGGCCACCCGGCCCCGCCGGGTGCTGCGCCGCCGACCGGGTCGCCGCCCGCCCACGGCCACCACCGGCGCCCCGCCCCGGGTCCCGCGCCAGGGCACCCCGCCCAGCCCGGAAGATCCGCCGCCGCCCCCGCCAAGGGCGTCCTGGCTGGACGCCGACGACCCCGAGCACCCGCCGGAGGCGTCCTCGCGGGAGGTGCAGAACATCCCTCTCGGGTTGGGCGCGCTGCTGCTCGCCGTGGCCGCGGTGGTCTTCGCCGCGGTGGCGACGAGTTCGATGGACGCGCTGGCCCGCCTCGGCGTCCTGCTGGTCGCCACGGTGCTGATGCTGCTCGCGCCGCCGGCGCTGGCCCGGCGCGGGCTCACCTCCACCGCGGAGACGATCTCCGCGGTGGGTCTGCTGCTCGTGCCGCTGGCCGGGTACGCGCTGTGGGCGGTGGACCGGATCGACGACGGCGCCACCTCCGGCGCCGTCTTCGCCGGTCTGATCTTCGCGGCCACCGCCGCCGTGTCCGTCGGGTACGCCGCCTGGACCGGGCTGCGCGCGCCCCGCTTCGCGACAGTGGTCGCCGCGCAGCCGGTGCTGCCGCTGCTCGCGTACGACCGGATCACCGGGCCGGGCGGCTGGGCGCTGGTGCTGACCCTGGTGGCCCTTCTCGACCTCTGGCTGGCCCGCTCGCCGATCGTGGTGGAGCGCCCCGTCCGGCAGGACCTGCCGAGCCCCGCCAGCGGATCGGCGGCGCCCCGGCAACGTGACGCCGAGGCCCGACCGGAGGCCGACCCGGAGGAGGCCGGCGAACTGATCGATGCTGGCGTGGGCACCGTCGACGCCCGACCCGCCCGCCCGGTGCCCGGGCTGCGCGAGCTGACCTGGTCGCTGCACGCGGTGGCCGTCGCGGTCGCCCTGGCGTACGCGGTCACCGCCCTGCTGCGGGCGGAGGCCGTGCCGACGGCGACCGGCGCCGGGCTGGTGCTCCTGCTGGCGGCCGCCGTCGGGCTGGCCGGCGCGCTGGTGCTGCGCCGCCCACCGCTGCCCGACGTGGCGGCCGGCATCGTCACCCTGGCCGTGATCGGCGCGTTCGGCCGGATCGTCTCGGTGGCCCTGCCCGGTCAGTCGTTGCTGTTGATCGCGGCGGTGATCACGGTGACCGGGCTGGCGGTCCGCGCGGTCCCCGAGACGGCCCGACGCGGCCCGCAGATCGCCTCGGCTGTCGCCCTCACCGTCAGCGGACTCGTGGTCGCCGGGGGAGCACTGCGCGCCGGGGTCGCCCCCGTCCGGGCGGCACTGCCCGCCTGGGACGCCGACCTCGACAGGTACGCCACCGAACTGGCCGCCTCCGTCGGCCCGACCACGTGGCAGCTCGCCGCCGCAGCGTTCCTGCTCACCATCGCCGCGGTGGTGGCCCTGCCACCGGAGATCCGCCGCGAGTTCGCGGTCGCCGGTGCGGCGCTGACGGCGCTGGCCGTACCGGCGTCGTTCGGCCTCGGCTGGGCCTCGGCGCCCTGGCCGATGGTGGTCACCGCGATCGGCATCGGGGTCATCGGCCTCTCCGCGCGTACCACCCGGGCCGCCCTGGCCCACGCCGTCGGCGCGGCCGTGGTGGGCCTGTTCGCCGCGGGCGCCGGGCTGTCCCGACCCGCGCTCACCGCCGCCGTCCTGCTCACCCTCTTCGCGGCCGGCGCGCTGGTCGCGCTGGCGCCCCGGGTCCGGATCGCGTCGGCCGCCGCCGACACGGTCACGGACTGGGCCTCCGGAGGGGCGGCCTTCGCGCTGCCCGGGGCGGTGGCCGCGTTCGTGGCCGCCACCATGCCCGTCGACGAGACCCCCACCCCGGCCAGCCTCCGCGAGGCGACCGTCCCGGTGCTGGCGGCGAGTTTCCTGGCCGTCTGTGTGACCCTCGGGTACGCCGCCATGGTGCAGGTCTCGCAGCGGCGCATCCCGGCGCCCCTGTCGGTCGGCACCGGGCTTGGCGCGCTCGTCGTCACCGCCGCCGCCTTCGGCGCACCCGGTGCCACGGTCGCCGACGCCTGGGTCGGGGCGCTGCTGCTGGTCGCCGCGGTGCTGCTCTTCCTGGCCCCGTCGATCGACGCCGGCCGCCGCTCGGATCTCACCCTGGACGGTTCGGACCTGGCCGCCGCGGCGGTGACCACCGCCCTGATCGCCACGATGGTGCGGATCGCCGCGGTCCTCGCGCCGGGTGGGCAACTGGCGGTGGCCGCCGGCCTGGTCCTGGTGGTGGCCGTCGGCGCCCGCGCCATGCCCGAGGAGTGGCGACGCGGCCCCGTCCTCGGCATCGCCGTCGGCGGCCTGCTCATCGGGGTGCTGGCCGGCTGGACGGCGCTGCGCGGTGGGGTCGGTGTGCTGGCCACCCCCGGGCCGATCTGGGACGGCGACCTGAGCGGCTGGCCGGCCGCGCCGACCGGCGGTGCGACCTGGCAGGCGCCGATCGCACTGGTGCTGTTGGCCGTCGCCGCCGGAGTTCTGCTCCCGCCGCCCTGGCGGTGGGACGCGTCCGGGGTGGCCGTGGTGCTCGCCACGATCGGCGCACCTGCCGCGTTCGACCTGCCCTGGTGGTCGCCGGTGCTCGTCGGGGCCATGGTCGCCACCATCTACGGCATGGCGGCGGTGGCCAGCGAGGAGGCCCGGGCCGGGCTGTCCCGGGCCACCGTGGCCGGGGTGGTCGCGCTGCACGGGGCCGGCGCCGGCCTGGTCCGCCCGTGGACCACCGCGCTGGCGTTGGGCAGCATCGCGCTGATCGGCATCGTGGTGGCCGCGCTGGCGCGCGTCCTGGCCGGCCCGCAGGTGACCGACCTGGAGACCGAGGGCATGCCGCCGCACCTGGTGCAGATCGGTGGCGCGGCGGCCGGTGCGGCGCTGCTCGCGCTGCCCGGCGCGGTGGCGGCGCTGGCCGTCGAGTTCCAGCACTCGGCACAGGTGGTGCTGACCGCCGCGCTTGCCGCGTCCAGCCTCGGTCTGGCCGGCGTCGCCGCGGTACGCCGACACGTTCCGCAGTACCTGCCCTGGGTCAGCGTGGCAGTGGTCGGCGGTGCCAGCATCAGCGCACTCGCCGCCATCCCCACCGGGCTCCCGGCCGGGGTCTACGCGGCCGCCGCCGCACTGCTCGGTGTCCTCGCCGAGCTGATCCGCGCGGCGACCGTGCCGCCCACCGGTTCCGCCCAGCCGGTCCGCCGCTGGGCGGTGCTCCTCGACGGCGCGCTGCGGCGACTGCCGGACGACCCGGACCGGCGGCGGTGGCGGGTCAGCCCATCGGCCGGCGCGCTCGCGGCCGCCGCGCTGCCGACCGCCCTGGCGCTCGCGTCGATCGCGCCGGCCCTGGTCGTCGCCCTCGTCGAGCCGCACCGCACGTTGAGCCGGATCTGGCAGGGTCCGCCGCCGGAGCTGCTCACGCCGCCGTCGGACGTGGTCAACCCGACCCACGTGCTGACCGCGCTGCTGCTCACCGCGACGGCCGCCCTCGCCGCCACCGGATTCAGCGGCGGACGACGGTCCCGTGCCGTACCAGTGGTGCTGCCCGGCGCCGCCGTCACGCTGCTGATCGCGCCCATCGCGCTGGGCAGCGGGTGGCCGGCGAGCACCCTCGCGGCGCTCTCCGTCTTCACCATCTCGATGCTCGGCCTCGCCCTGACCCCGCCACCGCCCCTCGTCGAGCCGGCCCGGTCGCTGCGGCTGGCCCGGGTGCTGGTCTTCGCCATCGGCCTGGCCGCCGGTGGCGCCGGCCTGGCCGGCAGCCTGGCCGACCGGCAACTGACCCTGTTCACCCTCGGTGGCGCGGTAGGCGTGGGCGTGGTGGCGGCCCTGTTCGGCACCACCCAGCGGGCGCGCATCCTCGGCTGGCTCTTCGCCTCGCTGTTGGCCCAGCTCTTCGTGCTCACCGCCGGCCTGATCGTCGGGCTGGCGGCGGTGTGGTCCGCGTTCGGGGTGCTCGCCGTCGGAGCGGTCCTCCAGGTGTTCGCCGCGACCCTGCCCCGACTGCGTCGCCCCGAGGCGCAGCGCGAGGCCGCCACCGTGCAGTGGAGCGGGTACGCGGCGGCCCTGATCGCGCTGGCGCTCGCCTTCGACTCCCCCCGGCACATCGCCGCTTTGCTGGCCGCCTGGGGAGCGGTGCTCGGCGTGGCGGCGACCCGTCCCGGCCGGCGGCCGGTGGAACGCCGGATCCTCTTCTGGGCTGTGGTGTTCTGCGAGATCACCGCCTGGTGGATCCTGATGCGCGTCGCCGACGTGGCGCTGCCCGAGGCGTACACGCTGCCGTTCGCCGCGCTGGCCCTGCTGGTCGGTGTGCTCGAACTACGGCACCGACCCGATCTGAGCAGCTGGGTGGCGTACGGGCCGGCGTTGGTCGCCGCGTTCCTGCCGACGCTGGCGATCGTGCTGGCCACCGATTCCAGCACGTTGCGGCAGATGCTGCTGCTGCTCGGCGCGGTCGCGGTGCTGATCTTCGGCTCGTCCAGCCGGCAGCAGGCCCCGGTGATCGTCGGCGCGTCGGTCACCGCGATCGCCGCGATCCACGCGTTGTTCAGCCTCGGCCCGTGGCTGGCGCTGATCCCCGTGGGGCTCCTGCTGCTCGTCCTCGGGGCGAGCAACGAACGCCGCCGCCGCGCCCAGGAACGCCTCCAGACCGCGCTCCGCGGCATGAGATGAATCGGAGGGTCACGGCAGGGTTCGCGCGCCTGCCCCCGCGATCTTGCACTTTCTGTCGCCGCATAGAGGGACAAATGCCGCGTTACCACGACCGAAAGTGCAAGATCGCGGAGGAGGGAGGCGTGGGAGGGGTTACGGGAGGGTGGCTTGGAGGGCTGCGTCCTTGGTCTTGATGAGCTGCTCCAGGTCCTGCTGGTATTTCGCCATCCGGGAGCGCAGCGCCTCGTCGGACGCGCCGAGGATCCGGACGGCCAGCAGGCCGGCGTTGCGGGCGTTGCCGATCGACACGGTGGCCACCGGAATCCCCGCCGGCATCTGCACGATGGACAGCAGCGAGTCCATCCCGTCGAGGTGCTTCAACGGCACCGGCACGCCGATCACCGGCAGCGGCGTCACCGAGGCGACCATGCCCGGCAGGGCTGCGGCGCCACCGGCACCGGCGATGATCACCTTGAGCCCCCGGTCGACGGCGTCGCGACCATAGTCGATCATCGCGACCGGGGTCCGGTGTGCCGAGATGACCCGCACCTCGTACGACACCTCGAAGTCGTCCAGCACCTCGGCGGCGGCCCGCATCGTGGGCCAGTCCGAGTCGCTGCCCATGATCAGTCCGACTGTGGTCACCGGGGTCCTCCTTGGTTCGCGGCCGCCCGGGTCACTCGTGCCCCTCGCGGATCCAGCGCGCGGCCCGCGCCGCCCGCGCCCGTACGTCGTCCAGGTCGTCGCCGAGCACCGTGACGTGCCCGATCTTGCGGCCGGGGCGTACCTGCTTGCCGTAGAGGTGCACCTTGGCGCCCGGCTCGGCGGCGAAGAGGTGGTGCAGCCGCTCGTCGATCGAGATCCCGCCCGGCTCGCCGCCCAGGACGTTCGCCATCACGACCACTGGCGCGGTCAGCGCCGTGTCACCCATCGGGTAGTCCAGCACCGCCCGCAGGTGCTGCTCGAACTGGGAGGTCCGGGCGCCCTCGATGGTCCAGTGCCCTGAGTTGTGCGGCCGCATGGCCAGCTCGTTGACCACGATCGCCGGCCGGCCCGCGTCGTCGCGCACCTCGAACAGCTCCACGGCCAGCAGGCCGACCACGCCGAGCGCGGTGGCCAGGTCGATGGCGAGCTGCTGAGCGGCGACTGCCAACTCCTCGTCCAGGCCGGGCGCCGGGGCCAGCACCTCGACGTTGATGCCGTCACGCTGGACCGTCTCGACGACCGGGTACGCGGCCACCTGCCCGAACGGCGAGCGGGCCACCTGCACGGCGAGCTCGCGACGCAGCGGCACCCGCTCCTCGACGATCAGCCGGGTGCCTCCGGCGAGCAGCGTGGTCGCCAGCTCGGTGGCCTGGGTGGCGTCGTCCACCATCCAGACACCCCGGCCGTCGTAGCCGCCCCGGGCTGCCTTGAGCACCACCGGCCAGCCGACCTGCGCACCGAAGCCGACCAGGTCGGCGGGCTCACCGACCGGCCGCCAGGCGGGGTTGGGAGCGCCCAGCTCGGTAAGGCGTTCCCGCATCACCTGCTTGTCCTGGGCGTGCAGCAACGCGTCCGCCGGCGGGTACAGGGTCACCCCTTCGGCCGTCAGGGTGCGGATGTGCTCGTTGGGCACGTGCTCGTGGTCGAAGGTGACCACGTCACAGCCCTTGGCGAAGGTGCGCAGGGCGGCCAGATCGGTGTGGTCGCCGTACTGGACGTCGGCGGCGACAAGCGCCGCGCCGTCGTCGGGGGCGCTCGCGAGCACACGCAGTGACTGGCCGAGGGCGATCGCGGCCTGGTGGGTCATCCGGGCCAGCTGGCCGCCACCCACCATGCCGACAACAGGCAGACCGGTACGGGAATCCATAGCGCGGCCAGCCTATCCGGGCGGCCGACGTGCCGATGCGCAGGGCCGGTGACCCACCCCGACAAGGCCGCACCGGCCGTCCCGCACCCAGCGCCGGCAACTACCGGGCGCTACGGCTCACCCCAGCTCGGCGACCAGGTCCTCGACCGAGGTGACCGGCCGCTGGCAGACGAAACCCCGGCAGACGTACGCGGCGGACCGCCCGTCGACCAGCGGCCGGTCGGCGAGCAGCGGCACCCCGGGCTGGTCCGGGCGACCGGCGACCACCACCGCTCCGGGCGGGGCGTGCCGCCGGGCCGCGGCCACCAACGGGTCGCCGGCCGGGTCCTCGGTCGCCACAGCGATCTCGTACGGCCCGGAGAGCAGCGCCTCGCCGACCATTGTCGCGTACCCGGCGAACCGGGCGTGCCGCCCGACGATCGGCGCCACGGTGGCGAGCGCGGCTCCGGCCGCCTCGGAGTAGCGCGTCTCCCCGGTCAGCGCGGCGTACGACACGAGGCCGGCGATCAGCGCCGAGCGACCGGACGGGGTGGCGTTGTCGGTCGGATCGGCGGGCCGGGCGACCAGCTGCTCCGCGTCGTCGGCCGTGTCGTAGTAGGCGCCCCCGGGCGCGGCGAAGTGCTCCAGCGCGGTGTCCAGCAGTTGACCGGCCAGGCTGAGCCAGCGACCCTCGCCGGTGAGCTGGTGCAGCGCGCAGAACGCCTCGGCCACGCAGCCGTAGTCCTCCAGCACCCCGGCCGGCTCGCCGACCCTGCCGTCGCGCGAGACCCGGCGCAGCCGGCCGTCGACCAGGTGCACGGCGGCCAGGTGCTCGGCGGCGTTGCGCATCGCGCCGTCGGCGACGATGGTGACGCCCTCCATCAGGTTGGCGTCCTCGTCCTGCGGCGACGCGTACAGCGCGGCGACCTGCTGGAACTCGCAGATCGCGGTGATCGCCAGACCGTTCCAGGCGGCCACCACCTTGTCGTCGCGGGCCGGCTGGGGCCGGGTGTCGCGGGCCGCGAGCAGTTGGCCGACGACGCGCTGCCAACGGGTACGGACCTCGGGCGCGGCGTCGTCGACGTCCCGGGCGAGCCGGAGCACGCTCGTGCCGTGCTCGAAGGTGCCCTCGTCGGTGACGGTGAACAGGTCGGCGGCCCACCGGCCGTCCTCGTCGCCGAGCGCCTCGACGAGCTGGGCCGGCGTCCAGGCGTAGGTGAGCCCTTCGACGCCCTCGGTATCGGCGTCCAGCGCGGACGCGAACCCCTCCCCCGGCCGGTGCAGCTCGTCGGCGAGGAACCGGGCCGTGTCCCGGGCGACCCGACGGGCCAGCGGGTCGCCGGTCAGCCGCCAGAGCTGCGTGTAGACGCGCAGCAGCAGCGCGTTGTCGTAGAGCATCTTCTCGAAGTGCGGCACGGTCCAGTGCGCGTCCACCGAGTAGCGGGCGAAGCCGCCGGCGAGCTGGTCGTAGATGCCGCCACGGGCCATCGCCTCGGCGGTGTGCCGGACGATCTCCAGGCTGCGCGGGTCACCGGTGCGCTGGTGGTGGCGCAGCAGGAAGAGCAGGTTCATGTGCGGCGGAAACTTCGGGGCGCCCCCGAACCCGCCGTTCGTGTCGTCGTACTCCCCGGCGAGGTTGGCCGCCGCGGCATCCAGCAGCGGGGCGTCCAGCGGGGCGGTGGGGCCGCCCACGGCCTGTGCGCCGCCGATCGCCTTGACCACTGCGGCGCCCTGGCGCAGCACCTCGTCCCGCTGGTCCTTCCACGCGGTGGTGACCGACTGGAGCAGCCGAATGAAGTTGGGGCGCGGGAAGTAGGTGCCGCAGAAGAACGGGGTGCCGTCCGGGGTGGCGAAGACAGTCATCGGCCAGCCGCCCTGCCCGGTCATCGCCTGGGTGGCGGTCATGTAGACGGCGTCGACGTCGGGGCGCTCCTCACGGTCCACCTTGATCGACACGAAGTTGTCGTTCATC
The DNA here is from genome assembly GCF_021442385.1 of Micromonospora sp. MH99. Classification (GTDB taxonomy): domain Bacteria; phylum Actinomycetota; class Actinomycetes; order Mycobacteriales; family Micromonosporaceae; genus Micromonospora. The sequence continues at coordinate 27,422 of NZ_MUZA01000023.1, forward strand.
AGGGCGCCGACCTGCTCGTTCTCGAACGACTCGTGGGCCATGACGTGGCACCAGTGGCAGGCCGCGTAGCCCACCGAGATGAGCACCGGGACGTCACGCCGTTTCGCCTCGGCGAACGCCTCGTCGCACCACGGCCACCAGTCGACCGGGTTGTCGGCGTGCTGGAGCAGGTACGGGCTGGTGGCGTCCGCGAGTCGGTTCACCCGACGACCATAACCACCTCGGTCGGGACGCGCCGGGCGGTCAGGAGGCGCCGTCGGCGCGCAGGCGGAAGACGTTCGACTCGGCCGAGTCGCGCAGCGACCCGAGCACCGCGCCGATCTTGTCCGCCGGCATCGGCTTGAAGAAGTGGTAGCCCTGCGCGGACGTGCAGCCCAGCTCGGCCAGGGCCAGCCGCTGCTCGGCCGTCTCCACCCCCTCGGCGACGACCCGCAGCCCCAGCTCGTGGGCGAGCCCGACAGTGGTCCGGACGATCGCCGCGGCCTCCGGCGAGTCGGCCATCCGGATCACGAACGAGCGGTCCACCTTCAACTCGTCCACGGCGATCCGGGTCAGGAAGGTCAACGAGGAGAAGCCGGTGCCGAAGTCGTCCACCGCGAGCTGCACACCCATCGACCGGAGGGTGGCGAGCACCTCGTCGATGATCTCCAGCTCGCTCATCACCACCGTCTCGGTGATCTCCAGGACCAGCCGGTGCGGCGGCACCTGATGTCGGCGCAGCGCGTCGGCGATCTCCGCCGGCAGGCGCGGGTCCAGCAGACTGCGCGCGGAGAGGTTGACCGAGATCGGGACGTCCAGCCCCTCGCGGGCCCAGCCCGCGGCCACGCCGAGGGCCTTGTCCAGCACGTAGCGCGTGAATGTGCCGAGCTGCTCGCTGTTCTCCACCGGGCGGATGAAGTCGGCCGGGTTCAGCCAGCCGCGCCGGGGGTGCTGCCAGCGGATCAGCGCCTCCACGCCGGTGGGAGCGCCGGTGGCCAGGTCGACAGCCGGCTGCAACGCCAGCACCAACTGGTCGTCGACCTTCAGCGCCTCGCGCAACTCGGCCAGCAGGGCCAACTGGTCCGTGCTGGCCGCGTCCCGGGTGCTGTCGTACGCGGCGACGCTGCCGCCGCCCTCCTTGGCCTGGTACATCGCGATGTCCGCGCGGCGCAGCAGCTCGGTCAGGTCGGCGGTGCCGGCGTCGGCGACCACCACCCCGACGGAGACCTCGATGGACATCCGCACCCCGGCCACCTCGGTCGGCGCGGCCAGCCGCTCGGCGATCTCGCGAGCCTGGCGCAGGGCGTGCGCCATCGGCGCGGCCCGGTCACCGAGCACGGGGACCGAGGTGAGCAGCAGCGCGAACTCGTCGCCGCCGAGCCGGCCGAGCAGGTCACCGGGGCGGGCCAGCGCGCTGAGCCGATTGGCGGTCAGCCGCAGCAACTGGTCGCCGGCCGCGTGCCCGAGGGTGTCGTTGACTTCCTTGAACTGGTTGATGTCCAGCAGCAGCAACGCCACCGGGTGGTCGTGGGCGAGCTGCCGCAGCGACTGGTCGCCCTTGCCGAGCATCGCCGTACGGTTCGCCAGCCCTGTGAGCGGGTCGTGCACCGCCTCGTACGACGAACGGGCGGTGACCAGCCGCAGCTCACGATGGGTCGCAGCGTCGTGCAGGGCTGCGGCGAGCGCGTCGCCGAAGGCCGCCACCGCGTCCCGTTCCCGGGTCGCGGGTGGAGCGGAGCGCGGGAACCGGACCCGGAGCTGGCCTACCGGCGCGGCGCCCACCGACAGGGGACGGACCAACTCGTACTCGTCGGGCTCCGACCGGTCCGGAGGGCCCACCTCACGGTCGAGCAGCTGGCCGCCGGCGTCTCCGCGGTAGCGGCGCCACCTGCCGTCGGCCCGGGCCACGTCGACATCGACCAGCTCGGCGTTGAACAGCGCCAGCGCGCCGGTCACCGCCGCGCTGGCCACGCCCCGCTCGTCGAGCTGGTTGAGGGCCGCCGTGGCCTCGGCGAAGGCACGCCACGTGCGGCGTTCCTGGTCCGCGCGCAGCCGGTAGCGGTAGGTCTGCTGCAGCAGCCAGAGCAACGGCGGGAGCAGCAGCAACCAGCGCGGGTCCAGCTCCAGCAGCGCGATCACGACCAGGCCGACCGCCACGTTGCCCACGAACATCAGCAGCTTGCCGCGCAGCGCGGCGAGCAGCGGCGGCCCGATGGGCAGCCCGTGCCGCAGGCCCAGCGTCACCCCACCGAGCCACGCGGTCACCAGGAGGTAGGTCACCGAGCCGGCGATCACGGCCAGCGCCAGCATCGGTGTCGGCGAGGCGAGCAGCGGATGCCCCAGGGCGGTGGTCACGGACACGGCCAGCGCCGACGCGGCGGTCAGCGACGCGGCGATCCGGACGATCTCCAGCGGCGGACGGCGGTCGCTGTGCAGCGACAGCGCCGTCCAGGCCAGCCCGGTGCCGAGCAGGGTGGCCGACGGCAGCCAGCCGGCCGGCGCGAGGTAGAGGCAGACGATCAGGGCGGCCTCGCCCCAGGTGATGCTGACCATGCCGGCGGAGCTGCGGAAGCGAAGCCGGGCGAGCTGGGCCACGGCGAGGACGGCGACGGCGATGCCGAAGCGGGCCGGTCCACCGAGCGGATCGTCGGACGGCAGCCCGGCCGGAAGGGTCAGACCGACCACGGCGGCTGCCAGAGCCGTCACCGTCACCGCGGTCGTCAGCACGAGCAGCCGGGCCGGCATGCCGTGCACCCCGAGCCGGTCGAACGGGTCGGCGCCCGCGCCGGAGGTCATCGACCTCCCCCGTCAGCCGACCGACCGACGGTACGGCGGGCGGCCGGTGCTGTGACGGACATCGGCGCCCCCTCCCGCGCACGGCTCGGGGACTTTTGGTCCCCCCGGCGGAAGGCTAAGCCAAACCGGGTGGTCGCAACAGGGGTCCACCACCCGGTTCGGCGTGAATCATGCGCGGACTACCCGTTCCGCTGCTGCTGGTGCCCATTGGGAGCGTGCGCGGATGAATCATGCGCGCTGGTCCCGTCTGTCGGATCGACGACTGAAGCGTCGGCCCTGGTCGCATCGGTCGACCGCCCCTGCTGGGGAAACCGGTCGGGCAGACGCCGCAGTCGAGCGTTCATGTTGCGGATCAGCAGGATGGTCGCGGCGGCCAGCAGCAGGATGAGGAAGAGACCCATCGGCCCGGCCAGGCCACCCGTGCGGGTGTCCCCGAAGTTGTTCTCCGCGAGCACCTGGGCAGCGGTCAGCATGACGTTCCTCCGATGTGCGATTGCCTACCAGGGTAGACCCGGCCGGAATCAGCCCGCGTGCGCCGTCTCCCGCACACCGGCGAAGAGGTCGGACTCGGGCAGCGGGCTGTCCACCACCGTGCGCGCCAGCTCGAAATCCTCCGTCGGCCAGGCACGTTGCTGCAGCTCCATGGGCACCTGGAACCAGAAGCCGTCCGGGTCGACCTGGGTGGCGTGGGCGCGCAGCGCGTCGTCCCGGACGTGGAAGTATTCGGCGCAGTCCACCCGGGTGGTGATACGAGGGCCCTTGTCCGGGCGCTCGTCCCAGCGCTTGATCCAGTCCACGTACGGCGACTCGGCGCCGGTGCTGAGCACTGCCTCGTGCAGGGCCATGATCTTGGCCTTGGAGAAGCCGATGTCGTAGTAGAGCTTCAACGGCTGCCAGGGCGCGTCCAGCTCCGGGTAGCGCTCCGGGTCGCCGGCGGCCTCGAACGCGGCCACGCTCACCTTGTGGCACATGATGTGGTCGGGGTGCGGGTAGCCACCCTCCTCGTCGTACGTGGTCACGACGTGCGGACGGAACTCACGCATCAGGCGCACCAGCGGGCCGGCCGCCACCTCGACGTCCTGGAGGGCGAAGCAACCCTCGGGCAGCGGCGGCAGCGGGTCGCCCTCGGGCAGGCCGGAGTCGACGAACCCGAGCCAGGCCTGGTCGACACCGAGGATCGCCCGCGCGGCGTCCATCTCGGCACGCCGGATCTCCGCGATGTTGGCCCAGACGTCGGGCCGGTCGAGCTTGGGGTTGAGCACGCTGCCGCGCTCGCCGCCGGTGCACGTCACCACCAGCACGTCCACCCCCTGGGCGACGTACTTCGCCATCGTCGCCGCACCCTTGCTCGACTCGTCGTCCGGGTGCGCGTGGACGGCCATGAGACGCAGCTGCTCTGCCAACTTCGGCGCTCCTCGTCTGTGCCGGCCGGTGGACCCGACCGGGCTCGACCGGCTGACCTGCCGGGACCCTCCTCGCCCCGCTGCGAGTCGGCGCCGCGGGGCCCGACCTGCCATTCCTGCCGTTTGGCCGGGCTGGGAGGATGGGCTTCTGCCATTCTTGCCGATGCCGCCGACAACAACGCCAGGAGATACCCGCCGGTGACCGAGACGCACGCCACAATTTCGCCGGGCACGCCGGTCTTCCCCGCCGGGCGCTACGGGCGCCGCCGGGCGCCCGGCAACGGCCGCCGTCGTACGCTGCTGGCGGCGCTGGTGCTCCTGGTGCTGGTGGCGGTGCTGAGCCTGATCTCGCTGCGGCTCTACCGGCAGTACGGCGACCCCGTCTACGACGCCCAGGTGATCACGTACACCGACATCACGGACAGCCAGGTGTTCGTCGACTTCCGGGTGACCGTGCCGCCGGGCGGATCGGCGGTCTGCGTGCTGCGCGCCCGGGACCGCGCCGGCGTGGAGGTGGCCCGCGAGGACGTCACGGTGAGCGCCGCACCCGGCGACCGGCACGTCACCACCCGGCACCGTCTGAGCACCTCCGCCCGACCGTTCATCGGCGAGGTGCTGCGCTGTCGGGCCCCTGCCTGAGCTGCGGAAACGTCATCCCGCAACGCCCCCGGGCAACCCGTCGCGGCGGGTCGACCGCGAGTGCCGGATGCGGACACCGACGGTGATCGCCGACACGCTGTGTCGTACCGCACTGGTAACTTGGTAGTTCACCTGTCAGCCAGCCACGCACAACTGAGGAGAACGCCTGTGTCCACTGGCAACGAGGCGCCCGCCACCTGGCTGTCCCAGGACGCGTACGACCGCCTCCAGGCCGAGCTCGACGAGCACATCGCCAACCGTCCGGCGATCGCAGCCGAGATCAACGCTCGGCGCGAGGAGGGCGACCTGCGCGAGAACGGCGGCTACCACGCCGCCCGCGAGGAGCAGGGCAAGGCCGAGGGTCGCATCCGCTACCTGCAGGAACTGCTGCGTACCGCAAAGGTCGGCGAGGCCCCGTCGGCGGACGCGGTGTCGCCCGGCATGGTCGTGACGATCTACTTCGACGACGACGCCGACGACACCGAGACCTTCCTGCTCGGCTCCCGGGAGATCGCCGCCACCACCGACCTCACCGTCTACAGCCCCGAGTCGGCGCTCGGCAAGGCGATCCTGGGTGGCCGTTCCGGGCAGACCTGCACCTACACGGCCCCGAGCGGCGCCGACATCAAGGTGACAGTGGTCAGCTTCGAGCCGTTCTCCGGCTGAGCGTTCACCGGCTCCGTGCCGCGGTCACCGAGCCGCCTTTCCGGGCACCTGAGCGCCGTTCGACGTGTGCCGCCGCCGAGGCGTGACACCCACCCGTGTCACGCCTCGGCGGCGAAGACCACCTGATAGCCACTGGCTCGCAACGCGCTGATCAGCGTGTCGGAGTGCTCCACACCACGGGTCTCCACCGACAGCGCCACCTCGACCTCGCCGAGGCCCAGGTGCGGATTGGCCCGCTGGTGTTCCACGTCCACCACGTTGGCCCGGTGCTCGGCGATCTGGCTGAGCAGCGAGGCGAGCTGCCCCGGCCGGTCCGAGCAGCGCACCGTCACCCGCAGGTAGCGGCCGGCGGCCGCCAGACCGTGCTCGATCACCCGCATCATCAGCAGGGGGTCGATGTTGCCGCCGGAGAGCACGGCGACCACTGGCGTCTCCACCTCCACCACGCCGGCCAGGAGCGCGGCCACGCCGACCGCCCCGGCCGGCTCGACGACCTGCTTGCCGCGCTCCAACAGCATCAGCAGGGCCCGGGAGATGTCCTCCTCCGTGACCGTGACGATCTCGTCGACGAGCTTGCGGACATGGTTGAACGTGATCTCCCCCGGCCGCCCGACCGCGATGCCGTCCGCGATCGTGGCGAAGGCGGGCAGCCGGACCGGTTCCCCGGCCAGCAGGGAGGGCGGGAAGGCCGCCGCGCCGGCCGCCTGGACGCCGATGATGCGGACGTCCGGCCGCAGTGCCTTGGCTGCCACCGCCATGCCGGAGATCAGGCCGCCGCCGCCCACCCCGGTGATGATCGTGCGCACCTCGGGGCACTGTTCGAGGATCTCCAACGCCACCGTGCCCTGCCCGGCGATCACGTCCCGGTGGTCGAACGGGTGGATGAGCACCGCGCCGGTGCGCTCGGCGTACGTCTGCGCCGCCACCAGCGACTCGTCGACCGTGTTGCCGGCCAGTTCGACCTGCGCGCCGTACCCCTTGGTGGCGGCGACCTTCGGCAGCGGCGCGTTGACCGGCATGAAGACCGTCGCGTGCGTGCCGACCAGCCCGGCGGCGAGAGCGACGCCCTGCGCGTGGTTACCGGCGCTCGCCGCGACCACGCCCCGTTCGCGCTCGGCCGCCGACAGCCGGGAGATCCGCACGTACGCGCCGCGGACCTTGTACGAGCCGGCGCGCTGCACGTTCTCGCACTTGAGCCAGGTCGGGCCGCCCAGTGCCGCGCTCAGTGGCCGGGAGGGCTCCAGCGGGGTGGTCCGGACGACGTCGGCGAGCAGTTTCCGCGCAGCCTGTACGTCGTCGAGGCCGACCAGTTCCGTCATGCCCCAGATCGTGCCACCCGGCTCCGGCCTCCCCTGCGGCGACACCGGGTTGATCCACTCGACGTCCCCGAGGTGGCGGTGTCAACCGCGCCCCGACACCGCCACCTCGGCGATCCCGAGTGGATCACGGCGTCGCCGGCCACACCGGGGCCGCTGGCCACACCGGGGCGGTCGGCCACACCGGGGCGGCGCGGGCGATCCGGGCCTCCTGCGCGGCGGAGATCCGGTGGATCAGCACGATCAGCGTCACCGCGGCGATCGCGCAGCCCAGCGCGGGCAGGCTGTTGCGGAGCAGGGAGTCGCCGTAGTAGTCGACGTACGCCTGGTAGCCGGCGTCGGTGGACGGGGTCTCCGGCAGCTGCTCGTACGCCCGATCGTCCAGGCGGCTGCTCACCCGGTCGCCGACGCTGAACAGCAGCCAGGCACACCACCAGACGACCACGAGCGTCGGCGTGAACCGCCGCCAGAGGCTGTCCCGCGCCACGTTGGCCACGACCCGGGCCGGCACCACGAAGTTCGCGAAGGGCACCAGCCAGCCGGCGATCGCCCAACCGGCCCCGAGCGTCGGCAGCGCACCGGGGAAGGCGTCGGTGTTCTTCCGCGTCCGCCACGTCCAGATGATCACCAGTACGGCGGCGGTGAGCTGCGCCACCAGCATGAGCAGCGACAGCAGCCCTCCGATGAGCAGCGGGCCGAGCAGCAGGTCCGCATCGTCGTTGGCCCTGGCCTGCCGGGCCATCGCCATCCCGATCAGCGGGGACAGCGCCACCACCAGGTAGAGCACGGCGGTCGCGCCGACGGCGATGTTCGCGGCCAGGCCGATCCCGCGTACGCGGTAGGTCGGCAGGCCCGGCGTGACGGCGGGCTGGCCCAGCGGCGTGTGGCAGCGCTGGCAGTCGTTGTGCTCGGGGGACGTGGGGTCCCCGCAGGTCTGGCAGCGCATTGGTGTCCCCCGGGTCCGCGCGACGTTGCGCGGACACCGTAGACGATCATGCGGTGGCCGGCGACCCCGTTCCGACGACGGGGTAGCCGGGGGCGTGCCGCGGCCACGGGGCGGCCATCTCGAACTGACCGGCCACGCCGAGCAGCAGCAGCTCCGAGCCGGGCGGGCCGACGATCTGGACGGCTACCGGCAGGCCGTCCGGCCGGCGGCCCACCGGCACCACGATCGCCGGCAGGCCGGCGATGTTCCACGGCGCGGCGTACGGGGCGTACCGGATGTTGGCCGACATGTTCGCCCGCCAGGACCGCTCGGACCAGCGCCCGGCCTCCGGCGGCGCGCTGGCCAGCGCGGGGGTGAGCAGCAGGTCGACCGAGTGGTCGGTGAAGAAGTCGACCGACCGCTGCCGCCAGGCGGCCCGGTCGGCCTCCCGGACGTAACCGCGACGCTGCGCCCACTCGCCCAGCGCGACGTGCCGCCGGGTACGGCGCTGGAGGCCGCGTCGGTCCAGCCCGGCGGCCCGGACGTCGGTGGCGGCCGCGGCGAACCAGGTGGCGATGCCCTGCAGGCCCAGGGCCGTGGGATAGACCGGATCGGCCGGCACGGTGTCGTGCCCGGCGGCGGCGAGCAGCCGGCCTGCGGTGGCCACCGCGTCCCGGTTGGGCGCGTCCGGGGAGACGCCCCGCACCGGGGAGCGCAGTGAGACACCGACCCGCAGCCGCTGCGGCGGGACCAGCTTCTCCGCTCGCCGGCCGGCGAGCACCGAGAAGCCGACCGCGGCATCCGCGACGGTGCTGGTCAACATGCCGTGCTCGGTGAGGCCGAACCAGTCGTCCGCGCCGAGCTGGCAGGGCACCACGCCCCGGCCGGGCTTGAGGCCGACCAGGCCGCAGCAGGCCGCCGGGATCCGGATCGAGCCGAGCCCGTCGTTGCCGTGCGCGATCGGCACCAGGCCGGCGGCGACCGCGGCGGCGGCGCCGCCCGAAGAGCCACCGGGGGTACGCGTGTTGTCCCACGGGTTGCGGGTCACCGCGCTGTCGTCGTCGGTGAGTGCCCACAGCCCCAGCTCCGGCATCCGGGTGACGCCGAGGATCACCGCGCCGGCGCCGCGCAGCCGACGCACCACCTCGTGGTCGGCCTCGGCGACGTCGGTCCGTACGGCTGCCGACCCGTTCCAGGTGGGCAGGCCGGCGACCGGGGTGTTCTCCTTGACCGCCACCGGCACCCCGGCCAGGGGGAGGTTGGCCAGGTCCTCCTGCTCGTCGACCTTCTCGGCCTCGGTGATCGCCTCGCCGCCGCGAACGGCGCGGAAGGCGGCCAGCTCGCGGTCGGCCGAGGCGATGTACTCCAGGTGGTCGGCGACGACCTGGGTGGCCGAGACGTCGCCCCGGCGTACGCCCCGGGCGATCTGCTTGGCGGTCGCCCCGACCCAGGTCGCCATGATGTCCTGCACGGCCATCCTCCCCAGCGGTCAGCCCAGCGCCTGCTCCAGATCGGCGAGCAGGTCGTCGACCGTCTCGATGCCGACAGACAGTCGCACGAGATCGCCGGGAACTTCAAGCGGCGAGCCGGCAGCACTTGCGTGTGTCATCCGGCCCGGGTGTTCGATCAGGGATTCCACGCCGCCGAGCGACTCGGCGAGCACGAAGAGCTTCGTGCGGTTGCAGATCTCGACGGCGTGGTCCTCACCGCCGGAGGCGCGGAACGAGATCATGCCGCCGAACCGACGCATCTGCTTGGCGGCGACCTCGTGACCGGGGTGCGAGGGCAGCCCGGGGTAGATCACCTGGGCCACCTTGGCGTGCCCGTCGAGGTACGCGGCGAGCCGCTCGGCGTTGTCGCAGTGCCGGTCCATGCGTACCCCGAGGGTCTTGATGCCGCGCAGGGTGAGCCAGGCGTCGAACGGGCCGTTGATCGCGCCCATCGCGTTCTGGTGGTAGCGCAGCTCCTCGCCGAGCCCGGCGTCGGCGACGACGAGCGCGCCACCGACCACGTCGGAGTGCCCGCCGACGTACTTGGTGGTGGAGTGCACCACCACGTCCGCGCCGAAGGCGATCGGCTGCTGCAGGTACGGCGAGGCGAAGGTGTTGTCCACAACCAGCAGCGCGCCCGCGTCGTGTGCCACGGCGGCCAGGGCGGCGATGTCGGCGATGCCGAGCAGCGGGTTCGTCGGCGTCTCCACCCAGACGATCTTCGTCCGGCCGGGCTGCACGGCGGCCCGGACCGCTGCCGCGTCGGAGACCTTGGCCGGGGTGAACTCCAGGCCCCAGCGCTGGGCGACCCGGGCGAAGAGCCGGTAGGTGCCGCCGTACGCGTCGTCCGGGATGATCACGTGGTCGCCCGGCTGGCAGACCGCCCGCAGCAGGGTGTCCTCCGCGGCCAGGCCACTGGCGAAGGCGAGGCCCACGGGCCCGCCCTCCAGCGCGGCCAGGCACTCCTGGAGGGCGTCACGGGTCGGGTTGCCCGAGCGGCTGTACTCGTAGCCGAGCCGGGGCGCACCGACGGCGTCCTGGGCGTACGTGCTGGTCTGGTAGATCGGCGGGATCACCGCGCCGGTGCGGGCCTCAGGGTCCTGACCGGCGTGAATGGCGAGCGTCTCGAAGCCGTGACTCATTCTGGTGAGGCTAGTGCCCCCGTCCGGCGGGCTGGAACGGAACCCGTGCTCCGGGTGGGGGCCGGACCTTTCGGCCCGGCCCCCGCGTGCCGGCCGGAAGGCCGGCGGGCCGGTCAGCCGGCCGGAACGGGCAGGACGTGCAGGGTGACCGGGTGGGCGCCGGTCCAGTCGTAGGAGACCGCGTAGAGCCGGGCCCCGTTGGGCGCCCAGGCCAGCGCGCCGGAGCTGAGTTCGTCGCCCAGCTCGAAGCGGGCCAGCTCGGTGCCGTCCGGGCGGAAGACGAACACGTCCGGGTCGTAGGAGGCGTCCGCTCCGCCGGCGATCCGGGTGCCGTCACGCGACACCTCGACAGCATTGGGGTACGCGCCGGTGGGGTAGGTCGCGGAGGGGGTGCTGATGGCGGCGACCGGGAACGCCTGCACCTCGTACGGGGCGCCGGACGCGGTGAAGAGGGTGGTGCCGGTGGGGTCGAGCGCGATGTCGCGCAGGTTGCTGCCGATCGCCATGAAGTCGTTGGTGCTCGGCGGGCCCAGCACGCCCCCGGTGCCGATCGCGTACGCGTACACCGAGGCGGGGCTGAGGCCCGGCTGCCCGGCCAGCAGCACCGAACGGTTCTGGCTGGCGGCGGTCAGCAGCGGAGCGCCGTAGAAGCCGCTACCGGTGTCCAGGCCCGTGGTGACGCGGGCCGGTTGGCGGCCCAGGTCGATCCGGCCGATGTTGCCGTCCCAACCGCCACAGCCGTACCCGAACCACAGGTACCGCCCGGTCAGCGCGAGCGACGACGGGCACGCGCCCGCACCGGTGTCGTACCGGGCCGACTCGACAAGTGAGCCGGTGTCGAAGGCGGCGATGGCGTTGGCGGTGGGCAGCGCCACGTAGAGGGTCTGCCGATCGGCGCTGAGCAGCAGGTCGGAGGGGCCGGGCAGGCCGGACAGGGTGCCGACCACCGCGCCCGTCGCGCTGGCCACCACGACGTCGGTCGAGGAGGGGCCACCGCTGACGAAGACCCGGTCACCGGCGGACACCACGTCGGACACCGCCGGCAACGACAGTGGGGTGGCCGTCGGCGCAGCGGCTGCCTGGGCGGCGCCCGGTGTCGCGGCGGTGAGCAGCGCGGCGGTCAGTGCCGCCAGCGCCAGGGTCGTGCCTCTTCTGATGTGCAAGGTGCGTCCTTCCCCCGTGTGTTGATCCAGGCCGGTAAATGTCTACCACGGCCGATGGATGCGCGGGGGGCACGCGTCCCCGCGTGGCCGGCGACATAGCCTGGGGCGATGAGCGGGTGCGTGTTCTGCGGGATCGTGTCGGGTGACGTGCCGGCGTTCCGGGTCGCGGACGAACCGGACGGGGTGGCGTTCCTCGACACCCGTCCGGTGTTCAAGGGGCACGTGCTGGTGGTGCCCCGGGTGCACCTGGTGACCCTGGCCGAGCTTCCGGCCGAGCTGCTGCCCGGCTACTTCGCGCTGGTCCAGCGCCTGGCGGTGGCCGTGGAGTCCGCTCTGGGGGCCGGTGGGACGTTCGTGGCGATGAACAACAAGGTGTCCCAGTCCGTCCCGCACCTGCACACTCACGTGGTGCCGCGCACCAAGGGCGACGGGCTGCGCGGGTTCTTCTGGCCGCGCACCCGCTACGCGGACGACGCCGAGGCCGAGACCTACGCCCACCGGGTCGCCGCCGCACTCTCGGGCGCTGCCTGACTCACACCCGTGCGGGTAAGGAAGGTGGACCCACCGGTGTTGCACGCTGCGAGAGGTACGAGAGGAGATCCCCACGTGTTTTTGCGCCGTATGAACGCCGAGATGGTTTCGCCCGACCAGGCCCTGCCGGGCCGTCAGATCGCCATGCCGGTCGCCGACCGCCACGAGGTGCTGGGCACCCCGTTGAAGGGCCCGTTCCCGCAGGGGCTGCAGGTAGCGGTCTTCGGCATGGGCTGCTTCTGGGGCGCTGAGCGGCTGTTCTGGACGCTGCCCGGCGTTTACACCACCTCCGCCGGCTACGCGGGTGGCATCACCAGGAACCCGACGTACGAGGAGACGTGTTCCGGCCGAACCGGGCACGCCGAGGTCGTCCAGGTGGTGTACGACCCCAGCAAGATCACGTATGAGGACCTGCTGAAGGTCTTCTGGGAGAACCACGACCCGACCCAGGGCATGCGCCAGGGCAACGACGTGGGCACCCAGTACCGGTCGGCGATCTACACGACCACCGACGAGCAGCGGGCCATCGCGGAGTCGTCCCGGGACGCGTTCCAGCCGATCGTGACGCGGGCCGGCAAGGGCGAGATCACCACCGAGATCGCCCCGCTCGGCAGCTACTACTTCGCCGAGGACTACCACCAGCAGTACCTCGCCCCGACCAAGAACCCGAACGGGTACTGCAACCACGGCCCGAACGGCCTGAGCTGCCCGGTCGGCGTTGCCCGTACCGCTGGCTGACCCACCTGCGTGAACGCGATGCCCGGCTGCCGACTAGGTGGCCGGGCATTCCCGTTCGGCCCTGTGATCGAAATCCGTTGCCGAGCCCGCCGGGGACTCGATAGCGTGCAGGTACACGTGAAAGGAGGTGGTCCAGACTTGTATAGCAATCGGACTCGTGAGGTGGCTGTCAGCTAGCCGCTGTCCTCGACAGTGATTCGTCCGCCGCGAGGCGGGCAACCAGTACGACCGTCGAGACCGTGTGGCAGCGGTGCGGCGAATTCCAGACAGCCACCCGACCCCCGGGGTGCCGGCCAAGTCCAGCCGGCCCGCGCGACAGCGTGGAGCGCCCCGGGGGTCGCTCCATATCCGCGGGAGATCAGTGTGTCGATGCGCGAGCTGGTGATTCTCGGGACGGCCAGCCAGGCGCCCACCCGGCAGCGCAACCACAACGGGTACGTGCTGCGCTGGGACGACGAGGTGATCCTCTTCGACCCGGGTGAGGGCAGCCAGCGGCAGCTCCTGCACACCACTGTCACCGCGACCGACCTGACCCGGATCTGCGTCACGCACTTCCACGGCGACCACTGCCTCGGCCTGCCGGGCACCATCCAGCGACTCTCGCTGGACCGGGTGGCGCATCCGGTCGCCGTGCACTTCCCTGCGGGCGGCGCCGAGTACTTCGCCCGACTGCGGCACGCCACCTCCTTCTACGAGACAGCCGAGCTGGCGGTCACCCCGATCGAGACCGACGGTCAACGGATCGCCCTGAGCTGCGGCACGCTGGAGGCCCGCCGGCTGCGGCACCCCATCGAGACGTACGGCTATCGGCTGGTCGAGCCGGACGGCTGCCGGATGCTGCCGGACAAGCTGGCCGCGTACGGCATCGCCGGTCCGGCCGTCGGCGAGCTGATCCGCGTCGGGCACCTGGACCTCGACGGTCGTCGCGTCACCCGCGACGAGGTGAGCGTGCCCCGGCCGGGGCAGCGGTTCGCCTTCGTGATGGACACCGGCCTCTGCGACGGCGTGTACGCCCTGGCCGAGCACGCCGACCTGCTGGTCATCGAGTCGACGTTCCTGGAGTCGGAGGCCGCGCTCGCCGCCGAGGTCGGGCACCTGACCGCGGCGCAGGCCGCGCGGGTGGCGACCGAATCGGGGGTACGCACCCTGGTGCTCACGCACTTCTCGCAGCGCTACCCCGACCCGCGCCGGTTCTACGACGAGGCCCGAGCGCACTTCGACGGCGACCTGGTCATCGCCGAGGATCTGACCACCGTGCAGGTCCCGCCGCGCCGGGTAGCCTCGGCCGGATGACCGTCACGCTCCGGCCCGCGACCGAAGGCGACCTGATGGCGGTGGGCGCCCTGCACCAGCGCTCCCGGGTCGCCGCGTACTCCGCCTTCCTGCCGGTCGAAGCCCTGGCCGACCCGACACCGGAGGCGATGGGCGCGTACTGGACCGAGCGGTGGCGCTGGGAGCGGGACAGCCACCGACTGACGGTCGCGGAGCGGGCCGGGGCGCTCGTCGGGTTCAGTTACCTGGGCCCGGACGACGAGGACGACCCGGCGACGGGGCTGCTCAACGCCATCCACCTGGAACCAACCGAGCAGGGCCGGGGCACCGGCCGCCTGGTGATGGTGGACGCGTTGGACGCCATGCGCGCCCGGGGTTGGCGCCACGCGGTGCTCTGGGTGCTCCGGGAGAACGCGCACGCCCGCTCCTTCTATGAGCGCGGCGGCTGGACGTCGACGGGCGTGGAGCGCGAGGAGCACATCGGCGCGGCCCGCACCCCGCAGGTCCGCTACACCCGCCCCCTCTGAGCACCGGTCGGCAACAGCCCGACCACCCTCAACGCCGGCCCGGCAACGGCCCAGCCGGCCACCCCCACCCACCTCACGCAGAGCCTTTGCTCTGCTTCAGCGGAGGCAACAGTGACCGGGCATTTCTGTTGCCTGGGTTGAAGCAGAGCAAAGGACGCGCGGGGTGTCCTGTGCCCCCGCAGGGGCAGCCTGCGGGGGCACGTCGCGGGGGCGGTAGCAGCTCGGGGGCAGCTAGTGGGCGCCGAGGTGGGCCAGGAGGTCCTGGCGGGTCAGGACGCCCTTGGGCTTGCCGTCGACCAGGACCAGCGCGGCGTCGGACTTCTCCAGCAGGCCGACGGCCTCGCTCACCGGCTGACCACCGCCGATCATCGGCAGCGGGTCGCCCATGTGCCGCTCGATGGTGTCGTGCAGGTGAGCCTGACCGGTGAACAGCGCGTCGAGCAGGTCCCGCTCGGCGATCGAGCCGGCCACCTCACCGGTCACCACGGGCGGCTCGGCCTTGAGCACCGGCAGCTGGGAGACGCCGTACTCGCGCATGTAGTCGATCGCGTCGCGGACCGTCTCGGTCGGGTGCACGTGCACCAGCTCGGGCAGGCCGCCCGGCTTGCTGGCCAGCGCGTCGGCGACCGTCGGCTCGTGGCCGGAGTTGTCCAGGAAGCCGTACCGGGCCATCCACGAGTCGTTGAAGATCTTCGACAGGTAGCCCCGGCCGCCGTCGGGCAGCAGCACCACGATCACGTCGTCCGGGCCGGCCTTGCGGGCCACCTCCAACGCGGCGACCACCGCCATCCCGCAGGAGCCCCCGACCAGCAGGCCCTCCTCGCGGGCCAGCCGCCGGGTCATCTCGAAGGACGCCTTGTCGGAGACCTCGACGATCTCGTCGGCCACACCCCGGTCGTACGTCTCCGGCCAGAAGTCCTCGCCGACGCCCTCGACCAGGTACGGGCGGCCGGTGCCGCCGGAGTAGACCGAGCCCTCCGGGTCGGCCCCGATGACCTGCACCCGACCGTCGGACGCCTCCTTGAGATACCTACCGATGCCGGAGATCGTCCCGCCGGTGCCGACTCCCGTCACGAAGTGCGTGAGCCCGCCCTCGGTCTGCTTCCACAGCTCGGGGCCGGTCGTCTCGTAGTGCGAGCGCGGGTTCGCAGGGTTGCTGTACTGGTCGGGCTTCCACGCGCCGGGGATCTCCCGGGTCAGCCGGTCGGAGACGTTGTAGTACGAGCGCGGGTCCTCCGGGGCGACGGCGGTCGGGCAGACCACCACCTCGGCGCCGTACGCCCGCAGCACATCCTGCTTGTCCTGACTGACCTTGTCGGGGCAGACGAAGACGCACTTGTAGCCCTTGAGCTGGGCCACCAGGGCGAGCCCGACACCGGTGTTGCCGCTGGTCGGCTCGACGATGGTGCCACCGGGCCGCAGCAGGCCCGCCGCCTCGGCGTCCTCGACCATGCGCAGCGCGATCCGGTCCTTCACCGAGCCACCCGGGTTCAGGTACTCCACCTTGGCGAGCACGGTTGCCCGGATGCCCTCGGTGACGTTGCGCAGGCGGACCAGCGGGGTGTTGCCGATCATGTCGACGACGTTGTCGTAGTACTGCACGGTGTGCCCTTCGTTGCGGCGCCGGCGACGGCGGCCGGGCAGACGTATCCTCGCCGACCAGCGTACGTGCCGTCAGGGCACCAGCCCCCCGGGGATGACCGAGCTGCGTCGGGCCTCCCACTCGAGGAATCGGTCGGTCTCGGCGAGCACGCTGCCGGCCAGCCAGGTGATCATCACCGCGTCGTCGGCCAGCCCGAAGATCGCCAGTGGGATCTCCGGCAGCAGGTCGATGGGCGAGACGATGTACGCCGTGGCCGCCGTCATCAGGGCCAGCCGGAGGCCGCCGTCGTACTGCCCCCGGGTCGTCGCCCGGATCATCCGGGGCAGCGCCGCCAGTCGGGTGCCCAACGAGGGCCCGCCGCGCGCCCCCGCCGCCAGTGCCCGCGCCAGGGCCGTGAACGCCGCGCTGCGCTTCAGTGTCTTCCCCATCGTCGCGCTCCTCTCCGCCGGATCAGCGTGGCGGGTCGGCGCAAGTCGGCCGGCCTCCACCAGACAGGTACCCCGTCGCGTCGGTTTCCAGGCACTCCCGAGCCGGGACGACGACAGCGGCGTGTCGGGCCGGCGCGATAATGTCGGCATATGGGGGTGGCTGGTTCTGTCGTACCCGTTGGTCCGCGCTGGCGGCAGGCCTGGCGGATCGCCCGGCTGGCGGCCATCGGGACGGGCGCCACCGCGGCGGCCGCGATGGCCACCGGCGGGGTGCTGCTCGGCCAGGCCCGCCAGGCCCGGCGCACCATCCCCATGGCCGAGGCCCCGCCGCCGCGCTGCGACGGGATGTACGGCGCGAAGTTCCCCGGCCCCCCGCTCACCATGGTCGTGCTCGGTGACTCGTCGGCAGCCGGCTACGGAGTGCACCGCCGCCGGGAGACACCGGGAGCGCTGCTCGCCACCGGGCTGTCCCGACGGCTGCACCGGCCGGTACTGGTGCGCCGTTTCGCGGTGGTCGGCGCCATCTCCGCGGCGCTCCGGCACCAGGTGGAGGCGGCGTTGGAGTGCGCGCCGGACATCGCCGTGATCCTGATCGGCGGCAACGACATCACCAACCGCACGCCGCGCGGCCTGGCGGTGCGCTATCTGGTCGAGGCGGTCCACGAGCTGCGCGACGCCGGCTGCGAGGTGGTCGTCGGCACCTGCCCCGACCTCGGCGCGATCCGGCCGATCCAGCCACCGCTGCGCTGGCTGGCGCACCGGTGGAGTCGCCAGCTCGCCGCCGCCCAGACGGTGGCGGTGGTCGAGGCGGGTGGCTCGACGGTGTCCCTCGGCGACCTGCTCGGCCCACGGTTCGCCGCCGAGCCGCACCGGATGTTCGCCTGGGACCGGTTCCACCCCTCCGCCGAGGGGTACGCGATGGCCGCCGCCGCCCTGCTGCCGACGATGCTCTCGGCGCTCGGCTCCGGGCCGGAGCGACGGGCCACACCGGCGCGGGGCGAGGGCGTACGGTCGCTGCCAAAGGCCGCGCAGGAGGCGGCCCGGCACGCCGGCACCGAGGTCAGCGGCACCCAGGTCCGGGGCCGCGATCGAGGGCCGGCCGGCCGGTGGGCGCAGCTGCGTCGCCGGGCGTTCTTCGGTGTCAACACGGTGCCGCAGTCCGGCTCCGCGACGGACACCTCGACAGTGGAGGGACTGGCATGAACGAGCGCAGCGAGCGGAGCGTGACCGCCGGTCTTCCCGGCCGCCTGGGTCGGGCGGCGGCGATGTCGCTGCTCGCCGGCACGGTGGGCGGCGCCGCTGTCCTGGCCGGTGAGGCGTTCGTCGCCCGGCACCGGCGCTATGCCGAGCCGGAGCTGGGGCTGGCGTTGCGGGCCACTATCGGTCGGGCCGACGCCGCGCCGCTGCGGCTGGTGCTGCTCGGTGACTCGTCGGCGTTGGGCGTGGGCGTCGACCGCCTCGACGACACCATCGGCGGACAGTTGGCCAACCTGCTCGCCGAGGGGCCGACCGGTCGCCGGGTGCACCTGTCCAGCGTCGGTGTCTCCGGGTCCCGCTCGACGGACCTGGCGACCCAGGTCGCCCGGGCCCTGCTCGGCGAGCGGCCCGACGTGGCACTCATCCTGATCGGCGCGAACGACGCGACCGGGCTGCGCCGACCCGCCGACGCGTCCGCCTATCTCGGGGCGGCGGTGCACCGGCTGCGGGAGGCGCGCGTCGAGGTGGTGGTGGGCACCTGCCCCGACCTCGGGGCCGTACGCGCCATCGCGCCGCCGCTGCGTCAGCTGGTCGGCTGGTCCGGGCGGCGGATGGCGCGCGCGCAGACCACTGCGGTGTTGGAGGCGGGCGGCGCGGTGGTCGACCTCGCCACCGAGACCGGTCCGGTCTTCCGGGCCGACGCGGGGACGCTCTGCCACGACGGCTTCCACCCCTCCGCCGACGGCTACCGGGTGTGGGCGCACGCCCTGCTGCCGGCCGTCGCTGCCGCGGCGGCGGTCGCCTCCCGGCGCTAGAGCGGCGTCCGGGCGGGGTGACATTTCCCGCCGCGCCTGCTTCTTCCGTGCCATGTTACCGGCGGGTTAACGTTGGCTCATGCCGATTGAGTCGTCCCGCGACGCCGTCATCGTCGCTACCGCCCGCTCCCCCATCGGTCGGGCGCACAAGGGGTCCCTGCGCGGTGTCCGCTCCGACGACCTCGCCGCGACCATCGTCCAGGCCGCGCTGGACAAGGTCCCCCAACTCGACCCGACCACCATCGACGACATCTACCTCGGGTGCGGCCTGCCCGGCGGTGAGCAGGGCTTCAACATGGCCCGCGTGGTGGCCACCCTGCTCGGGCTGGACACCGTCCCCGGCGCCACGCTGACCCGCTACTGCGCCTCCTCGTTGCAGACCACCCGGATGGCGTTGCACGCGATCCGCGCCGGCGAGGGCGACGTGTTCGTCTCCGCAGGTGTCGAGATGGTCTCCCGCTACGCCCGCGGCAGCTCCGACGGGCTGCCTCCCGAGGCGCAGGCCCTCGTCGGCGGCGGCTGGGAGAACCCGCGCTTCGCGGCGGCCGGCGAGCGCTCCAAGCGTCGCGCGCAGGGTGGCGCCGAGGTGTGGACCGACCCGCGCGAGGCCGGTGAGCTGCCGGACATCTATCTGACCATGGGGCAGACCGCGGAGAACCTGGCCCAGGTGCACGACGTCACCCGCGCCGACATGGACGAGTTCGGTGTCCGCAGCCAGAACCTCGCCGAGAAGGCCATCGCCGACGGCTTCTGGGCCCGGGAGATCACCCCGGTCACCACGCCGGACGGCACAGTGGTGAGCACCGACGACGGCCCCCGCGCGGGCGTCACCCTGGACGCGGTCGCCGGCCTGAAGCCGGTGTTCCGCCCGGACGGCCGGATCACCGCGGGCAACTGCTGCCCGCTCAACGACGGCGCCGCCGCCGTCGTCGTGATGAGCGCCCAGCGGGCGCAGGAGCTGGGTCTGACCCCGCTGGCCCGGATCGTCTCCACCGGCGTGACCGCGCTGTCGCCGGAGATCATGGGCCTCGGACCGGTCGAGGCGTCCCGACAGGCCCTGAAGCGGGCCGGCATGACCATCGACGACGTCGACCTGGTCGAGATCAACGAGGCGTTCGCCGCCCAGGTGATCCCCTCCTACCGGCAGTTGGGCATCCCGGAGGAGAAGCTGAACGTCATGGGCGGCGCGATCGCGGTCGGCCACCCGTTCGGCATGACCGGCGCCCGGATCACCGGCACCCTGCTCAACGCGCTGGAGTGGCACGACAAGACCATCGGTCTGGAGACGATGTGCGTCGGCGGCGGCCAGGGCATGGCCATGGTTCTCGAACGCCTGAGCTGACCCGACGTCAGAGCGCGCCGCGGGTCGCCGTCACCTCGGCGGCGGCCCGCGCCAGCGCCTCGGCGTCGGCCCCGGCGGCCAGCAGGTCGGCAGTGACCACGCGCAGCTGGTCGGGCAGGGCCAGGTCGTTGTCCAGCCGGGGCACGGTCCGGCGGGGCTGCCCCTCGGCGTCGGCCGCCAGGTTGGCGATTTCCTGCACCAACCGGTGCATCAGGTCGGCGCGGGGCACGTTGCCGGTGGTCGCCGCCGCCGCCCAGCGCGGCTGCTCCCAGTGCCCGACCTGGCGGACCAGCAACCGCACGGTCCGCTCCAACTCCTCTGCGCTCATCGCCGCCGAGTCTACGGCCGACGCCGGCCCCGACATCGCGGACCGCTCAGCGGCGCAGGTAGCTGAGCAGCCGTAGCAGCTGCCAGTAGAGGAAGACCAGGCCGGTGAGCAGGCCGAACGCGCTCAGCCACGCGTACCGGCGGGGTCGGCCGTCGCGCACCGAACGCTCGACGAGGTCGAAGTCGAGGATGAAGCTGAACGCACCGGCGATGATCGCCACGACCGAGAAGGCGTACGGCAGCCAGCCGACCTCCCCGCTGACGCTGTAGACCGCCAGCCCCGGCCGGCCGGAGATCAGGTACGACACGAGGTTGACCACGCTCAGCACGGCGATGCCGAGCAGCGTGCCGATGACCAGGCGGGCCAGCCGGGGCGTCGCGCGGATCACCCGTGCCCGGTACAGCGCGGCCATGCCGAGAAAGACGCCGAACGTGCCGGCCACCGCCTGCACCACGATCCCCGGATAGACCTGCTCGAAGGTCCGGCTGGCGACCCCCAGCAGCAACCCCTGGAGCAACGCGTAGCCGACGATCGGCACCGGGTTGGTGATCCCCCGCAACGAGATGACCAGGACCAGCGCGATCGAGGCCAGGGCGGTGCCGGCCAGGGCCGCCCCCGACCACACCGCGTCGGGCACCAGCGCCCAGGACACCGCGGCGGCCACACCGGTGAGCAGGAGCAGTCCGACGGTACGCACCACCACGTCGTCGACGGTCATCGGCTCGACGTCGCGGGAGCTGACCACCCGGGACTCCAACCGGCCGGTCTCGTCCAGCCGGTTGAGCACCGGGTTGTTGCTGCGCACCGTCGCCTCCTTCGCCCGCGTACCCCTGGCAGTCACTCTGCCCCGGACGGCCGCACGGCGGCGGCGAAACGGCGCGGACGACGGCGCCCGCCCCCACGGTGAGCGGGAGCGGGCGCCGGTCGGACGGGACGGACGAGATCAGTCGTCGCCCTGGAAGTAGCTCAGCAGGCGCAGGATCTCGATGTAGAGCCAGACCAGGCTGACCAGGATGCCGAACGCGGCCACCCAGGAGTAGCGCTGGGGCAGGCCCATCCGGACGCCGTCCTCGATCTCCTTGAAGCTGAGCACGAAGCTCAGCGACGCGACCACGATGCAGACGAGGCTGAAGCCGATGGCCAGCGGGCTGCCGTCACGCAGACCCGTGTTGATGCCGAACAGCGCCAGCACCAGGTTGATCAGCAAGACCGCGGCGAGGCCGATGATCACCGAAGTCATGACCTTGACGAAGACCGGGGTGGCCCGGATGATCTTCGCCTTGTAGATCATCGTCATCACGAAGAAGATGCCGAAGCTCGCCACGGCGGCCTGGAGCACGATGCCGTCGTAGGCGGACTCGAACGCCTTGCTGACCATGCCGACGAAGACACCTTCGACGACCGCGTACGCGATGACGAGCGCCGGGTTGGCCATCCGGGAGAACGAGATGATCAGGCCGAGCACCAGGCCGACGACCGCCGCGCCGATCCAGGCGGTGCTGACCAGCGCGTCGGGCACGAGCACCCAGGCTGCCGCGGCGGTGATGCCGAGGATGCCGAACAGAGCAACCGTCTTGACGACGACGTCGTCGACGGTCATCGGCGCCACGGCGGGCGGCGCGGCCGGGTAGCCGGCCTGGGACGGGTACTGCTGGGGAATGCCGGGCTGTCCGTACGGCCCGGCCGGTGCGTACCCGGCGGAGCGCTCCCGCTCGGCCGCCTGGCCGAGCCGGGCGAGCACCGGGTTCGAGGTCTTCACTTTCTGGCCTCCCTCAGGGGGTCGTTTGCACGTGAACGTGCACCCCAAGAGTAAACTGCCCGACCCACTCCTGGTGATCACGATGAGAACGCGGCGGCCGTGGCGGCTGGGTGCCCGGGGCGGGGGTCGAACCCGCATGCCTTTCGGCAGCCGCTTTTAAGGCGGCCGTGTCTGCCGTTCCACCACCCGGGCGGGTGGCACCCGCGCGCCGACACGCACGGTGCAGTGTCACCGTAGCCGGTCGACGGCGACCCGGCGTACCCCGCCGGGCTGGCCACATTAGGGTCGATGCCGTGAGCAGCGCAGCCCCAACGGCCCCCGACGCCGCCCCTGACCAGGTCTTCCGTCTCGACGATCAGGTCATCCGCCGACCCCGGGCCGTCCGGCTGCGCTCCGCCGTCCGCCGCCACCGGACGGACCTGCTGATCGCGTTGGTCTGGGTGGCGCTGGCCGGTTGGCTGACCCACGGCCTGTGGCCCGACCCAAATGGGCGGACGTTGGCGCTCAACCCCGAGGACCAGACGCTCTACGAGTGGTTCCTGGCTGTCGACGCGCGGGCGCTGCTCGGTGACTTCCACCTGCTCACCGACCGGCTCAACGCCCCGGACGGCGTCAACCTGATGGCCAACACCACTGTCATCGCGCTCGGCGTCGTCTGCGCGCCGATCACCCTCCTGCTCGGCGCACCCACCACCTTCGCACTGCTCGCCGCCGCCAACCTGGCCGGCACCGCCCTCGCCTGGTACCTGCTGTTCCACCGGACGCTGCGGGCCCACCGCCTCGCCGCCGCGCTCGGCGGCGGGTTGTGCGGCTTCGGTCCGGGCATGATCTCGCAGTCCAACAGCCATCTGCACATGACGGCGCAGTGGCTGGTGCCGGTGATCGTCTGGCTGGTGCTCCGGCTGCTCCGCGCGTCCGACCCCGGCCCCACGACGACCGACGGGACGGGCCGCGCCCGATCCGTCGGCCCGGACCGACGGCGGATGATCAGCTCCGCGGCAGGGCTGGCCGCGGCCGTCACCGCGCAGGTCTTCATCGGCGAGGAGGTCCTCTTCCTCTGCGCCGTCGCGCTGCTGGTGATGGCGATCAGCTACGCCGTGGCGGACCGGGACCTCGCCCGCCGCGCCCTGCCCGGATTCGCCGGCGGGCTGGCGATCGCCGCCGGCCTGGCGCTGCTGGTGCTCGGCTACCCGCTCTGGTTCCAGTTCGCCGGACCGCAGGGCGTCGCCGACGGGATGTTCAGCCCGGCCTACTTCTCGGCCGACCTCAGCAGCTGGTGGGCGGTCTCCCCGCTGTCCGTCGCCGGCAGTGACGAGGCGTCCCGGCTGACCACCGGCCCCGCCGAATACAACACCTTCCTCGGCTGGCCGCTGCTGCTGGTCACCGCCTTCTGCGCGGTCTGGGCCGGCCGGCGCCGGGTGGTGCTCGCCTGCGTGGTGGCGGCGCTGGTGATGGGCGCGCTCTCCCTCGGCCCGGAGGTGGTGCTCGGCGGCACCCGCACCGCGCTGCCCGGCCCGTACGCCCTGCTGGCCGGGTTGCCGGTGGTGGACGGCGCGCTGCCGATGCGGTTCGGCCTGGCGCTGCTCCCGATCGTGGCGACGGTGCTCGTCGTGGCCGTCGACCGGGCGCTGCGCGGCACCGGCCGGGCGCGGCGGCTGGTGCCGCTGGCCGTCATCGCAGCCCTGCTGCCGATCTTTCCGACTCCACTGCCGACCACCGAGCGGCCCGCCGTGCCGGAGTTCATCACCGGCGGGCACTGGCGGCAGTGCGTCCGCCCGGGCGGGGTGCTGGTCCCGGTGCCGCTGCCCACCCCCAAGGAACCGTGGCCGATGCGCTGGGCAGCCGCCGCCGACGCCGGGTTCGGCCTGCCCGAGGGGTTCTTCATCGGCCCGTACGGACGCCATGGCACCGCCGCCATGGGCACCTTCAAGCAGCCCACCTCCGCCCTGCTGGCCGACGTCGCCCGCCGCGGCGACCAGCCGGCCATCGGCGACGAACAGCGCCGGCAGGCCGCCCGGGACGTCGACTTCTGGGGAGCGTCCTGCGTGGCACTGGCCGACGACGCGCCGCACGCCGACAGCCTGCGGGCGACCCTGGAGCAGTTGTACGGCCCGGCCACCCGCGTCGCCGACGCCTGGATCTGGCGGGTCTGACGCCGAACATCGCGAAAGGGCCCCTCCCGGTCGGGGGGGCCCTTTCGTCCAGTTCGCTCAGACGCGGGGTGCGCCGACCGGCTGGGACGCCTCGACGAACTCCTCGCGCGGGTCGTGCAGCTGACCCAGGGCGACGACCTCACGCTTGAGGAAGAACGCCAGCGACCAGTCCACGACCACCCGGACCTTACGGTTGAACGAGGGGATCCGGCTCATGTGGTACGTCCGGTGCATGAACCAGGCCGGCCAGCCGGTCATCTTGATGCCGTACACCTGGGCGACGCCCTTGTGCAGGCCGAGGCTGGCGACGCTGCCGACGTGCTTGTGCTTGTAGTTGACCGGCTCGCGGCCCCGGATCACGTTCGCGATGTTGTCGGCCATCCGCGCCGCCTGGCGCACCGCGTGCTGGGCGCTCGGCGAGCAGAAGTTGCCCGGCTCCTTGGTCAGGTCCGGTACGGCGGCGCAGTCACCGGCGCTCCACGCGCCCTCGATGACCCGGTCACCGTCGACCACCTGCAGGGTGGGGATGCAGGTGACCCGCCGGCGGTCGTCACGCGGGAAGTCCGTCGCGTCCAGCATCGGCGACGGCTTCACGCCTGCCGTCCAGACGATCGTGTCGGACCGGAAGCTGTCCCCGTCGGAGAGCTTGACCACCCCGTCGACGCAGGACTCCAGGCGGGTGTCCAACCGGATGTCCATGTTGCGCTTCATGAGCTGCTGCACCGTGTAGGCGCCCATGTCCCGGTCGACCTCGGGCAGGACGCGGTTGGTGGCCTCGACGAGCACCCAGCGCATGTCCTCCGGCTTCAGCTCCGGGTAGTAGCGCAGGGCGTCCCGGGCCATGTCCTCCATCTCGGCGAGCGCCTCGATGCCCGCGTAACCGCCACCGACGAACGTGAAGGTCAGCGCCGAGCGGCGCACCTCCGCATCCGGGGTCACGGCCGCGACGTCCAGCCGGTCCAGCACGTGGTTACGGAGGTAGATCGCCTCACCGATGGTCTTGAACCCGATGCCCTGCTCGTGCAGCCCGGGAATCGGCAGCGTCCGGGACACCGAACCCGGCGCGACGATCACGTGGTCGTACGCGATCTCGCGGGCCGGGCCGACGATCGGCTGCACGGTGGCCACCTTGCGGTCGTGCTCGACACGCGTGACCGTTCCCGCCACCACCTTGCACCGGCGCAGTTCCCGCCGCAGCGGCACCACGGAGTGCCGGGGGGAGATGTTCCCCGCCGCGGCCTCGGGCAGGAACGGCTGGTAGGTCATGTGGGGCTGGGGGTCCACGACGATGACCTCAGCCTCACGGGAGCTGAGCTTCTTTGACAGGCGCAGGGCCGCGTAGAGACCGACGTGCCCGGCACCCACCACAAGGATCCGCTTCGGATTCACGTCATCTATCTTTCCCCGCCCGGCTCAGGTAATCCCGCTCGCGCCCCCCATCTGTGACGGAACACAACCCCTGTGACCTGCGTAACCCTGTCGCCACAGGGGTTCACCTACGCCGCAGCAGCCAACCCAGCAACGCGACGAGACCCACCGCCACCACCAGCCCCAGCACGGTGACCCACTGATGACCGGCCTCCCCGCCCAGGCCCGCCGCCTGCAACAGCAGCACCCCCAGCACGGCAGTGCCCAACAGCACCGCCGCCACCCGCAGCAACCACCGGGTGACCAGCTCCGGGTCCACCATCGCGTCGTACGGCAGCAGCGCCGCCAGCGCGCACAGGGAATGCCCCAGATACAACAGCGCGGCGACGGCGAGCAGCCGCCACAATTCCACCGGCCGGCCGTATCCGTCGGTGGCGAGCAGCCAGCCCCCGGCCATGACCAGCGCCACGAAGGTCGGCCACAGCCGCCGCGGACCCATCGCGGGCAGCAGCGCGGCCACCGCCAGCAACAGCAGCGGCCGACCGGTCAACACCTCGGCGGGAAACGCCAGCGCCAGCCCGGCCAGAGCGGTGACGAAGATCGCGGCCCGGACCATCAGCGGAACGGCGCTGATCCGTGAAACAGCATTCTGAGCAGCCCGAACCCGCCCGGTGATCGCGTCGATCATCTGCACACACCCCTAGCGCTCACCGGGCTGCCTGTCGCTCGCGACTGCGGGGCTCGCAAACCCGGCTCACTCCTCGCGCTCACCGGGAACCGACCCTTGGGGCCGTCGCCAGCCGCGCCACGTCCCGCAGCACCTGGTCCAGGCTGCCCGCGCCGGCCCAGCGCACGACTGGCACGCCGTGCTCCCGGAGCTGCCCGATCATGGTTTCCCGGTCCAGCCGCCACAGGCGGTACGCCACCTCGGCCCAACCCCGATCCTTCGGCGGCGTGAGGTTGGCCGGCAGCGTGTCGACCGCCACCACGAACCGGCCGGAGCGGGCCAGCCGCGCCAGCATCTGCGCCGACCGCTCGTCCAGCAGCGGGGTGAGGACGACCACCAACGCGTCCGAGGAGAGCTGCTGCGGGCCGAAGACCTGGTCGTACGGCTCGTGCTGGGAGGCCTCGGCGCGTACGTCGAGCAGCCACTCCAGGACGGTCAGGTACTGCCGGCGGCCGGCGGCGGCGCGCAACCGGCGGGCACCCGGCCCGTACTCCACAAGCGACACCCGGTCGCCCCGGTGCAGGTAGTGCTCGGCGATCGCCGCGGTGGCCCGCACTGTGGTGTCCAGCACCGACGCGGAGCCGTCCACACCGCCGGAGCGCCCGGCCTCGGCGAGCACGTCGAGCAGCACCACCACCTCGGCGTCCCGGTCGGAGAGGGTGGCTGCCACGTGCAACTGCCGGGCGCGCAGCGACACCCGCCAGTCGACGCGGCGCAGCCGGTCACCGGGGGCGAAGATCCGTACGCCGGCCAGCTCGCCGCCCTCACCGGGCCGGCGGGAGTGGTGCGCGCCGACCAGGCCGGCGGCGCGGGGCATCGCCTCCACCGCCTCGAACGGTTCGGTACGCGGGTAGACCCGCACACCGACCGGCTCGGTGAACACCGCTCGGGAGACCAGCAGGCCGCCCGCCGCGGCGACCCGCGCGCCGGCCGGACCGACCGGATGCCGGCCCCAGCGCAGAGCCCGGCCGGCCAACTCCAGGTCCACCGCCTCGGCGGCCGGCAGCGAGGTCACGAACGGCCGATCGGCGACGGAACGGCCGGTGCCGGGCGACGTGCCGGCAGCGGGCGGGGCGTCGGCGGGCGGGGCATCGTCGGCAGGGCCGGTGCCGGCGAACCCGGCACGGGCGATCCGCAACCACGGCGAGACCCGGGACCGCACCACCACGAGGTCGTAGTCGATCGCGTCCGGGTTGCCGACGCTGACGGCCGCCGACACCTCGCCGCCCTCGACGAGCGGTCCGTCGTCCCCGGCGGTGATCCAGACCTGCGGCAGCGTCGTGGGCCGGCGGCGCAGCGCGTACGCGGTGCCCAGCGCGAACGGGGCCGCCAGTACGACGAGATCGACCCGCCCCAGCAGGACCCCCGCCACCAGCAACAGGCCGGCGAGCAGCACCGCGCGGCCGAGCGCCGGGGTGGGCGCCCAGCCGGCGGCCGACTCCGGCTCGGTGGATCGCGGCGCGGGCGCGGTCGGGCCGGTCATCAGCGCCGGAGCCCGCCGGCGGCGTAGCTGGGCAGCGCGCCGCTGGCCGGGGCGGGCGTGGCCTCCAACACCTCACCCACCACGAAGGCCGGGTCGACGCGGCGCAGCCACATCTCCGGGCGCAGGGTGATCCGGTGGGCCAGGGCGGGCGCCGCCACCTCCTTGACGTCCTCCGGCACCACGTAGTCCCGGCCGCCGAACACCGCGCGTACCCGGGACAGCAGCAGCAGCGCCAGCGAGCCACGCGGCGAGGCGCCGACCAGCACCGACGGATGTTCCCGGGTGGCCGCGGTCAGCGACACGATGTACCGGCCGATGGAGTCCTCCACCACGACGTCCTCCAGGGCGGCCTGCATCGCCCGCAGGGTGGCGGCGTCGACTACCGGTTTGATGTCCGCCTCCTCACGGCGGCGGCCCATCCGACGGCGCAGCACCTCCCACTCCTCCTCGTGCTCCGGATAGCCGAAGGAGACCCGCAGCAGGAACCGGTCCAGCTGCGCCTCGGGCAGCGGGTAGGTCCCCTCGTACTCGATGGGGTTGGCGGTGGCCAGCACGTGGAACGGCTCGTCCAGCTTGTACGTCACGCCCTCCACCGAGACCTGCTTCTCCTGCATGGCCTCCAGCAGCGCGGACTGGGTCTTCGGCGGCGTCCGGTTGATCTCGTCGGCGAGGAGCAGGTTGGTGAACACCGGCCCGGCCCGGAAGGCGAAGTCGCCGTTGCGCTGGTCGTACAGGAAGGAGCCGGTGACGTCGGCGGGGAGCAGGTCCGGGGTGAACTGGAGCCGGCGGAAGTCCAGCCCGAGCGCCTGGGCGAAGGAGCGCGCGGTGAGCGTCTTTCCCAGGCCGGGCAGGTCCTCCAGGAGCACGTGCCCACCGGCCAGGATCCCGGCGAGGACCAGCTCCAACGCGTCCCGCTTGCCGACCACGACGGTGCCGACCGCGTCCAGGACGGCTTGGGCCAGGCGACCGACCTCGGCGGCGGGCATGCTCCGGTCCACGTCGTTCATCAGATCTTCTCCAGTTCGGCGACGATCACC
This sequence comes from Micromonospora sp. MH99, assembly GCF_021442385.1. GTDB lineage: Bacteria > Actinomycetota > Actinomycetes > Mycobacteriales > Micromonosporaceae > Micromonospora. The sequence goes on from NZ_MUZA01000023.1 coordinate 56,249, forward strand.
GCGAGATCGCGCGGCGACGGGGGGCGGCGGGGCGGGGATTCCAGGAACGTCCACAGCCGGTCACCCAGCAGGGCACGGGCGCGGACCGGGTCCGACTCGCGGGTCACGGCGTGCTTCAGGCGCAGCCGTTCGTCGGCCAGTTCCGCGAGCCGGGGCAGGATGACCCCGGTGAAGCGTTCGGGTCGCGTCGTGGACCAGTCCAGCGGGAGTTCCCAGCCGTTGATGGCGGCGCGCAGCGCGTCCCGGGCGCTCCAGTTCCAGGTGCCGTCGTCGTACTGGGACACCGGAGGACGGGACCTCGCCGCCGGTGGCGGCGCGAGCGCGGCGGCGATCCGGCGCACCCCCGACACCGCGAACACCCCGGCCACCAGGATCACCAACGACACCTGCAGACCTACCGCCCGCAGGCCCACGACCAGCACGGCGACCACTGCGGCGTTGCCGGCCAGGGCGCGGAAGACGCGCCCGGCCCGGCCACCCTGCTCCCGGTCGTCCTGCCTCGGCCGCTCCTCCTCGAAGGCGAGCAGGTCGTCGATGCTGGCGCTGCCGCTCACCGGCCCACCGTCCCCGGCCCGTTCACGACGACACCCCGCGGGCGCCCGTCGTCACGATGGTGAGTTCACCGCGGAGCCGCCGCAGCGCGGCGCGGGCCTGGTCGCGGGTGCTCTTGTCGACCTCGCGCGTGGCGTACCGGGCCTCGCGGTAGACGTGCGCGAACTCGGCCAGCACGTCGGCGCTGACGATCGCCGGGACCCCGGTCGACTCATCACCCCGCAGCAGCCGGGTGACCAGGTCGGTCGGGGTGTCGCCGGGAAGCCGGGGAACACCGGCCGCAGCGGCGGCCTCCTCGAGGCGTACCCAGCAGGCGATCACCGCGACGCGCGGATCGGTGGCCTGGTCGTCCAGCTCCACCAGGACGGCGTCCAGGGCGGCGACCACTTCGCGGGCGGTGCCCTCGGCCGTACGCCGGGCCCGCTGCGCCGGCAGCGCCCGCGAGGTGCGGCGCAGCGCGCCACGCAGCAGGATCCAGCTGAGATAACCCAGCACCGCGAGGATCGCCAGCCCGAGCAGAGCCATCGCCACGGTGGCGATCCACTGCGGGATGTGCGCCTGCGTGGCCTCGCCGGCGTCCCTCGGCTCGACCGGGATCGACGGAGGCGGCGACGGCGTGTCCGTCGGATATTCGGGCACCCAGGGGACGTTCTCCGCGGCCGGCGGGATCTGACTGGCGCCGATCGACGAGTGCGCCGACGCCAGCGCGGCGGCCGCGAGCAGCGCCGCCACCGCACCCACCGGCCACCATCGGCGCAGCAGGCCGAGCACCGGACGGACCACACCCGACCCGGCGACCGGGGACGGTGTGGGCGGGCGTGCTGCGCTCGTCATCGCCACCACCCCACGCGTTCTCAGTCCACTTCGGCCAGCTGCTTGGCCCGGCCGAAGACATCGTCCAACATCCCCGGTGTCAGCCGCCCGGTGAAGGTGTTCTGCTGGCTGACGTGATAGCAGCCGAGCAACTCCGGCACGGCCGCGCCGGACCAGTGTGCCCCATGACCGAACGCCGGTCGCGGGCTGGGCGGGCGCTGCCCGTACACCTGGCGCAGCACCGGCCACCACGCGGCCCAGGCGAACGCGCCCAGCGCGACCACGACGCGCAGGGTGGGCCGGATCAGCGTGACCTCGCGGTGCAGCCAGGGCGCGCAGGTGTCGCGTTCATCCGGGGTGGGTTTGTTGTCCGGCGGGGCGCAGCGGACGGCCGAGAAGATGCGGGTGTCGCGCAGCGCCAGCCCATCGTCGGCGGAGACGCTGGTCGGCTGGTTCGCCAGCCCGGCCCGGTGCAGGGCCGCGAAGAGCACGTCACCCGAGCGGTCGCCGGTGAAGATCCGGCCGGTGCGGTTGCCGCCGTGCGCGGCGGGCGCGAGCCCGAGGATGGCGATCCGCGCGTCGGCGGGGCCGAAGCCCGGCACCGGTCGACCCCAGTACTCCTGGTCGCGGAAGGCGGCCCGCCGGGTGCGGGCCACCTCCTCCCGCCACCGGACCAGCCGCGGACAGGCGAAACAGTCACTGACGGCCGCGTCGAGGTCGGCCAGGTCGGTCGCCCGCGCGGCGCGGGCGACGACCTGGTCGGGGGTACGCGACTCAGCCAAGTTTGGCCCGGAAGAGTTCGAGGGTGCGGGCCCAGGCGCTGGCGGCGGAACGCTGGTCGAACGCCTCCGGCCGGTCGTCGTTGAAGAACGCGTGCGAGGTGCCCGGGTAGTCGTACAGCTGGCAGGTGCCGCCGGCCTCCTCGATGGCCCGCCGTGCGGTCTGCACACCGTCGGCAGTCGAGGTGCCGTCCTCTTCGGAGCAGTGGATGACTGCCGTCTTGCCGGCGTAGTCGACCCAGTCGGGGCGCATCGACTCCCAGGGCAGCACCGGATAGAAGCCGGCGGTGGCGACGATCCGCTCGGAGAGCGTCGCCGACCAGAGGGCCAGGCTGCCGCCGGCGCAGAACCCGACGGCGCCGACCTTGCCGGCGACCTCCGGCCGCCCCGCGAGGTAGTCGGCGGCACCGGCGATGTCCTTCGCCGCCTCGTCCATCCGCATCGACAGCAGCAGACGCTGCGCCTCGTCCGGCTCGCTGGTGGTCTCACCGTGGTAGAAGTCGGGGGCGAGGGCGACGAAGCCGGCCTCGGCGAACCGGTCCGCGACCGACCGGATGTGCGGGACGAGACCCCACCACTCCTGGATGACGATGACGGCGGGGCTGGTCGTGCCGCTGGCGGGTATCGCGAGATACCCCTCGCTCGTACCCCCGTTGCTGCGGTAGCTCACCATGTCGCCCATCGGCCGTCCTCCTAGCGGTCAGTCATCGTTGGCTGGTCGCCCAGTGGTCCTACGTGCCGGTAGCCTGCCATGCCGCGCCTCCGCCGGGAAGACGCCGGAACAGTGGCATTCACCTCCTGTTCGCCGGGCAGTGACCGGGAGTACGCCGACGGCGGCGGGGAACACTCCCCCGCCGCCGTCATCGGTCTCTCAGCTCGGTCTGACCTTTTCGGTCAGGCCTTCTTGGTCAGGCAGAGCACGTAACCCTTCTTGCCCGACTCGATGCTGTAGAAGACGTACCCCTCCTGGTCTTCCTTGAAGAACTCGTTGCAGGTGGTGTCGGCCTTGGCCTGAGCCTCGGTCTGCCCGTCGATCCGGCCCACCACGCTGTAAGCGGCGTCGGTGGAGGTGCACTCGACGACCTTGGCGCCGTCGACCTCCTCCTCCTTGGTGCCCTTGATCTCGGGCAGTTCCGCGATGCAGTCACCGGCCTTGGCGTCGGCCGTCTCGTCCTTGTTCACGAAGTTGCCGATCGCCGCGCCGAGACCGAACTTCAGGCCGGCGACGACGAGAAACACGACGATCGCGCCGATGATGCCGAGCGCCTTCTTCCCACCGGACTTCTTCGCCTCCGGCTCGGCCGGGGGCGGCGTCTCGACGGCCGGCTGCTGCGGCGCGGCGTCGGACGCGGGGGGCGGTGCGACCTGCTCTGACACGGGGGTTCCTTCCGAGGGGTGGATGAGCAGACGACACCGTAACGATCATTGATTTCCGGCGTCGCCCCGCTCGCCTCGTCCGTTCAGCTATTTCCCAGCATCGTGTGCATGATGTGGTTCACATCGCCCGTCAGCTCGTCGCGGTAGGGGTCGGGCCGCCACTCGGTGTGACGCTCGGCGTCACGCTCGGGCTCGCCGAAGTCGCCGAAGGGGTCGGAACCGCGGGGCTTTCGCTCGGCGTCGACGTGTTGGTCGGCTGCGGTCCGCTCGTCGGCCGGCCGGGCATACCCGGGCCCCGCGGTCCGAAGGGCGCCTGGTCCGGGCAGTACGGGTACGCCCGCAGCAGCGGGTTGCCGTAGGCCGCGGCGGGGTCGGCGCAGTCCGGATAGCCGAGTCGGATCGGGTTGCCGTTCTCGTCGAAGAGCCGGGCGTTCTCCACCAGCCGACCCTCGCTGTCGTAGACGAAGACGTCCCTGATCCGGTCGTACGGGTTGTCGACCGACGTCGGGTCGTAGCCGTAGTCGCCGTAGCGCATCCGGTCCTCGGCCTGCATCAGGGCGGAGAGCGCGAACACCACAAGCACCGCGCTGCCGACCTGCAACGCCGACCGTGGCCAGCGACTCAACTGACCGGATCGGCGACCGAGCCAGATCGAGGCGAGCACGAAACCGACCAGCAGGATCAGGCCGGCCAGCAGCTCCCCACCGAATCGGGGCAGCAGGCCGAAGCTGCCACCCGTGGTGATCACGGTGACCAGCATCGCCGCCAGATAGCCGCGCAGCACCCACCAACCCGGGCGCAGCAGCCCGAGGAAGTCGCTGGCCGTCGCGTACCCCAAAGGTGGGCCGAGCCGGGTGTCGATCGCGCGCAGCCGGCCGCGGAGCCGGACCACTGCGGTGGCGACCCGCTGGTCGAGGTTGCGCCCACCACCCACGCCGACGCCGGCGGCGGCGCGCAGCTCGGCGGCGTACGTCTCCGGCTCGCCCAGCCGCTCGACGAGGGTGCCCTCGGCCTCGGCGGCGACCTCGGTGAGATGGTCGGCGAGATCCTCGGTCAGCTCGTTGAGCCGGTCGGGCGGCAGGTCGGCCAGAGCGGCCCGGACCCGCGCCACGTAGTCGGTGATCTCCTGCTCCGTGACGGTCATGCCGCCAGCCCCCGATCGTCGAGCAGAGTGTCCATTGTGGTGGCGAACGAGCGCCAGAGCTTGCCGGAGCGGGTCAACTGGTCACGCCCGGCCGCGTTGAGTGAGTAGTACTTGCGGTGCGGGCCGGTTTCGCTCGGCACGACGTACGTGGTGAGCAGGCCGGCGGCGAAGAGACGGCGCAGCGTGCCGTAGACCGAGGCGTCGCCGATCTCCTCCAGGCCGGCCTCGCGGAGCCGGCGCAGGATGTCGTAACCGTAGCCGTCCTCCTCCTTCAGGACGGCCAGGACGGCCAGGTCGAGCACGCCCTTCAACAACTGTGTGGTGTCCACGCATTGCACACTAGTGCGCAATGCGCAGTAGCGTCAACGATTCCGCCCCGACGGGCGCGTCCGGTTTCAGATCAACACGACGTCGGTCAAGGGCGGTGGTGGCCTACTGGAGGCTCCAGGCGATGCCGTCGAGGATGTCGTGCTCGGAGGCGACCACCGAGGGCATCCCGGCCCGCTCCATGATCACGCGGAGCACGAGCGCGCCCGCCCCGATCACGTCGGCCCGGCCCGGGTGCATCACCGGGATCTCCAGCCGCTGCGCGCTGGTGCGGGACAGCAGGTCCGCGGTCACCTGGGCCACCGCCTCGTACGACACCCGGGCGTGGTGGATGCGCTCCGGGTCGTACTCCCGCAGGCCCGCAGCGATGGCGACCACTGTGGTGACCGACCCGGCGAGGCCGACCAGGGTGGCGGCCTCGCGGCCGGGCACCGCCGCGAGCGCCCGGTCCACGACGGCGGCGATGTCGGCCTCAGCGGCCGCAACCTGCTCCGGCGTGGGCGGGTCGCCCGGAAGGTGCCGCTCGGTCATCCGGACGCAGCCGATGTCCACGGAGATGGCCGACCGCACGCCGCCGGCGCGGTCACCGACCACGAACTCGGTGGAGCCACCGCCGATGTCGACCACCAGGAACGGCTCCACCGCGTCGGCGGGCAGCCCGCGCACCGCGCCGGTGAACGACAGCCGGGCCTCCTCGTCGCCGCTGACCACCTCGGGCTCGACCCCGAGGGTGGCCCGCACCATCTCGGTGAAATCGGCCGCGTTCGAAGCGTCCCGGGAGGCCGACGTGGCGCACATCCGCACCCGCTGGGCGCCCAACTTCTCGATGTCCGCGGCGTACGACGCCAGCGCCACCCGCGTCCGCTCGATCGCCTCCGGCGCCAGCCGGCCCGTCCGGTCCACGCCCTGCCCGAGCCGGACGATCTCCATCCGCCGGGTCACGTCGGTCAGCGGAGCCTGCGGCCCGGCCGACTCGTCGGGCAGGTCGGCGACCAGCAGTCGGATCGAGTTGGTCCCACAGTCGATGGCCGCCACACGCGTCGTCACCCGGCAACCCTACGACAGCCACCCGCCGGGGCACCGACGCGATCGGCGGGACGGGCCGGCTGGTCGCCGACGAGCGTGATGCCTCTGTGTCATCTTGATGCCGCACAGGCATCACGCTCAACCGAGTGACCGACCCCGACAGCTCGACGCCGCACGCGGCCGGGCCGCTACAGACGCAGCAGCATCCGGGTGTTACCCAGCGTGTTCGGCTTGACCCGCTCCAGGTCCAGGAACTCCGCGACACCCTCGTCGTACGAGCGCAGCAGCTGCTCGTAGACCGGCTGCGGCACCGGAGCGCCGTCGATCTCCCGGAACCCGAACGAGCCGAAGAACCGGGTCTCGAAGGTGAGCACGAAGATCCGCGCGACGCCCAGCTCCCGGGCCGCGTCGATCAGCTCACCCACCAGCCGGTGCCCGATCCGCTGGCCCCTGCAGGACGGGTCGACGGCCACCGTGCGGATCTCGGCCAGGTCCTCCCACATCACGTGCAACGCCCCGCAGCCCACCACGACGCCGTCGTCGGGCCGGACCGCCACGCGGAACTCCTGCACGTCCTCGTAGAGGGTGACGGTGGCCTTGCTCAGCAGCCGCCGGTCGTCGGTGTACGTGTCGACCAGCCGGCGGATGCCCCGGACGTCCCCGGTGCGGGCCCGCCGCACCAGGATCTGCCCCTCGGCCTGAGCTGTCATTCGGCCGGGGGCACGTCGACGCACCTGCCGCTCGCCCACCAGGGCTCGACAAGCGCCAACGTCTCGTCACCGAACGGGTTCACGCCGGGGCCGGCACCCAGGGCATGGCCGAGGTGCACGTGCAGGCACTTCACCCGGCCCGGCATCCCACCTGCGGAGATGCCCGCGATCTCCGGCACCTCGCCGATCGCCTCCCGGCGGGCCAGGTAGTCCTCGTGCGCGGCCCGGTAGTGGGCGGCCAACTCCGGATCCGTCGTCAGCCGGTCGGCCATCTCCCGCATCAGCCCGGCCGACTCCAGCCGGCTGCACGCCGCGGTCGCCCGGGGGCAGGTCAGGTAGTACAGCGTCGGGAACGGGGTGCCGTCGGCGAGGCGGGGCGTCGTCTCCACCACGTCGGGCAGGCCGCACGGGCAGCGGTGGGCCACCGCACGGGTGCCCCGGGGCGTGCGGCCGAGCTGCGCCGCCACCGCGGCCAGGTCGGCCTCGGTGGCCGGCTCCCGCTGCGGCAGGGGTACGGAATCCGCCGCCGACTCCGGCGGTGGTGCGACAGTCACGGTGCTCGTCTCTCCTGGTGTGCTGGTCGGTGGCTCACTTGCCCGGCTGCTGGCTGTCCGCCGCCCGCACACTCGACCAGAGCGTGTCGTACCAGGTCGTCGGACCGGCCGGGGCGCCCGAGCCGGGCGACTTCCCGGCGTCGCGGGCGGCACCCTCCGGGTCGTTCAAGACCACCATCATCTTCTCGCCCGGCCGGCCCATGAAGAACCGCTCCCGAACCTGCGTCGTGATGTACTCGTCGTCCTGCCACTTGGCCGCTTCCGCGGCCAGCTTGGCGATCTCCTCCTCCTGCGCCGCCTGGGCGGCCTCCATCCGCTCGATGTCGGCCTGCTGGTCCAGGTAGACGCGCACCGGATAGGTGTACGCGAGGGCGAGCGCGATCAGCACCGCGCAGAGCACCGTGGCCCGACCGGTGAAGCGACGGGGATGGGGTGCGGCGAGCCGCTTCACGGCACCGCCCGAGGCCGTCCGACGGGCGGCGGCCGGACGGTTCGCGGAGCGCACGCCCTCGGCGCCCCGGACCGCACCCGGCGCCCGACCTGCGGCACCGCGCGGTTCGGCGCGTACGCCGGCGTCCCGGAGCGACCCACGGGTGGCCCGGCCGGCACCCGGTCGGCCGGACTGACCCGGTCGACGGGCGGGACGTTGACCACCCGGTGTGCGGCGCTGCATCGTCACACCCCTCCCCCGAGGCTACGTGTGGTGCCGAGTGCGTCGGGAAGCCCCGCAGCGGGGCTTCCCGACAACCTCTCAGGCCGAACGGTAACGCGGGAACGCACCCGCGCCCGCGTAGCGCGCCGCGTCGGCCAGCTCCTCCTCGATCCGGAGCAGCTGGTTGTACTTGGCGACCCGGTCCGAGCGGGCCGGTGCGCCGGTCTTGATCTGGCCGCAGCCGGTGGCCACCGCCAGGTCGGCGATGGTGGTGTCCTCGGTCTCGCCGGAGCGGTGGCTCATCATGCACTTGAAGCCGGCCCGGTGAGCCAGGTCCACGGCGTCCAGCGTCTCGGTCAGCGAACCGATCTGGTTGACCTTGACGAGGACGGCGTTGGCCGCCTTCTCCGCGATGCCGCGGGCGATGCGCTGCGGGTTGGTCACGAACAGGTCGTCGCCGACGATCTGCACCCGGTCGCCGATCGACGCGGTGAGCGTCTGCCAGCCCGTCCAGTCGTCCTCGGCCAGCGGGTCCTCGATCGACACGATCGGGTAGTCACCGGCCAGCTTGGTGTAGTAGTTGCTCATCTCCTCGGCGGACTTCGCGGCGCCCTCGAAGGTGTAGGTGCCGTTGTCGAAGAACTCCGTGGCCGCAACGTCGAGGGCGAACACGATGTCGGTGCCGAGCCGGTAACCGGCCTTCTCGACCGCCTCGGCGATCAGGTCCAGGGCGGCCGCGTTGGTGGGCAGGTTCGGCGCGAAGCCACCCTCGTCGCCGAGCCCGGTCGACAGGCCCTTCTTCTTCAGCACCGACTTCAGCGCGTGGTAGACCTCCGCGCCCGAGCGCAGCGCCTCACGGAATGTGGGCGCACCGATCGGCGCGACCATGAACTCCTGGATGTCGACGTTGGAGTCGGCGTGCGCGCCACCGTTGAGGATGTTCATCATCGGCACGGGCAGCAGGTGCGCGTTCGGGCCGCCCAGGTAACGGAAGAGGCTCAGCTCGGCGCTGCCGGCAGCCGCCTTCGCCACCGCCAGGGAGACCCCGAGGATGGCGTTCGCGCCCAGCTCCGACTTGCTGTCGGTCCCGTCGATGTCGAGCATCTTCTGGTCGATGAGCCGCTGCTCGCTGGCCTCGTACCCGATGATCTGGTCGACGATCTTGTCCTCGACGTTGGAGACCGCCTTCTCCACGCCCTTGCCCTGGTAGCGGTCGGCGTCACCGTCGCGCAGCTCGATCGCCTCGAACGCGCCGGTGGAGGCGCCGGAGGGCACTGCGGCGCGGGCCACCGTGCCGTCGTCCAGGCCGACCTCGACCTCGACCGTCGGGTTGCCCCGCGAGTCGAGAATCTCCCGGGCGACGATTCCCTCGATGGTTGCCACTGAGTCGCTCCTCGTTGTTGTGATCCGGTCCGTGGGTGGGCCGCGACGGTGCGGCTGAGGCAGGTGTTGAACGCAGCGTATCGGGCGGCGGGATCGGGCACGGCGTCGCCCGCGCACCCGAGTCGCCCCGCACTGACGGACATTCCCGGATTTCCGGGCGTCAACCGGCAACGGGTTTGCGCTGCGCCGACTTGATCCACCAGGCTGGTCGTCATGCCCGCCGCCTCGACCACCCTCCGCATGCTCGCCGTGTCGGTCATCGCGTCGCTCACGGTCACCGGCTGTCAGACATACGAGGACGCCGGCACCGCCATGGGTCGCTCGGATCTCGTCAACGACCTCGCCGCCCGCCTCGACCGGGCGCTGGAGTTGACCTACTCGGCCGACTACCAACTGCCCGGCGGCCAGAGCGCCGCGATCGTGCAGGCGCAGGATCCGGCCCGCTCCGCGTACACCTACCCGGGTGGGCGGCTCACCGTCACGCCGGACGCCGTCACCCGCTGCACGTCGACCGCAGGTCGGATGGCGTGCACGCTCGTGGCGCCACCCACCCCGGGCACCAAGCCCACCGTGGCGCTCTTCACCGAGGCGAACCGGCAGGGTCTCGTCACCCCACCGGTGGTGGTCGGGCTGCTGACCGCCGCCGCACTCGACCCGCAGGCGGTGATCAAGCAGAGCGACACCACAGTCGCCGGGCATCACGCCGCGTGCGTCGAGGTGCAGCGCTCGGACGGCGACTTCAGCGCCTGCGTGACCACCGAGGGCGTGCTCGGCAGCTTCCTCGGCGCGGTCGACGGCAAGCCGATGGAGCTGGCGTTGAGCAGTTACTCCGAGACGGTGGAGACGAACGCGTTCGACCCGCCCGCCGGAGCCGGCGTGGTGGACCGTCGGCCGGGCGGCTCCTGACCGGCCCGACCGACCCGGTCAGATGCCCAGCAGGGTGCGCAGGTGGCGCGGGGGCGGGCAGTCCTGGGCGAGCATCGCGTCGTGCCAGTCGCGCACCGACACCCCGTCCGGGCGGGCCGCGGCGATCTCCGCCATCTCGCTGTACCCCACGAAGTAGGTGGACAGCTGCGTCGAGGTGAGCAGCGACCGGCGCCACTTGCCGGCCGCCTCGCCCTCCTCCTGGAAGCCGCGCCCGGTCATCAGCGCCATCGCCTCGGCCTCGGGCAGCTCCTCGGCGTGCACCAACTGGTCGAGCAGCGCGTTGATGGTCATCCGTAGCTGCATCTTGAGCTGCTGCAACCGCACCGGCAGGCCACCGAAGCCGAGCCCGGCCATCAGCTCCTCGGCGTACACCGCCCACCCCTCGACGAACGGGCCGGAGCGGGCCAGCGCCCGCACCCTCGTGCCACCGGCGTGCCGCCGGGCGTGGGCGAGCTGGAGGAAGTGGCCGGGCATCGCCTCGTGCACGGTGAGGTTGCGGACCATGTGGTCGTTGTACTCACGGTAGAAGGAGTCCACGCGCCGCGCCGACCAGTCCGCCGGGGTGGGCGCGATGCAGTAGAAGGTCGGCAGGGCGGCGGTCTCCAACGGACCGGGCGCGTCGCAGTAGGCCACCGCGACACCCCTGGCGAACTCCGGCATCTCCTGGATCACGCACCGGTCGTCGACAACTGTCACCAGGTCGTGGAGGCGGACGAAGTCGGTAGCCTCGTCCAGGGTCACCCCGGCCAGCTCGACGATCGTCGAGTCGTCCGGGTGCTCGGCGGCGAGCACGTCCAGCGCCCGGCGTACCGACGCGTCGTCGGCCGGACCGCCGACCAGCTCGACGGCCGCCGCCCGGATCTCCGCGGTCACCCGGTCCAGGTTGGCCCAGGCGCGGCGCTGGATCTCGGCGGCCCCCAGCTCGGTGTCGAGGGTGTGCCAGAGCCGCGCCTCCCAGCGGCGGCGACCCAGTCGCGGGTCGCGGCCGGGGCCCGCGTCGGCGGCCAGGCCGGCGCGCAGCCAGGCGACGAACTCCTCCAGCGCGGCGATCGCGGCGGTGGCCGCCGGCTCGACCTGGCCGAGGCTGCCCGGGGCCTGGGCGAGCAGCGGCGGCAGCTCGTCGCGGATCAGCGCGGCCGTGCCGGTGAACTGCCCCACCGCCGTCTCGGCGTGGATCCGCGGCATGTCCCGCAGCGTCGCGCGGGCGGTGGCGAGCGCATCCGGTACGGCGGCGAGCCGCCCCGCCAGCTGCGTCAACCGCACCTCGGCCGGGGCGTACGGGCGGGCCAGCAACGGGTGCAGCAGCGGGCCGGGGTTGTGGTGCAGGGGATCCCACTCGTGCGACCGGATCTCGGTCAGCTCGAACAACTCCCGATCCACGAAGGAGGTGAGCAGCGCGTGGTCCACCTGCTCGTCGACGTCCAGCGAGTCCGGGTCCAACTCGGACAACGCGTTCGCCGCGTCGGAGAGCATCACCCGGTCGGCGGCCAGCGCGTCGGCGGACAGATCCGGAAGCCGGGAGTCGAACCGATGATCCCCGGCGGCGGTGGCTACACCCGGCCGCGACTCCAGCAGAGCCTCAACGACCCGCTCCGCGAGCACCCCAAATTCTTCCACCGGCCCCACCCTACCCAGCCCTCCGCGCCCACCTCGGTGATCAAGAGGTTTGGGTCGGATCCGAGCCGGATTCTGACGCCAACCTCTTGATCAACTCGGGTCGACGGGTGGGGGTGGGGGTGCGGTTTCGGCGGCTCGGACGGCTTGGGCGTAGGCCAGGGTGGTTCGGCGCAGGGCCGCTTCGCTGTCGATTCCCGCCTCGCGGGCCGCGACGACTGTCGCCAGCAGACTCGCGCCCAGTCTCGCCTCGGCGTCCACCTGCGTGGCGACCGGCGGAAGCGGGGCCTCGATGCCGTTGCGGGTGGCGCGTTCCAGGATCTGCGCGGCCAGGGCCAGGGCAGGCTGGCTGAGCGCCACCCCGTCCAGGACGGAATCGCGCGCCTTCTCGACCCGCTTGATCCGCTCCCAGTTCGCGGTGATCTCCTCCAACGTGCCCGCCTCCGCGCCGGCGAAGACGTGCGGATTGCGCCGGATCATCTTGTCGACCAGGCCACCCGCCACGTCGTCGATGGTCCACCGCTCGCCCTCGGGCAACTCCTCCGCCAGCCGGGCGTGCAGCACCACCTGCAACAACACGTCGCCCAACTCCTCACGCAGCGAGTCGGTGTCGTCCTCGACCATCGCGTCGTACGCCTCGTAGCTCTCCTCCAGCAGATAGCCCGCGAGGCTGCGGTGCGTCTGCGCCCGTTTCCACGGGTCGCCGCCCGGCGAGGCCAGCCGGTCCAGCACGGCCACCGCGTCGAGCAGCCGGGCCCCCGGCGGGTCCCACGAGCCGTACATCAGCTCCAACTCGGCCAGCCCCGGCTCCCGGGCCAGCCGCAGACCCAACTCCCGGGCCAGGGTCTCATCGCCGGCCGGGCCGGCCAACCAGACCGCCGTACCGTGCGCCGCTACCGTGTCGAGCAGCGGCTGCGTCGCCGGGCCGTCCACGATCCGCACCTCGGCGCCCGCCTGCCGCACGGCCGTGGTCAACTCGCTCTCCGCACCGGCCAGGACCGGATGCTGGCGTACGACATCCCAGGCGGCCGAGGTCAGCAGGCCGGCCGGCAACCGGGGTGAGGTGACCAGCAGGACGATCCGTGCCGTCATGCTCAGCTGGCCGTGCCCTCGGCGTCCGGGTTCGCGCTCGACGGCACCGCGTCCGGGGTGGAGACGTCGGTGACCGTTCCGGAGCCCGCCTCGCCCAGCGGCACGCTCACCGCGGGAGCGTTGCCCTCGAAGGTCAGCACCGGGAACTCCAACGGCCGGTACCGGGGGTTGACTGTCACGTCGTGGCTCTCGACCGCCTCGACAAGCGCCCGGCGGGTCGCGAGCGCGGCGCGCAACTGGTCACGCGACTGCTCGCCGTCGAGCTGACGGGCGGCGTCCTCGTCGCTCACGTCGGCCGGGATCTTGGCGGCCTTGCGACCCGCCGCGACCACGTCGGCCAGCTCCTTGTCGGTCGGGGCGACCGCCTCACCGGACGGCACCCCGGACAGGCAGGTGTAGAGCTCGGCGACCGAGCGCGCGTACCGGGTCTCGGGCGCGAGCCCGAACTGCTGGGCGGCCTGCTCGGGCGACACCTGGGCGCGCGGCTGGTAGTTCTTCTCCCTGGACACCCGCCCGCACACCTCGCCGAGCACCAGCACGCTGGCCACCTCGGCCGGACCGGGCAGCGGCGGACGCGCGGCGGCGGACGGGTCGTCCGCCGGGGGCGTCGGGTTCTTCGCCCGCAGATCGTCCAGCATGGCGGTGACCGCATCCTGGGTGATGCGGTGGTCCCCGACATAGGCGGCGACACCAGGCTCGGCACGGCAACCGGAGAGGGCGACGATCCCGACCGCCACGGTGGCGGCGGCGACAAGACGGCGAGCACGCATGTCCGTCACTCTCTCACGCCAGCACCCGGCGCTGTGACGCCCCCCACCTCCACCCGTCGCGCTCGGCCCGGCGACTCCGACGCACCCGCACCGTCGGGGCGCCGTGCTCACCCGGCCGCGGCGACCAGCGGGGCAGGGGCGCCCAGCACGTCGGAGAGCAGTTGCGCGCACCACTCGAGCAGCGCCTGGTCGCGCAGCGGCTCGCCGCCGATCCGACGGGTGGTCGGTCGGGGCACGCTCACCTGGTCGGTGGCCTGCTTGTAGACCGCGTCCGGGTGGTATCGCTTGAGCCGCATCTGCTTCGAGTCGGGCAGCGGCAACGGCCCGAACCGGATGTGCTTGCCCTGCATCGTCACATCGCTCAGGCCGTACCGGCGGGCCAGCAGGCGGAACCGGGCCACCGCCACCAGGTTCTGCACCGGGGCCGGCGGCTCGCCGTACCGGTCGGTCATCTCGGCGACGACCTCGCGCAGACGCTCCTCGTCGCGTGCCTCGGCGAGCTTGCGGTACATCTCCAGGCGCAGCCGCTCCACGCTCACGTAGTCGTGCGGCAGGTGCGCGTCGATCGGCAGGTCGATCTTGACGTCGGTCTCCTCCTCCTGCCGCTCACCCTTGAACGCGGACACCGCCTCGCCGACCATGCGCACGTACAGGTCGAAGCCGACGCCCTCGATGTGCCCGGACTGCTCGCCGCCGAGCAGGTTGCCGGCGCCCCGGATCTCCAGGTCCTTCATGGCCACGTACATGCCGGCGCCCAGCTCGGTGTGCTGCGCGATGGTGGCCAGCCGCTCGTGGGCGTGCTCGGTGAGCGGCTTCTCCGGCGGGTAGAGGAAGTACGCGTACGCCCGCTCCCGCCCCCGGCCGACCCGGCCGCGGATCTGGTGCAGCTGGGCCAGGCCGAGCAGGTCGGCCCGCTCCACGATGAGAGTGTTGGCGTTCGGGATGTCGATGCCCGACTCGACGATCGTGGTGCAGACCAGGACGTCGAACTCCTTCTCCCAGAAGCCGACCATCACCTTCTCCAGGGCTTCCTCGCCCATCTGGCCGTGCGCCACCGCGACCCGCGCCTCGGGGACCAGCTCCCGCAGCCGCCGGGCCGCCCGGTCGATCGACTCGACCCGGTTGTGCAGGTAGAACACCTGCCCGTCGCGCAGCAGCTCGCGGTGAATGGACGCGGCGACCTGCCGGTCGTCCTGCGCGCCGACGAAGGTGAGCACCGGGTGCCGCTCCTCCGGCGGAGTGGCGATGGTGGACATCTCCCGGATGCCGGTGATCGCCATCTCCAGGGTGCGCGGGATCGGAGTGGCCGACATGCTCAGCACGTCGACCGAGGCGCGCAGCGTCTTCAGGTGCTCCTTGTGCTCGACACCGAAGCGCTGCTCCTCGTCGACGATCACCAGACCGAGCTGCTTGAACCGGGTCGCGGTCTGGAGCAGCCGGTGGGTGCCGATGACGATGTCGACGGTGCCGTCGGCGACCATCTCCAACGTCCGCTCGGTCTCCTTCGGGGTCTGGAACCGCGACAGCTGCCGGATCTGCACCGGGAACTGGCTCATCCGCTCCGCGAAGGTGTTGTAGTGCTGCTGCACCAGCAGCGTCGTCGGCACCAGCACCGCCACCTGCTTGCCGTCCTGCACGGCCTTGAACGCCGCCCGGACCGCGATCTCGGTCTTGCCGTAGCCGACGTCACCGCAGATCAGCCGGTCCATCGGGACGGTCTGTTCCATGTCCCGCTTGACCTCGTCGATAGCGGCGAGCTGGTCCGGCGTCTCCTGCCAGGGGAAGGCGTCCTCCAACTCCCGCTGCCACGGCGTGTCCGGGCCGAACGAGTGGCCCTTGGACGCCTTGCGGGCGGCGTACAGCTGGATGAGCTGGGCGGCGATCTCCCGGACCGCCTTGCGGGCGCGGGCCTTGGACTTCTGCCAGTCCGAGCCGCCCATCTTGTGCAGCGTCGGCTGCTCGCCGCCCACGTAGCGGGAGAGCTGGTCGAGCTGGTCGGTCGGGACGAACAGCCGGTCGCCGGGCTGGCCACGCTTGCTGGCCGCGTACTCGATGACCAGGTATTCCCGGCTCGCGCCGTTGACTGTGCGCTGCACCAGCTCGACGTAGCGGCCGATGCCGTGCTGCTCGTGCACCACGAAGTCGCCGGCCTTGAGCTCCAGCGGGTCGATGGTGTTGCGCCGGCGGCTCGGCATCTTGCGCATGTCCCGCGTCGAGGTGCCCCGACCGCCGGTGACGTCGTCGCCGGTGAGCAGCACGAAACGGGACGCCTCGTCGACGAACCCACTGCCCAGCGCGCCGCAGGTGACGACCATCTCGCCGGGGGCGGGCGCGGTCGGCACCTCCTCGGTGAGCCGGGCGCCCAGCCCGGCGTCGCGCAGCACCTCCACCGCCCGCTGGGCGGGGCCGTGCCCCTCGAAGACCAGCGCGATCGACCAGCCCTCGCCGGCCCAGCGCTTGAGGTCGTCGACCACCCGCGCGGTCTCGCCGTGGTACAGCGGGGCCGGCTGCGCGGCGAGGGTCACCGCGATGGCGTCGTCGGGGGTCACGCTGGCCTGCTCGGGCGCGTCCTCCCAGGGCTGCCGTGTCTCGGCGGTCTCCGCTTCGACCAGGCCGAACGGGGACAGCGTCCACCACGGCTGGCGGAGGGTGGCCGCGGTGGCGCGGACCTCGCCCAGGGTGCGGAAGGCGGCGGCGCCGACGTCCACCGGGGCCTGGCCACCGACCGCGGCGGCGGCCCAGCTGGCCTGCAAGAACTCCTCCGACGTACGCACCAGATCGTGCGCCCTCGTGCGGATGCGCTCCGGGTCGCACAGCAGGACGTGGGTGCCGGCCGGCATGGCGTCCAGCAGCAGCTCCAGCGAGTCGGGGCCGACCAGCACCGGAGCCAGCGACTCCATCCCCTCCACCGGGATGCCCTCGGCAAGCTTGTCCAGGATCTCGGCCAGCTCAGGGTGCTGCTCGGCGAGCGCGGCGGCCCGCTCGCGCACCGCAGGGGTGAGCAGCAGCTCACGGCAGGGCGGCGCCCAGAGCAGCGGAACCTGCTCGATGGTCCGCTGGTCGGCGACGGCGAAGGTGCGGATCTCCTCCACCTCGTCGCCCCAGAACTCCACCCGCGACGGGTGCTCGTCGGTGGGCGGGAAGACGTCCAGGATCCCGCCGCGCACCGCGAACTCGCCGCGCTTGGTGACCAGGTCGACCCGGGCGTACGCCATGTCGGTCAGCCGGCGGGCGACCTCTTCCAGGTCCGCCTCCTCGCCGGCGGCGAGCTGCACCGGCTCCAGGTCGCCGAGGCCCTTGAGCTGTGGTTGCAGCAGTGAACGGACGGGCGCCACGACCACCCGCAGCGGCCCGGTGCCGCCGTGCGCGTCGGTCGACTCGGGGTGCGCGAGGCGGCGCAGCACGGCCAGCCGGCGGCCCACCGTGTCGGAGCGTGGGGACAGTCGCTCGTGCGGCAGCGTCTCCCAGGAGGGGAAGACCACCACCTGCTCCGGCGGCAGCAGCGCGCCCAGCGCGGCGGCCAGGTCGTCGGCCTCCCGGGTGGTGGCGGTCACCGCCAGCACGGGCCGCCCGGCCCCGCCACCGGTGCCGTCGGGGTCGGCCGCTACGGCGGCCACCGCGAAGGGACGCAGTGCGGCGGGAGCGGTGATGTCGAGGCCGTCAACCTGGGCGGCACCGGAGCGCGCCAGGTCACGCGCCCGGGTCAGCCCGGGGTCGGCCAGAGCGGCGGAGAACAGACCGGTGAGCAAGGGAATCCTTCCAGGGGAGTCGGCGCACACCACTTGGGCCCCTCGTCCAGCCGGACGGGGGGTGCACGCCAACCAGCCTATCCCCGCGCACCGACACCCACCCCGTTCCGCCCAGGTCGCGTCGCCCGCGCCCCTGGCCCGCGCGCCCGACCCAGGTCCGCACCCCGGCACGGGTCCGCCCCTTCGCAGCCCCTCTCGTCCCAAGATCCGCACAACATCGGGGAAGTTGCTGCCTCCGGAGCGCGGGAGGCAGCAACTTCCCTGATGTTGCGCGGATCTTGCGGGGTTGGAAGCGTCCTCGGCCGTCCCGGAGCGCGGACACGCCGTCGCGCGGGGGTGATGGGGCGCGCTGCCGCCTTGCACGGGGCGACACCGACCAAGATCGTGCTCGATCCAGGATGTAGTGGTCTCGAATCCGTCGGATCGCACTCTTTCCTGTATCGAGCACGATCTTGGCCACCTGGACGACGCCGACCACAGGCAGCCGACCACAGGCCACCCACGCCGCAAAAAGATCTTGACCGGCGCCGGCAGGCGTGGTCGGGTTTCGGGATGAGTGAGCAGTGGCGCGCACAGTTCGACGCGGAGGTGAGCTTCGCCAACGGCGGCGGGCTGCGCACGGAGGGGTTCCGGCTGGACATTCCGGGTCGGGAGATCACCGACGACGATCTGGCGGCGTTGTTCGTCCGCCACCTCGGGCTGCTGATGGTCGCCGAGGTCTGGATCAGCGCGAAGACGATCATCGAGGAGCCGCACAAGGGCGGTCGGGGCGTCGGCGTCGAGGAGTCCGGCGCCGATCGTCGGCTGGTCGAGCTGAGCCACGTGATCCGCGACGGGATGACCACACTGCCGGGGTGGACCGCTCCGAGGATCGCCGACTGGTTGACCTTCGCGGAATCCCGCGAGCGGTACGCGCCGGGCACCGAGTTCCACGTGGCCCGGATCGACATGATCGCCAACACCGGCACGTACGTGGACACTCCCGCCCACCGCTGGTCCGGCGGCGACGACCTGACCGGGGTGTCCCTGGACCGCCTCGCCGACCTGCCCGGGTTGCTGGTACGCGTACCGGCCGGCACCCGAGCCGTGGACCGGCTGATGCTGGCTCCGTACGAGGTGGCCGGGCGCGCGGTGCTGCTGCACACCGGGTGGGACGTGCACTTCGGCACCGAGCGGTACGGCGCACCCGAGGCGCCGTACCTGACCGGGGACGCCGCGCAGGCGTTGGTCGACGCCGGCGCGGCACTGGTCGGTATCGACTCGATCAACATCGACGACATGAGCCCGGCGGCCGGAGGCGTACGCCCCGCGCACAGCACGCTGCTCGCCGCCGGCGTCCCGATCGTGGAGCACCTGACCGGCCTGGGCGCGCTGCCGCCGAGCGGGTTCCGCTTCACCGCGGCCCCACCGATGGTGGCCGGCATGGGCACCTTCCCGGTCCGCGCCTTCGCCGTTGTCAGTCCCTGATCCACGCCAACTCGCCGACCCCGCCGACCCCGGGATCGAGCCGACCGACGCGGAACCGAGCCGGTCGGCCACAGCCGACCAGGTGGGCCGGCACGGGCCGGCACAGGCCAGCACGGACCGGCACAGGCCAGCACGGACCGGCACAGGCCAGCACGGGCCAGCACGGACCCACAGAGCCGCTGCGGAGCGACCCGTCGCTCGGGGTGGACCAGGGGTTGGTGAGTGACCAGAATCGAGCCGGGTAGTGCGAGATCGCCGTGCAAGGGGGGACGATGCCCGCTGAGGGAGTCGGCAGTGATCCGCGTCGTCGTACCACGCCGGCCCGGTGGCGGGTGCTGGGGCATCCGGACGGAATGCTGATCTACCAGGTGCGCTGCATCGTGGAGAACCACGGCTGGACGGAGACTGTCGCGGAGGACCGGCACAAGGTCATCCTGGGGCGTTCCGGGGCGTACCGGCGCCGGCTCAACGGGCGGGTCGAGGTCTCCGACGCCACGTCGATGCTGCTGACCCGGCCCGGCGACGAGATGGCGGTGGCGCACCCGTTCGGCTGCGGTGACTCGTACACCTGCCTGGAGATTGATTCGGCGGTGCTGGCGCAGCGGCCGGACGCGGAGCGCTGGATGGACCGGGCCGGCTGGGCCGGCACCTCGGACGCCACGCTGGACCTGGCGCACCGTCTGCTGGTGGCCGAGTTCCGGCGCGGGCTGGACGGGTTCGAGATGGCCGAGCGGCTCCAGCGGTTCCTGGCCCGCCTGCTGAGCCACAGCGCCCTCACCTCCAACGGCGAGAACGGCGAGGACGGCGCGGTGGAGCGGGCGGTCCGCCGCCGGCCGGCGACGCTCGCCGCGCACCGGCGGCTCGCCGACCGGGCCCGGGAGGTGCTGGCCAACTCGGGGTTCACGATGGGCCTTGACGAGGTGGCCCGGGAGGTGGGCAGCTCACCGCACCACCTCAGCCGGGTGTTCCAGCGGATGACCGGCAGCAGCCTGACCGCCTACCGCAACCGGCTGCGGGTGCGTGCGGTGCTGGACACCCTCGCCGAGCCCGACGGCCGCCCGCTCGGCGCGCTCGCCAGCGAGTACGGCTTCGCCGACCAGGCACACCTGACCCGGGTGGTCCGCGAGCAGGTGGGTCACCCTCCGGCCAGGCTGCGCCGCCTGCTCACCGCGACCCGCGAGGACCCGGGCGCGACAGCCTGAGCCCGGAGGTGGGCGGAGGTGCCGCACGGGGGGCGTACGGCACCTCCTTCGGGCACGCCCGAAGCGGCCCGCGACAGGTCCGGTCGAGGCGTCGGACCCCCCCGAACAGGCCCGCATCCCCCGATCCGGCCACCTTTGCGGGGTGGCTTCCGGACCAACGGAGACCATCCTCCCGAGCGGCCCCCGGGACGGTCTTGAAGAAAATTGCTCACCTTCGCCGCTCGCCGCGAAATGCCGTGAACAGGGCGAATGTCGCCCTAGGCTGATCTGGTGGACGAGGCGCCGGAGGTCCGGGTACGCGACTGGCTCCCCCGCACCGCAGGCCTCCTGCTCGGCACCCTCGCGCTGGCCACCGCCTTCATCGCCGCGTACGTCGGCGCCCTGCACCAGCCCCACCCCCGGGACGTGCCGGTCGGCGTGGCGACGAGCGACCAGGCCGCCCGCACGGTCCTGGCCGCCGTCCGCGACCGGACCGACAGGATCAAAGCCATCGAGTACGCGGACCCGGGCGCCGCCGACGACGGCCTGACCGGCCGCGAGGTGTACGCGGTGCTCAGCTCCGCCCCCGACGGCGGGCTCGTCCTGACCACCGCCAGCGCCGGCGCACCGTCCGCCACCGACCTGGTCACCCAGGTGCTCACCAGCGCCGCCCAGCAGGCCCGACTGCCGCTGCGGGTGACCGACGAGGTGCCGGTCGCCGCCACCGACCCCCGCGGCCTGGTCCCCTTCTACCTGGCCATCGGGTACGTCCTCGGCGGATACCTGGCCTCGACGGTGCTCGGCGTCTCCGCCGGCACCGCCCCGCGCACCCTGCGCCGCGCGGGACTGCGCATCGGGGCGCTCGCCGTCTACAGCGTGGCGCTCGGCATCGTCGGGGCGGTGATCGTCGGCCCGGTGCTGGACGTCTGGCACCACGACCTGCCGGCGGTCGCCGGCGCCGGGATGCTGGCCGCGTTCGCCGCCGCGATGGTCGCCGCGGCGGTCCAGGGCTGGCTGGGCGTCCTCGGCACCGGGCTGGTCATCCTGTTGCTGGTGGTGCTCGGCAACCCGGGCTCCGGTGGCATCTACGCTCCCGAGTTCCTGCCCACCTGGCTGCGCGGAATGCACCTGTGGAACGTGCCCGGCCTGGCCACCGACCTGATCAAGTCAGCCGTGTACTTCGACAGGCGCTCGATCGGCTGGCCGGTGACCGGTCTGGTGCTCTGGGCGGTGCTCGCGCTGGCCGCCCTGCTCGGCGCGACCCGGGTGCGGGGGCGTCGGGCGACCGCCGGCGCAAGACCCTGAAGTGATCTCCGGGGTGTTCCGTGTCACGACGCGGCATGCGGAGAGCCCCTCCTGCCAGCCGGCCCGACGTGGATACCATCCAGGGAGTCGGACAGCGCTGTCCTTCGTACTCACGTAAGGAGCGCATCGTGACCGACCAGCACGACCACGACGGCCCGGACGCCGCGCTGCGCGCTGACATCCGCCGACTCGGCACCCTCCTCGGCCAGACCCTGGCCCGCCAGGAGGGCCGCCCGCTGCTCGACCTCGTCGAGGAGATCCGCGCCCAGGTCCGCTCCGACGTCCCGGCCGCCGCCGAGCGACTCGGCGGGCTCGACGTGACCACCGGCACCAAGCTGGCCCGCGCCTTCTCCACCTACTTCCACCTGGCCAACATCACCGAGCAGGTGCACCGCGCCCGGGACCTGCGTCGCCGTCGCGCCGTGCAGGGCGGCTGGCTGGACCAGGCGGCCAAGATGATCGCCGAGCGGGGGGTGCCGGCCGAGGAGATCGCCGCCGCGGCCCGCCGGCTGGCGGTCCGCCCGGTCTTCACCGCCCACCCGACCGAGGCGGCCCGCCGCTCGATCCTGTCCAAGCTGCGCGCCATCGCCGACGAGCTGGACACCGAGACCGCCAACGCGATCCTCTACGGCGCCAGCGACGAGGGCCCGGCCAACCGCCGGCTGGCCGAGTTGCTGGACCTGATGTGGCAGACCGACGAGCTGCGGCTCGACCGGCCCGACCCGACCGACGAGGCCCGCAACGCCATCTACTACCTGCGCGACCTGTACGCCGAGGCCGCCCCGCAGGTGCTCGACGACCTGGCCGACACGCTGCGCACCCTCGGCGTGGAGACGTCGCCGACGGCCCGCCCGCTGAGCTTCGGCACCTGGATCGGCGGCGACCGGGACGGCAACCCGTTCGTCACCCCGGCGGTCACCCGCGAGGTGCTGACCATCCAGCACGAGCACGGCATCGCGGCCACCGAGAAGGCGATGGACCACCTGATCAACGAGGTGTCGGTGTCCCGCCGACTGCGCGGGGTGTCGCTGGACCTCTCCGCCAGCCTCGCCGCCGACCTCGACGCGCTGCCCGAGGTGGCACCCCGGTTCCGTCGGGTCAACGCCGAGGAGCCGTACCGGCTCAAGGCCCGCTGCGTGAAGGCGAAGCTGGCCAACACCCGCCAGCGGCTCCGCCAGGGCACCGCCCACGTTCCGGGCCGCGACTACCGCGGCTCCGCCGAGCTGATCGCCGACCTGGACCTGCTGCGCGCCTCACTGGCCCGCAACTCCGGGCAGCTCACCGCCGTCGGCCGACTCGCCTCCACTATCCGGACGGTCTCGGCGTTCGGCCTGCACCTGGCGACGATGGACGTGCGGGAGCACGCCGAGAAGCACCACGAGGTGCTCACCCAGCTCTACGAGGCGGTCGGCGAGGTGCCCGACTACCCGGCGTTGAGCCGGTTGGAGCGCACCAAGCTGCTCGCCGACGAGCTGACCGGCCGGCGGCCGCTGTCCACCCTGGACACCCCGCTGACCGAGTCGGCCCGCAAGACGTTCGACGTGTTCAGCACGATCCGCGAGGCGCAGGACCGGTTCGGCGCGGAGGTCATCGAGTCGTACATCATCTCGATGACCCTCGGCGTGGACGACGTGCTCGCCGCAGTGGTGCTCGCCCGCGAGGCTGGGCTGGTCGACGTGCACAGCGGCCGGGCGCGGATCGGCTTCGTGCCGCTGCTGGAGACCCCGGGCGAGCTGAACGCCGGCGGGGAGATCCTCGACGAACTGCTGTCGCTGCCCGCGTACCGGGCGCTCGTCGCGGCCCGGGGCGACGTGCAGGAGGTCATGCTCGGCTACTCCGACTCCAACAAGGAGGCCGGGATCACCACCAGCCAGTGGTCGATCCACCGGGCCCAGCGCGCGCTGCGTGACGTGGCCGCCCGGCACGGCGTACGCCTGCGGCTGTTCCACGGTCGTGGCGGCACCGTCGGTCGCGGCGGCGGCCCGACGCACGAGGCGATCCTGGCGCAGCCGTACGGCACGCTGGACGGCGCGATCAAGGTGACCGAGCAGGGCGAGGTGATCTCCGACAAGTACACCCTGCCCTCGCTGGCGCGGGAGAACCTGGAGCTGACCCTCGCCGCCGTGCTCCAGGCGACGCTCCTGCACACCGCGCCCCGGCAGCCGGCCGAGATGCTGGAACGCTGGGACGCGACCATGGACGTGGTCTCCGAGTCGGCGTTCCGGTCGTACCGGTCGCTCGTCGAGGACCCGGACCTGCCGGCGTACTTCTGGGCGTCCACCCCCACCGAGCTGCTCGGTGCGCTGAACATCGGCTCCCGGCCGGCGAAGCGCCCCAACACGGGCGCCGGGCTCTCCGGGCTGCGGGCCATCCCGTGGGTGTTCGGCTGGACGCAGACCCGGCAGATCGTGCCGGGCTGGTTCGGCGTCGGCTCCGGCCTGGCCGCCGCCCGGGAGGCCGGTCTGGCGGACGTGCTCGCCGAGATGCACCGCAACTGGCACTTCTTCCGCACGTTCCTGTCGAACGTCGAGATGATGCTGACCAAGACCGACCTCAGCATCGCCCGCCGGTACGTCGAGACCCTCGTGCCGAAGAAGCTGCACCCGATCTTCGAGCAGATCGAGCAGGAGTACGAGCTGACCAAGCGCGAGGTGCTGGCGGTCACCGCCTCCCCCGCCCTGCTGGAGAACTCGCCGGTGCTCCAGCGCACCCTGGCCGTCCGGGACACCTACCTGGAGCCGCTGCACCACCTCCAGGTGGCGCTGCTGCGCCAGTACCGGGAATCCGGCGCGGCCGGCCGTGCGGTGGCCACCGCCCCGGGTGGCCGACGCGCCCCGAGCGACGGCACGGCCCTGGAGCGGGCACTGCTCACCACGGTGAACGGCATCGCCGCCGGCATGCGCAACACCGGCTGATCAGGCGGCACGGCAACGGGCCCCGGTCACCACGACCGGGGCCCGTTCCGCATGCTCAGCCAGCGGTGCTCACCAGTCGCCGCCGCCGAAGTCACCACCGCCGAAGTCGCCGCCACCGAAGTCGCCGCCACCGAAACCGCCGCCGCCGAAGTCACCGCCGGCATAGTCGCCGCCGCCGAAGTTGCCAGCCTGGTCGCCGCCACCGAAGTCGCCGCCCTGGTCGCCGAAGTCGCCGCCCTGGTCGCCGGCATCGCCGCCCTGGTCACCGGCGTAGTCGGCGCCGTCACCGAAGCCCTCCTGGTAGCCCTCGTCGTACCCGTAGCCCGGGTCGGCGAAGGCCGGCGAGAACAGCGCGTCAGCGATCAACATGCCGCCGAGCACGCCGGCCCCCGCGCCCAACGCGGTCTTCCACCACGGCGTCGAATACCAGCCCGCCGGCACCGGCCGACCCTGGTAGCGGCCACCGGGGTAGTAGTACGGCGTCTGCCGACCGGGCTGCGGGCCGGCCCGGAAGGTCTGCCCCTGCACGTCGACCTCGCGCTCCTTGGTGAGCTGCCCGACGCCCCGCGCGGCGGCCAGCGCCGGCACCTCGGGGCCGGGATCGATCCCCAGCGCGGTCCGCGCCGCCCGGATGTACGCCAGTCCCTCCAGCGCGGTCTCCCGGGCGAGCGCGAACTGGTGCGGCGTACGCGCCTGGTCCAACTGCGAACCCGCCGCGTTGTACCGCTCACCGGCGTCGGCCAGCGCCTGGCGGACCGCCGGCTCGTCGCCCTGAAGGGTCAACAGCTGACCACCGAGGCGCTCGTACCAGCGGTGCGCCTCGGCGCGGGCGTCGCCCAGCTCCGTGCGCCGGCGGGCGGTGCCCTGGGCACGGATGAGCGCCGCGGCACCGAGCGCGCCGACCAGCACGATCGCGAGGCACAGCACAAGTTCCATGTCATCGAACGTACCCCCGGGTGTCACGTCGTACCCGTCTGGCAAGCTCCGGTGATGGACGTCTCGACGCTGCTGGTGGTGATCGTGTGCCTCGGTGCCGGCGGGGCGGTGGGCTGGCTCGCGGCCCGGTCCCGGTCGGCGGCCGACATCGCCAGGCTGGATGCCACCCTGACGGCGACCCGGGAGGGCGAGGGGCGGCTGGAGCAGTCCATGCGGGCGTTGAGCTACGAGGCCACCGCGCAGTCGCAGGAGGCGGTGGCCCGTGCCGTGGCGCCGCTGCACGACAGCCTGCGCCGCTACGAGCAGCGGGTCGCCGAGTTGGAGCACGACCGGGTCGACGCGTACGCCGAGCTGCGCGAGCAGGTCCGCTCGATGAACGCGGTCTCCGGTGAGCTGCGCACCGAGACCAAGCAGCTGGTCGCCGCGCTGCGCGCGCCACAGGTGCGGGGCCGCTGGGGCGAGCACCAGCTGCGCCGGATCGTCGAGGCGGCCGGCATGCTGGAGCACTGCGACTTCTCCGAGCAGGTCACGGCCGCCACCGACGACCAGGTCGTCCGCCCGGATCTGGTGGTCCGCCTGCACGGGGGCCGGTCGGTGGTGGTGGACGCGAAGGCGCCGTTCGACGCGTACCTCACCGCCATGGAGGCCCGCGACGAGCGTGGCCGGGACACCTACCTCGACGCCCACGCCCGCCACCTGCGCGGGCACGTCGACGCCCTGGCCGCGAAGTCGTACTGGTCGGCGTTCGACAGCTCACCCGAGTTCGTGGTCCTGTTCGTGCCCGCCGACCCGTTCCTCGACGTCGCGCTCCAACGCGACCCGACGCTGTTGGAGCACGCGTTCGCCCGCAACGTGGTGCTGGCCACGCCGGCCACCCTGGTCGCCCTGCTCCGCACGGTGGCCTACTCGTGGCGGCAGGAGGCCCTGGCCCGCAACGCCGTGGCGGTGCACACCCTCGCCCGGGAGCTGTACGGCCGGCTCTCCACCCTCGGTGACCACGTGGGCAAGCTCGGCTCGTCGCTGGCCGGCGCGGTGACCGCGTACAACAGGGCGGTCGGCTCGCTGGAGGCGCGGGTGCTGGTCAGCGCCCGCAAGCTCGCCGAGCTGGGCGTCTCCGACGACGAGCTGGCGACGCCCGCGCAGATCGAGCTGACTCCCCGCCAGCCCCAGGCGCCGGAGCTGCTGGACGACGCCGACCGCTGACCGCCCGCCTGTTCCTAGCGGCGGTTGGCGCTCTCGACGACGAAGGGCGTGCCCTGCTGGCAGGTGGTCATCATGCCGGTCTCGACCCGGCCGGTGACCGTGACCCGGGTGCCGGCGGCCAGCACGTCCCGCGGGCCGCCCACCAGCAGATAGCCGTCGAGGAGCAGGCAGTTCGGCTCCACCCCGGCGGTGATCGTGCCGGTGAGTTCGGTGGCGCCGACCGGCGGCGGGACGGTGGGCCCGCCCGGCGACTTGAGCGGGCCCGAGGGCGTGATCGCCGGTGCGGGACTGCTGGGCGACGCCGGAGTGGGTTGCCCAGCAGTTGCCGACGGCGCTCCGGGGGTGGTGGAGCCGTCCGTCCCCCCGCAGGCGCTCAGCGCCGCGAGGGCGACCAGGGCGGGGACGACGAGCCGAAGGGTCCTCATGCCGCCTTCGACGCACCGGGACCGCGTGGCGTTCCCACAGTGATTCGCCGCCTGATCACCGGCGGCACGGCGTGCCCGCCGTGCCCCGGCGCCCGAACGTCTTCAGCCGCGGCTCGCGGCGGCCTTCATGTCCCGCTTCAGCTCCTGCGGAAGCGAGAAGGTCAGCCGCTCGTTGGCGGTGGTGATCTCCTCGACGTCGTCGAACCCGCGTGCGGCCAGGTGCGTCAGCACATCGTTGACCAGATCCTCCGGGACGCTGGCCCCGGAGGACACCCCGACCGTGCGGGCGTCGGCCAGCCAGGCGTCGTCGATCTCGTGGGCGAAGTCGACCAGGTGACCGGCGCGGGCGCCGGCGTCCAGGGCAACCTCGACCAGCCGGACCGAGTTGGAGGAGTTCGTCGAGCCGACGACGATCACCACGTCGCACTCGGGGGCGATCTCCTTGACGACGTGCTGCCGGTTGGACGTGGCGTAGCAGATGTCGTCGCTGGGCGGGGACTGCAGCAGCGGCAGCCGGGTCTTGAGCCGGGCGACGGTCTCCAGCGTCTCGTCCACCGAGAGCGTGGTCTGGGAGAGCCAGACGACCTTCTCCGGGTCACGAACGGTGATCTTGTCGACGCCGTCCGGGCCGTCCACGAGCTGGATGTGCGCGGGAGCCTCACCGGCGGTGCCGATGACCTCCTCGTGCCCCTCGTGGCCGATCAGCAGAATGTCGTAGTCCTCGGCGGCGAAGCGCTTCGCCTCCTGGTGCACCTTGGTGACCAGCGGGCAGGTCGCGTCGATGGCCTTCAACGAGCGCTCCCGGGCCTGCTCGTAGACCTCGGGCGCCACGCCGTGCGCCGAGAAGATGACTGTGGCGCCCTCGGGCACCTCCTCGTTCTCCTCCACGAAGATCGCGCCCTGGGCCTCCAGCGTCTGCACGACGTGCTTGTTGTGCACGATCTGCTTACGCACGTAGATCGGGGCGCCGTAGAGCTTCAGCGCCTCCTCGACGGTCTGCACGGCGCGATCCACACCCGCGCAGTAGCCGCGGGGCTTGGCCAGGAGCACGCGCTTGCCGGTCCGGAGATCAGTCACCCCCCCATCGTACGTGCCGGCTCTCCCACCGGCACCGGGCGACGACCCCACCCCCCACCCTGCGCTGATCATGAAGTTATTGCCCCGACACGCCGGCGCGGAGGGCAACAACTTCATGATCGACGGTCCAGATGGGCTGGGTCGTAGGGTGGGCGGGTGACTGAGGGTGGGGCGCGAGCGGGGAGCGGCGGGGCCAGTAGCGCGGAGGAGCCTTGGCCGGTTCGGGTCGTTTCGCAGAAGGTCGGGGCGTGGATCGCCAAGCTCGGCTGGGTGTGGGTGGACGGGCAGGTCGCGCAGATCAGCCGCCGTCCCGGGGCCACCACGGTCTTTCTGACCCTGCGTGACCCGTCCGCCGACCTGAGCCTGACCGTCACCACCAACCGTGACGT
Organism: Micromonospora sp. MH99; assembly: GCF_021442385.1. Classification (GTDB taxonomy): domain Bacteria; phylum Actinomycetota; class Actinomycetes; order Mycobacteriales; family Micromonosporaceae; genus Micromonospora. The sequence continues at coordinate 84,616 of NZ_MUZA01000023.1, forward strand.
GCTGGACGCCGGTGCGCCGGAGCTGCGCGAGGGCGCCCGCGTGGTGCTGCACGCCAAGCCGGAGTTCTACGCCGCGCGGGGCACGCTGAGCCTGCGCGCCGACGAGATCCGGCAGGTGGGGCTCGGTGAGCTGCTGGCTCGGCTGGAGAAGCTCAAGAAGCTGCTCGCCGCCGAGGGGTTGTTCGACCGGGCGCGCAAGCGCCGGCTGCCGTTCCTGCCCGGCCGGATCGGGCTGATCACCGGCCGCGCGTCGGCCGCTGAGCGGGACGTGCTGACGAACGCCCGTCGGCGCTGGCCGGCCGTGGAGTTCCGGACGGTGAACGTGGCAGTGCAGGGCCCGTCCGCCGTGCCGCAGATCGTCGACGCGCTCAAGGTCCTGGACGCCGACCCGAGCATCGATGTGATCATCATCGCGCGGGGCGGTGGCGGCATCGAGGATCTGCTGCCCTTCTCCGACGAGGCGCTCTGCCGGGCCGTGTTCGGCTGCCGTACGCCGGTGGTCAGCGCGATCGGCCACGAGACGGACGCGCCGCTGATCGACTACGTCGCCGACCTGCGGGCCTCCACCCCGACCGACGCGGCCAAGCGGGTGGTCCCCGACCTCACCGAGGAGGTACGCCTCATCGGTCAGGCCCGGCACCGACTCGAGCGGGCGGTCCGCAACCTGGTCGACCGGGAGTCCCACCGCCTCGACAGTCTGCGGTCCCGGCCGGTGCTGGCCCGGCCGCAGGTGATGGTGGAGCAGCGCGCGACCGAGCTGGCCGCCCTGCGCCAGCGCGCCGGCCGCTGCCTGGACCACCGGCTCGCCGGCGCCGACGACGATCTGCGGCACACCCTGGCCCGGCTGCGCGCCCTGTCCCCCGCCGCCACCCTCGACCGGGGGTACGCGATCGTGCAACGCGCCGACGGTCACGTGGTGCGGGCGGCGGCCGAGGTCGCCAAGGGTGACCCGCTGCGGGTCCGCCTCGCCGACGGTGAGCTCGCCGCGACGGTCGACGGCGCAGTGGCGACGCGGTGACCCGGACAGGGGTGTGCTGAGATGGACGCGATGACTGACGACACGAAGGCCGGGCCGGACGAGCGGCTCAGCTACGAGCAGGCCCGCGCCGAACTGGCCTCGGTGGTCGAGCGGCTGGAGGCCGGCGGCACGTCCCTGGAGGAGTCGCTGGCGCTCTGGGAGCGCGGCGAGGCGCTGGCGGTGATCTGCCAGCGCTGGCTGGACGGCGCTCGGGCGCGGATCGACGCCGCGCGGCAGGACCCCGCGTCCTGATCACGGGTGGGGCGGCCGGAGCCGCCCCACCCGCGTACGACGGTCAGCTGAACAGGCTGTAGAGCTCGGCCGGGGCCTCGACGACCTGGTCCGCCGGCGGCTTCTGCGCTGCGGTGGCGGAACCGTAGTCGGAGTACGTCATCTTGATCTCCTGGGCGGCGGTCTGCCCGGCGGCCGGGAGTTGCAGCACCAGCTCGCTGAGCCGGCCCTGCGTGTCCACCTTCGCGGTGAACGGAACCGTCTTGGCCTGGGTGCCCAACGCGGCGATCGTGGCGGCGTTCAGCGACCCGGCCTCGGCGGCCTTGGTGACGTCGATGGTGCCGGCGTACGTGCCGGTGCCGGTGCTGCGGACCTCGGTGATGCCCTGGGTCAGCACGGCGCTGCCGGCCGGGTCGACCTTCTCGAAGTCGAAGCCGAGGTTCTTGTTGCCCTTGATGCGGGCCTGGTCGAGGTGCTGGTACTTGCCGAGGTTGAGCTGCTTGATGGCGGGCAGGCTGTCGGCGGTGGGGCCGGTCAGCTCCAGCTTCACCCAGCTGTCCGGCTTGAAGTGGATCACGTCGAGCTTCATCGCCAGGTCGGAGGAGGGGCCGCCGATGGAGATCTTCATCGCGGCACTCTGACTCGGCTGGTGCACCAGCCCTTCGGCGACCGAGCCGGCGCCGGAGAGGCTGAACCGGAAGTTGCCGTTGCTGATCTCCTTGGTGGAATCCAGCAGCGCCTGCTTGGCGTCGCCCGCCACGGGCGTGCCGCCGGACGCGCTGGGCACGCCGGACGCGCTCACGGTGGGGGACGCGGTCGATCCGGCGGTGCCGGTCGTACCGCCGGCGCAGGCGGCCAGGGCGGGCGTGAACAGGGCGGCGGCTACCAGGCCGGCACCGAGTCGTCGAACAGTCATACGTGTCTCCCAAGGGGGTCACCCGACGACCTGGTCGGCGCCGGAAACCGGGCGACGCGGCAGCCCTTCGGCCACGTCGCGCGATCCGGGACGAGCGGCACGCCCGGATCACTCCCTCTTTGTTCCCCGTCGACGCGTCGAACAATCACCCTTATCGTCCGGTTGCTCGCGCCAACCTGCCCCGAAATGCAGGATCGGGGTGGCCCAGGGCCACCCCGATCCGTCGTGCCGACCTACTTGAACATCTCGTACGTCTCGGCCGAGGCCTCGACGACCTTGTCCGCCGACGGCTTCTTCGCGCCGGTGCCGGTGCCGTAGCCCGAGTACGCGATCTTGACGTCGTGCGCGGCGGTCTCGCCGGCGGCCGGCACCGAGATGACCAGCTCGGTGAGGCGGCCCTGCGGGTCCAGCTTGGCGGTGAACGGCAGCGCCTTGGCCTGCGCGCCCAGCGCGGTGACGACGTCCTCGTCGAGAGCGACCGAGTCGGTGGAGGCGCTGATGTCGATCTTGCCGGCGTACGTGCCCTCGCCGGTCTTCTGCACGTCGGTCACGCCCTTGACCAGCGTCTCGCTGTCGATCGGGTCAAGCGTCTCCGGGTCGAGCTGGAGGTCCTTGATGCCCTTGACCTTGGTCTTGTCGAGGTGCTGGTACTTGCCCTTGTTCTTCGCCAGCTCGGGGACCATGGCGGCCATGGCACCGCCGATGTCCATCTTCACCCAGCTCTCCGAGTCGATGTAGATGAGGTCCATCTCCATCGACACGTCCTGGGAGGCGTCACCCAGCTTCATGGTCAGCTGCGCGCTGTTGCTGGGCTTGTGCACCAGGCCGCCGCCGGTCAGGTCGGCGCCCGTCAGGGTGAAGGTGAAGTCGCCCTTGGCCGCCTCCTTCGTGGAGGCGAGCAGCGCCTCCTTCGGGTCGGCCGGCACCGCCGGCGCGGACGGGCTGGGTGCAGCGGCCGGCTCCGCAGCGTCGGACTTGCACGCGGCCAGGCCGGGGATGAGCAGGGCGGCGGCGAGGAAGCCGAAGCTCCACCGTCGAATGTTCACTGAGATCTCACTTCACGAAGATGGACATGGCCCGGCCGCAGTGTGCGGACCGGACCGAGCCGAGGGAGCGTAACGGATACGCCCCCAGCGTCGCGGGGGGCGTATCGATGTCGGACTGTCAGCGCAGCGCGCCGGCGAGTTCGCGCAGCTCGTTGTCCCGGGCGTCACCGACGACGAGCACCGTGCGGGCCGGTTCCAGCAGCACCAGCGCCTGCTGGTTCCCCCGGGCCGTGTAGCGCTGCCAGGTGCGCCCGGCCAGCTCTGTCGGGCCCTGCGGCTGACTCTGGTCGGTCAGCTCGGCGGGGAGCAGTTTTTCCGCCGGCACGTTGCTCTGCAGCAGCTGGACACCCCGCCCCTCCGGCGTGAGGTAGCCGATCCGCAGGTTCGCGCCGCCCTCGACGGTCTGGTAGCGGGCGCTGACCGTACGCCAGCCGGAGCCCAGCCCCTGCGGCTCGCTGACCGGGAAGGTGTTCGCCGACCGCGCCTGCTCGATCGCCGGGGCCGCATCGACAGTGGTGGCCTGATCGCCGCCGAGGAAACCCCGGTAGAACGCCAGCAGCAGCGCGATCGGGATCAGCAGCACCAGCAGCGAGATCGCCATGTCCTTGGGCGACCGCTCGGCCTTGGTCGCCGCCGCGGCCACCCGTGGCGGCGGCGCGGACCGCTCACCGGTCCCCGTGGCGTCGCCGGGCCCACCGGCGGCCGCACCCGGCCGGGCGGCCGAAGGCCGCGGC
>NZ_MUZA01000024.1 GCF_021442385.1 Micromonospora sp. MH99
GGGTGCGGCCCGCCGGGCCGGGCCGGGTCGCTAGCGTGGCGGGGTGACCACCGACCCGCTCGCCCCGCTGCTCGCGCTCACCGACGTCGCCGCTGCCGTCGACCGGGCCCGTGAGCGCTTCGACCAGGCGCTCGGGCACCGCGCGCTGCGCCGCAACGGTGGCCAGGTCGCGGCCGAGGTCAGCCTGCGGTCGGCGGTGGCCAGCGCCGCGCTCGAAGGCGCCGTCCACGAGCGTGAGGAGGTCCGGGCCGGCACCGTCACCGACCCGGTGCTCCAGGGGGCGCTGCGGGTCGCCGGGGCGCTGCCCGGCCTGAGCGAACTCTGGCCGAAGGCACCCCGGCAGGCACTCGCCCGGCTGCACGTCCTCGCCGCCCGCGACATCGTGGGCGAGGCCGAGCTGGGCCGACCGGTGCCCGACCCGGTGGTCGCCGCCCGCCTCGACGGGCTCGCCGCTCTGGTGGCCGGCGGCACGAAGGTCTCGCCGCTGGTGCTCGCCGCCGTCGTACACGGGGAGTTGCTGAACCTGCGTCCGTTCGCCGGGCCGTCCGGCGTGGTCGCGCGCGGTGCCGCCCGACTGGTGCTGCTCGCCAGCGGCCTCGACCCGCGCGGCCTGCTCGGCGTCGACGTCGGTCACCGGGAACGGGAGCCCGAGTACGTCGGCTCGGCCGGCGCGTTCGCCACCGGCACCCCGGACGGGCTGCGCTCCTGGCTGCGCCACTACATGGCGGCTCTCGAGGTGGGCGCCGACCAGCTCACCGCCATCGGCGACGAGATCCTCGCGGCCGCCTGAGGTCGTTCAGGCCCGTCGTACCGCCCGGTTGACCTTGGCTTGGAGCGCCCGGCGGGCGATGGGCCCGAGGTCGTCGACGACCTCCAGCAGCAGCGCGAGTTGGTCGAGCGCGGCCATCGCCTGGTCGGCGCCGGCCCGGTCCACCCCGTCGTAGAGTTCCAGCCCGATGAACGCGGCCGAGACCGCACGGGCCAGGCCGGGTACGTCGGCGACCTCGGCGAACGGGGAACCGGCGAGCAGCCTGCGCAGGACCGCCTCGATCTCGTCCACCCACAGTTGGAGCGCGCCGGCGGTGGGGGCGGCCATCCGCTGGTCCGCCTGTGCGGCAGCCAGCATCTGGGCCAGGAACGTGACGTTGCCGAGTTGGCGTTCCTCCTCGTGCAGCGCACGCCCGACCGCGAGCAGCTCGCGCAGCGACCCGGCCGAGGCCAGACGGGCGGACCAGTGCTCGACCCGCTTCGCGGTGCTGTCGCGGCAGGCCGCCGCGAGCAGGTCGTCGACAGTGCCGTAGTGGTAGAAGACCAGGGCCTGGTTCACCCCCGCGGCAGCGGCGATGGTCCGTGCGGAGACGCCCGCGATGCCGTGTTCGCGGATGGCGGCGATGGCGCCGTCAAGGAGACGCTGCTTGGTGTCGGACATGGCGCTCCTCGCGGGCGGGCCGGGTGCGGTGGTGCGATCATCGCATCGGTGACCAGTTGGGCGAGCCAGGCGACACCCGGTAGCCGGACGGCCCAGCCGACCACCGCCCAACCGAGGTGCACGTGTTCGAGCGCGCGGGCGACGGCGGCCACCCCCCGTTGCGCGTGACCGTCGCCGCCCACGTACTCCGCCCGCCACAACACACGGTCGTTTTCCCGGGCGGGCCGGATGCGCAGCCCCACCGGGTGGCGCCGGGCCAGCATCCGCCAGATCGCCGCGCAGGGTCCGCAGTCGTCGTCCAGCCAGAGCACCGCGGATGGCCCGGGCGCGTACGGCCGCCACCGGGGCCACCAGTCACGAACCTGCCGCCGGTACGACAGCCAGGAGTCCCCGTACCGGGCTCGCAGGTCGTGTCGCTCGTGCGGCCCGGCCACCGCCGCGCCGAACGCCACCGCCGACACCGCCGCCAGAACGAGCGTGGCGCTGCGCGTCACCGCTGCGGTGAGCAGCAGCAACACCACCGCGCTGAGTTGCATGGGGTTGGCCAGGTAGGCGTACGGGCCGGTGGTGACCAGTCGACGCGGCGGGTCCCACGGGTACGGCGTGCCGCCTCCCCGGGTGGCGAACTCCGCGACGGCGGCCAGCGCCGGGGTGGCCGTCAGGAGGGCCAGTTGCGCCAGCACCAGCAACTCGGTGCGGTTCAGCCCGGTCAGTCGGGCCCACGACCCGTCGCCGAGTTCGAAGGCCAGGCTGGGCAGGAACCAGAGGAGCAGCGCGGTGAAGAGCCCTACCTGCAGGAGCGTCCTGGTGCGCAGGCGCCGCCGGTCGGCGCCGGACCGACCGAGCAGTTGGGCGGGTAGGGCCACCAGGAGCAGCCCGGCCACCTCCCCGACGAGCCAGTGCGGGCCGAGGTGGACAAGCGGGTGCAGCGCCGGCATCGCCACCACGTCGACCCAGAGCAGCAGACCCAGTGCGACAGGCAGGGGCAGCAGGCGGCGCAGCAGCACGGGCAGCGGCCCCCAGAGCACAGCCCAGCCGATCCACAGGTCCACCGGCATCCCCCGGTACGCGCCGTCGACCGGGGCGAACGCGTACCAGCCGGCCGTCCGGGCGACCTCGTGCAGTGCGGCGATGCCGACCCCGGCGGCCACGAACGCCAACAGCGCGGCACCACGGGCGGCGCGGTCCCGCTCCCGCGCGCCGACGGCGAGCACCGCGAGAAGCGGCACCCCCAGGCTTAACCACCTGGCGACTGTCACTTGAGTGCCAGCATGTCGAGCAGGTGGCCGACCCCGGCGCCGAGCAGTGCCTGCTGGATGGGGCCGAAGTACCAGGACGGGTCCAGACCCCGCGTGTAGTCGACCCGGATCTGGACCTCGGTGTGCCCGGCGTCGGTCGCCCGCCAGGTCAGCTGCGCGTGCCGCCAGGTGAACCAGCGCGCGGTGATCGAACTGTCCTCGACGAAGCGGAAATCCACACGTCCCGGCGTTACGTTCTCGACCTCGGCGAGCAGATGGCCGCCCGGGCCGTGCGCGCTGCCGTGGTAGCCGAACATCCACCTGTCGCCGGGATCGAGCCCGTCGCCGCTGACCTGCCCGGGTGTGGGCACGCCCAGCAGGCGCAACGGCGCAGACCGTACGGCGGTCGGGCGTGGACCGGCGGCAAGGCGCTCGGCCACCCGGTCGGCGGGTAGCTCGACGACGCGGGTCACCTCCACCGTCTGCTCCGGACCGAGCCGGGGAGCCATGCCACTGCCCTCCAGGCCGGGCAGGAGCAGCAGTGGCACGGCGACGAGCACGTAGGGCCGGTTGGCCTCCCGCAGGGCGCGGATCAGCGCGGTGGTGCCGTGGGCCACCGCGTACACCAGGGGGGCCGCCAGGATGACGCAGATCGCTCCCTCGTGCAGCGCCACCGCCGCCAGCAGCAGGGCCACGGTGGTGGCGGCGAAGACCTGGCCGTGGGCCGTCCGGCGCGGGGTCAGCGCGAGGGCGGCGGCCAGCAGCACCGGGAGCGCCACGAAGAGTACGGCGCTGTCGGCGCGGCCCTCACGCACCACCGCGACGAAGACCACCAGCCCGAAGAGCGTTATCAGGCCGGCCAGAGTCCAGTGGGCGGCGGTGCGCTGTGGTGGTGGTTCGGTGGTGTTGGTCCATCCGGACGGTTCGGGTGTCTCGTCGACGTCGGCCATGCTGATCTCCCCGTTTTAAGCGATCGCTCAAATCGGAGCGTACGACGATTTGAGCGATCGCTCAAGACGTTGCTGAGGGGAGGTGAGAAGGTGGGGCGGGTGGCTGGGTCCGCCCATGCGGTGGTCGGCTATTGCCGCCCTGCTGTTGCCGGATCGGTCCCCGGTCTGGTCGGGCTGCTGCCTGAGGTGGTCAGGCGGTGGTGGCGGCGCGGGTCCGGCGATGCCTGCCGTACCAGGCGATGCCGATGGCCACCCCGACCCCCACGCCCAGGGCCGCCGCGGCGACCGGAACGGCCGGCCGCTCCCGCAGCCGGCGACCCAGCGGAATCGGGTGCCGGAACTCCAGCACCGGCCAGGCGTTCTCCGAGGCCAGCTTGCGGAGCTGCCGGTCCGGGTTGACCACGCTCGGGTGACCCACGCACTCCAGCAGCGGACGATCGCTGTACGAGTCGGAGTAGGCGTACGAGTCGGCCAGGTCGTAGCCGCGCACGGCGGCCAGCTCGCCAACCGCCTCGACCTTGCTCGGACCGGCCGCGTAGAACTCGACCTCGCCGCTGTACCGGCCGTCCTGCACCGCCATCCGGGTGGCGATCACGTCGGTCACCCCGAGCAGCTCGCCGATCGGCCGGACCATCTCCTCGCCGGACGCGGAGACCAGCACCACGTCCCGCCCGGCTGCCTGGTGCTCCTCGATCAGAGCGGCAGCCTCGGCGTACACATAGGGGTTGATCAGCTCGTGGAGCGTCTCCGCGACGATCTGGCGGACCTGTTCCACCTGCCAGCCCTTGCAGAGCGCGGCCAGGTAGTCCCGTGTTCGGGCCATGGTCTGCTCGTCGGTGCCGCCCAGCCGGAACATCAGCTGCGCGTACGCCGACTTGACCACGTCACGCCGGGTGATCAGCCCGTCCCGGTAGAACGGCCGACCAAACGCCAGGGCGCTCGACTTGGCGATGACGGTCTTGTCCAGATCGAAGAAAGCGGCACTTCGGCCCACGGCGCGAAAGTCTAGCCGGATGGTCTATCGTCGGCGGGTGCCCGGGGTCAGGCCACCCCTCGGACCTGCGGGCGGGTGCCTCCAACTCCGCTGGGCGTGACCGTGCTCACACTCCGCGAGGAGAATTTCGCGCTGAGTGGAGTGAACACCACTCGACGTGACGGTTCCGCTCAGGCAGACTTGTCCGCACGACAAGCTCTCACATCCCCGAAACAGACAGACCCTCAGCGGTTGCACCCCCCGTGACCGCTGAGTGGTTCGGCTCGACCCCCCCGGAGCCGAACCGTCGACGACCCCCGTCTCCCCCCGACGGGGGTCGTCCCTTTGTGGGGAGCGCTCCCGCCCTGGTGTGGAAGCGCCTTAGCCGGCTCGGTCGGGCCCGACGCCGGGCGGAAGTCAGCGAATCGTCAGCGAACGTCAGCCGGACCCGGTCGGCGTAGTCGCTGGGCGTGTGCGTGTACCGGTCCAGCGTCGTCGACGCCTTCTCGTGGCCCGCCACCCGCCGCCGGAAGTTCGACCGCCGTTGCGGCCTACCGTGTCGGTGATGAGGCCAGCGTCCGCAAGGACACGTCCGCAAAGACACGGGGCACCGGATTCAGTGGTCATCAGCGGGCCGAATGGCGGCGAGGTTCGTTCCGTCGGTGGTCTTGGCGATGAGTTCCTTGAACCGGGCCGGGTCGGATTCAGCGATCGCGCGGGCCGCAGCCACCCCGCGGTGCAGGCTCGCCGGATAGTAGGACTCATCCAGAATGAAGCCTCGGGCCAGCCATTCACGTGTGGCGTCGTGATCGCACTCGACGAAGGCGGTGAGACAGGCTGCGCGGTACCACCCGCGCAGGTCAGCAACCTCATCATCGTGGGCTTGGCTACCCGTTGTTGGCTGTCCGCCAGTCAGCGCTCGAGGCGACTCGTACACGAGCACGGCCTGCGACCAATACCAGGCGCGGACTGCGCAGACGCGTTGCAGTAGCGGACCGGAGGTGACGACCGAGATGAGGTACTCCTGGACCCGGCGACGGCCGACCGCCGTCAACACCGGTTCGATGAGTTGACGATTGGCGGCCACATCTTCGTCGCAGACCACTGCGGCCAGGACTCGGCTAGCCAGGGTGGCGGCCAGGTCAGGACGTTCTCGAAGAACGCAGGCAAGCTGCCAGCGCTTGCCGTTCCTCCGGTGGTAGCGACGGAACGACTCGTTACTGGCGAACCTCGGCTGCAGTTCGGGCTCTACCCAGGCTGAGTCCAGCTCGGCTAGGAGGTCATCAAGCTGCCGCTCGAACTCGTCAGCCAGGTCGCCGTCCACCCATGCGTCCATGTCGACATCATCTGCGCCGACCCCCTCCGTCATCGACTGGCCGAACGGATCTTGTAAAGGGCGCGGGACGCAAGTGGTCAAGCATGTCCGGTGACCGGACCACGTCCGCAAGGACACCACTGCCGAAACACCCGGACGAGTGCGGACGCGATGCAGAGAGCTTGTAAGCGAGACGTCGGGTCACTGTCGTTGCTGGCCGACGAAACGCTCACCGCAGCTCCGTCTGAGTAGCCCGGTCGGCTTCCAAGTCATCGTCATGCAAAACCGCTTCTGGGTCTTCTGCGCCGAGTTGGGCGCGGACCGCGCGGTAGAACTCTTGGAGAGCGTCGTTGAGGCGAGCTGTTGGCGACTTGGAGGGGTACTCCGCTGCCCGAGGGTCACGGCCGTCCTCGGCCTGAACCCGCACAGCATAGGCATGGCGAGTTACTACCCGTGCCGCAGTCTGGACCCTCTTGTTGCCCAGTAGCCGAAGCTGCTCGCAGGCTACCCGCATCCCCTGGTGCGCTTCGTCTAGCGCCTTCCGGTGACTGTTCTCATCCTCGCTACGCGAGGGATGCTCTGCCAGGTGGCGCAGGGTGCGCGCCGAAGCGACGAAGGCGCCGCTTCGCTCAAAGAGCGCGCTGTCCCAGCGAGCCCGGACCTCGGCGGCCATCCGCTGGTTGTTCGTCCTCACCACGACATAGGCGGCGACGGACGCCGAGATCAGGCCGCCGACGAACGACAGGACGACGGTCAGCCATTGCATCCACAGAGTGTCGCCTCGATCACGCATGAAATCTAGACAGAGGCAGCGACGAGGCAGCAGACCCTCCCTTGTGGAGTAGCACCAGTTCTCACCTGACGATCCTCCCTACCTGCCAGTCGACACTGTCTGATGAGCACCGACACTGGCCGGCAAGCTGAGACCGCATCCCCCGGCGGGGGTCGTCTGTTCCCGATGGGAGCGCCCCACTAATCCAGCGCGAGTCGGCGGGCGCCGAACAGCTCGAAAAGCCTGGGCAGCCGCTTTCGCCACTCGGCCTCGTCGCTGAGGTCCCAGCGCTCGTCGGCTGGCTCCGGGCTCGGCGGTGGCGCAGTGGCCGCGGACTCCGCTGATTCGACGGCGTCCCAGAAGGCCTCATCGTCGCCGGTCAGCTGCTCGTACGCCTGCTGCGCGGCGAACTGGAGGGCTTCGTCGCCGATCCACAGGTCGCGGCCTTCCGATGCGCTGATCTGCCGTACCGCGGGATGGTCGGCGAGCGAGTCGGGGTCCCGCGCGGCTGACTCGAACGCCACTCTGCCCAGGCCGACCAGCCCTGCCTGGAAATCGGAGAACCCGTCGTCGGAGAGGAACCCGTACTCGACGATCCAGCACGCCGCGCAGAGATCCCAGGTGTCGGCCTGGTCCATCACCTCGTTGAGCGTCTGGTCGAACGCCACGATGTGTGACAACGGGAGTCGCGTCAGCTCCGCGACCAGGGCGTCAGCGACCACATCCGGCTGACCGTCGGGGCGGGGTTGGTCCGCCGCTGCGCCGGCCGCTGCTCGGGCCCGCTCCACGATGCTCCAAAACTCTTCCAGCTCCACGGCCAGGAGTGTCCCCGACGGCTGTGACAGTCGATCTCGGCGGCTTAGTCTCTGCTGATCTTCGATCCGGCGACGGGTGAGCTGCTCGCCCACGAGTTGCTGACGCTGGCTCCGGTGCGGATCAGCGCGTACCAGCTGATCCTGGAAACGACCTGGACCGACCGGATCGGCTGACCGCCGACTTTGTGGGGCCGCTCTCTCGGGAGCGGCCCCACGGTGTTTTCCCGGCAGCCGCCCTAGCTGCGCGGCGACCCGCGCGCATAGCAGATCGACCGTCTCGGCGGGCGTTGTCCACAGGCCCCGGAGTTGTCCACAGGCGAGGCGTCGGGGGGAGTGCGCGAGGCCGATCGCGAGCAGGGTCGGCGGTGCATCCGATCCCGACCGCTGGAGGCCGCGATGGCACCCCGTACCTCCGTTCCGCCGATCCGACGGCTCCCACTGGTCGTCACGGGGGACGGCGACCTGCTCGACGACCTGCTCCGGCTCGCCGCTGCCGGCGGCACCGAGGTGGAGCTCGCCGCCGACCCGGCCGCCGCCCGCACTCGCTGGGGTCCCGCGCCGCTGGTGCTGCTCGGCGCCGATCAGGCGCAGGCGTGCCTGCGCGCCCGACTGCCGAAGCGACCCCGGCTGGTGCTGGTCGGCCGGGCCGGTCAACTCGACCCCGGCTGGCACATCGCCGAGCTGATCGGAGCCGAGCACGTCGCCGCACTGCCCGCCGCCGAGCCCTGGCTGGTGGACCGCCTGGCCGAACAGGGCCCCGACCAGCAGAACGGTCCGGGTGCCCGGGTCGTCGCGCTGTTCGGCGGTCGGGGCGGTGCCGGCGCGAGCGTCCTCGCGGGCGGGCTCGCCGTGACCGCAGCGCGGGCCCGACTGCGCACCCTGCTCATCGACGCCGATCCGCTCGGGGGTGGCCTGGACCTCGTGCTCGGCTGGGAGCAGTTGGAAGGGCTGCGCTGGCCGTCGCTCACCGACGCGGACGGGCGGGTGGACGCGCCCGCGCTTGTCGATGCGCTGCCCAGCCGGGGCGACCTGGTGGTGCTCTCCTGGGACCGCGGCGAGATGCTGGCACTGCCCGCCTCCGCGATGGCCGCGACAGTCGACGCCGCGCACCGTGGCCGAGACTTCGTGGTGATCGACCTGCCCCGACAGTTGGACGACGCCGCCGTGGTCGCGTTGCAGGCAGCCGACCAGGCGTACGTCGTCGTGCCGGCGGAGCTGCGTGCCACCGCGGCCGCCGCCCGGGTGGTGGCCTCGGCCGCACCACACTGCGCCGCGCTCTCGGTGGTGGTGCGTGGGCCCGCCCCGGGCCGCCTGCGCGCCACCGAGGTGGCACGGGCACTCGGGCTTCCTCTCGCTGGCACGCTACGTCCCGAACCCGGGCTCTGCCGCGGGCTCGAACGCGGCGAGGCACCGGCTGCGGCCGGCAAAGGCCCGCTCGCCACGCTCTGCCGACGGATCGTCGCGGACCTCACCGGCGTCCCCGCGACGGGTGCGGCATGAGCGGCCGGCCGGAGGACGGCACCTTCGCGGCCCGGGTGCGCCAGCGGATCGCCGCCGCCACCGACCCCGTCACCCCGGCGGCGATCGTGTCCGCCGTACGCGCCGAGCCCACCGCGGCGGTGTTGGGCGACACCGCAGTACTGCGGATCGCCGACCGGGTGCACGACGACCTGGTGGGCGCCGGGCCGCTGGCCCCGCTGCTGGCCGATCCGGAGGTGACCGACGTCCTGGTCAACGGTGTCCGCGTCTGGGTCGACCGGGGCGCGGGGCTGCACCAGGTAGCGGTCCCGGTGGGCTCGGTCGAGGACGTCCGCCGGCTGGCGCAGCGACTGATCGCCAGCGCCGGGCGGCGGCTCGACGACGGCTCCCCGTACGCCGACGCCCGGCTTCCCGACGGCACCCGCCTGCACGCCGTGCTGCCGCCGGTGGCGACCGAGGGGCCCTACCTGTCCCTGCGGACGTTCCGGCACCGCCCGTTCACCCTCGACGAACTGGTGCGCCAGGGGACGGTGCCGCGACCGGTGGCGCCACTGCTCGCCGCCGTCGTCGCGGCCCGGCTGGCATACCTGGTCACCGGCGGCACCGGCTCGGGCAAGACGACCCTGCTCAACACGTTGCTCGGTTTGGTGCCCGCCACGGAGCGGATCGTCCTGGTGGAGGACGCGGCCGAGTTGCAACCGGGACACCCGCACGTGGTCGGGCTCCAGGCCCGTACCGCCAACGTCGAGGGGACGGGCGTCGTCAGCCTCGGCGACCTGGTCCGGCAGGCGTTGCGGATGCGCCCGGACCGGCTGGTGGTCGGGGAGTGCCGGGGCGCGGAGGTGGTCGACCTGCTGGCCGCGCTGAACACCGGCCACGACGGCGGCGCCGGCACGCTGCACGCCAACACCCCGTCCGACGTGCCGGCCCGGCTGGAGGCGCTCGGCATGCTGGGCGGGCTGCCCCGCTCCGCGCTGCACGCCCAGGTGGTCGCGGCGCTCCAGGTGCTGCTTCAGGTACGCCGAGGGGACCGCGGTCGTGTCCTCGAGTCGATCTGCCTGCTGCTCCCCGAGGGGCCCGAACGACTGGCCACTGTGGTGCCCGCCTGGATACGTGGACGTGGGTTGGGGTTGGCCGCACGTACCTTCGGCACGCTGCTGCGAGACCGGGGCGTGGCGGTGCCGCCGATCCTCCGCGAGCCGTGGCCTGGATCGGCGGGCCCGGCATGACCGGCGGAACGGCGCTCGTGGTGGCGCTCCTGCTGGCCGCCGCGGTCCTGGTGGCCTGGCCGGTGCAGAGCGTCCGGGCACGCCGCCGCCGAGTGCTGGCACCGGGCCCTGGCGCCACCGGCGCTGATCCGGACGACGCTCTGGTGGAATGGATCAGGGGCCTCGCTCGAGCGCGGGGCGGGCCGACCGATGAGCTCGGTGGGTTGCCGGACCCGGTCCACCCGGGTGCCCTCTCGTACCCGCCGGGAGCGTCGACGTCCGTCAGCGGGCGGACGGTTGTCGCCTGGTCCACTCGGGACCTCGATGACAGCCCGAGCCGCCCGAGGGCGACCGGCGGGCCGGGGGGATCCACGCGACCGGCAGGTCCGGCACGGCCGCCGATCCGTCGGGATCCTCGCCGCCCGGCTGCCACTGCTCGACCGGAGACCGAGACCATCGAGGCCGTCGAGCATCCGGGCCACAGCAGGGCCGACCCCGCGGACCATCGCACCGTTGGCCCGCCGGACCAACGCCTCGTTCGCCCGGTGGACCGAACGGCCGGCGCGTCGTACGAGGCCCGTCGGCTACGCGTGCGTCGGTCGCCGAGGCGTGTGCTGCTGCTGGTTGGCCTGGTGGGGGCAGGGGTCGGTGCCGTATCCGCCGGGCCGGTGGCCGCGGTAGCGGTGGCCGGCTACGGCACGCTGGCCGTGCGCGCCCTGCTCCGCTGGAGAGCGGGCCGGCACGCCGACCTGGTACGGCGGCGCGGCCTGGACCTGCTCTGCGGTCTGGCAGCCGACCTCCGGGCGGGCCTGCCCGTCCCGCCAACCCTGGAGATCGCCGCCGTCGAGGGGACGGGTCGATCCGACCGGCTTCGCGAGCTCACCTCGGCCGCCGTGCGGCTGGCGGACCGGACCGGCGCACCGCTGGCCGAACTGATCGAGCGCATCGAGGCGGACGCCCGGGCGACCGACCGGGGCCTGGCCGCCGCGGCGGCACAGGCGGCGGGCGCCCGCGCCACGGCCTGGTTGCTGGCGGCCCTGCCGGTCGGCGGGATCGCGCTCGGCTACGGGATCGGAGTCGACCCCTTGGCGGTGCTCCTGCACAGCACTGTCGGAGGGGTCTGCGCGGTCATCGCGGTCGCCCTGCAGATAGTCGGCCTGTTCTGGGCCGAGCGGTTGGGCGCGGCGTCGGGGCGGGCCGCCTGATGTCCCCGGTGCGCCTGGGCGGCTCGGTCGGTCGGCGCGGCTCGCCGCACCGGGCCGGCTCGGGTGGCGGCGGTGTGGAGAGTCGGCGCCGACCGGACGCGATCCGCCTCGCGGCAGGGATGGCCGGGCTCGCCGTGGCGGTGGTCGTCGGGGGCTGGTTCGGGCTGCTCGGTGCGGTTCCGACCGCAGTCCTGCTGGACGTGCTGCTGCGGCGGATCGAGTCTCCGGCGGCGCGCGTCCGGCGACTTCGGGAGGCCGCCGACCTGCCGCTCGCCGCCGACCTGCTGGCGGCGGCGATGCGGGCGGGTGCGCCGGTGGACCGCTCGGTGCTGGCCGTGGCCGAGGCGCTGGACGGCCCGCTCGCGAGCCGGCTGGCCCGGGTCGGTCGCACCCTGCTCCTCGGCGGTGGCCAGGCCGAGGCGTGGTCGGCGTTGGACGGGGTGCCGGGAGCCGAGCGGATGGCAGCGGCGGCCTTCCGCTCGGCCAACAGCGGCGCCGCGCTGGCCGGTGCGCTGACCCGTCTCGCCGACGACCTGCGGGCCGACCGGGCCACCGCCGCCGAGGCGTCGGCCCGCCGGGCTGGCGTCCTCATCGTGCTGCCGCTGGGGCTGTGCTTCCTGCCCGCGTTCATTCTCGCCGGCCTGGTGCCGGTGATCGTCGCCGTCCTCGGCGACGTGCTCTGACCCATCGAGAAAGGAAAGACGCATGCGCAAACTCATCGCCCGACTCCGCGGCGACGACGGGATGAACACCGCCGAGTACGCCGTGGGCACGCTCGCCGCGGTGGCCTTCGCCGGGATTCTGTTGAAGGTCCTGACCTCCGGCAATGTCCAGTCGGCGCTGACCGCGGTCATCGACCGGGCGCTCAAGTGAGCGGGCGCCGGCAGGTCGGCCATGGTTGGAAACCGGGTACCCCCGGGCGAGCGTGCGACGGCAACCGGTGGGCCCATTTCGTCGGCGGCGACCGGGGCTCCTTCACCGCCGAACTGGCGGCCGGCCTGCCGGCGCTACTCCTGCTGCTGCTCGCCGGCCTGACCGCGGTCAACGCCGTCAGCACCCAGGCGAGCTGTCTGCACACGGCCCGGGAGGTGGCGTTGGCCGCCGCCCGGGGAGCCGACAGCGCGGATGGGGAGCGTGCGGCGCCACCGGGGGCAGAGGTGTCGGTGGCGGTCGACGGCGACCGGGTGCAGGCGACGGTCCGCGCGCCCGTCCGCGCGCTGGGCGGCCAGCTACCGAAGATCACCGTCGTCGCCACCGCCGTCGCAGCCGTGGAACCGGGTGCGGACGAGGGGAGGTGGTGATGCGGCATCCCGACACTCGGTCGCGTGGACACGGCCCGGACGCCGAGCGACACGACGGCGACCGACCGGACGCCGAGCGACACGACGGCGGCCGACCGGACGCGGAGCGAGGTGGTGCAACCGTGCTGCTGCTCGCGTTGGGACTGGTCTTCGTGCTGGTTGGGACGTTCGGCGCCGCTGTCACCGCCGCCGGGATGGCGGCTCAGCGGGCGGCGGTGGCCGCCGATCTCGGTGCGCTGGCCGGGGCTGCCCGGGCGCTTGACGGCGACGCGGTGGCGTGCGCGTCCGCCGCGGACATCGCCCACCGCAACGCTGGCCGGCTGATCGACTGTCTCCTCGACGGGCTGGACGTGCTGGTGACCGTCGAGGTGGCGTTCACTCCGCTTCCGGGCGTGACCCGGGTCGCCGCGTCGACGGCCCGCGCCGGCCCGGTACGCGGCTGAGTCGATGGTCCGCGTGGACCGCGCCGGGCTGTTCGACCGCGGCCGGCTGGCCGGGACAGGCTTGGGGGTCCTGTCCCGGCCAGCGGCCGAGAGGGTGGGTCGCCGGGTGCGAGCCGGGGTTGCGTCAGCGGGACTGGAGCGCGTCGAGGGCGACGGCCATCGCGATGACGAGACGACGGTCGATCTGCGGGTTCTGCACCTCGACGACGTACTTGTCGCGCAGGCCCCACTTCTTCACCACCGAGAAGATCGGCTGACCGCCGGCGGTGAAGTCGAAGTGGTACGGCAGCCAGGACAGCGAGTCGACGAACCGGCGCAGCAGCGCCACCGGCAGGCTGCGCTCCTGACCCGTCACCTGCGGCAGGCCGGCCTGCTCGACGTGCCAGGTGGAGCGGAGCAGCGACTGGGCGAAGTCCTTGCGGAACAGACCGATCGCGTTACCGGCCGCGTCGGTGACGTCGTACGTCGCGCCGAGGTCGATGCGCTGGCGGGCCTTGAAGCCGAGCAGGGGCTGCTGCTTGGAGTCGTCGGTGTAGATCGTCACCTGCTCCTTGAAGGCGAGCCGCTTCTGCTGCGCGAACGCCAGCAGCTCACCCTCGGTGCCGTCCGGCGCGACCGCCCGGACCTCGTACTGGTTGACCATCATCCGCAGCCGCTGGCGGATGTGGAACTGCTGCAGGGCCTGCAAGTTGTCGAGCTGCATGTGTTCTCCTCAGGGGGATGGTGCGCCGGAGTCTCGCACAGCCAGGCAACCACCGTCCGCCCGTGCCCCTGGCGCTCCCACCCCCACCGGTCCGCCCCACGGGACCGGTCCCGCGAAGGTCAGCGACCGTCCACGGTCACGCGCAACGACCAGGTGTTGAGCACCTGGTGGATGCTGCGCAGCCGTTCGTTGATCTGCTCCAGCCGTTCCGCCTGGGCCAGGGCGGCCAGCGCCGCACCGAGCGCGATCTGCTGATCAAGGGTGAGGTGGTCCTGGTCGATGGTGTAGAGCAGGTCGACGGTCTCAGCGATCGTGTCGGCCACGGCTTCTCCTCGGGCGCGGGGGCTAACTGGAACACAAGCATCGATGGAAGCGCTCCCATGCCATTGTGCCCAGTGCCGCCGGGATTCATGCAAGGTGCGTCAGGCGGGCAGATTCTCCAGCACCACGTCGAGCACCCGGATCGCGTCCGGCTTGGAGAGCGGGTTGTTGCCGTTGCCGCATTTCGGCGACTGCACGCAGGACGGGCAGCCGGTCTCGCAGCCGCACTCCGCGATGGCGTCCCGCGTAGCGCGCAGCCACGCCGACGCCGTCCCGTACGCCCGCTCGGAGAAGCCGGCGCCGCCCGGGTGCCCGTCGTAGACGAAGACCGTCGGCGCCTCGGTGTCCGGGTGCAGGGCGGTGGAGAGCCCGCCGATGTCCCACCTGTCGCACGTCGCCATCAGCGGAAGCAGGCCGATCGCGGCGTGTTCGGCAGCGTGCAGCGCACCCGGCACGTCGGCCTGCTGGACCCCTGCGGAGGCCAGCGACCGCGGTGACAGCGTGAACCAGACCGCCACCGTGCGCAGCTCCCGGGTGGGCAGGTCGAGCGGCCGGGTGTCGATCACCTCGCCGGTGGCGATCCGACGCCGCTGGTACGACACGACCTGGCTGGTCACGTCCACCTCGCCGAGGAACATCCCGACCGGCCCGGCGTCCACGTAGGAGCGCACCGACACCACGGACAGGTCCGTGACGTCCCGGGCGTGGGTGGACCAGTCCGGCTCCTCGACGTGCACCAGCGCGCAGCCGTCGGCCAGATCGAGGTCGTCGACCACGTACGAGATGCCCTGGTGCAGGTAGACCGCGCCGGGGTGGAGCAGGAAGTGCGACGAGCCGCCGTCGACGGTGCCGAGCAGCCGGCCCGTGGCGGATTCCACCACGCACACCGGGGCGCCGCCCTCACCGCGCAGGTCCACCTCGGGGCGCTCGCGGTGCCGCCAGTACCAGCCGGTGGGCCGCTGCCGCAGCGCACCGGCCTCGACCAACTGGTCGATGGCCTCCTTCGCCCCGTCGCCGAAGAGCGCCAGGTCGGCCGGGGTGAGCGGCGCCTCGACTGCCGCGCAGGCCAACTGCGGCGCCAGCACGTACGGGTTGGCCGGGTCGAGCACCGTCGCCTCGACGGGCGCACCGAAGATCGCCTCCGGGTGGTGCACCAGGTAGGTGTCCAGCGGGTCGTCCCGCGCCACCAGTACGGCGAGGGCCTCCTGCCCGGATCGCCCGGCACGGCCCGCCTGCTGCCACAGCGACGCCCGGGTGCCCGGATAGCCGCAGATCAGCACGGCGTCCAGACCGACCAGGTCCACGCCCAGCTCCAGCGCGTTGGTGGAGGCGAGACCGAGCAGGTCACCGTGCAGCAGGGCACGTTCCAGCTCGCGCCGCTCCTCGCGCAGGTAGCCGCCCCGGTAGGCGGCGACCCGGTCACCGAGCCCCGGGACCGCGTCGTCCAGGGCCCGGCGCGCGTTGGCCGCCACCACCTCGGCGCCCTTGCGGGATCGCACGAACGCGAGCGTGCGTACGCCCTCGGCGACCGTGTCGGCGAGCAGGTCCGCGGTCTCGCGCAGCGCCGACCGGCGGACCTGGACGAGGTCAGTGGTGGCGTCGTGGTCGCCGGCGGCCTGCGCGGGCACCGCGGGGGTGGCCGAGTCGGGTGGGAGCAGTGGCGGCTCCCAGAGCGCGAAGGTCACCCCGCCGCGCGGTGAGGCGTCCTCGGTGACCGCCGTCACCGGCAGGCCGGTCAGTCGGCCGGCGGCGGTCGCCGGGTCGCCGGACGTCGCCGAGGCGAGCACGAACACCGGGGTGGCGCCGAAGCGGGCGCACTGCCGGCGCAGTCGACGCAGCACGTGCGCCACGTGCGAGCCGAACACGCCCCGGTAGGTGTGGCACTCGTCGATCACCACGTACGCCAGCCGGCGCAGGAAACCGGACCACTGGGCGTGGCCGGGCAGGATGCCGTGGTGCAGCATGTCGGGATTGGTCAGCACGAAACGGGAGTGCCGGCGGATCCACTCCCGTTCGGCGCGCGGCGTGTCCCCGTCGTAGCAGGCGGGGCGTACCCCCTCCAGTTCCAGGCCGGCGACGGCGCGGAGCTGGTCGGCGGCGAGGGCCTTGGTCGGCGCCAGGTAGAGGACTGTGGCCCGGGGGTCGGCGAGCAGGGTGGCCAGCGCCGGGAGCTGGTACGCAAGCGACTTGCCGGACGCGGTGCCGGTGGCGACGATCACGTGGCCGCCGTCGTACGCCAGGGTGGCCGCCTCGGCCTGGTGCTGCCAGGGCGCGACCACGCCGCGACGGGCGAACGCCGCCCGCAGCTCCGGTGGTGCCCACGCCGGCCAGGGTGCGGGCACGCCGACCCGGGCCGGCACCCGCTCGACGTGGGTGACCGGGTCGCCGGCGCCCCGGGCGCGTAGCCGGCGCAGCAGGTCGACCGGCGCTGGTCCGACGTCGTGACCTGCGGATACGGTGGGCGCGGCGGACGACTCCAGGTCACGGCGCGGCGTAGGCCGCGCCGAGAGGAAGTCGTTGGAGGTCACGTCCTGCACTCTCGCACTGGTGTTCGGAGATGAAAAGCCGGGGCCGGGGGTAAGGGGAAGCCTCCGCCGGTGACCGCAGGGTGTCCCGGCGGTAGTGGTTAGATGCCCAGGAGAGTTTACGGCTCTGGCGAGGAGGACCGATGGAGCTGTCGCTGGCGACGCGCACCGTGGGCGAGCACACGGTGCTCGAGGTCGGCGGTGAGGTGGACGTCTACACCGCGCCCCGGCTCCGTGAACGACTCCTCGAGCTGATCGACGGTGGCGCCCGGCACGTGGTCGTCGACCTCGGGCGGGTGGACTTCCTCGACTCCACCGGTCTGGGCGTGCTGGTGGGCGCGCACAAGCGGCTGCGTACGGCCGGCGGCTCGTTCGCCCTGGTCTGTGACAAGGAGCCGCTGCTCAAGATCTTCCGGATCACGGCGCTGGACCAGGTGTTCCCGCTGCACCCCACGGTCGAGGCTGCGGTCGGTGCGGGCCCGACCGGCGCCAACGCGTGATGGCGACGGTCCGGCTCTCCTTCTCTCCGGCGCCGGTGCACGTGCGTACCGCCCGACTGGTCGGCGTCGCCGTCGCCCGGCGTGCCGGTGTCCGCGAGGATCTGCTGGACGAGGTGCGCCTGGCCATCGGTGAGGCCTGCACCCGCGCGGTCGCCCTGCACCGGCAGTACGGCCTGGCCGATCCGGTGCTGGTGGAAATGTCCGACGGCGGCACGTACGCGGTGCGGGTGGTGGACCGTGCGCCGATCGAGGCCGGCATCGGGTTGGCGGCGCTGCCGCCGGACGAGTTGGCCAACGAATCGCTGACCGACGAGGCGCTGACCACTGGCGTCGGGTTCGCCCTGCTGGCGGGCTTCGTCGAGGATCTGCAGGTGCGCCCGGTCGACGAGGGCATCGGCACCGAGGTGCGGATGGTGTGGCCGGTCGGCCGCTGAGCCGAGGAACCGCTCAAGCCCGAGAACCGCCGAAGAAGGCCGTATCCCCGCTGAGGGTGCGGCCTTCTCGTCATGGATCGGGCCCTATATCAGATTTCGTTTCATAACACAGCGACGAAGATCATCGAGACACGGTGCCACCTCGGTGTGACCTCGAACACTGTGGAGGGCTACAGTACCCGGGTTGTCAGCAAGTGATCCAACCCGCAGCCAGCGGGTATGGGTGGTCATCGCTGGTCCGCTGGGGTGGGTTGGCGCGCGCTTGCGAGTCCGCATCCAGGCGTCGACCGGTGCGTCTCCACCCGTCGACGCGAGTGTTCGGTAACAGGAGGACACAGATGTCCGAGACCTTGGCCGCCGATGGCGGCGGGCTTTCCCTTACCGGAAGCAATGTCACATACGTCGTCATCGCCGCGGTCATCGCGCTGGTGGCGCTCGTCTTCGCCGCCGCGCTGACGAAGACGGTGCTGGCAGCCGGCAAGGGCACCACGAACATGCAGGAGATCTCGGAGGCGGTCCAGGAGGGCGCCTCGGCCTACCTGCTCCGCCAGTTCCGCACCTTGGCGATCTTCGTCGTCGTCGCCGTGGTGCTGCTCTTCCTGCTGCCGGTGCACGACACCGACGGCAGCGAGGTGGCCGTGAAGCTCGGCCGCTCGCTCTTCTTCATCGTGGGCGCCGTGTTCAGCGCGTCCATCGGCGGCGCCGGCATGTGGCTGGCGACCCGCGCCAACCTGCGTGTGGCCGCCGCCGCCCGGGAGCGACAGGGTGGCCGCGAGGCGGCCATGAAGATCGCCTTCCGGACCGGCGGCGTGGTCGGCTTCCTCACCGTCGGCCTCGGTCTCTTCGGCGCCGCGCTCGTCGTCCTGGTCTACCGGGGTGACGCGCCGACGGTGCTGGAGGGCTTCGGCTTCGGCGCCGCGCTGCTGGCGATGTTCATGCGGGTCGGCGGCGGCATCTTCACCAAGGCCGCCGACGTCGGCGCCGACCTGGTCGGCAAGGTCGAGCAGGGCATCCCCGAGGACGACCCGCGCAACGCCGCCACCATCGCCGACAACGTGGGCGACAACGTCGGTGACTGCGCCGGCATGGCCGCCGACCTCTTCGAGTCGTACGCGGTGACGCTGGTCGCCGCGCTGATCCTCGGCCGCGCCGCCTTCGGCGAGGACGGTCTGGTCTTCCCACTGATCATCTCCACCATCGGCGTGCTGGTCGCCATCGTCGGCGTCTTCATCACCCGGCTGCGCGCCTCCGACCGCAGCGGCCTCACCGCGATCAACCGAGCCTTCTACATCTCTGCCGTGATCTCCGCGGTGCTGGTGGCGATCGCCGCGTACGCGTACCTGCCGGCGACCTTCGCCGAGCTGGAGGGTGGCCTCACCGACGTCGACCGCAACCCGCGACTGGTGGCCATCGGCGCGGTCGTGATCGGCATCGTGCTGGCCGCGGCGATCCAGGCGCTGACCGGGTACTTCACCGAGACCAACCGTCGGCCCGTGCAGGACATCGGCAAGAGCTCGCAGACCGGCGCCGCCACCGTGATCCTCGCCGGCATCAGCATCGGGCTGGAGTCGGCGGTCTACTCGGCGCTGCTGATCGGCGCCGGCGTGTTCGGGGCGTTCCTGCTCGGCGGCAGCTCCATCACGCTGTCGCTGTTCGCGGTGGCGCTGGCCGGCACCGGCCTGCTCACCACTGTCGGCGTCATCGTCGCCATGGACACCTTCGGGCCGATCTCCGACAACGCCCAGGGCGTGGCGGAGATGTCCGGCGACATCGACGAGCACGGCGCGCGGACGCTGACCGAGCTGGACGCGGTCGGCAACACCACCAAGGCGATCACCAAGGGCATCGCGATCGCCACGGCGGTGCTGGCGGCGACCGCGCTGTTCGGCTCGTACACCGACACCCTGCGCACCTCGTACGCGGACGCCGGTGTGGGCGACGTCGGGACCGAGATCCTCAACTCGCTGAACGTGGCCAACCCGCGCAACCTGGTCGGCCTGATCATCGGTGCGGCTGTCGTCTTCCTCTTCTCCGGGCTGGCCATCAACGCGGTGTCCCGCTCGGCCGGGGCCGTGGTGATGGAGGTGCGCCGGCAGTTCCGTGAGCTGCCCGGCATCATGGACCGCACCCAGCGCCCGGAGTACGGCAAGGTCGTCGACATCTGCACCCGGGACGCGCAGCGCGAGCTGATGACCCCCGGTCTGCTCGCCATCCTGGCGCCGATCGCTGTCGGCTTCGGCCTCGGCCCCGGCGCGCTGGCGGCGTACCTCGCCGGTGCGATCGGCGCCGGCACCCTGATGGCGGTCTTCCTGGCCAACTCGGGTGGCGCGTGGGACAACGCCAAGAAGCTGGTCGAGGACGGCGCGTACGGCGGTAAGGGCTCCGAGGCGCACGCCGCCACGGTCATCGGCGACACCGTCGGCGACCCGTTCAAGGACACCGCCGGCCCGGCGATCAACCCGCTGATCAAGGTGATGAACCTGGTCTCGCTGCTGATCGCGCCCGCCGTGGTGGCGTGGAGCGTCGGCGACGACCGCAACGTCGGCCTGCGGGTGACCATCGCGCTGGTGGCGACGGCGATCATCGTGGCGTCGGTGGTGTTCAGCAAGCGCAAGGGCATCGCGATGGACGACTCCGACGCCGGCGGCAACACCGGCGCGGGCAGCGCCGACCACCGGCCGGAGGCGGTCAACGCCTGAGCGACACCGGCACCGGGGTCCCCGTCCGACGTACCCGTCGGGCGGGGACCCCGGCCATCCGGACCGGTGCCAGGCCTGGCCGCAGGCCGTACGCTGCAACGCATGCGTACGTGCCGGGCGTCTGCCGCCGGAAAGCTCACGGTGGTCCTGGCCACGATCGTCGTCGTCCTCTCCGGTTGCGGTGGTGGGCCCAGCCCGCGGGCCTGGGCGGCGTCGGTCTGCGGCGCGCTCACGCCGTGGCGCTCCGAGATCAGCAAGTTGACCAGCAGCGCCGATCAGCAGATGACGGCGCAGACCACTCCGGCGCAGGCCAAGGAGAACCTGGTGCGGCTCTTCGGCGGTGCGGAGCAGGCCAGTGAGACCGCGCGCCGCAAGGTCGAGCAGGCCGGCGTCCCGGAGACCGACAACGGCGAGGCGATCTCCGCCGGGTTCCGCAGCTCGCTGAGCAAGATGCGGGACGCCTACGGCCGGGCCCGGGACACCATCGAGGGACTGGGCACCGGCGAGCCGGCCGCCTTCTACGACGGCGTGCGGGCCGCCGTCGAGACGCTGAACAAGGAGTACGACGCCAGCGCCCTGGACACCAGCCAGCTCAACTCCGAGGAGTTGAAACAGGCATTCGACGAGGTGCCGGAGTGTCGCTGAAGGGGCTCGGTGACTCTCCGGCGGCGCAGCCGCTGCCGGCGCTGTTCCCCGCACCCGAGCCCGATCCGCCGGACACCGGCGCGGCGACGTCGGGTGCCGGCCGGCGACGCGGCGGCCCGGCCCGACCGGAGTCGAGTCGTCCCGGGCAGCCGCACGCCGACGACGCGGGGCGGCAACTGGTCTTCTTCGGCGCGGATGCCGCCGAACCGGCGGTCGCCGATCTGGCCGGCCTGCTGGCCGGGCCGGGCGAGGTGGTCCGGATGGGCGGCACGGCCCGGCTCGCGGTGCGGGTGGACGCCGCCTGGCGGGTGCACGTGCTCGTCGCCGAACTGGCGCTGCGCGGGCTGGCCGCGAGTTGGGAGCCGACCGAGGACGAGCGACACACCGTCCGGACGTCGTACACCCGGCTGTTGAAGCCGCTCGCGGTCGCGTGGCTGCACGGCTCGGCGAAGCGCCCGCCGGAGGTCTTCCACCTGACCGGCCGGCGGCTGCGGCTCTGGCTCGCCGCCGCCGGGACCCCGGAGCCGCCCGGCGGCTTCCTGCTGCGGCTCGGCGAGGGCGATCAGGAGTCGTGGGACGCGATCGGCGCCGCCCTCGCCGCCGCCGGCCTGGACGGCACGTTGCTCGGCCCCGGCGAGGGCGGCCCGGCGTACCGGATCACCGGCCGACGCCGGTTGGCGCGGCTCGCCGAGCTGGTCGGCGAACCGCCACCGGCCGCACCACCAGACGCCTGGCCCTGACCCGCCGCCCGTGACCCCGCCCCCTCGTTGCCGATCATGGAGTTGTGGTGGTGGACTTTCCTCTCCTTCGGGGCTGAACGCCCACCACAACCCCATGATCGACGCGGGTGGGGGGTATGGGACGGGGTGTCCGGTGGCGGACAGCTGGCGGGCCGATCCAGAGGAAAACAGTCGGGTCGGGCCTCGGCCGAGGGTCCGCCATCGTCACAGTGACCCGCTTCGAGCCCTACTCACGGTGTACGGTGGCGCCGTCCGGCAGTGCCGAGCGCGGCGGGGCGGTGAGCGCCGCGCCGCAGCGGATTGCCGCCCGCGAAACCCGAAACGCGGACGGCGGGTTACGTTGGACATCCGGACCGCCGGTGCCACGGCGGGGTCGAGAGCGGTCGCTGTCCGGGCGCCGGAAGGCCACGAGCAGGAGTGAGGTCGACAGAGACGTGCCGAGCAAAGCTGGAACCACCCGTCTGGTCATCGTCGAGTCACCGGCGAAGGCCAAGACGATCTCGGGCTACCTCGGCCCGGGGTACGTCGTGGAGGCCAGCTTCGGTCACGTCCGCGACCTGCCGCGCAACGCCGCCGACGTGCCGGCCAAGTACAAGGGCGAGTCCTGGGCCCGCCTCGGGGTGGACGTGGACAACGGGTTCCACGCGCTCTACGTCGTCTCCGCCGACCGCCGCCAGCAGATCAGCAAGCTGGTGAAGCTGGCCAAGGAGGTCGACGAGATCTTCCTGGCCACGGATGAGGACCGCGAGGGCGAGGCGATCGCCTGGCACCTGGTGGAGACGCTCAAGCCCAAGGTGCCGGTCAAGCGGATGGTCTTTCACGAGATCACCAAGCCGGCGATCCAGGCGGCGGTGGCCAACCCCCGGGAGATCGACCGCGACCTGGTCGACGCCCAGGAGGCCCGGCGGATCCTCGACCGCCTCTACGGCTACGAGGTCTCCCCGGTGCTGTGGAAGAAGGTCATGCCGAAGCTCTCGGCCGGCCGGGTGCAGTCCGTGGCGACCCGGATCGTGGTCGAGCGGGAGCGGCAGCGGATGGCCTTCCGCACCGCCGAATACTGGGACATCCTGGCCACCCTCGCCGTGGCGAACGCCGGTGAGGGGCCCCGGGCCTTCAACGCCACCCTGATCGCGTTGAACGGCGACCGGATCGCCACCGGTAAGGACTTCGAGCCGACCACGGGTCGGGTCCGGGCCGGCGCCGGCGTCGTCCACCTGGACGAGGGCGGTGCCCGAGGGCTCGCGGCCCGCCTCGAGGGCCGGCCGTTCACCGTCACCCGCGTCGAGGAGAAGCCCTACCGTCGCCGCCCGTACGCGCCGTTCATCACCTCGACGCTCCAGCAGGAGGCGGCCCGCAAGCTGCGTCTGTCCTCGCAGCAGACGATGCGTACCGCGCAGCGGCTCTACGAGAACGGCTACATCACCTATATGCGTACCGACTCGGTGAACCTGTCGGAGACCGCCATCTCGGCGGCCCGCCGGCAGATCGTCGAGCTGTACGGCGAGCGCAGCGTTCCGCCGGAGCCGCGCCGCTACACCGGCAAGGTGAAGAACGCGCAGGAGGCGCACGAGGCGATCCGCCCGGCGGGGGACAACTTCCGTACCCCGGGCGAGGTGGCCAAGGAGCTGTCCGCCGAGGAGTTCAAGCTCTACGAGCTGATCTGGCGGCGGACGATCGCCTCGCAGATGACCGACGCGGTTGGTTCCAGTGTGTCGGTGCGCATCCGGGCGGTCTCCACCTCGCAGGAGGAGGCCGACTTCGGCGCGACCGGCAAGACCATCACCGACCCGGGCTTCCTGCGCGCGTACGTCGAGTCCAGCGACGACGAGAACGCCGAGGCCGAGGACGCCGAGCGTCGGCTGCCCACCCTGGTCAAGGACCAGCCGCTGACCGCCGACGAGCTGGCCGCGCAGGGTCACCACACCCAGCCGCCGTCGCGCTACACCGAGGCGTCACTGGTCAAGGCCCTGGAAGAGCTGGGCATCGGCCGTCCGTCGACCTACGCGTCGATCATGCAGACGATCCAGGACCGGGGGTACGTCACCAAGCGCGGCCAGGCGATGATCCCGACGTTCCTGGCCTTCGCGGTGATCGGGCTGATGGAGCGGCACTACCCCCGCCTCATCGACTACGACTTCACCGCCAGCATGGAGAACGAGCTGGACGAGATCGCCGGCGGTGACCACGCGGCCGTCGACTTCCTCACCGCGTTCTACTTCGGCAGCTCCAACGGTGCCGGTGACCAGGACATCGCCCGCTCCGGCGGGTTGAAGAAGCTGGTCACCGAGAACCTCAGCGACATCGACGCGCGCAGCGTCAACTCCATCCCGCTCTTCACCGACGAGGACGGCCGCGAGGTCGTCGTCCGGGTCGGCCGGTACGGGCCGTACCTCCAGCGGGAACTGCCCGGCGGTGAGCAGCCGACGCCGGCCGCCACGGGTGAGGGCGAGGAGAGCGGCCCCCAGGGCGACCGGGCGCCGATCCCCGAGGGCCTCGCCCCGGACGAGCTGACCCCGGAGAAGGTGCACGAGCTGTTCCTCGGTGGCAGCGGCGAGCGCAAGCTCGGCGACGACCCCGCCACCGGCGAGCCGATCGTGCTGAAGTCCGGCCGCTTCGGCCCGTACGTGTCCAGTGGCGAGCGCAAGTCGTCGCTGCTGCGGTCGCAGACTCCGGATTCGCTGTCCCTGGAGGAGGCGCTGCGGCTGCTCAGCCTGCCCCGGTTGGTGGGCGTGGCGCCCGACGGCGTCGAGGTGTTCGCCAACAACGGTCGCTACGGCCCGTACGTGAAGCGGGGCGAGGAGTTCCGCTCGCTGGAGTCCGAAGAGCAGATGTTCACGGTCAGCCTGGATGACGCGTTGGCCCTGCTGGCCGCGCCGAAGACCCGGGGCCGGCGGGCCGCCGCGCCGCCACTGCGCGAGATGGGCGTCGACCCGCTGACCGAGAAGCCGCTCGTGATCAAGGACGGGCGTTTCGGTCCGTACGTCACCGACGGCGAGTTCAACGCGTCCCTGCGGCGCGGGCAGACCCCGGAGGCGTTGAGCCTCGAGGAAGCCTCGGAGATGCTGGCCGACAAGCGTGCCAAGGGTCCGGCGCCGCGCAAGAAGGCGGCGGCGAAGAAGGCCCCCGCGAAGAAGGCGACGGCCACCAAGAAGACGGCCGCCGCCAGCAAGTCCACTGCCGCGAAGAAGACCACCACCGCCAAGGCGACGGCGGCCAGGAAGGCTGCCCCGGCGAAGAAGGCGGCCCCGAAGAAGGCCACCGCCAGCCCCGCCGAGGAGTGACAGCCAGCACGCCGCCCCTAATGGGTTAAATGTCCGATTCGGCGGCGGGGCTCTGGTGTGGACTGCCTAACGTGAGGGGATGTTCGCAGCCCCGGTCCCGCGCCGCCGCGTGCTCGTCGGTGCTGCGGCGGGTGCGCTGCTGCTCGCCGTGGCCGCGGTCGGCATCCGGACGATGGACGCCGACAGCCCCTCGCCGGCCGGCGCCACCGCGTCGCACGCTTCCCCGCAGACCGTCGCCCCCGGGTCGTCCACCGGGCCGACCCGGGATCCCGCCAACCGGCGGACCGTGCGACTGGTCGCCGCGGGTGACGTTCTGATCCATCCAGCGGTGACCGAGCAGGCACGCCGGGACGCTGCCCGTGCCGGCGGCATGGACTTCGCCCCGATGTTCGCCGGGGTCGCCCCGGCGGTCCGCGGCGCCGACCTGGCGCTGTGCCACCTCGAGACGCCACTGGCCGATCCCGCCGGCCCGTTCGCCGGCTACCCGTCGTTCAACGCGCCCCCGCAGGTGCTCGACGGGCTGCGCGCCACCGGCTTCGACGGCTGCTCGACCGCCTCCAACCACACGCTCGACCAGGGCGCCGACGGGGTGGCCCGGACAATCCGCGCACTCGACGCCGCCGGGCTGAGGCACACCGGCAGCGCCCGCAGCGCCGCCGAAGCGGCCCGGCCCCGGATCTACCAGGTCGGCGACGTCCGCGTCGCCCACCTGGCGTACAGCCTGAACTTCAACGGGCTCAGCCGCCCCCCGGGCCAGCCGTGGCTGGCCAACCTGATCGATCCGCCCGCGATCCTCGCCGCCGCCCACAAGGCGCGCGCCGCCGGCGCCGACATCGTCGTGCTCAGCCTGCACTGGGGTACGGAGTATCAGCACCTGCCGGACGCCGACCAGCGGGCCTGGGCCCAGCAGTTGATCTCCTCGCCCGACGTGGACCTCATCCTGGGCCATCACGCCCACGCGGTGCAGCCGTTCCAGCGCTTCGGCGACAAGTGGGTGGTCTTCGGCATGGGCAACGAACTGGCCCGGCACGAAGAGCCGATCAACGACAACCGCGAGGGTGTGATGGCCCGGGCGACCTTCACCGAGACCGCCCCGGGGCGCTGGACGGTGACCCGGATGGAGGCACTGCCAACCTGGACCGACCTGGCACCGGCCCTCCGGCTGGTTGACCTGACCGCGGCACTTGCCGACCCGGGCACCCCGCCAGGTCTGCGGGGCGACTACCGGGCGGCGTGCCGGCGGGTGCTCGGCTACGTCCGGGCCCTGGGTGCCGGCGCGGACCAGGTGGTGGCGTCGGGCGGCTGAGCGCCGCCACCGAGGACGCGGTCGCGACGCCGGTCTGCGGAATCTCAGACCCCGAGGACGTGGGTCAGGTGGGGGCTGGTGAAGACCCGGTTCGGGTCCAGGCGGTCGCGGACGGCCTGGAAGTCGGCGAAGCGGGGGTACGCCGTGGCGAGTGACGCGGCGTCGCGGTAGTGCAGCTTGCCCCAGTGCGGGCGGCCACCCAACCCGGCGGCGACCTTCTCGAAGGCCTGGAAGTACGGCTCGTACGGCATGCCGACGTACT
Source organism: Micromonospora sp. MH99 (assembly GCF_021442385.1). Lineage (GTDB taxonomy): Bacteria > Actinomycetota > Actinomycetes > Mycobacteriales > Micromonosporaceae > Micromonospora. The sequence goes on from NZ_MUZA01000024.1 coordinate 26,545, forward strand.
GGTGCACGGCGACGTACGCGTTGTCCCGGCCGTAGCCGTGCGACAGCCAGATGTCGTCGGCGGCGGTGAAGCGCACCTCGACCGGGAAGAGGACCTTGAACGGCAGCCCGTCCACGATCCGTCGCAGCGCGGCGAGCGCCTCGGGCAGCGCCTCGCGGGGCAGGCCGTACTCCATCTCGACGAAACGGACCCGGCGCGGGGTGCAGAACACCCGGTCGGAGCGCCCGGTGTACTGCCGTTCGGTGAGCGCGCGGGCGGAGACGGCGCTGATGCCCGGTGCCAGCGCCGGCACGGCTCGGCCGAGACGGCAGGCGCCGGCGAAGACCGTGTTGGACAGGAAGTCGTCGTCCAGCCAGCCGCGCCAGCGGGGCAGCGGCCGATCGTTGGCGGGCGCCCGGTTGTTGGTCTTGACCTGGACCCGGGACGTGTAGGGGAACCAGTAGAACTCGACGTGGTCGTGGCCGCCGATCAGCGTGGGCAGGTCGCCGAGCACGTCGGCCAGCGCGGCGGGGCGTTCGTGGGCGTGCAGGACGAAGGCGTCCACGCAGCGCAGGGTCACCTCGACCAGGACGCCGAGCGCGCCGAGCGCGACCCGGGCGGCGGCGAAGACGTCGGGATGCTCGTCGGCGGAGCAGCGCAGCACCTCGCCGGTGCCGGTGACCAGGGTGAGGGCCTCGACGAAGGTGGACAGGCAGCCGAAGCCGGCGCCGGTGCCGTGGGTGCCGGTGGAGATCGCGCCGGCGACTGTCTGCGCGTCGATGTCACCGAGGTTGGGCAGTGCGAGGCCGTGCCGGGCGAGCAGCCCGTTGAGCGTGTGCAGCGTCATTCCCGCCGGTACCGTGACGAGTCGGCGCGCGACGTCGACACTGACACCGGTGTCCAACTCGGACAGCTCCATCCGCCGGTCGTCGGCCAGGGCGACAGCGGTGAAGGAGTGGCCGCTGCCGGCGACGCGGATCCGGCCTCCGGCGGCGGCGGTGGCGCGTACGGCTTCGGCGACGTCGTCCGGCGAGCCGGGGCGCAGGATCGCGGTGGCGCTGCCACGCTGGTTGCCGGCCCAGTTGGACCAGCGGGCGGTGAGCGGTGCGGTGCCGACCATGCGCGCTCCTCGTTCATGAATATGAACTGACTTCATATCAGGAACGTTGTACCTGGTAAATACCGCAATTGCGATCCGCTCGTTGTACCGGTAGTCACGGACTCGTGACGTGGAGATATGTTCATCCGTCGAAGGGGGGTGGCGCCGAGTGTCCACACCAGCCGCCACGACCGGGCCGCTGCGCCGCGTACCGGTGCAGGGTCGAAGTGTCGCGCGGGTACAGCGCATGTTGGATGCCTGCGCCGAACTCGTCGACGAGGTGGGGTACGAGGGTCTGACGACGACCCTGCTCGCCGAGCGGGCCGAAGTGGCGATCGGGTCGGTCTATCAGTTCTTCCCGGACAAGCGGGCGATCGTGCAGGCGTTGACCCTGCGCACGATGGAGTCCTACCTGCAGCGGCTCGACGAGCGCTTCGCCTCCGACGAGATGACCCACTGGTGGGACGGCGTCGACGCGGGCATCGACGAGTACATCACGATGCACCGCACCGTCCCCGGCTTCCGTACTCTGCACTTCGGCGACGTGGTCGACCTGCACCTGCTCGATGAGCAGCGGGACAACAACGGCGTGATCGCCGACCAGTTGGCGCGGGTGCTCACCGAGCGCTTCGGGCTCACGGACGTGCCGAAACTGCGCTTCGTCCTGGAGATCGCGGTGGAGGCCGCCGACGCGTTGATCAAGCTCGCGTTCCGGCGGAAGTCCGACGGCGACGAGCGGGTGCTGCTCGAGGCGAAGGCGCTGATCCGGGAGTACCTGCATCGCCAGGTCGACGGGCGCGACAGCGGTCGACCCGCCGCCGAGCAGCAGGCCGAGGCCGTCCAGCACGCCTGAGCCGGCGCGCGGGGGCGGCCCGTCAGAGGAACGCGTGGCCCTCGCCCCGGTAGGTGGGCACGGTCGCCACGATCGCGTCCCCCTCGACCAGGTGCAGCTCGTTGACCCGTTCGCACAGCTCACCGGCCTTGGCGTGCCGGAACCACACCCGGTCGCCGACCTTCAGGGTGGCCGCCGCCGCGCCGGACAGCGGAGTCTGCACCTCGCCGGCGCCCTCCGTGGCGACGAGCTTCAGGCCGGCCGGCAGCCACGGCCGGGGCAACCGGCTGTCGGCGGCCTGGCCGGAGGCGATCCAGCCCCCGCCCAGCACCGTCGCCAGCTCCGGCGTCGGCCGGCGGACCACCGCGCAGGCGAAGAACGCCGCAGGGGTGGGCCGCCAGGCGCGGTACGCGTCGAACAGCGTCGGCCCGTACAGGCCCGATCCCGCGGTGACCTCGGTGACCGCGGGATCGGCGCTTGTCGCGGCCACGCTGCCGGTGCCGCCGCCGTTGACGAACTCCAGGTCGGCGTGCTCGCGTACCGCCGCCACCGCCGCGCCCCGGCGGGCCAGCAACTCGCGGTACGACCCGCGCTGGGCCAGCCGGATCGCGCCGGCCAGCAGCGTCCGCCCCGGCGGAGCGTCGCCCAGGCCGGCGATCTGCGCCTCGTACGACATGAGCCCGACCAGCCGGAAGCCGGCGCGGCCGGCGACGGCGGCGGCGAGCGCGCCGGCAGCCCGGGCGCTGTGCACCGGCGAGCGGCGGACGCCGACGTGCACCCCGCGCAGTGGTCGCCAGGAGGCGTCCAGGTCCAGGCAGAGCCGCAGCTCGGCGCGCTGCCCCGGGGCGCGGACGGCGTCGATGAAGTCCAGCTGCCCGGTGCCGTCGATCATCAGGGTGATCGCGGCGGCGAGCGTCGGGTCGGCGGCCAGCTCGGCAAGGGCCGTCCGGTCGGCGCTCGGGTACGCGACCAGCACGTCGTCGCTCATGCCGGCGCGGACCAGCCAGATCGCCTCGGGCACTGTGAACGCCATGACGCCGTGCCAGCCGGGTCGGGCGAGTGCCCGGCCGATCAGCTCCCGGCTGCGCACCGACTTGCTGGCCAGCCGGAGCGGTTTGCCGGCGGCGCGGTCGGTCAGGGCCGCCGAGTTGGCGTCGAAGGCGGTGAGATCCACCACGGCGTACGGGGGGTCGAGATGGGCGGTCGCCCGGTCCAGGCGGTCGCGCAGTTTGTCGCTTTCGATGGCCACGTGTGCACGCTAACTGTCCGACGGTGAATGCGAAATACCCTCGCGTACGTCCCGGGCTGCGGTCGGTGCCTTTGGCGGCCTAGGCTCAGCGAGCAGGAGAATGTCGCCGGTGGGGCGGCCCCCACCGGGTCTAGAGTGTTCCACCGGGGGTGCCCAGCGATGGGCCGGCACGTGGAGGTACGGCCATCGAAAGCCAGAACAGCGGCGAGTCGCCCGGCGTGTCGCGCGCGGGTGACCAGTCGGGCAACGCCGCCAACCAGTCCAGCTCCGGTCAGGTCGATCCGTCCGGCTACGCCGCGATCCGCTCGGTTCTGCGGATCAGGCCGTTCCGGCGGCTCTGGATCGTGCTCGGTGCGGCCTCCTTCGGCGACTGGCTCGGTCTGCTGGCCACCGCTCTCTTCGCCGCCTCCCAGGTGCAGGGCAGCACCGCCCAGGGCGCCGCGTTCGGCGGTGTGACAGCGATCCGGCTGCTGCCCGCGCTGGTGCTCGGCCCGGTGGCCGGCGTCTTCGCCGACCGGTTCGACAGGCGCTGGACGATGGTCATCTGTGACCTCCTGCGCTTCGTCCTCTTCGCGTCCATCCCGCTCTACGCCCTCACCGGCGCGGCGGGCGGTCTGGTGGTCGGCTGGGCGCTGATCGCCACCTTCCTGATCGAGTCGATCACCCTGCTCTGGATCCCGGCCAAGGAGGCCGCGGTTCCCAACCTCATCCCGCGGGCCCGGCTGGAGGCGGCGAACCAGCTCACCCTGATCACCACGTACGGCCTCACCCCGGTCGCCGCCGCCATCGGCCTGGCCGTGCTCGACCGTGGCGTCCGTGGTGCCGTCGGTGGCGACCTGCCCTCCTGGGCCGAGCCGGCACAGCTCGCGCTCTGGTTCAACTCCTTCTCCCGGCTCGCCACCGCGCTGGTGGTCGCCTTCGGGATCAAGGAGATCAGCGAGGCGCAACGCGGTGAGGCCGAACGCTCCGAGCAGAGCATGTTCCGGCAGTTCTCCGAGGGCTGGAAGTACATCGGCAAGACCCCGCTCGTGCGTGGTCTGGTGCTGGGCATCTTCGGGGCGTTCGCCGGTGGCGGCATCGTGGTCGGCACGGCCAAGTTCTTCGCCAACTCGCTGGGCGCCGGCGACGCCGCGTTCTCGCTGCTCTTCGGCGCCATCTTCGTCGGCCTGGCCCTCGGCATCGGCCTCGGTCCGATGATCGTCAAGGAGATGTCCCGGCGTCGGTGGTTCGGCATGAGCATCGTGCTGGCCAGCGCCGCCGTGATGACCCTCGCCTTCGCCATCCACCTGTCCATGGCGATCGTCGGAGCGGTCCTGGTCGGCGCCGGCGCCGGGATGGCCTTCCTGGCCGGCACCACACTGCTGGGCGGCGAGGTGGCCGACGAGGTGCGGGGCCGGGTCTTCGCGGTGGTGCAGATCGGCACCCGGCTGGTGCTGATCCTGGCCATCGGGCTCAGCAGCGTGCTGGTCGGCGTCGGCGGCTCCCGCAAACTGACCATCGCCGACCTCGGCATCTCCATCTCCTCCACCCGCCTGCTGCTGCTCGCCGCCGGCGCCGCCGGCATCTTCGCCGGGATCAGCGCCTTCGGCCAGATGGACGACAAGAAGGGCGTCCCCGTCCTCGCCGACCTCTGGGGCTCGATCCGTGGTCGCCCGCTGATGCCCTCCGAGCCGTTCGTCTCCGCCGGGCTCTTCGTGGTGTTCGAGGGCGGCGAGGGCGCCGGCAAGTCCACCCAGCTCACCGCGCTCGCCGAGCGGCTGCGCGGTCAGGGGCACGACGTCCTGGTCACCCGCGAGCCGGGGGCCACGGCGGTCGGCCAGCGGATCCGGTCGCTGGTGCTGGACACCTCCGGCGACGAGGCGCCCTCCCCGCGCGCCGAGGCGCTGCTCTACGCCGCTGACCGGGCACACCACGTGGCCGCAGTGGTCCGGCCCGCGCTGGTCCGTGGCGGTGTGGTGATCAGTGACCGGTACGTCGACTCGTCACTCGCGTACCAGGGCGCCGGGCGGACGCTTCCGGTCGACGAGGTCTCCTGGCTCTCCTCCTGGGCCACCGGAGGGCTCAAGCCGGACCTGGTGGTGCTGCTCGACGTCGAGCCCCGGACCGGCCTGTCCCGGGTGGCCTCGCGCAACGCGGGCGCCGACCGGCTCGAGGCGGAGTCGATCGCCTTCCACGAGCGCGTCCGCTACGCGTTCCTGGACCTCGCCGCCGCCGACCCGAAGCGCTACCTGGTGCTCGACGCGTCCCGACCGGCCGACGAGATCACCGGCCTGGTGGTCCGGCGCGTGCAGGAGATGCTGGGTAAGCCGGGCGGCATCGTGCACCCCCGCCCCGCGCAGGGCCCGGACACCTCGGTGCAGCCCGAGTTATCCGACGCGGAGCTGGTGACGATGGAGCACAAGACCTGATGCCGGACGTCTTCGCCGATCTGGTCGGCCAGGACGAGGCGGTCGCCGAACTGCGCCGGGCCGCCGGCGCGGCGGCGGCCGTGCTGCGCGCCGGCGTGGCCGACCGGGCACCCGCGCTGATCGCCGCAGGCGCGGCCGGCGAGACCGCTCCCGGGACCGGCGACACCGAGCCCGGCGCGCTGGACCCGTCCACCGGGATGACGCACGCCTGGATCTTCACCGGGCCACCCGGTTCCGGTCGCTCGGTCGCCGCCCGCGCCTTCGCCGCAGCCCTTCAGTGCACGTACGGCACCGGCTGCGGCGAGTGCCCCGGCTGCCACACCACGATGGGCGGCACCAACGCCGACGTCCGGATGGTGGTGCCGGAAGGGCTCTCCATCGGCGTCGGCGAGATGCGGGCGCTGGTGTTGCGCGCGGCCAGCACCCCGTCCGGCGGGCGGTGGCAGGTGGTGGTCATCGAGGATGCCGACCGGCTCACCGAGGCGGCCGGCAACGCGCTGCTCAAGGCCATCGAGGAGCCGCCACCGCGTACGGTCTTCCTGCTCTGCGCCCCGTCCACCCACCCTGACGACATCTCGGTGACCATCCGGTCGCGCTGTCGTGTCGTACCCCTGCGGCAGCCGCCGGCCGCCGCGGTGGCCGAGGTGCTGGTCCGTCGGGACGGCATCGCGCCCGACGTGGCGCAGTGGGCGGCGGCTGCCGCGCAGGGGCACGTGGGTCGGGCCCGCCGGCTGGCCCGCGATCCGGAGGCCCGCAAGCGGCGTGAGGCGGTCCTCGCCGTGCCGCGCCGGCTGACCGGCGTCGGCGCGGCGTTCGACGCGGCGTCCGCGCTGATCGAGGCGGCCGAGGCGGAGGCCGAGGCGTCGGTGTCCGAGTCGGACGCGACGGAACGGGCCGCGCTGGAGACCGCGCTCGGCGCGGGCGGCACCGGCCGGGGTGCGGCCGGCGCGATGCGCGGTGCCGCCGGGCAGCTCAAGGAGTTGGAGAAGCGGCAGAAGTCGCGGGCCACCAGGGCTCAGCGGGACGCGCTGGACCGGGCGCTCGTCGACCTGGCCGGCTTCTACCGGGACGCGCTCACCATGGCGCTGCGGGCCCCGGTCGATCCCGTGCACACCGACACCGCCGCGCTCGCCGGCGCGGGGGCCCAGAAGTGGGACGCCGAGGGTTCGCTGCGCCGGTTGGAGGCCGTTCTCGCCTGCCGGGCGGCGATCGAGGCGAACGTCAAGCCACGGATCGCGGTGGAGGCGATGATGCTCGCCCTCTGGAAGGGCTGACCCGCAGCTCCAGCCGGTTGTCCACAGCCATCGACACGCGCGATTGCGGTGCGGTACGGTCCGGTGTGCCGTGGTGACGGTGACGGCACGCTCAGTGAGGGGCCATCCGGGAGGAGTCGCCGATGCCGCGGGGGGAGATCGACGAGGCCTGGATCGAGGAGGCGGTGCGGCGCTACCGCCGCATCGAATCGCTGCAGGCCGAGTTCGACCAGGCCGTCTCGACAGTCGAGGTCACCGTCCGGTCGCCGGACGGGCTGGTCGAGGTGGTGGTCACCGCCGGCGGGCGGATCACCGACGTCCGGTTCCTCGGGCCGCTGCACACCCGCAGCCCACGAGACGTGGCGGGCTCGGTGCAGGCCGCCGTCACCGCGGCCGCCGACGCCGCCGAGTGGGCCCGGGAGAAGCTGCACAACGAGACGTTCGCCGCCTACCGACCGCTCGCGGGGGCCTGACATGGACACACTGCGCGCGCTCTCCGCGCGGCTCGACGAGGCGAGCGCCATCCTGACCACGCTGTCCCACACCGTCACCGCCAGCGACCCGGCCCAGGCCGCGTTCGGCGCGGACGCCCCGGGCCGTCCCGGCGAGATCGGTCGCGCGCTGCACCGACAGTGGACCGCCGCCACCGACGATCGGGCCCGCGAGGCGCGCGCCGCCGCCGCCCGGCTCGCCGCCGCCTCCTCGGCGGTCCGCGAGGCCGCCGACCGGTACGCCGAGGTCGACCGCGCCGCCCGCCGCCGGATCATCGGGGAGCCGTGATGGACCCGCTGGACCGGCTCGCCGAACCGGGTCTCAACCTGCTCTACCGGGTGGACGCGTTGCTCGCGGCCGGCGTTCCCGAGGGGCACCGCGTCTGGCCTCTGCTGCGCCGGATGCAGGTGCTGCCGGGTGACGCCGTCCGGGGCTTCCTCGACCTGCACCCGGCGCCGCTGGCCAGCGCCGGGCACGCGGTGCGCCGGCTGGTCCGGGGGTACGACGACGTCGGCGCGGCGCTCACCGACCCGGTGCTCTGGTCCGGTCCGGCCGCCTCGGCGTACGGGCAGGAGCGCGCCGCGCTGCTGCGTCATCTCGACGAGGGCCCGGAGAGCCTGGTCGGGCGACTGGAATCCACCGCCGGGTACGCGGACGCCCTCGCCGACTGGGTGGAGGGCAGCCGCCTCGCACTGGCCCGGACGTTGGCCGACGTGCTGCGCTCGGCCGAGGCGGTGGCCGTGGTCGCCGCCACCGCCACCGGCCCGCCGACCCGCCTGACGCCGGTCGGGCCGGGTGTCGCCGACGCGGCCGAGATCGCCGCGCGGGTGCTGGCGGTGCTGTGCGTCGCGTACGACGGTGCCGAGACACTGCTGCGCCAGTGGGCGCCGAGCCTGGCCGAGTCCACCTGGCGGTCGTCGATGGACGGCCGTCCCCGCTACGACCAGCCCACCCGGGTCGGCTGGTAGCCGGTCGTCGCGTCCCCGGACAGGCCACGGCGTCGCTCGCGGGCGCCCGAGCAGAGTCGGCGCCCACGGCGACGCCGTGGTCTTCCCCCTGCACCCCCCGCAGGTCTGCCTCCACTCAACGCCGCCCGGAGACGTTTGTCCCGCACCCGCGGCCGGAATCAACCGTCCGGGCGAGGGTCAACGGCACGACGGGTGGCCCGGCTATAGGTCGAGTCGACGGTCATGGATGCGGTGCGGGGGTCGGCCGCTGCGTCCTTTGCGGTGATGCGTCGTAAGGTGGGGGGATGGGCATGCTCTGCGCGGTCAGCTTCAACCGGTACGGGCGCCTCTACTACCTCGACCCGGGGGAGTTGCGTCCGCAGGTGGGCGACCGGGTGCTGGTGCCGACCGACGACGGGCCCGAGGTGGCCGAGTGCGTGTGGGCCGCCCAGTGGGTGACCGAGGAGACCGACGGCTTCCCCCGGCTGGTCGGGCTGGCCGGTGACGACGACCTGGCCCGGGACGAGGCGCTGCGCCGTCGTAAGGCCGAGGCGAAGGTGGCGGCGAAGCGGTTGATCCGTGCGCACGGCCTCCCGATGAAGGTGGTGGCCGTCGACCACGTCCTCGGCTCGGGCGACGGCGGCGGCGAGCGCAGCACCGTCTACTTCACCGCCCCGCACCGGGTGGACTTCCGGTCCCTGGTCCGCGACCTGGGCGCCACCCTGCACTGCCGGGTCGAGCTGCGGCAGCTCTCGGCACGGGACTCGGCGCGCGTCCAGGGCGGCATCGGCTCGTGTGGCCGGGACCTGTGTTGCGCGACGTTCCTGACCGACTTCGAGCCGGTGACGATCCGGATGGCCAAGGACCAGGATCTGCCGTTGAACCCGCTGCGCATCTCGGGGGCGTGTGGCCGGTTGATGTGCTGCCTGAAGTACGAGCACCCGCTGTACCAGCGCTTCCAGGAGACCGCGCCGGCCGTCGGCAGCCGTGTCTCCACCCCCGAGGGCGACGGTCGGGTGGTCGGCCACAGCGTTCCGCGAGACGCGGTCACCGTCCGCCTGGACGCCGACGGTTCCCGCTGCTCCTGCTCCCGCGCCTCCGTCTGCGCCCCCCGCCAAGCCCACGACCAGCACTACACCCCCTAACCCCCGGGGTCATCTTGTTGATCAAGAGCTTTGCGTCATTCGGAGCCCGAATTCTGACGCAAAGCTCTTGATCAACAGGTGGGTCAGGAGAGGACGATGGGGGGTTCGGTCAGGTGGGGGGTTAGCGGGGCGCGGGGGGTCAGCCAGCTGGCTGTGGGGGACTGGTCGGGGTTCACCTGCCAGTCGCGGGACACCCGGTCCACCCCGAGCGGGTAGACCGTCAGGGTGCCGTCCGGGTCGATGCGCAACCGCAGGAACGACTTGGAGTCCTCGATGCCCTGCCCGGCGAACAGTTCGTTGACGTTCACCCCGAACGCACCGGCGGCCAGCAGGTACGCCGCCACCAGCTGACTGGCCACCAGGCCGATGACCGGGCCGTACAGCACCGCCGCGGCGACCGCCGGCAACGGCCACGGCCAGTCGTAGAACGGCAGCGCCAACCAGACCCAGGTGCCGCCGGCGGCCAGCGCCACCTGGGCCACGCCGTGGCTGACGCCGAGAATCCAGTGCCGGACATGCCGCTTGCCACTGGCGCTGGGCGGCTTGGCGAACAGCACCGCCGCCACCACCGTCACGAGCACCATCAGCACCAGCGGGACGCTGAACAGTCGCTGGTTGGTGCTGTCGGCCCAGTTCGCCGTCGCGCCGGCCATGGCCAGCATCAGCAGGGTGTGCAGGGTGCCGAGCAGCGTGGCGAAGCCGGGGTTGCGGAACGGCAGCCGGGCGAAGATGCCCCAGCCGTAGCGCCGGGAGCGGGCCGCGTCCGGATAGCGGGCCACCAGGTCGTACGGCTCTGTGCGGCTGGCCCGTCGGGTCGGCGTGTCCCGGGGCGGCACCTCGATGCGCTCCGGGAGCTTGTGCGTCGGGTACAGGTACGCGCCGCCGCCACCACAGGTGATCAGCTGCCGGTCCGGGCCGGCATAGCGGGCGTAGTGGTGCAGGTCGCCGGAGAGCAGCAGACGCACCTGCGCCCCGGTCGGATCGATGATGGTCCGGATGAAGTAGTCGATCGAGTCGTACGCCGTGGGGACGTCGGCGGCCTTGACCCACGTCGGCGACGGCGCCGCGATGATCACCTTCGACTCGGGGGTGAGTCGCCGGGCCACCTCGTCGAAGTACGCCAACTGTGGGTCGTCCAGGTATGAGCCGGACTGGTCGTCGACGCCCAGCAGCCACCAGCCGGCCGGCAACTCCACGGCGAAGTACGACCGCGACTGCCCGGTGCGCCAGCCGGCGAAGTTACGGTCCCGGGAGCGGACGAACAGCCGTAGGAAGGCGGTCAGGCCGTCGTACCAGTCGTGGTTGCCCGGCACCGCGAACAGCGTGGGACCCTCGGGCGGGGTCGCCGGCAGCGCGGCCTGGTACGGCCCCTTGCACCGGTTCTCGTACTCCGCGTAGGCCGCCGACGGGTACACCTGGTCCCCGCCCATCACCAGGGTCTGCCCACGGGGCAGCCGGTGCCCGTCCACGGTCAGCTCCGGCTGCGCCAGCAGGTACGCGACGGAGTAGGTGGCGTGGAAGCCGTCACCGAGGTCGGCCACGTAGTCGAGCCAGAGCCCGCCGTCCGGCCCCGCCTGGCGGAAGATGCCGTCGCCGAAGGCGTTCTGCAGCTCGCGCTTGTCCAGGTACGCCCCGAAGAGGATCGCCAACAGTGTCCGGATGCCGGTGCTGATCAGCAGGAACGGCGCCAGCCAGGGCACCGGCTTGCGGGGGGTGAAACCCAACTCCAGGGGGTCGGTGGAGCGCGGCCGGCGAGGGGCCCGCTCCCCGTCGGGTTGCTCGCCCGCCGGGGTCTGGTGATCGTCGCGTTCGTCACTCACGCGCCGCAGCGTAGTACCGGTCCCGCCGAGGCGCTGTCCGGTAATTAGCCAGATGGCGGTGGTTGTCCGGTTGGTGCCGGCGGTGGCGCGGGGGTATCCCGCTCGGTCCGGAGCCGGGGGGTGCCGTACACTTGCTGATCGTTGCCGCCTTAGCTCAGTCGGCTAGAGCGACGCACTCGTAATGCGTAGGTCGACGGTTCGATTCCGTCAGGCGGCTCCACGGAAAGGCCCAGGTCACCGGCTTCATCGCCGATCATGACCTGGGCCTTTCGCTGTGCCGCCAAGGAGGCCAGAGCCGGTCCAAGGAGGGCAGCCACCTGCTCTGTCGTCGGCAGCTCGCCAGCCACGCACTCGATGAAGGACTCCGCGATCTCCCAGAGCGGTCTGTCGATTGGGCTCCGAGGTAGACGAGGGTGGCAAGACGCTCTTCGTCTTCGACGGGGGGCGTGCTGATCAGGCGGCGCCACGCTCGCTGACCGGCCGGCGGCGCAGGTTCGGGTTCAGCAGGGCCGGGGGCAGGTAGGCCTGGTCGAGCCGGGTGACATCGGTGCCGGGCGCGACGATCTCGTCGATCCGGTCGAGGATCTCGTCGGTGAGCGTGACGTCGACGCCAGCGAGCAGGTTGTCGAGGTGCTCCATCGTGCGCGGGCCGAGGATTGCGCTGGTCACGCCCGGGTGTGCGATGGCGAATGCCATGGCGAGGTGGGTCAACGGCATGCCTGCCTCGTTGGCGAGCGGGATGAGCTGTTCGACGACGTCGATCCGGAGCTCGTCGGTGAGGTGCCTGGAGAAGCGGGCGCGGCGCAGGTCGTTCTGCTCGCCCTTGCGGACCCGGCCGGTGAGCATTCCCTGCCCGAGTGGGCCCCACACCAGCGTGCCCATCCCGTAGCGCTGCGCGGCCGGCAGCACCTCGCTCTCGATGCTGCGGTTGAGGATCGAGTAGGGCGGCTGCTCGGTGTGGAAACGTTCCAGTCCGCGCCGCTCGGCGACCCACTGGGCCTCGATGATGTCGGATGCGGGCATCGTGGACGACCCGATCGCCCGGACCTTGCCACTGCGGATCAGGTCGGAGAGCGCGGAGAGCGTCTCCTCGATGTCGGTGTCGGGGTCCGGGCGCTGGATCTGGTAGAGGTCGATGTGGTCGGTCTGCAGGCGGCGCAGCGAGTCCTCGACCGCGCTCATGATCCAGCGGCGGGAGGCGCCTCGCTGGTTGGGGTCGGTGGCCGTGCCCGGCGTCCGGGGCAGCGCGTTCAGCCTGGGAAGGCCCACCTTGGTCGCGAGGATGACCTTGTCGCGGCGCCCCTTGAGGGCCTTGCCCACGATCTCCTCCGAGTCGCCGTAGGCATCGGCGGTGTCGACGAGGTTGATCCCCGCGTCCAACGCCCTGTGGATGACCTTGATCGAGTCGTCAGGGTCGGGGTTCCCGATCACCGTGGCGAACATCAGCGTGCCGAGCGCGTACGGGCTGACCTTGATGCCCGTCCGGCCCAGGGTGCGGTACTGCATGAGCGTCTCCCTGCGGTATCGTCGTTATCTGGAAACTCTTTCCGGAACTATACGGAAAGCCTTTCCGGAACAGCAAGGGAGGCGCAGCCATGTCCGACAACACGGCAGATTTCGGTGTTCGCGATCGCGCCCCGCGCCGGCTGCGCACCGACGCGCGCCGCAACATCGAGTCCCTGCTCGAAGCGGCGAAGACGGTCTTCAGCACCGCCGGCGTCGACGCCCCCGCCAAAGAGATCACCGATCTGGCCGGCGTCGGCGTCGGCACGCTCTACCGGCACTTCCCGCAGCGCTCGGACCTGATCAAGGCCGTCATCGAGCGCGAGATCGACGCCTGCGCCGATGCGGCCCCGGCTCTGGCCGCCGCGCACGAGCCGGGGGTCGCCCTCGCGAAGTGGCTCGACCGGTTCACCGCGTTCGTCGCGACCAAACGCGGATTTGCCGCAGCCCTGCACTCCGGCGATCCGGCGTTCGACGGCCTGCCCGGATATCTCATGCAGAAGCTGGGACCGGCCCTCGAGTCCCTGCTCGACGCCGCGACGGCCAGCGGCGAGGTCCGGGCCCGGGTCGGTGCCCAGGATCTGCTGTACGCCGTTGCGAAGCTGTGTGCGCCCATGCCGGACGAGGAACCCGACTACGGGCGGCGCATGGTCGCGCTCCTCGTCGACGGACTGCGGTCCGGCGAATCCCCGCACTGAGACACCAGTCGACTCGCGCGGAGTTGAACGAACAGACGTCGGGCGGTGCGGCAGCACGAGCATCGGCGCGGGTCGGCCCTGAAGGTCATTCGATTCCGTCAGGCAGCTCCGCTCGAACCGGGTCTCAGTTCCGCGCCGACATCAGCCGCGCGCCGGGGGGTCGTTGGCCCACGGCGAGTGCGGGTGTGCGGTACGGATCGCCATCCGCAACCACCGGCGTTGCTCGGGGAGTAACAGGCGGTCGGCGATGCTCAGGTCATGCTCGTCCTGCGGGCGTGGGTCTCGCGCCTTCCACAGGAGTTGAGTGGCCAGCGTTCCGGTCGGTACGCCACGGACAGTCGCGACGGCCGAACTCCACCCAAGCCTGATCCGTGGATCTCTGCGGTACCGCCAGACCGACTCGTCGCCGTCCTCCACGTTGACCTGAAGGACGAAACGATCGCGGTTCTCGTCGTGTATCCAGATGTTGCGCAGCTCGGGGTCGTCGAGGTGCTCCCGCAACGGGAGAAGACGCCCGCTCATGGCCGCGATCGGCCGCAGCTGGGCGGGCATGCTGCCGAGCAGGGCCGGGAGCCCCGGCCGGAGGGTGCTGACGTCGATGTCGCCGTGCTGGCGGCTGACCGCGCCCAACCAGTGGTCGATGGCCCATCCACCGGAGAGCCACCAGCGGGCCGGACAGCGGCCGAGCAGCGAGCAGACGTCGGTGATGGAGAGCGCCGCCCAGACGTGCCGTTGAGGGTCGTACCGCACGCCCCCAGGCTGGCACCGACTCAGACCGGACGCCAGACTCCGCACCCGGGCCTGCTGGTAGCGCAGGTGCCGACCCACCGGGGACGCCTGCGGTAGCGCCTCTGACAGAGGGGCTGGCCCGGTACGCGGAGGACTGCCGAACGTACTCAGCGATCCGCCCCCAGCGGAAACTCGCAGACGGTACGCCATGGGCTCAGGCCCGGCGTTCCGGCGATGAGTCGCACCATGTCGACGGCCGCGTTGATCGGCAGCTGCGCGGAGACCGTCTCGGCGGCGTGGCTCAGGGTGGGCTCGGGGGCGTCGCTACCGATGGTCAGGTGCGGCACCACCTCGGTGTGCGCCCCGGCATAGGGGGCGGTCTCGGGAAACCGCTGCCACACCGCTGTGGTGAGGTTCCGGAACGGACGGTCGGGCTGCGGTGCGAGCCATACGACCGTGTCGCCGAACCAGCCGATGTGAGTCAGCGCAACGTCGAACCGCGGTATGCCGGCAATGGCCTTGCGCAGTACTGCCAGGACCTGGTCGCTGATCTGCTGCGGAGGCAGGAACGGGTAGAGGACTGTCACGTGTGCCGGCACGCCCCAGGAGGCAGCGGGGTCGAGGGATTCCCGAAACCGGCCCACCGCTTCCTCGGCCTCGGGTATCGGCACGATGAGCGCCGTCTGGGTCGGTTCCATCCCGGCAGTTTGCCGATCATGGCCGGTGCTGGTCCACGGAGTTTCGCCACCGGTGCTGCGTAGCGCCCGTCGGAGAAGAATCGCGCCCCTGCCGGCTCCGGCAGTACTCGCCCGGCGTCATCCCGAAGTAGGCCCGGAACGCCTGAATGAAGGCGCTGGGGCCGCTGTAACCACTGGCCGCGGCGGTCGTGGTCACCGATTCGCCCACGGCGATCAACGTGAGCGAGTGATGCAACCGCAGCTGCGTCCGCCAGTGCGGGAACGACATCCCGGTCTGCTCCCGGAACAGCCGGCTGAGGGTACGCGCGCCGGCTCCCACGGCAGTGCCCAGCTCGCCGAGGGTGCGACGGTCGGTGGGGTCCTCGAGCAGGATCTCGGCAAGATCCCGCAGCCGGGAATCGGCCGGGTACGGCAGGCGAAGGCGCAATGTGGTCGCGCGTCGTAGCTGGTCGAGCGCCACGCGTTCGAGGTTGTCCCGTTCGTCGTCGGTCAGCTCCTCGCCGTCGGTGAGGCTGACGATCACCTCGCGCAGCAGCGGCGAGACGGCCAGGGCGGTCGGTTGATCCACGCCCATCGGATTCAGTGGGCGATCGAACATGATCGCGCGCATGTCGGTGGGCCCGTACGCCCGATGGGCGTGGGCGACCCCGGCCGGAATCCACACCGCCCGGTCCGGTGGCACCGTCCACATTCCCGTCGGCGTCGACACGGCCAGCACTCCGTTGCGGGGGCAGACAAGCTGGTGGCGTGCATGGTGGTGCCAGTCGATCCGGTCACGGTCGGCCAGGGGTACCCGGGCGGGCCCGTCCACATCTTGGCTGCTTGGCGACATAAGTCGGCAGGATATCGATAGCCGGCAACTGGGACGCTCGGGCATTCTTCCTCCGACACCCGCAACGAGAGAGCTGATGGTGGCGGAGACAAGCAGCCGAGCGAACCGGGCCAACCCCCAGTCGGTGCGGGCACTGGCCGAGGAGCTGGACAGGCAACCGTCGGCGTGGCGGCGGATGCGACTGTGGGGCGCGGCCCACGCGGTCGACGACCTTTACCAGGGTCTGGTGCCGGCCTGCGTCCCGTATTTCGTACTGGACCGCCATTACAGCTACGTCGCCGCGGGTGGGCTCACGCTCGCCGCGACCCTGGGCAGCTCGGTTCCGCAGCCCTTCATCGGTGTCGCCGTCGACCGTTATCGGCTGGACTGGCTGGCCGGGGCGGGAGTAACGCTCGCCGGAGTCGGGCTCGGCCTGTCCGGTCTCGTGGACAGTTACGTGGCGGTCTGGCTCCTGCTCTGCGTGTCGGGATTCGGCGTGGCGATGTTCCACCCGGCCGCCGGAAAGTCGGCACGGGTGGCGGCGGGCGACAGCGCGACAGCGATGAGCATCTTCGCCGCCGGGGGCAGTGTCGGGTTCTTTCTGGCGCCGGTGCTTGCCACTCCCGCACTGATCGCGATGGGCGTCGGAGCGACCGCGCTCTTCATCCCGCCGGCCGTGCTCATGGGGTTCCTGCTGTACCGGAACCGGCTGCGGCGACCGGCCGCGCGCACCGTCTCGCACAACGGCCGGGACCGCTGGGCCCCCTTCCTGGTGCTGACCTGCATCGAGACCGTCAGGTCGGTCGCCTTCTTCGGCGCGATCACCTTCATCGAGTTGTTCTGGATACGCCATCTGGGAGCGGGCAAGAGTCTCGCCGGGGCGGCGCTGGCGTGCTTCCTGATCGGCGGAGTGGCCGGGACTCTGCTGGGGGGTCGGATCGCCGACCGCGTCGGGATGGTCCGCACCGTGCAGTTCGGCGCGATCGTCGCCGTCCCCGCACTCGTCGGCCTGCGGCTCACGCCCGGGGAGTACCCGCCGCTCGTCTTCGCCGTGCTCGCTGGCATCGCCCTGAACATCCCGTTCGCCGTGCTGGTCAAGCTGGGCCAGGACTATCTGCCGTCGCGGCCCGGCACGGCGGCGGGCGTGACCCTCGGGCTCGCCGTGAGCATCGGCGGCCTCCTCGCGCCCGTCCTCGGTGTGGCGGCGGAAGCCTGGGGTCCGCAGGGCGTGTTCACCATCATCTGCCTGATCCCCCTGGTGGCGCTGGCCCTCGGCGTGTTCCTCACCGAGCCGCAGAAATGACGGGATACGCCGACCCGGGCGACACGGTGATCGAGGCCCGGGACGTCGATGTCGTGCGGGAGGGTCGCCTGCTGCTCGTGGATGTCAGCGTCACGATCCGCGCCGGGGAGCACTGGACACTGATCGGGCCCAACGGTGCGGGCAAGAGCACGCTGCTCAGCGTGCTCGGCGCCGACCGGATCCGCGGGTGATCAGGGCTCTCGTCGACCGAAGGTGATGCCGCCGAGCTTGCTCTCGGGCGAGATGACTGTCATCTCGGCCTCGACCGCGAACCCGTTGTCGCGCAGCCAGGCCGCGACCTGCGCCGGCCGGCGACGGTGCACGCGGATCCTCATCGGGTGACCGCCGTACCCCTCGGTCTTGAGGGTCGTCTCGTCGCCCACGTGGTAGCCGACCAGCAGCGGGCCTCCGGGGCGCACCACCCGCCGGAAGTGCGCGAGGACCTGACCGAGCCGCTCGTCGGGAATGTGGATGAGCGAGTACCAGGCGACCAGGCCGGCCACCGAGCCGTCGGGCAGGTCGAGATCGGTCATGGAGCCGACCTCGAATCTCAGGTCGGGGTGCTCGTGGCGGGCCACCGCGATCATTCCGGGGGAGAGGTCGATGCCGAAGGCGGCGATGCCCAGCTCGTTCAGGTGCGCCGTGATGCGACCCGGTCCGCAGCCCACGTCGGCGACCGGGCCACCGCCTGCGGCGCGTACGTGGTCGGCGAACAACGCCAGAGCCGCCCGCTCATAGGGTGCCTGTGCCAGGAAGTCGCGGACCAGGTGCGCGTAACTGACCGCGACCGTGTCGTAGGAAGTGCGGGTGTCTGCCAACCAGCCGTCGACACTCATGGCGGCCACGCTAGAGGAGTGGGCGGTCAGCGCGTCGGTCCGGCCGGCGGGTGAACCGCCCCGGCCGGGCCTTTCCCCTCAGAGCGCCATCGCCGGTGCGCCGATGACCAGCACCAGCAGCACCGTCGGAAGCCCGAGCGACAGAAATCGTCGTAACGCGTGCATCGCGCTCCCCGTTGTCGGGTGGCCGGCGGTGGTGCCACGCGTGGGCGGGGCGGCACGCCACTCTCGCGGCATCCAGCGCCACCGGTTGTCGACGCGTTACGAGTGTCGGTCCCGCTGCCCATACTGGGAACGCGGTCCGACCCGGTGGCCGTTCCCGCTCGATTTGTGGAGGTGCCGCCCATGCCCGCTGCGCCGTTGATCATCAGCCTGCCGATCGCCGATCGCCCGACCTCGTACCGCTTCTACCGCGACGGTCTCGGCCTCGAAGCGGTGGGTGAGCTGGCCGATGACGGCATCCCGGAGCCGTTGCAGTTCGTGGTCAACGACGGCCTGCGCCTGATGCTCATCCCGACCGGCGGCTTCGGTTGGGTGGTCGGCGGACGCGAAGTCGCCCCGCGGGGGCAGAGCGAGTGCCTGCTCGGCCTGGGCGCCGCCACCGAGGCCGAGGCGGACGCGGTCGTCGAGCGGGTGCGCGCCGTCGGCGGCCAGGTCGTCACAGCGCCGACCACACAGCCGTGGGGATACTCGGGCGTGTTCGCCGACCCGGACGGCCACCTGTGGATGGTGTCCGCTCCCCGGACGAGTCTCCAGCAGGCCACGGGCTCAATGCTGGGGGAGCGTCGATGAACCTTCGTCCGGTGTTGTTGTGGGGTGCCGTCGCTCTCGCTCTCGCGGCGGCCGAACTGCCCGTGCCTGCGGGCGCACCCGTAACCGCCCAGGCCGCAGCCGCCGCCTGTCCGGCGCCGACGCGACCAACGATGAAGATCCTGACCGTGGGCGACTCGATCACCGAGGGCGCGACGATGGCCGGCTCCGTGAGCGCCGCCTATCGCGCGGAGTTGGGGCGACTGCTCAACGAGAACTGCGTCCCCCACACCTTCGCCGTCGCGGCGCTGGGCGGCACGACCTGCAACTACTGGACGTCGCGGATGGCGGGCTTGGTCAGCACGCAGCGACCCGACCTGATCCTGGTGAACTGCGGGACCAACAACAACCTGTCGACCGCCACCGAGACGCAGCTCTCCGCCTTCGAGGGCACCTACCGGACACTCTTCGACACGGCGCTGGACATGGACCCGGACGTCGTCATGTACCCGGCCTGGGTCCAGTACAGCGCCGGTCATGGCACGACTGGCTGCACGACGCCACCGGGCCCGAGCCCGGCCTGGCTCCCGGCGAGCGAAGCCCGGGTCAATGACGCGATCTATCGAAGCATCAAGGTCATCGACGAGTTCGGCGATCGCGTACCAACCTGGATCGACTACCAGTCCATCCCCGAAGGCTATCTGGACCAGTGTGGAGTCCACCCCACGCCGGCTGGTTACGACGTGATGGGCAGGCTGGCCTACAACACGATCGCCCCCCGGTTGGGTGTCCCGCTGGTGCCGCTGCCGTGTGGGCTGGTCGGCCGTCGGCCCGGCTACCCGGTCGGTGACTGGACCCCCTGCGCGACGATGAACCTCAACCCGTGAGGCCACAGCTCGCCGGGAACGCCGCGGCGAGCCTGCGCCGTTAGGGTGACCTGGTGACGGTACGGGGACTGCGGCGGATCATCGTGTCGGTGGCGGATCGGGAGCGCGCGCTGGCGCTCTACCGGGATGCGTTGGGGCTGACCGAGAAGTACGGCGCCGGCGAGATGGTGGCCCTGGCCGTTCCGGGTTCCGGGGTCGAGCTTCTGCTGCACGAACGCCCACCCACGCCCGGCTTGGCCGGCGTCGCGGTGAGCTTCCTCGTCTCGGACGTCGACGCGGCGACCGCTGCGGCGGTGGAGGCGGGTGCCCAGGTCGTTGACGCGCCAGCTGATCAGCCCTGGGGCGAACGACAGTCGGTGCTCACCGATCCGGACGGCCATGTCCTCTGCCTGGTGACGCCAGCGGCCTGACCGGTGCCCCTTGACGACCGACCAGGAAGCACGGTGAGGCATTACGCGACGCACGAGCCCAGGTCACCGACCTGGGCTTCGCCGTTTCCGAGGTCACTCCACTGCCGCTGGTGATGGTGCGGGCAGTTCGGCGGCCACCGTTCCCAGCAGCGCCAGGGCCTGCGCCGAGCGGCTGCCGGCCTCGGCCTGATAGATGATCAGCTGCTGGCCCGCTGCGCCGTCGACAGTGAGGGAATCGTAGTTGAGGGTCAACTCGCCGACCTCGTGATGGTTGAACAACTTCGCATCGTGAGTCTTTCCCCGTACGTCGTGACGAGCCCACAGACGGCGGAACTCCGGACTCTTCAGGGAAAGCTCCCCGACGAGATCGGTGAGTCGGGCGTCGTTCAGCAGGTCGCCGGCGGCGGCGCGCAGGGCGCCGAGGCTGGACTGCGCGACCTGACCCCAGTGGGGGTAGAAGGAAGGAGCCTCGGGGTTGAGAAAGACGAACCGGACGAGATTGGGCTCGCCGGCCTCGAAAACCTTGGCGAACAGGGCACGGCCCAGCCGGTTGCCGGCCAACACGTCCATCCTGCGGTCGATGATCAGCGCGGGGGTGTGCAGCCAGCCGTCCATCAGGCGCAGCAGGCTCGGCCGGACGGTCTCGCGGTGCCCCCTGCGGACGGGACCGCGGCTGGCCCTGGTCAGCAGGTGCAGGTGCGCCGTCTCCTCGTGATCGAGTCCCAGGGTGCGGGCCAGGGCGTCCAGCACCTGGTCGGACGGGCGCTGTTCCCGCCCCTGCTCAAAGCGGGTGTAGTAGTCGGTGCTGACCCCGGACAGCTGGGCGACTTCCTCCCGCCGCAGGCCCGGCGTCCGGCGCCGGCCCGAGTAGCTGATTCCGGCCTCTCCCGGGCTTGTCATTTCACGCCGGGCACGCAGAAAGTCGCCGAGTGGATTGGTGCCGTCCATGCACCCAAGATAACCGCGGATCGCCGCAGGCCAGGACGGTAAGCCGGGGTGTGACGCACCCTGGTTGACGGCCGCCGGACGCCGGAAGGTGGATTTATGGAATCCACAAGCAAGGTCGTTCTGGTGACCGGCGCGAGCAGCGGAATCGGCGAGGCGGTAGCACTGCGCTTGGCCGGCGAGGGGCATGACGTGGTCGCGGGCGCCCGGCGGCAAGATCGGCTCGCAGTGCTCGCCGAACTCCACGACAACATCCGGGTACGCCGGCTCGACGTGACAGACCGCAGCGATGTCGCGGCGTTCGTCGACAGTGCGGTCGCCGAGTTCGGGCGGGTCGACGTGATCGTCAACAACGCGGGCCTGATGCCGTTGTCCCGGCTCGACGCCCTGCTGGTGGATGAGTGGGACCGGATGCTGGATGTCAACGTACGTGGCCTGCTGCACGGACTCGCCGCTGTCCTGCCGGTCTTCCAGCGGCAGGGCAACGGCCATCTGATCACCGTCGCCTCCGTCGGCGCCCACGAGGTGGTGCCGACCTCCGCGGTGTACTCGGCGACGAAGTTCGCGGCCTGGGCGATCACCGAGGGTCTGCGTCTGGAGGCTGACCCGAGCCTGCGAGTCACCACGATCACCCCCGGCGTCGTCGAATCCGAGCTGGCCGAGACGATCAGCGACCCGGCCGCCCGTGAGGCGATGAGGGAGTACCGCAGGAACTCGATTTCGCCGGATGCCATCGCCCGGGCCATCTCGTTCGCCATCGATCAGCCTGCGGACGTCGACGTCAACGAAATCATCATCCGTCCGACCCGGCAGCGAGGCTGACATGTCCGGCATTGATCAAAGCAAGGCCACCCACCCGTACGTCGGGATGTGGGTGACCGCCGACAACCACATCCGGCAGGAGTTGCTGGCCAACGGTCGATACGACGAGGCGCGTGGCCGTCGGGACAGTGCCTACACCGGCCGGTACGAGGTGACTGGCGACCACATCGACTATTGGGATGACAGCGGCTTCACCGCCGATGGCCGTTTCGAGGGCGATGTTCTGGACCACGGCGGCTACCTGTTCTATCGCGAGGGCAGCGCGGCCCACCGGCGGGCTGTTGCCACGCGTCAAGGCACCGCACATTCTCCCTCGTAGGCCCGCGCGGAACGCCATCGTCGAGCGGGCGCGCGCGGGTTGGCGGTTGGCGTTGGCCGCAGACCGGCTCCGGCATCTCCCGGGAGTCGTTCGGCAACCCGTTGGCTGGTCGACCTGACGGCACGACGGCCGTCAGCGTCAGCGCGCGGGTGGCAGCCCGGGAGGGCATGCTGCCCGGGTGTCCGCGTCAGTTGTAGATCTTCTTGGCGTACTCCGGGCCGTAGTGCCTCTCCAGGTCCTCCAGGCTCTCGGGCGGCGCCTCGACCTCCTTGATCAGGCGTGCGCGGGTCGGCAGCACGTCGGGCTGCCAGGTCTCCGGCTGCCACAGCGCGGACCGCAGGAACGCCTTCGCGCAGTGGTAGAAGATCTGCTCGATCTCCACCACCACGGCGAGCACCGGCCGGTGCCCCTTGACGACCATGTCGTCGAACCAGGGCGCGTCGCGTACCAGTCGGGCCCGCCCGTTGATGCGCAGCGTGTCGGTGCGACCGGGGATCAGAAAGAGCAGCCCGACGTGCGGGTTGTCCAGGATGTTGCGGTAGCCGTCGGCCCGCTTGTTACCCGGCCGCTCCGGCAGCGCGATTGTCGTGTCGTCCAGCACCAGCGCGAACCCGGCCGGGTCGCCCTTGGGCGAGACGTCGCAGGTGCCGTCCGCGCCCGCCGTCGCCACCAGGCAGAACGGCGACGCGGCGAGCCACTGCCGGTCCCGCTCGTGCAGGCGGGCACGGTCCTTGGTGGCGGCGCGCACACCCGGCGTCCCGAGCAGCTCACGTAGTTCCTCGTGCGAGGTGATCTCCACCGTCACGCGATCCTCCCCCAGCCGTTGACCCGGGTGGCGGCGCCACCGTCGCCAGCCTAGGCCCGCGTGGCCAGCGCGAGGTTTGCCCCCGGTCGCCCGGGGTACGGCCTCACCCGACACGCCCGCCGCTCATACCGTCCGCAGGAAAGCCGACCAGTGGAGGCCGGGAGATGGAGAGCCGACTCAAGGTACTGGGTCATCCAGTCCATCCGATGCTGGTCATGTTCCCGGTCGCGCTGCTGGTCACCGCGGTGCTCTTCGACATCATCGACACGGTCGGCGGGCCCGACTTCCTCGGCGAGGTCGCGTACTGGAACATCACCGTCGGCCTGATCGGCGGCCTGCTGGCCGCGGCGGCCGGCTCGTTCGACCTGCTGGCGATCCCGACCGGCACCCGCGCGAAGCGGGTGGGTCTGCTGCACGCGGGCGCCAACCTCGCGGTGATCCTGCTCTTCGCCGCCGTGTGGGCGGTCCGGCTCAACGCCGATTCGCGGGCCGCCGGTGGCGCGCTGATCGCCATCGAGGTGGTCGCGGTGGCGATCCTCGGCATCAGCGCCTGGCTCGGTGGCGAGCTGGTCGACCGGCTCGGTGTGGGCGTCGACCGCGACGCCGGTCTGGATGCGCCCAGCTCACTGCGGCCCACCACCCACCGGATCGGAGACGTGCGATGAGCGAGCAGCAGCAGCCCGGCGGTTTCGGCCGGGGGTGGCGTGGCCGGCAACAGGGCTGGGACCCGATGGGCGAGTTGCAGTCGCTGCGCGCCGAGCTGAGCAGACTGGTCGGCGGTCGGGCCGGGTCGTCCGACGTCGAACTGACCGAGACGTCGGACGGCTGGCAGGTCGTCGTCCGGCTGCCGGGCGTCGCGCCCGAGGAGGTGGCCGTCGAGTTGGACGACCGCGAGCTGTGCGTGCGGGCCCGCTCCGAGGCGGAGGTCAACGCCGAGCAGGGCATTCCCGGTGGCTTCGAGACGCGCGGTTTCGAGTACCGCATCGACCTGCCGTCCCGGGTCGACCCGGACGGCATCGACGCGGTCATGGACCACGGGCTGCTGCGCGTCCGCCTGCCGCGGGCGGCGCGGCCCACCGCGCGCACCATCACCGTCGGCCGCACCGGGCCGCGCTCGGCCGGCCCCTCCGCTGGTACGCCGATGCCGGCCGATCCCGCCGCGGACCGGGAGCTGCACCACCCGGACACCGTCGGCGAGATCGACCGGTCGTAGCGCGCCACGTGGTCACCCCGTCCCTGCTCGGCCCGACGGCCGGGCGAGTCGAAGACGTGCGCCGGATCGCGGTGCTGCGTGCCAACGCCCTCGGCGACTTCATCTTCGTTCTGCCGGCGTTGGACGCGTTGCGCGCCGCGTACCCCTCGGCGGAGATCGTGCTGCTCGGGGCGCCGTGGCACGCGAAGCTCTGGCGCGACCGGCCGGGCCCGGTGGACCGGGTGCTGGTGGTGCCGCCGGGCCCCGGCATCCGGGAGCCGGAGGCCGGTGAGTCGGCGTCCACGATGGACGAGTTCGTGGCGGCGGCCAGCGGCGAGGGTTTCGATCTGGCGGTGCAGGTCCACGGCGGGGGCGCCAACTCCAACCCGTTGGTCAGCCGCCTCGGCGCCCGCGTGACTGTCGGGTTGCGCGCCGACGACGCGCCGCCGCTGGACCGGTGGATCCGTTACGTGTACTACCAGCACGAGGTGATCCGCTATCTGGAGACGGTGGCCCTGGTGGGCGCTCCGGCGACCACCATCGTGCCGACGCTCGCGGTCACCGACGCGGATCGGGCGGAGGCCGAGCGGGTGCTCGGCCCGCCGGCCCGCCCTCGGGTGGCGCTGCATCCGGGCGCCACCGACACCCGGCGTCGCTGGCCGGCCGAGCGGTTCGCCGAGGTGGCCCGTGCGCTGCACGGCGACGGGTACGAGGTGCTGGTGACCGGTACGCCCTCCGAGCGGGAGGTGGTGGACCAGGTGGTCGCGGCGGCGGGGGTGCCGGTCCGGCCGCAGGTGGGCACGCTCAGCCTCGGCGGGCTGGCCGGCTGCTACGCCGGTTGCGCGCTGGTCGTCTCCAACGACACCGGCCCGCTGCACCTGGCCGCCGCGGTGGGCACGTCGACGGTGGGCATCTTCTGGGTCGGCAACCTGATCAACACGGCGACGCCGCTGCGGGGCCGGCACCGGCCGATCAGCTCCTGGATGGTGCACTGCCCGGTCTGCGGCGTGGACTGCACGCCCGGCATCTATCCGCACCGGCCGGGGGACGGCGAGTGCCCGCACCGCGACTCGTTCGTCACCGACGTGCCGGTGGTCGAGGTGTTGGAATCGGCCCGCGAACTGCTTAACCCGTAGGCGACGCTCAGGCCGGCTGAGGGGTGTCCTCGTCGGCGAGGACCACCTCCCACGCCTCCACGTCCCGCTCGGTGACAGTGGTGGGGGTCTCCAGGTGGTAGGCGCCGCTGGGCAGGATGCCCGCCCCGCCGTGGCGGGCCAGCACCGCGAGCTGGGCGGCCACGTCCTCGCCCTGGTGCCGCTCGTGCACCCGCCGCCAGAAGTCGAAGCCCCCGGAGTCGACGAGCTTGGCCCGGTCGTAGAGCACGCACCCGCCGATCCAGGACACCTTGTACGCCCGCCACGCACCCGGCGGCAGTGCCAGCTCGGCGGTGACGTGCAGCAGGTTGGCCGCCGAGTGGATGCGGGCGCGGTCCCACTCGGGGGTGCCCGGCCGGATCCGCTCCGGGACGGGCCGACCGGCCCACTCCTCGTAGTGCCGGTGCGTGTCCGGTCGTACGTCCTCGGTGTAGGACAGGCCGTGCACGCCGTTGCCGACGAACCCGCAGCCCAGCTCCTCGATCGCGGCGACCAGCCGGTGCAGCGCCCCGGGTTCCAGCCAGACGTCGTCGTCGAGGTTGAGCACGTACCGGGCCGATGACGCGGCGAGCAGATAGGCGCGGTGCTCGGCCAACCCGCGGCGCGGCAGCCGGCGGGTCAACAGCACCGGGTGGCCCGCGTGCCGCAGCGCCCGGACCATGGTGGCCGCGGCGGGATGGGCGTACGCCGGATCGTTGTCGGACTGGTCGCTGACCACCACGCCGAATCCGGGAACCCCGCCCTGGGCGGCGAGCCCGGCCAGGGTGACGGCCAGTTCGGCGGGCCGGTTACGGGTCGGGATCAACACGTCGACCAGCCGGTCGGCACGGAACTCCGCCGGGGCGCCGAGGGCGAGGGGTCGGTTCACGACGCCTGGGTGCGCGGGCTCAGCGACGGGTCGGTGGCGTGCGACGACGGGTCCTGGCTGTGTGACCGGATCCGGTCGATGATCGCCGAGGTGGACCGGTCCGGTACGTACCCCAGCGTGCGCACCTGACCGCCGAGTCGGCGCACCAGCGGCGCCTCCGGCACCAGCTCCGGCGGATAGTCGCCGCCCTTGACGTACACGTCGGGCCGGACCGCCTCGATGAGCGCGGCGGGCGAGTCCTCCTCGAACACCACCACGTGGTCCACGCAGGAGAGCGCGGCCAGCAGGGTGCCCCGGTCCTCGACCGGGTTGACCGGCCGGTCCGGCCCCTTGAGCCGGCGTACGCTGCCGTCCGAGTTGACCGCCACGATGAGCAGGTCGCCCAGGGCGCGGGCCTGTTCCAGGTAGCGCACGTGCCCGGGGTGCAGCACGTCGAAGCAGCCGTTGGTGAACACCACCGACCGACCCGCCTCGCGGTGCTCGGCGACGATCGCGTCCAACTCGTCGGTGCCGACCACCGCCGGGTGCCCGGCGGTCTCCGGTGGCATGTCGAGGGCGGCGAGCAGGTCGTTGCGCAGGCACACGCAGGTGCCGGTGTCCGACACGGTGATCGTGGCGGCGAGCTGGGCGAGTTGCGCGGCGGTGGGCAGCGGCGCGTCGGCGGCCAGGGCCAGCGTCATCGCCGCCAGGTACGCGTCTCCCGCACCCACCGCATGGCTCGCGGGGACCGGGGTGCTGTGGCTGCGCCGCCGTTCCCCGTCCGCGCCGCCGACCACCGCGCCGTCGGTGTCCAGGGTCACCGCGACCACGTCCGCGCCGGTGTGCGCGCGCAGCTCGGCGAGGCGCGACTCGGCCAGTACGGCCCGGTCCACGCCCGCTCCGGCCTCGGTGTTCACGGTGACGCCGGTGCCGGTGACGCTGAGCCCGTCGCCGGTGAGGGCCACCCGCCCCTCGCTCGGGGTGGGCTCGCCGACCGGGCCGGGCCGGTCGTCGGCGCGGGCCCCGCCCGGGGCGGCGCCGACGCTCAGCTCGGACGGCCCGTCGGCCGGATCGTTGTCGGGGTGTTCCAGGTGCAGGTCGGTGCCGGCGGTCGAGCGGTTCGCGCCACCGGCACGGGCCAGCAACCGGGTCGCCTCGGCGAAGCTGGGGGTGACCACAGTCGGCGCGAGCCCTCGCCAGTCGGCGAGGTCGTGGGCGTCCAGCGCGACAGTGGCGTACCGCTCGCGCTGCTCGACCAGCCACGCGCGGACCGGCGCGGGCAGCGCGCCCAGGCCGTAGTCGCAGACCACCAGGGTCGGCGCCTCTCCGCCGGCGGCGGCGCGCAGTTCCTCGGTGGCGCAGTCCAGCGCCGTGAGCAGCCGGTCCACCCCCTCCGGGTCGAGCGCGTCGTCCGCGTCGCCGGAGTCCTCCCGGAGCAGGATCTGGTTGCCGGCGAGCATCCGCCGCTTCACGGGGGTGGGCCGACCGGGCTGGTTGACCGTACGGTCCCAGACGCCGGCCCGGTCCAGACAGTCGTGCAGTTCGTCGCCGGCCACGTCGGCGCCGACCGGTGCCACCAGCACGGCCCGACCGCCGAGGGTGGCGACGTTGACCGCGGTGTTCGCGGCCCCACCGGCGGCGGAGATTCGTCGACGGAGGGTGAGGACCGGGGCGGGCGCCTCCCGGCAGAGCCGGTCGGAGTCGGCGAACCGCCACTCGTCCAGCATGGCGTCGCCGATGATCAGGACCGGGCGCCCGAGCCAGCTCTCCACGACGGTGGCGAGCCGGCGCTGTTCCGCTGCTGCTCCTGCCATGCCTCCCCGGGTCCCCAGCGGCCCTCGGGACAAACCTGCGCCGGGACCGAGCTGCGCCGCAGGTCGGCGGCCTTTCGTCCCACAGTCGTCGACGGGGTGCCCGTCGTTACCGCCGTGGGGTGTTTCGGGCGTTGGTGGTCGGGAAGGGAGTTGAGGTACCCCGGAAAGGAGATGTACCGAGATGGCAGCGACACTGCAGGGCAAGAGGATCGCCTTCCTGGCCGCCGACGGCGTGGAGGAGGTCGAGTACGTCCAGCCGCGCGAGGCGGTCGAGAACGCCGGCGCGACGGCCGAGCTGGTCTCGCTCAAGCCCGGTTCCATCCAGTCCTTCAACCACCTGGACCAGTCCAAGACGTACGACGTGGACGTCACCGCGGACAAGGCGGACGCCGCCGGGTACGACGCGCTGGTGCTGCCGGGCGGGGTGGCGAACCCGGACTTCCTGCGGTCCGACCCGGACGCGGTGCGGTTCGTGAAGGCGTTCTTCGACGCCGGCAAGCCGGTCGGGGTGATCTGTCACGGCCCGTGGACGCTGATCGAGGCGGACGTGGTGCGTGGCCGGCGGATCACCTCCTGGCCCAGCCTGCGCACCGACCTGACCAACGCCGGCGCGACCTGGGTCGACGAGGAGTGCGTGACGGACGGCAACCTGACCAGCAGCCGCAAGCCCGACGACCTCCCTGCCTTCTGCACAAAGATCACCCAAACCTTCGCCGCCTCCTGACCCCGCCCTCCCGAGTTGATCAAGAGGTTTGCGTCATCCCACCCGGCGTGTCGTGACGCGAACCTCTTGATCAACCTTGGGAGGCTCGCGGTTTTTTGGGGTGTGGGGCATGTTCTCCGGTGGTCGGGAAAGAGGGCTTGATGACCACCGAAGCCTCTGCCGCGCCGGTACTGAATCGCCAGCAGATCCGGCTGCTCATGCTGGGCCTGATGACCGGCATGCTGCTGGCCGCCCTCGACCAGACCATCGTCGGCACGGCCCTGCCGACCATCGTCGGTGAGCTGGGTGGGATCAACCACTACTCGTGGGTGGTCACGGCGTACCTGCTCGCCTCGACCGCGTCGACCCCGCTGTACGGCAAGATGGCCGACCTGTACGGGCGTCGCCCGGTCTTCCTCTTCTCGATCGGCACGTTCCTGGTCGGGTCGCTGCTGGCCGGCCTGTCGCAGAACATGACCCAGCTGATCGTCACGCGGGGCATCCAGGGTCTCGGCGCCGGTGGTCTGCTGACGCTGGCGTTCACGATCATCTCGGACGTGGTCTCACCCCGGGAGAGAGGCCGCTACCAGGGTCTGTTCGGGGCGGTGTTCGGCATCGCGTCGGTGGCCGGTCCGCTGGTCGGTGGATACTTCGCCGAGACCGACTGGCGGTGGATCTTCTACATCAACGTGCCGCTGGCGATCCTGGCCATCGTGGTCTGCTACCACGTGATGCGGCTGATCCCGTTCGAGCGCCGGAACCACGCGATCGACTGGCTCGGCGCGGGCCTGCTGGTGGCCGGGGTGAGTTGCCTCCTGCTCGCGCTGAGCTGGGGCGGCAACGAGTACCCGTGGGGTTCCGGGCTGATCATCGGCCTCTTCGTCGTCGGTGCGGTGCTGGCGGTGCTCTTCGTGCTCCAGGAGGCGCGGGTCGCCGAGCCGATCCTGCCGCTGCGGCTGTTCCGCAGCGCCACGTTCGCGCTGGCCAACTCCGCGGGCTTCGTGCTCGGTCTGGTGATGTTCGGGTCGATCATCTTCATCCCGCTATACCTCCAGATCGTCAAGGGCGCCTCGCCGACCCGCAGCGGTCTGCTGATGCTGCCGATGATGGCCGGCATCATCGTGACCTCGATCCTCACCGGACGGGCGATGAGCCGGATCGGCAGGTACAAGTGGTTCCCGGTGGCCGGGGCGGCCACCCTGGTGCTCGGCATGCTGCTGTTCACGCGGTTGCAGGTGGGCACGTCGCTCTGGATGGCGTTCGGCTTCATGGTGGTGATCGGCGTCGGCCTCGGTCTGTGCATGCAGTCGCTCGTCCTCGCGGTGCAGAACGCGGTCTCCATCCGCGACCTGGGCGCCGGTACCTCGTCGGCGACGTTCTTCCGGTCGCTGGGCGGCTCGTTCGGGGTGGCGATCCTCGGCACGGTGCTCTCGTCGCGGCTCAACTCGCAGCTCGCCGACCGGCTGCCCGGTGCGATCGCCCAGCTTCCACCGGAGCAGCGGGCCGCTGTCGCGGCGAGTGGCGGCACGAACATCTCGATCAACGACCCGGCGACCATCATGGCCCTGCCCGGCGCCGTCCGGGCCGCCATCCAGGCGTCGTTCGTGGAGTCGCTGCACCTGGTCTTCCTGACCACCGGGCTCGTCGCCATCGTCGCGGTGCTGGTCACCCTGGCGCTGCCCAACAACGAGCTACGCGGTGCCGGCCCGCAGGGCGCCAAGGGCGGTGCCGACCCGCTCGGCGGAGAGGCGCCGGCACCGGGCGGGAAGCCGCTGACCAAGGAATCGAAGGATGAGGCCGCGGCGGACATGGAGGCCAAGTCCCAGACGATGATTTGACCACGCCCGGTCGCCCTGCCAGCCGACGAGCCGGCTGGCAGGGCGAATTCGAGCGGAATTGATCAAGCCGGGCGGCGATACGCGCCGTACCACCAGGTCGCCGCAAGTTCCCGCGCTGCCGCCGCGTCGGTCCCGGCGTCGGCCGTGGTCGTGCTGACGTGGTCGGCGAGGAAGCGGTCGCCGCCGATCACGATCAAGCGGCTGGCGGCCGTGACGTCCAGGTCGGCGGGGGTACGCCCGGCCTGCTGCTCGGCGCGGAGGGCATCCGCCGTGCGCCTCACGAACCGTTCCAGCCCCGCTGCCCAGTACTCCCGGACCACCTCGTCGTACGCGGCGACCTCGCTGACCGCCGCAAGCACCGGGGCGTACGTCCGGTAGATCCGGATCACGTCGGCGAAGACCTCGGTCAGCCGCGCGAGCGGGTCGCCGGGCCCGCCCGGGTCCCAGCCGCTGGTGCGGTCGAAGGAACTCTCCCGCATGGTGCCGGCGAGGCGCATGAGCAGCTCGCTCTTGTCCCGGAAGTGGGTGTAGAAGGTCGACCGGGCCACCCCGGCCTCGGCGGCGATCCGCTGCACGCCGAGGTCGGTGAAGCGGGCGCCCTCCTGGAGCAGTCGCTCCGTGGCCGCCAGCACCCGTGCCTCGACGGCCGCCCGCCCGTCCGGGTTGGGCGGGCGACGTCGGGTGATCGAGGGCATGGTCGAGATCCTAGGTGGCCGGGGGCGCGACCGACGACGTACGCTCGCTGCCGGACACAGTGTCCGACATAGTGACCGACGGAGCGCCGACGTGGCCTCCGACCCCCCACCACGAGGAGCAACACAGGTGAAGTACCGACTGCTGGGCACCACCGGGGTGTACGTCTCGGAGATCTCGCTCGGCGCGATGACGTTCGGTGGCAGCGGGCACCCGCTCTGGGGAACCCTCGGCGGACTGGCGCTGCCCGAGGCGCAGCGGATGGTCGACACGGCGCTGGACGCGGGCGTGAACTTCGTCGACACCGCCGACGGCTACAGCGACGGGGAGAGCGAGGAACTGCTCGGCCAGGCGCTCGGCAAGCGGCGTCGCGACGTCGTGCTGGCCACCAAGGTGCACTCGCGCACCGGCCCCGGCCCGAACGACGTCGGCACCTCCCGGCTGCACATCATGCAGAACCTGGAGGACAGCCTGCGCCGGCTGGGCACCGATCACATCGACCTGTACCAGATCCACAACTTCGACCAGGTCACGCCGATGGAGGAGATGCTGCGCGCGCTCGACGACGCGGTCCGACAGGGCAAGGTCCGCTACATCGGCTGCGCCAACTTCGCCGCCTGGCAGATCTCCAAGGCGCTCGGCATCTCCGCCCGGGAGAAGCTGGCCGGCTTCGTCTCCGTGCAGGAGTACTACTCCCTGCTGGGTCGGGACGTGGAGCGCGACGTGGTGCCGATGGCGCTCGACGCGGGCGTCGGCCTGACCGTGTGGAGCCCTCTCGCCGGTGGATTCCTCTCCGGCAAGGTCGGCCGGGACGGCGCCGTCGCCGACAGCGGCGCCCGCAGCGCCCAGCCCGGCTACTCCAGCTTCACGCCGTTCGAACCCGAGCACGCCTTCGCAGTGGTCGACGTGCTCAAGGGCGTCGCCGAGCGGCACGAGGTCAGCCCGGCCCGGGTGGCCGTCGCCTGGCTGCTGTCCCGGCCGGCGGTGACCAGCGTGATCGTCGGAGCCCGCAAGCACGAGCAGTTGGTGGACAACATCGCCGCCTCGGACCTCACGCTGACCGAGCAGGACCTCACCGAGCTG
The DNA here is from genome assembly GCF_021442385.1 of Micromonospora sp. MH99. Classification (GTDB taxonomy): domain Bacteria; phylum Actinomycetota; class Actinomycetes; order Mycobacteriales; family Micromonosporaceae; genus Micromonospora. The sequence continues at coordinate 58,609 of NZ_MUZA01000024.1, forward strand.
GACGAGGCCACCAAGCTGCCGGTCGCGTACCCGAACTGGATCCAGGAGGGGTTCTTCGCCGAGATGCGCTACCCGCAGTAGGACCTACTTGAGGATCAGCCGGTTCGTCTGGTTGAAGACGTCCAGGTCGGCCAGGGTTTCCAACACCGAGCCGGAGAGTGGGGTCGGGAAGCGGTCGCGGGGGAAGAAGCCGGCGTCGGTGGTCTCGTCGGTGACCCGGGTCAGCTGCCCGTCCCACTCCTCGACCTTGAACGCGGTGGTGAAGACCTGGTACGTGTGCCCGTACATGTTGGTGCTGGTGCGGTCCGGGCCGGTGTAGAGGGCGAACGCGCAGACCCGCAGCGCCCGCAGCCCGGTCTCCTCACGGACCTCGCGGACTGCGCAGTCGGCGATCGACTCGCCCAGTTCCATGGCACCGGCGGGCATGGCCCACTGACCGTTGTCCGAGCGTTGGATGAGCAGGATGCGCCCCGCGTTGTCGCTGACCACGGCTCGGGCGCCGACGAACATCAGCGTCCGGTCCCCGGCGAGCGCGCGCAACTGCCCCACGTACGAGTCGGCCCAGGAGATGCTCACCTGCGACAATTTACGGGGGTTCCCAACGTGTGACCGCCGACACTAGCTTGTTACCCATGCGTAGCACGATGATGGACGCCCCCCTGCAGGTCTCCCGGATCCTCGACCACGGCGCAGGGGTGCACGGCACCGCCGAGGTGGTCACCTGGACGGGCGGCGAGCCCCGCCGGATGACGTACGCCGAGGTGGGTCGCACCGCCGCCCGGCTGGCCCACGCGCTGCGCGACGAGTGCGGGGTGACCGGCGACGAGCGGGTCGCCACCTTCATGTGGAACAACAACGAGCACCTGGTGGCCTACTTCGCGGTGCCGAGCATGGGCGCGGTGCTGCACACCCTCAACCTCCGGCTCTTTCCTGACCAGGTCGCCTACATCGCCAACCACGCGCAGGACCGGGTGGTGCTCGTCGACACCACGCTCATCCCGCTGCTGGCCAGGGTGATCGGTGAGCTGAGCACGGTGCGGCACGTGGTGGTGGTCGGCGGTGGCGACCCGGCCCCGCTGGTGGCCGCCGCCGGCGACCGGATCACCGTGCACCACTGGGACGCGCTGCTGGCCGACCGGCCCGACGTGTACGACTGGCCGGAGGTGGACGAGCGGGACGCCGCCGCACTCTGCTACACGTCGGGCACCACCGGCAACCCGAAGGGCGTCGCCTACTCGCACCGGTCCATCTACCTGCACTCGTTGCAGGTCTGCATGCCGGAGGGCTTCGGTCTCGGGCCGACCGACCGGGAGCTGGCCATCGTGCCGATGTTCCACGCCATGTCGTGGGGTCTGCCGTACGCGGCGTTCCTCTCCGGCGCGTCACTGATCATGCCGGACCGGTTCCTCCAGGCCGCGCCGATCGCCGAGATGATCGCCGCCGAGCGGCCCACCCTGGCCGGCGCGGTGCCGACCATCTGGACCGACCTGCTGGCCTACCTGGACAGCCACGACGTGGACACGTCGTCGCTCACCGAGGTGATCGTCGGCGGCTCGGCGTGCCCGCCGGCGTTGATGCACGCGTTCGACGAGCGGCACGGGATCGACGTCATCCACGCCTGGGGGATGACCGAGATGTCGCCGCTGGGGTCGGTCTCCCGGCCGCCGGCGGGGGCGACCGGCGAGCAGGCCTGGCGCTACCGCTACACGCAGGGTCGCGTGCCGGCCGGGGTGCAGGCGCGCATCGTCGGGCCGCTGGGCGAGCCGCTGCCCGCCGACGGCACGGCCGTGGGCGAGTTGGAGGTCCGTGGGCCGTGGGTGACCGCGCGGTACGTCGGTGACGACGCCCCGGACGAGGAGAAGTTCCGCGACGGCTGGCTGCGTACCGGCGACGTGGGCATGCTCTCCTCGGACGGGTACATCACGCTCACCGACCGGGCGAAGGACGTGATCAAGTCCGGCGGCGAGTGGATCTCGTCGGTGGAGCTGGAGAACGCGCTGATGGCGCACCCGGCCGTGCTGGAGGCGTGCGTGGTGGGCGTGCCGGACGAGCGCTGGGACGAGCGGCCGCTGGCGACCGTGGTGGTCCGCGAGGGCGCGTCGGTGACCGCCGAGGAGCTGCGGGACTTCCTGGCCGGTTCGATCGCCAGGTGGCAGCTGCCCGAGCGGTGGGCGTTCATCGACACGGTGCCGAAGACCAGCGTCGGCAAGTTCGACAAGAAGGTCGTCCGTTCGCGGTACGCCGACGGTGAGCTGACTGTCCGGGAGCTGACAGCACCGTAACGTTTTACCGGGCACTGTCGCCTGTTGGGCAGAGGAGTTCTCCTGACATTCCTCCCCAGGGGCGGCCCCGACGTTCGCACCGCGCCGGGGCCGCCCGCTCCACGCGGGGTTATCCCGCACCGTCATTGTTGCGAAAATTGTTCGTGTCTGTCCTGATGACGGGGAAATCGGGTGTCGCGCGATCCGTTCAGGCGTCGCTGGTGGTGATCAGCACCTTGCCCACCGCCGAGTCCTCGACCGCCTGGTGGGCCGCCGCCGTGTCGGCCAGCGGATAGTGGTGCAGCGGCAGACCGGCGTCCGCGCCGACCCGGATACCACCCTGGTTGGCCGCCGCCGCCACGTCGATCACACCCTGCGCCTTGGCCGCCTTCGGCTCCGTGTAGACCAGCACGAACTGCCAGCGGGCGTTCACCACGTACAGCGGGCGGATCGGGAGCGTCACCTCGGTGCCGCCGTTGTCGGCGTACACGCAGACCGCGCCGCCCTGCCGGATCATCTGCACGTCTGCCGCCGCGTTCGCGGCCGGCGCGACCTCCACGATCGTGTGGACGCCGTGCGGAGCGATCCTGCCGACCTCCTCGACCACGTCCTGCTCGCGATAGTTGATCACATGGGAGGCGCCGGCCGCCGCCGCGAGCTGCGCCTTCTCCGCGCTGCTCACCGTGGCGATCACCGTCGCGTCGGCCCAGCGGGCGAGCTGGATCGCCGCGTTGCCTACCGCGCCCGCCCCGCCCTGCACCAGCACCGTGTGATCGGCAAGCGCACCGGCGCGCAGCGCGTCGGGCATGAACTCGCCGGCCGTCAGACAGCGGTGCGCGGTGAGGAACGGGATGCCCAGGCTGGCTCCCAGCTCGAACGAGGCGTCGCCCAGGGGAACCGCCTGGCGCACCGGCACCAGCGTGTACTCCGCGGAGGTGCCCCACGGCCGCTGCCAGGCCGCCTCCCAGATCCAGACCCGCTGGCCGATCAGCTCACGGTCGACCCCCTCGCCGACCGCCTCCACCACGCCCGCGCCGTCCTGCCCGGGGATCTGCCACCCGTCCGGCGGGAAGGCCCGCCGCGACTTCCAGTCCGTCGGGTTCACCCCGGACACCGCCAGCCGGACCAGCACCTCGCCCGCACCCGGCTCCGGCACCGGCCGGTCGACCAGCTCCAGCACGGAAGGGTCGCCGGTGCGCTCGTACACGATGGCTTTCATTCGGTGTTCCTTCCCCAGTCTGCCCGCGTCAACCCAGCCCCTGCACCAGCTCCGGCGTCAACTCACCGATCGACCCCAGCGTCACGACCGCGAGCCCGGCCGCGTCCGGGTCGAGGGGGTACGACAGGTGCGGCACCGCCACCACCCGCATCCCCGCCGCCGCGGCCGACCGCACGCCGTTGGACGAATCCTCCACTGCGGCGCACCGGGTCGGGTCGACGCCGAGACGCCGCGCGACGTCCAGGTAGACGTCCGGTGCCGGCTTGCCCCGCTCGGTCTCCTCGGTGGAGAGGGTCGCGCCGAACGCGCCGGTCAGGCCGGTGGCGTCCAGCGCCGCCGCGATCAGCCGGGTCGGTGACGAGCTGGCCAACCCCAGCGGCCAGCGTGCGGCCAGCCGCCGTACGACCTCGTCGGCGCCGTCGATGAGCGGCACGTGCTCGGTGTAGCGCCGGGCCATCTCCCGCACCACCTCGTCGGCGACCTGCCCGGCGCTGCGGCGCACGCCCAGCTCACCGCTGAGGTAGTGGGCCCACTCACCGGTGCTCATGCCCATCAGCCGGCGCTGGGTGTCCGGCTGCCACGACCCACCGTGTGCCGCCACGTACGCCCGCCGGACCTCCTCCCAGACCGGTTCGGAATCCACGATCACGCCGTCCAGGTCGAAAACCACCGCATCCACCACGGGCCCATCCTGCCCGAGAGGCGGACCGCCGGTCAGCCGGGCAGCGCGGGCAGCCCGATCGGGCTGTTCGGCGGGATCACCGTGTGACACGACCGGGCCATCGGCTCCAGCAGCTCACGCAGGCGGTCGGTGTCGTCCGGGCCGAGGGCCAGCCACGGATGCGCGGCGGCCCGGTCGGTGGCGTCCTCGATCGCCTGGAACCCGGCGTGACCGACGTCCGTGGCCGTGCCGTCGCCGGTCAGCCAGCCGCGCTGTGCCAGCCGCTCGCGGGCGGCCCGCCACTGCTCCTCGGACCAGCCCCGGCCGAGCAGGTTCTCCGCCGGCATGTCCACGGCGACCCGCCAGGCCAGCGTCTCCACCGGGTCCAGGCCGGCGGCCACCAGGGCGGCGTTGTGCCCGTCGCCCCGCAGCTCCCGCAGCGTGGTGGCGGCCTGCCAGAGACGGGCGAGGGGGTATTCCCCGACCGGCAGCGCCGCGTTGGCCGCGCCGAGCACCCGACCGGCGGTCTGCGCCGCCGAGGCGGCCCGTTCCAGCAGATCGGCGGCCTCGGCCAGGTGCGCCTCGGGCAGCTCGTAGGTCAGCTCGGCGAGGGCCTGCACGGCGCCGGTCAGCCGGGCGCGCAGGGCCTCCTGCGGGGTGGCAAGCCGCCAGACCGCCGGCAGGGCCCGGCTCACCATGGGTGGTGCGAAGTTGAAGAACGCGGCGATGACCGGGGCGGCCTCGGCGGCGCCCAGCGGGGCGGTCCGGCCGGCGAAGTAGCCGCGCCAGTAGCCGCGCAGCCCGACCGCCTCGTGCGCGGCCCGGGCCCGAGGGTGGAAGTAGGTGACCGCGTGCACCGGCTCGAAGTGCGTCCACATCAGCCGGGCGGTCCGCCCGGGCTCGTCCAGCGCCGTCACGTGCACCTCCGCGTCCCCGGTCCGCCTGGTCACCCCGGACGGCGGGCCGCCCGGGGTGACGCCGAACCTACTGCCGGAGGGTGACGGGCAGGAAGCCCCATGTGAACAAGTCCATCGCGCCGGGGTGACAACCGGGGCGATCCGGACGGGTCACTGGGCGGCGAGCACGTCCACCACGAAGCGCAGCGGACCGGTCGGACGCCCGTTCGCGTTCGCCTCGTCGTTGCCGTACGCCAGCTCGCCCGGGATGTCGAGCTGCACCCGGCTGCCCACCGTCACACCCACCAGGCCCTGGTCCCAGCCGGGGATGACCTGGCCCACGCCGATGGGGAAGGTGGCCGGCTGGCCGGCGTTCCAGGACGAGTCGAACTCCTTGCCGTCCTTGTAGAAGACGCCCACGTAGTTGGTGGTGATGGTCTGGCCCTTCTTCACGGCCGGGCCGCTGCCTTTGATCACCGGGGTGACGGTGAGCTTCTTCAGCTCACCCTTGCCCGCCGTCACCTTCGGCTTGGTGCCCAGCGCCGGGTCGGAGCCCGCGGGCAGCTGCGGAGCCGGGGGCGCGGTGGGGGCGTCCGCGGCCGGGGCGGAGGCGGACGGGGTCGCGCCTGCCTGGTTGGCGGGCTTGTCGTCGCTCCGGTTCTTGTCGATCCACACGAAACCGCCGATCAGCAGCGCCATCACGGCGACGCCGGCGAGGCCGCCCGCCCACGCCTGGCGGCGGCGCTTCGCCTCGGCGGCCTTCTGCGCGGCCAACTGGGCGGCGAGCCGCCGCCCCGCCTTCGTCGCCGGGCTCTGGCCCTCCGACCGGTTCTCCTGCGTGCGCTCGCTCACGTCGTCGACTCCCTGCTGCGAAGGTGTGGCCGGCACCCGGTGCCGGGGGGAAAGCCGACGCACACGGTACCCGCCCGGCGGCCTGCCGTGCCCGCCCCGGATGCCTCGGATCGCCCAGCGACGCCCTAGCGGGACGTTATTTCGGGATCACCATGAAGTCGGTCACGAACGACGTCACGCCTCCGTCGGCCGCGCGCCCGATCCAGGTGCCGTAGCAGCCGTCCCCCCAACCCGTGGCCACGGTGACGACATTGGCGCCGGTGGCCTCGTCGAGGACTGCGGTAATCAGGCCCCGGACCGGCGACACGGGCAGCTCGTCGGGGATGAACACCTCCTGGACCTGGTCGTGGTCCCAGCCGTCGAGGACGGCGAGCGCCGTCGGGTCGGCGAGCGTGCCGGCGCCCGCGTCCACCCCGTACCCGAAGTAGTCGTCCGGGCCGAGCGCGGCGACGTCCTGGTCGCCCGCGACGGCCGGCTCCCAACGGGTCGCCGGCTCGTCGGAGACCACCAGTTGCAGCGCGGCCACCCGACGGTCCACCTCCGCGCCCTCCCGCAGCACCACGGCCACCCAGGCGCGGGCGGGATACCGCCCCGGCGCCACGGTCACCGTGTACGGCTCGGCCTCCGGGCAGACCAGCGGGTCGCATCCGACCACCCGGCCGGTGGGCAGCACGACGTCGTCCACGGGGTGGGCCTCGATCAGGTACGCGCCGTACTCGTCGGTGAAGCGGGCACCGGGCGCCAACAACCGGTCCAGATCAGGGGTGTACGGCATGGGGGCTCCTCCGGTGGCCAACGGCCGGCGGAGCGTACCCGGTCCGGCGGACACCCTTCGTCGCCGCCGTACGGTCAGGCGCTCTTGCGGGGTGCGGTCTTGCGCGCGGCCGTCTTCTTCGCCGGCTCGGCCTTCTTCGCTGCTGTCTTCTTCGCCGGCTCGGCCTTCTTGGCGGCGGTCTTCTTCTCCGCCGTCTTCTTCGCCGCGGTCTTCTTCGCGGGCGCCTTGGCGGCCTTCTTCTCGGCCGCCTTCTGGGCCGAGCGGGCCGACGAGATGGGCGTCGGCTCGCCGCCGCCCCCACCGCGCGCGGGCTGTTCGCCGCGTGCCGCACGGGCCCGGTCCACCGATGCCTTCAGCGCGGCCATCAGGTCCACCGCCGCGGCCGGCGCCTCCTCGGCCTCCTCCGGCTGGACGACCTCCCGACCCTCCACCTTGGCGTCGATGACCTCCTGCAACGCGGCCCGGTAGTCGTCGGTGAAGACGTCCGGCTCGAACTCGCCGGTCATCGAGTCGATCAGGGAACTGGCCATGGCCAGCTCCGGTGGGCGCACCTTCAGGTCCTCGTCGAGGAAACCGAAGTCCGGCTTACGGATCTCGTCCGGCCAGAGCATCGTGTTGAGCAGCAGCACACCCTCGCGGACCCGCAGGGTGGCGAGCTGTTCACGTTGGCGCAGCGCCACCTTGACGATGGCCACCCGCTCCGAGTCGGTCAGGGCGTCGCGCAGCAGCACGTACGGTTTGGTGGCCGTGCCCTCCGGCTCCAGGAAGTACGCCTTGTTGTACAGGATCGGGTCGACCTGGTCGGCGGGCACGAACTCCAGCACGTCGATCGCCCGCGAGCTGGTCAGCGGCAGGTCGGCGAAGTCCTCGTCGGTGAGGATGACCATCTCGCCGCCGCCGATGTCGTAGCCCTTGGCGATGTCGTCGTAGGTGACCTCCTCGCCGCAGACCGAGCAGGTGCGCTTGTAGCGGATCCGGCCGCCGTCCTCGCGGTGCACCTGGTGGAACCGGATGTCCTTCTCCTCGGTCGCCGAGTAGAGCTTCACCCCGATCGAGACGAGCCCGAACGACACGGCTCCCTTCCAGATGGCACGCATCCTGCGCTCCCTTCCCCGGTATCGACCATGCTCGCATCCGAAGGAACTCGACGCGAGGTGTTCGGCCTGCTACTACAGTCGGGTCGTGCCCGGCGTGCCGCTCAAGCCGATGCTCGCGATGACCGGGCCGCTCCCGGCGGGTGACGGCTGGGCGTACGAGTTCAAGTGGGACGGGGTCCGCGCGCTCGCCGACATCTCCGGCGGCGTCCAGCACCTGTACGCCCGTTCCGGCGTGGAGATCACCGCCGCGTACCCCGAGCTGGCCACCCTCCCCGAGCAGGTCGACGACGTGTTGCTCGACGGCGAGGTGGTGCTGCTCGGCCAGGGCGGGCAGCCGTCGTTCACGGCCCTCGCTGAGCGGATGCACGTCCGGGATCGCAACAAGGCGGCCCGGCTGGCGGCGGTCATGCCGGTCACGTACATGATCTTCGACCTGTTGCGCCGCGACGGCGACGACCTGACCGGCTGGCCGTACGAGCGCCGCCGGGAGGCACTTGACGCGCTCGGCCTCGGCGGCGCCCGATGGGCAGTGCCGCCGGTGTTCACCGACGGCCCGGCGACCTACGAGGCGGCCGGCGAACACGGCCTGGAGGGCGTGATGGCCAAGCGGGTCGGCGCCGTCTACCGCCCCGGCGTGCGCTCCCCGGACTGGGTGAAGGTCAAGCTGGAGGTGACCGGGGACTTTGTCGTGGGGGGCTGGCGGCCGGGCGCGCGCCGCATCGGTGGACTGCTGGTCGGGGTGCCCGGCCCGGACGGCCGGTTGATCTACCGGGGTCGGGTCGGCGGCGGGATCGGGGCGGCCATCGAACGGCAGCTCCTCGCCGAGCTGGAGCCGCTGCGCTCCCGCGTGTCACCGTTCGCGCCGGGCGTGCCGCGCGAGGATGCCCGGGGTGCCATCTGGGTAGAACCCCGGGTGGTGGTGGAGGTGAAGTACGGCCAACGCACCCCCGACGGCCGGCTGCGCTTCCCCCGGGTGCTGCGGTTGCGCCCGGACAAGCCGCCGGAGGAGGTCGACGATGCCGGCTGAGAAGCTGCGGGTGGACGTCGAGGGCCGCCCACTGGAGCTGTCGAACCTGGACAAGGTCCTCTATCCGGCGGTCGGCTTCACCAAGGGCGAGGTGATCGACTACTACACCCGGATCTCTCCGGTACTGCTGCCGCACCTGTCGGACCGCCCGGTCACCCGGATCCGCTTTCCCAACGGGGTGGACGACAAGTCCTTCTTCGAGAAGAACAAGCCAGCCGCGACCCCGGACTGGGTGCGGGTGGAGACGTTGCCCGCGCCCGGGTCGACGAAGGGTCGGGAGACCATCGACTACGTGGTCGCCGACGACCTGCCCACCCTGGTCTGGCTGGCCAACCTCGCCGCGTTGGAGCTGCACACACCGCAGTGGAAGGTCGGCGAGGACCCGGACATGATGGTCGTCGACCTGGACCCGGGGCCGCCCGCCGGGCTCGCCGAGTGCTGCCCGGTGGCGGTGCTGATGCGCGACCGGCTCGCCGACGACGGCATCGACTCGTACCCGAAGACGTCCGGCAAGAAGGGCATGCAGTTGTGCTGCCCGATCGCCGGCACCCAGTCCGCCGACGACGTCTCCGCCTACGCGCGCCGGATCGCCCAGGAGCTGGAGAAGGCGCACCCCAAGCTGATCGTGTCGAAGATGGCGAAGAACCTGCGCCCCGGCAAGGTCTTCATCGACTGGAGTCAGAACAACGCGGCGAAGACCACAGTGGCGCCGTACTCGCTGCGCGCCCAGCGCACGCCCTCGGCCTCGACGCCGTTGACCTGGGACGAGGTCGAGGCCGGCGCCCGCGGCAGGAAGCCTGCCGTCCGCCAGTTCACCGCCGCCGAGGTCCTGGAACGGGTCGAGGAGTACGGCGACCTGCTGGCCGCCCTGCTCGACGGCGGCCCGGAACTGCCCGGCGGACGCTAGCCCGGCCCGGTCATTCGGGTCGCCCACGTAACGGTGGGTGCGTGACCGGTGCCATCGCCACCTGTCGCTCAGTGTGACTGCCCCGCCGCCCCCGTTCGAACCGCTCAGCCCCTTTGCTCTGCTTCAACCGAGGAAACACCGGGATCTACCTGCTGTTCTGTCTTCAGGAGAGATGAGCGGCCAGGTGCGGCCTGCACGGAGCGTGTGTGTTTCCTTGGTTGAAGCAGAGCAAAGGGCGCGGAGGTGGAGGCGACCCAGGCCGTGCAGGTTGCGGTGTGTGACTGGCCGACGGCCCGACCGTGGGGTTGGACGCCACATTGAACGTCCCGGATGAGACCGGTCTGGCCGACAGCCGCTAGAGTGCGTCGATGCTTCAGAGTGAAGTCGTCGACGCGTTGAGTGAACTTCGCGCGCTACGGGTCGAGCAGGACGGACCCGCCCTGCTCGTCACGGTGCCGGCGATCGACGTGAGCCTGCGGCTCTACCCCGAGACGGTGGTGTGGCTCAACCACCTGACGTTGCCGCAGGGTGAGCCGATCCTCCAGGTGGTGGTCCGCCAGCACGGCCAGGATCTGCGGATGATCCTGCTGAACGACGACGTCGCCTGGGAGCCGGCCGACCTCGACTCCCTGCTCGACTCCCCGATCCCGGTGCGTCTGACGGACATGCCGGAGCTGGTGGCGTACACCGAACTGGAACGGAATTCCATCGGCGCCCTGCGGGCCTACGACGAGCCGAGGGCGAACCTGGCGGCGCTCGCGGGATCGCTGCAACTGCACCGGTGTGTCCTCGTCGCCGCCATGCGGCTCGGTCTTCGACCCCTCAACGCGGTACGGCTGTGGCACGAGCTGTGGTGCCGCGTCGGCGAGTTCGCACCGGCCCCGTACTGGCCCGACCCGGACTTCGACCGGCTCCTGGTCGAGGCGGGAGTGCCGTTGACGCCGTACGAGGAGGTCCGAGCCGCGGATCGACCGGTCGAGATCGAGGCGTTGACAGTGGCCGACCTGCGGGCGGCGGAACCGGCGCTGACGGTCGGCCGGGCGGACGAGGCCGCGCTCGCCGCCTGGCGACAGTGGATGAAGCTGACGCCGAGGCAGTTCCACGAGGTGTTGACGGCGGAGTTGCCCGAGGCGCGGGTCGAGGTCTCGCTCTACGCCGACGGCGGTGCAGCGGTCTCGCTGCGCATCGCGCCGTCCGACGTCCTGCGGGTCCTGCTCGAACTGCGGCTCTCCTTTCCGCGCCGGATGGCGATGCTGGACGAGATCCGCATCACCGAGGAGGCCACCGACACCGGGCTCTTCCAGCGCATCATGTCCAACCTGGAAAGGCTCACCCGGTCGCTGGGCTTGAAAGCGATAAAGGTGTACGCCACCGGGGACGGCAGCGTCGCGTTCGCCCGCGCCGGCTTCGACTGGGACCGGGATCCGGGCGACTGATTCCGCTCAGCGGTGCTGCTGTCGGGGCGTCAGCGTCCGCCGGATCCGGGCGGTGGCCGCCGGACCGATGGCCTCCTGGGTCGCCGTGAGCAGTCGCGCGCACAGCGCCCGGGCGGCGGCCAGATCGGCACGGGCCCGGCCCGCGTCCCGCAGCAGCGTCGCGCGCTCGTCGTCCGCGACGGCTCGGATGTCCGCCACCTCCCGTCGGCGCACGCTGCGTACCTCGTCCGCCATCACCAGCACGAAGTCCGTCCGGTTCCGGTCGAGTGCGGTGGCGGTCGAGGCGGCCGGGCTGGCGGCCACCACCCGGGTGACCGCCTCGGCGGGCAGGAAGAACAGCGTCGTGGTGGAGTACCGACTGAGGGCCGCCTGCTGTTGCCAGCGGGTGAGCAGCCCCGACTTGCCGTCGAGGAAGGGTGCCATCGCGAACGCGAAGTCCACGTCGACGGTGGCGAGCAGCGCGCGGGAGTCGTCGATGCCGCGCCGGAGCTGGTTGATCAGCACGGACTGGCGGTGCAGCAGGGCGGCGAACTCCGCCTGGTCGTCGGCCCGCGGCTCCGCGCCGGAGATCATGGTGTCGGCCAGGCTCAGGAGACGGTCGCCGTTGAGGCACAACTCCTGCAACGTGAGGACCACGTCCAGCAGGTGGGCGCCGACCTCGGCGTCCTGGGAAACCGCCCGCCGATCCAGCAGCCTGGTGACGTACGAGTTGAGGATCTGAACCACAGTCGACAGCAGTTCACCCACTGCGCCGCCCCCTCCACGTGGTGTGGGGGCGAGTGTAATCGCCCAGGTCGCGACAGTCGGTCCAGTGCCGACCGTGATCAGCGTGCCGCCTCCGCCGGATCGGCGGGTACGAGCGACTGGGCCAGTCTGGCGTAGCTGTCGCCTCCGTGCCCCGCCGCGATGGCCCGTTCGATGATCGAGTGCACGGCCTGTAGCGGCGCGGGGTCGACACCGCGCGCGGCGGCGGCATCGCGGACGTGGGCGACCGCCGAGCCCGCCGACGCGATGGTGGACACGTCTGCGGCGAAGGTTCCGGACGTGAGTTGATCGGCGAACCGGTCGGCCATGTCGGGCAACAGGCCGCCGATTCCTCGGGCGAAGCGGGCGAACGCGGTAGGGGAGATGCCCTCGGTGACGGCCAGGGCGAAGGCGTGCGCGAGCCCGCCGACGGACATGGTGAACAGGTCGAGCAACGCCATCTCGTACGCCGCCGCCGTGCCGGCGTCCGCGCCGAGGTAGGCGTTGGTGCCACCAAGGCTCTCCAGCCAGAGAAGGCTGTCGTCGAAGAGGGCCCGCGGACCGCTGTAGAGGATCGTCGCGGCAGGTGTCCCGATGGTCGGCGCGGGCGTCAGGATCGCGCCGTCGAGATAGTTGACGCCCCGCTGCGCCGCCCAACCCGCCATGTCCCGTGCCTCGGCGGCGTGCCCGCTGCTGAGGTTGACGAACGTTCCTCTCGGCGGGCGTTCGAGCCCCGACAGGACGGCGCGGACCGCCCGGTAGTTGATGACGCAGACGATGACGACCGATGCCCGGTGTGCCGCATCGGCAACCGTCGGAGCGAGCACCGCCCCCTGGGCCACCAGCGCGGACGCCTTGCCCGGTGAGCGGTTCCAGAGCACGGTGGGGTGGCCGGCGGCGAGCGACGCGGCGGCCAGGGCCCGGCCCATCGGGCCGAGTCCCAGGACGGCGACGGCTGCGGATTGATTGTCATGGCTGCGGTGAGTCACAGCGACGACGCTAAACCTTCACGTTGACGTGAAGGTCAAGCCCTGATCTGCTGTCGGTGTGCGGATCAGCGAACTGGCGCGGGAGGCGGGCACCACCCCGCGCGCCCTGCGCTACTACGAGGAGCAGGGCCTGTTGCGACCCGCCCGTCTCGCCAGCGGCTACCGTCACTACGACCCGCAGGCGGTGGGCACGGTGCGGCACATCCAACTGTTGCTGTCCGCCGGCTTGAACACCGCGGCGATCGCCGAGATCCTTCCCTGCATCCCGGACGACGTGACCGTGCTGGCCCCCACCTGCCCGGAGCTCCTCGACGCTCTGGCCGTGGAGCGCGCCCGCATCACGGCGTCCATGGATCGGCTCGGCGCCGCTCGCGATGTCCTGGATCGGCTCATCCAGGCCGGCCCTGCTGCCAGCGAGAGCGTCACCTTGCGGCGACGGGAACAGCGGCCGAGCTAGGGCGGCCCAGACGCCACCAGGCGCCAACGACCAGTGCCACGGTGATGACGGTGACCGCGACGTCACCGGCGAGGGCCGCCGCCGGGCTCGCCGGGGAGTACGGCGGCACCAGGTACGCGAACGCGGCGGCGCTGACCACGCTCGCCGAGCCCGCGGCGAGCACGTGCCGCTGCCCCCAGCGCGCGCCCGCCGACAGGTACGCGAGCACGGCCCCGACGGTGGCGGCGAGCGCCAGCGCGATGACCACTCCCGCCCAGCCGGGTGCCAGGTCGGTGCCGAAGTGGACGAGGACGACAAGCAGACCGACCCAGAGCGGGTGCGGCACCCGGCGGACGCGGCGCGGGTGCGGGCGACGCCAGCGGGGCAGCAGGGCCGTCGCGACCAGGGTGAGGACCACCGCCGTGGCGAAGGCCAGTTGAAGCGGGCTGGCCAGGAAGTTCTTCCGACCCTCGGGAGAGGCGAAGATCAGCAGGCTGCCGAGCAGGTAGACCACAGCGACCACCGCCAGCCCCTGTCGTCCGAGCCACGGCGAAAGCCGCCGCTTTGCACCGAGGAAGGACTCGACGAACACGATCGGCGCGCAGATGGTCAGCACGATGTGGTTGCCCACGTAGTCGAACGCCTGCCGGAGGCTGAATCCGAGCCCCGGCACCAGCGACGCCTCGGCGGCGGCCCGGGTGTCGGCGTACTGCGTGTCATTCAGGTAGCCGGGGTTGAACAGGGACTGGTCCACCAGGCCGGCCTGGAGCACACCGAAGGCGGCGGCGAGCAGCACGATCGCCGGCCAGCCCGCGCCGAGGTGTCGGGCGGTCTCCCGGATCAGGATCGCCGCCCCGCCGTACATCGGAGCCAGGCCGATCACCACCGGGAGGAAGCCGTCGATGGCGAAGCCACCCCACGAACACTCGGCCGCCCAGGGCGCGAGCAGCAGCAACGCCACGACCGGCACGAGCCGGCGGCGCAACGGGGGACGGTCGGCGGGGTCGGACTCGGTAGGCATGGGCACTCCTCGATGGCGCTGCGGGGTCGCCCGTAGCGTCAGTGGGCCACCCGGCCAGCCGCTACGGCCATCGGCCGACGAGGGGTACGACCAAAGTCGTTGCGTAGGGTGGTACCGACGTCGCCACCCGGGGAGCGCCCAGATGCAGCCACACGCCACGGCCGACCTGTCGGACCCGTACACCGCCACGGAGATTCCGCTGCTCAGCTACCGCGACGAGGCGACCGGCGAGCGCGTCGACCTGACCGCCCAGCAGGTCGGCGCCTGGGCGGCGCGCAGCGCCAGCCTCCTGCGGGACGGGTGCGGGCTCGGCCCCGGCAGCCGCGTAGCGGTGCTGCTGCCGCCGCACTGGCGTACCGCAGCGGTGTTGTTGGGGGCTTGGGCGTGCGGCCTGGCGGTGTCGTTCCGACCGCGCGCCACGGCGGGCCTGGCAGTGCTGGAGCCCGGCGGCGACCGGCCGTTCGACGCGGTCTTCGTGACCCCCGAACGCCAGGACGACTGGTTGGAGGACGTGCCGGACGCCCCGCACCGCTACCTCGTCGGTACCGGGCCGGGCCGCCTGGCCGACGTGCCGCTGGGTTGGTTGGACTGGTCCGCCGAGGTGCTCCGCCACTCGGACGTCACACCCGACCACACCGCCATCCGCCCGTCGGATCCGGCGAGCGCGGACGGCACGACCTACGGCCAGTGGGGAGCGCTCGCCCGGGAGGTCGCCGGGATGCTGGACCTGCGCGCCGGTGACCGGCTGCTGGTCGACGCCGCCGAGCACGAGCAGCCGTTGAAGTGGTTGCTCGCGCCGCTGTCGGCGGGCGCGTCCGTGGTCATCAGTGCCAACCTCGACCCGGCGCGACGGGATGCCATCGTCGCTGCCGAGCGGGTGACCCGGATCCTCTGAGCCAGGTGCCGTTCCCGGGGCCGAGCAGCGCACGCGCCGACCGAGGTTTCCGCTTCCGGCGTGCCCCCCGGCCCGGGACATCGGCTGATCCCGGGCCGGGTCCGTTGCCGATTCAGCCGAAAGCGGCGGCCAACGTGCCGGGCTCGTAGGAACCGCCCCGCTGGTGCACGATCACGGCAAGCCGGTTGGCCGCGTTGATCAGAGCGACCAGGGCGACCAGCGCGGCGACCTGGTCATCGTCGTAGTGCTTGCGCACCTGAGCCCAGGTCTCGTCGGACACGCCCTGGTAGGCGTCGGCGAGCCGGGTGCCCTCCTCGGCGAGCGCGAGCGCCGCCTGCTCGGCCTCCGTGAAGACCGTGGACTCGCGCCAGGCAGCGACCAGGCTGAGCCGAACCGCACTCTCGCCGGCCGCAGCGGCCTCCTTGGCGTGCGTGTCGATGCACCATCCGCAGCCGTTGATCTGGCTCGCCCGCAGCGACACCAGTTCCTGCGTGGACTTCGGCAGCGGCGACTGCTGCAGCACCATGCCGGCGTTCGCGAACCGCTTGAAGAACTTCATGGCGAACTCGTTCTCGAACATGTTGAACCTGGCGTCCATCGTTCCGTCCTTAACTCTGGTGTTGGATCGGACGACCATGAGATGCCGGCGAGCGCAGCCCTGTGACGGCCGGGCAGGGTGACGACCGCCACAGGCCGGAAGGTGTCACAGAACGGCCGGCTCCGGCATCTGGTGGGTGACGCAGTCGACAGCGAACAGGAGTCACGCTGGTGGGCATGCCGCAGACCGCACCCGACGACCGGCCGGACCAAGCCACCGAGGCTTTCCTCGCCCACCGCAACCTGCTCTTCACCGTCGCGTACGAGATGCTCGGCTCGGCCGCCGACGCGGAGGACGTACTCCAGGACACCTGGCTGCGGTGGGCGGGCGTCGACCTGGGAGCGGTCCACGACCAGCGCGCCTACCTGGTGCGCATCACCACCCGCCAGGCGCTCACCCGGCTGCGGACGCTCGGTCGCCGCAAGGAGTCCTACGTCGGATCCTGGTTGCCCGAGCCGCTGCTCACCGCGCCCGACGTGGCCGAGGACGTCGCGCTGGCCGACAGCGTCTCGATGGCCATGCTGCTGGTGCTGGAGACGCTCGCGCCTACCGAACGGGCGGTGTTCGTGCTGCGCGAGGTGTTCGACCTCGAGTACGACGAGATCGCCGAAGCCGTCGACAAGAGCCCCGCTGCCGTCCGCCAGATCGCGCACCGGGCCCGGGCACACGTCTCGGCCCGCAGGCCCCGCCAGGTCGTCTCCGCGGCGGAGGCCCGGTGCGCGCTCGACGCGTTCCAGCGAGCGGTCGACATGGGCGATCTGCAGGGCCTGCTCGACGTCCTCGCGCCGGACGTGGTGTTTCTCGGCGACGGCGGCGGGATCAAGCAGGCCGTCCCGCGGCCGATCCTCGGTGCCGACAAGGTGGCCCGCGCCCTGGCATCTTTCTGGGGCAAGGTCCCGGCCAGCACGTCGTGGCGGCCGGCGCAGGTCAACGGCTACCCGGCGCTGATCGTCCACGTCGAGGGCGAACTGGACACCGTCGTGGCCGTGCGCATCGACGGCGGCCTCATCACCGGGATCTACGCCGTCCGCAATCCCGAGAAGCTGTCCCACATGCAGCGGGAGAATGCCCTGAGCCGCTGACGCCAGGCGATAACAGCGCCCGTCGTGCCCCTGCCGTTACACCCCACATCAGGGCCGTACGCAGGTCTTTTGCTGCTGCCGTGGACGTGGTCTCATACCCGGAGACGACGTCGTCGAGCAGGTCATGACGACCCCGCGCCGTCTCCATCCCCCGAGAGGTGCACCGATGCACAGGAGACCAATTTTCCGACTGGCAGTCCTCACCGCCACCGCTGCGACGTTCCTGGCCTCCGGCGGCGCCTCCGGGGCGCTCGCCACGGCCGCCCCCGCGACCGCCTCCCCGGGTGTTGCGGCGTGCGACCCGGGCACCGCGGCGCGGGCCGCCGAGGGCGCCACCGCACAGGAGCCGGCGCTGTACTCCAAGAACGAGGCCAACGCCTACGGCGTGATCAAGGACGCGCCGCGCCTGCCTAACGGCAGCATCACCGTGCCGACGGTCTTCCACATGGTCTCCGACCACCCGCTCACCGCCGCCGAGACGACCAGGTGGAACACCCTGATCGCGGCACAGATGAGGGTGCTCAACGACTCGTACGCGGGCCGTACGGCAGCCAACGCCTCCGACACGCCGTTCCGGTTCTCGCTCGTCGACACCACGTACACGGTGAACAGCGCCTGGTACACGGTCGAGCCGGGCAAGAACGAGCGCGACATGAAGAAGGCGCTCTACACCGGCGACTCCCGCACGCTGAACGTGTACGCGGCCAACATCGGCGGCGGCCTGCTCGGCTGGGCGTACTTCCCGAAGGGCTACAACAACGGCCGCGACTACATTGACGGCGTGGTGATGCTCGACGAGTCGATGCCGGGCGGCACGGCCGGCAAGTACGCCCTCGGTGACACGCTGACGCACGAGGTCGGGCACTGGCTGATGCTGGAGCACACCTTCGCGCACGGCTGCTCCGCGTCCGGCGACTTCGTCGCGGACACCCCGCGCGAGGCGGCACCCCAGTTCGACTGCCCGATCGGCGCGGACACCTGCACCGCACCGGGGCTGGACCCGATCCACAACTTCATGGACTACACGCAGGACTCCTGCATGGACATGTTCACCGCCGGCCAGGCCGACCGGATGAGCGACGCCTGGGTGGCGTTCCGCGCCGGCGGCGCCGGCTGACGCTGCCCCCTGTGCGTTCCTCCCACCACCGGGCGGCTTGAGTGCGTTGATCAAGAGGTTTGCGTCACCGGAAAGCTGATCGGTGACGCAAACCTCTTGATCATTTCTGGGCGGGCGCGTGCGCCGGCGGTTGGGCCAGGCGCGCGCTGGGAGCAGGGCGCGTCACCCGACCGGTGGAGCGGCAAGGTTCCGCCGGCTTTCACATTTTTCCTGCTCATACGCTTCGCCGAAGGCGGGACCGCTGTCGAAGCTCCCGCCCTCGCACACCGGCGGAGGGCAGATGGCTTCGAGGCGTACCCATCGGATGGTGGTGTCGGCCGTTGCCGGCGGGCTGTTCGCCCTCGGCGTGGTCGCGCCGGGTCCGGCGGCGGCGCCGCTGCCCCGCGCGGCCCGGGCGGACGGTCCTACGGCCCCTGACACGCGCGAGCCGCGGCCGCCGCTGCTGCCGGCGGACTTCCACGGCACCGGCCGGTACATCGTGCGGGACCTCGGCATCGACGTCCCGTTCACCTGGCAGGGCCGCGACGGCAACAGCCAGATGGTCGCCGGCGGACCGGAGCACCCGATCTGGTTCACGAACCTGATCTACGAGAACACCCTCTACACGCTGACCTACAAGTGGCCCAACATCCCGCTGTTCCCGCCGCGTCCGTGCAGCAAGGTGCCGGGGTTCTTCAACCGGCAGATCTTCAACGACAAGCTGAAGACCGCCCGCTATGTCGGCCCGGAGATCCTGCAGGGAGAGAAGGACCGGCACGTGGACCACTGGCGGGTGGGCGTGGTCGGGGGTTCCACAGTGCCGGGGGAGTTCTTCCGGTTCCCGCTCGCGCTCGGCGACATCTACGTCGACCAGCACGACTCGACCCGGTGGTGGCAGGTGTTGCAGTTCGGCCTGCAGAACCTCTTCGACCCGGAACTCGACGAGTGGTTCACGATGGACAGCTTCGACCTGCGCCCCGGCGAGGTCCACCTCCCCGACCGCTGCCCACCCCCCACCTCCTGACCTCCGGCCCCCGGCCCGGCCCGGCCCCGGCCCCGGCTGCGGTGATCAAGAGGTTTGCGTCACCGATCGGCCCGTCGGTGACGCAAACCTCTTGATCAACCCCGGGAAGGGTGGGGGTTGGTTACAGGGCGAACAGCAGGGCGGCGTCGAGGAGGACTACCGCGGCCGTCGCGAAGTGGATGCCGAAGGCCACGGCCTTCGTTCCGCCGTTGCGCAGCACGATGAGGGTGTCGCCCAGCGGGACGAGCGCGACGATCAGCATGAACCACGCGACCGCCTCGGCAGTGGTGAAGGCGATCAGGGCGAGTCCGATGAGCCCGAAGGTGAGGTCCTTGAGCCCTTTGACCGTCAGGTAGGCCGGATCGCCGTCCGGCCGGGCCGGCACGCCGTACCCGGCGGCTGCGGCCTGCGGCACCAGCAGGAACCGCGCACCGATGAAGGCGACGAAGAGGCTGAGCACGACTGCGAGTCCGTAGGCGAGGGGTGACAACATGATCCGCTCCAATTGCTAGCGCCGCTAGATGTAAGAGCGACGCTAGCAGAGCGACGACAGCAACGCTAGCAGTGCTAGGGTTTTGTCATGTCGACTCAGACGCGCCGGGAGCGCGAGCGGGCGGAACGGGAACGGGCCATCGTCGCCGCCGCCCGCGACCTGGCCCTGGCCGAGGGCTGGGACGCGGTGACCACCCGGAGGCTCGCCGCTGAGATCGAATACAGCCAGCCCGTCCTCTACAGCCACTTCAAGGGCAAGGACGCCATCATGGCGGCGGTCGCCGTCGAGGGCTTCGCCGAGCTGGCCACCGCCCTGGCCGCGGCCCGAACCTCGGCCGCCGACCCCCGGCAGGCGATCGCCGACGTCGCCGAGGCGTACACCACCTTCGCCGAACAGCGGCCCGCCCTCTACGACGCGATGTTCACCCTCGCCGTGGACCTGCCGTTCGCCAGCCAGGACGTTCCGACCGACCTGGCCCGGGGGTTCGCCGAGCTGGCCGACGCGGTGCGTCCGATCGCCGGTGACGACGACCTGGAGGCGGTCACCGAGACGTTCTGGAGTGGCCTGCACGGTCTGGTCACGCTGATGCGCAGCGGCCGGCTCCGCCGCGCCGACCATGACCGGCGACTGGCGGTGCTGGTGAACCGCTTCTCTCGCTGAGCGTCGCCGCGCACGGCTGGCAGGGCCGTCGACCGGGTGGGTTGGTTGGTGCCGGGGGGCTCAGAGCTGGTTTGCCCGCTCCGGGCTCACCGGGGCCCCGAAGAATGCTGCGATCGGCTCGATGATCCTGCTCGGCGCCCGGTTCAGGCCGTCGTGGCCGCTGCGCGGGATCGGCAGGACCCTCGCTCGTGGGAGGGCGCGAGCCAGCTTCCCGTTGAGGTCGGCGTAGTAGGGCGGCCCCGCGGCCCCGTAGGCCAGCAGCACGTCCGCGCTCACCCCCGACCACGCCTCGGCCGGGCCGCCGCGCAGTCGGATCTGGTTCGTCTCGTCGAGGGTCATCGGCAGCAGGTCGGCCATCGTCCGGCCGATCGGCGTACGCAGGAACGCCCGGACCAGCGCGACGCGGACCCGCAGCGGAAGTCTGGTGGCCGGGTTGTGGGTGTTGATGCCGGCGTCGGTGATGGCCATCGCGCGGGCGATGTCACCGTCGCGCGCCGCCTGTCGTGCCTCGTCGAGCCATGCCGTGGGGAAGCCCCCGTCGATGTCGATCGCGATGTCGTAGAGCGCGAGCCGGTCGATCGGCAGCCGCACCGCGGCCTGCAGGGCGATGAAACCGCCGGAACTCTGCCCGATGACGTTGCGGGTGCCGGTGTGCTTCAGCACCGCGGCGAGGTCGTCGATGTCCTGGTCGAAGGTGTACGGCTGAGCGCGGGGGGCGGCGTCCGCCCGCCCTCGCCGGTTGTAGAGGTGCACCGTGAAGCGGTCGGCCAGCCGTTGGGCGAGCCGCCGGTAGACGTCGATGGTGATCCCGCCGCCGTGCACCACAACGATGCCCGGTCCGGCTCCTGTCGAGTGCAGCACGATCGACGCGCCGTCGTGTGCCGTGATCCGTTCCATGCGTGCCCACCCCCGATGGATGAAACTGCGAACACTGTACGCAGTTTACAGTGGATCGGTGAGCGACGCACCTACGAATTCCGACCCGGGCGGCGCCGACCGGCAGTCGATCTGGGCCCGGCCCGTACGCGGCAGCCGCGGCCCCACCCCGACCCACAACCGGGGCGCCATCGTCACCGCCGCCATCGCCCTGGCTGACGCCGAGGGAATCGCGGCGGTGTCGATGCGCGCCGTCGCCACCGCGCTGGGTGCCAGCGCCGGCGCGCTCTACCGCCACCTGTCGTCCCGCGACGACCTGCTGGACCTGATGACCGACCGGGTCGTCGGCGAACTACGGCCGTACCCGGAGCCGAACGCCGACTGGCTCGACGGCATGCTCCTGCTGGCCGGCCGGCAACGGGCGCTCTTCCGGCACCACCCTTGGCTGCTCGACACGATCAACCGGATGTCCGCGCCCGGCCCGGAGAGCCTGGCCTGGTTCGACGCCTGCCTGGGGGTTCTGGAGCCGGTCGACAGCGCGGTGACTGCCAAGTTCGAGGCCATCGGCATGATGACCGGCGTGGTGAGCCTCTTCGCCCGCAGCGAGGCCAGCTCCCGCTCGGTCAGCTTCGCCGAGGTGGACGTCGCGGCCTACCCGCACCTCGCCGCGGCGTTCAGTCGACCCGCGCGGCTGCCCGCCGAGCGCGATCTCTTCGACACGACCCTGCGGATCCTGCTGACCGGACTGCTCGACGCCGACCCGCCGGCCCGACCCTGAAACCCGCCCCGGCTTACCGCCGCCGCCCGCGTTCAGTCGACAGTCGGCAGCTTCGGGCCGAGGACGTCGTCGGCGTCGACGATCGTGTACGCGTACCCCTGCTCAGCCAGGAAGCGCTGGCGGTGCGCCGCGTACTCGGTGTCGATCGTGTCCCGGGAGACCACCGTGTAGAAGTGCGCCTGCCGGCCGTCGGCCTTCGGGCGGAGCACCCGACCCAGCCGCTGCGCCTCCTCCTGGCGCGACCCGAACGTGCCGGACACCTGGATCGCCACCGCCGCCTCGGGCAGGTCGATGGAGAAGTTGCCGACCTTCGAGATCACCAGCGTGCGGATCTCCCCGGTGCGGAACGCGTCGAACAGCCGCTCCCGCTCCTTGTTCGTGGTCGAACCCTGCACGATCGGCGCGTCGAGGTACTCGCCGATCTGGTGCAACTGGTCGATGTACGCGCCGATCACCAGGACCTGGTCCTCCGGGTGCCGGTCGACGAGCGCCTTGACCACCGGCAGCTTGGTACGGGCGGTCGCCGCCATCCGGTACCGCTCCTCGGCCTCCGCCGTCGCGTACGACATCCGCTCCGCGTCGGTCAGGGTCACCCGGACCTCGACGCACTCGGCCGGGGCGATCCAGCCCTGCGACTCGATGTCCTTCCACGGCGCGTCGTACCGCTTCGGGCCGATCAGGCTGAACACGTCGCCCTCGCGGCCGTCCTCGCGTACCAGAGTGGCAGTGAGACCCAGCCGGCGGCGGGCCTGGAGGTCCGCGGTGAACCGGAAGATCGGCGCGGGCAGCAGGTGCACCTCGTCGTAGACGACCAGGCCCCAGTCGCGGGCGCCGAACAGGTCCAGGTGGGTGAACGCGCCACCGCGCCGCGAGGTGAGCACCTGGTACGTGGCGATGGTGACCGGGCGGATCTCCTTGCGCTCGCCGGAGTACTCGCCGATCTCCTCCTCGGTCAGCGACGTGCGGGCGATCAGCTCCCGCTTCCACTGCCGGCCGGCGACGGTGTTGGTGACGAGGATCAGCGTGGTCGCCTTCGCCTCGGCCATCGCCGCCGCCCCGACCAGGGTCTTGCCGGCCCCACACGGCAGCACCACCACGCCCGACCCGCCGGCCCAGAACGCCTCGACGGCCTCCCGCTGGTACGACCGCAGCGTCCACGGCTTGCGCCCGTCCTTGCCGGCCTCGGCCAGCTCGATCGGGTGCGCCTCACCGTCGACGTAACCGGCCAGGTCCTCCGCCGGCCAGCCCAGCTTGAGCAGCGCCTGCTTGAGCCGGCCCCGCTCGGACGGGTGGACCCGGATCGTGTCGTCGTCGATCTTGTCGCCGAGCATCCCGGCGAGCTTCTTGCTCTTGGCCACCTCGATCAGCACCAGCCGGTCGAGCGCGCGCAGCACCAGCCCGTGCGCCGGGTCGTTGGCGAGCTGGAGCCGGCCGTACCGGTCCATCGTCTCGGCCACGTCCACCAGCAGGGCGTGCGGCACCGGGTAGCGGGAGTACTTGATCAGCGAGTCGACGACACCCTCGGCGTCGTGCCCCGCGGCGCGGGCGTTCCACAGACCCAGCGGGGTCAGGCGGTAGGTGTGCACGTGCTCCGGCGAGCGTTCCAGCTCCGCGAACGGCGCGATCGCCATCCGGCAGGCCTGCGCGTCGGGGTGGTCGATCTCCAGCAGCAGGGTCTTGTCCGACTGCACGATCAGGGGTCCACCACTCACGCCAGCGTCCTCTCCTCGGTTGGCCGTCCGGCCGGAACGGGTCGCATACCCGCCGCTGGCCGACCATCCAGTGTTGCACGGCGGAGAACGTCGAAAGAAAGATGAGCACCGGGTGCAACCAGGACGGCACTCACGAACGTCTAGGAAAGGGACGACTGTCCAGGGGAGGTGCCATGAGGCGTGTCCGGAGCACTTCCCGGCTGGTTGCCCTGGCGGTGGTCGTGCTGGTCGGTGCCGGCGCGTGCACGTTCGATCCGCAGTCCGGTGGGAGTGGTGGCGGGGGAGCCGCCCCGGTCGGTGCGGCGGAACAGGCAACGGGGGCGAGCGGCACGTCCGGGCCGGGCCAGCGCGGCCGGCCCACGCCGGCCGCGCCCACCCCGAAACCCTCCCGGAAACCCACGCCGAAGCCGACCCGCACGGCGTCGACCCCGACCCCGACCCCAACCCCGAGCACCGGTACGCCGACAGTCGCCGGTTGCCCGCAGGGCCAGCACCAGCGAGCCGTGGAGACGTACCTCGCCCGGCTGGGCGGGTTCGGGGCCGTCACGGTCGACGGTCGGCAGTCCGCCGCCGACTGCGCCGCCATCAAGAAGTTCCAGAAGAGGTACGGCATTCGCCCCGTCGAGGGACGCGCCGGACCGACCACCCTGGACGTGGCCCAGCGACTCGCCACCACCGACACGAAGAGCTGCAAGGCCGGCACCGGCACCACCTTCTGCGTGGACCTGACCCGGCAGACCGTGTGGGCGGTCCGGGGCGGCAAGGTGATCATGGCGCCGACGGTGACGCGCACCGGCATGTCCGGCTACCGCACCCCGTCCGGCACCTACACCGTCAACTACCGCAATCCAAAGGAGTGGTCCAACCCGTACGAGGTGTGGCTGCCGTACTGGCAGCACTTCACCCAGGGCATGGGGTTCCACGAGACCACTACCTACCTGCACGACAAGTCGATCGGCTCGCACGGCTGCGTCAACCTGCTGCACGCCGACGCCGTCCGGATGTGGGAGCTGGGCAAGGTCGGCACCCGGGTGGTGCTGATCGGCCGCCGCCCCGGCACCTGAACATCCCGCCCGACTCGGGGTTTATCCCCTGTCACAGCCGTCCCGGGAGTGACACTCTTGGGAGTCCAGGGCCGCACCGGGCGGGGAGGCTGGGCATGACGGTCGACCGTGACGTGATCGCAGAGCATGAACACGCGCCACCCGACGAGGTGTCCCGCGCGACAGTGGTCGCGTACGCCCTCGCCGCGGCGCTCCTCGTCGGGTGGTTCCTCTTCGGCTGGCTGGTGCTGCGGCAGGGCTTCGTCGACTCGGTCGGTGAGTCCGCCGGCGCCGGCTTCGCCCTGTTGCTGGCCGTCTCGGTGGTCGGCACCTTTCGGCGCAGCCGCCGCTGAGCTGGCACACCAGCGGCGGCTGAGCCCTGTTCAGTCCGCCAGCACCGCCGCCGTGATCCGGTGCAGCGCGAAGGTGTGCAGCATCTCGGTCCGCTCGTCCTCGGCCCGCAGGTAGCCGGCGCCGATCGACACCGGCTTGACCAGCCGGGACGCGGTCGCCCCGTGTGCGTCGACGTACCCGACCCAGACCAGCGCCTTGTCGCGGACCGCCTGCTGGAGCACGGCAAGTGCCTCGCTGTGCGTGTGCGCGGGCACCGGGCCACCGCCCAGCCCTGCCGCCCCGCCCCGGACGACGGCAGGCGCCCGGCGGGCCGCCCGCGCCGCAGCGTCGCCCCGCCGGATGTGCTCCACCACCCCGAGCAGCCGGGGCATCGGCAGCTTCGGGGCGGCCAGCGGATCGAGCGTCCTGGTGGTCACCGCGACCCGTGCCGGCGCACGCCGGATCCGGGGTCGGGACAACATCGTTCCGCCCGTGCCGTCCTCCTGCACCGGCGCGTACCCGGCGTCCCGCAGTGCGCCCAGCAGCCGGCTGACCTGGTACGGCGTGCTCAGCACCGTCGGCGCCAGCCGCCGCAGCGTCAACGACTCCAACCGCCGGTCGGCCAGCACCTCGGTGAGCAGCGCCTCGTCGTCGCTGCGCAGGTACGCCCCGGCCGACCCGACCCGCAGCCCACCGTGCTTACGGGCCACGTCGTCCACCAGGTAGCTGAGCCCCTGCGGCACCGGGGTACGCGACCGTCGCCGGAACAGTTCGTGCAGGTCGTCGGCCGTGTAACCGGCGTCCAGCGCCCTCCGCACGCTCGCCGTGGTGACCCGGTGCACACTCGCCCCACCGGCCGACTCGGGTTCGGTGGTCGCCTCCAACTCGGCGGCCAGCGCCGGCTCGGGCGGCCCCGGCACCACCACGGTCAGGTCGGCCTGCACCAGGAAGTGATCGACCGGGGCGGGCAGCAGCGCGTCCAACGCCCGCGCGGCACTGGACGGATCGCCGCTCTCCGCGTCCACGTGCAACCCCAGTGGGTCGCCGCCCGGCTCGTCGGCCGACGTCAGCTCGCCCAGCAACAACCGCCCGTACGAGGTGAGCGCCCCCAGGCCGGTCACGCCGAGCTGCGCCGCCTCGGCCAGCACCTCCCGGTGGGCGGCCTCCCGACCCCGGCTGCGCCGCGGCGCCCGCCAGTCCAGCAGGGCCTGCACCTCCTCGGCGGTGGGCGCGGTCGCCGGCTCCAGGTCGGCGAGCACACCGAGCACCGCTCGCCGGGTGGCCGGAGCACCGGCCCGCTCGGCTTCGGCGGACAGCGCGGTGATCGGCCGGTCCCGGTCGTCACGCCTACCGACCAGGCCGACCTGCCGGGTCATCGTCAGCCAGGCGTGGGCCAGGTGCTCCCACCGTTGGGCCAGCGAGGCGGCCCGCCACACCTCGTACCCGCCGGTCGGCAGCACCTGCTGATCCGCCCCGTACCGGCCGGTGGTCGAACCGGGCATCTCCAGCTCACCGGCGAGCCCCGCCGCGTACGCCACCTCCAGCAGCAGCGCGGTGGTCGGCTCGTCCAGGCCGGCGGTGCGCGCCAGCCGGCGCAGGTCCCGGACGCCGATGCCGCCGGAGCGCAGCACCGGTGCGGGTTCGGCGGCGAGCTGCTCCAAGAGCCCCTCGGTGTGCCGGACCACCTCCATCGTCTGCCCGGCGCCGGCCGAGTCGACCGCCTTGGGCTCGCGGGGTGCGGTGGCCACCGGCGGCGGGCTGGTGCGCAGCGGCCCGAGTGGACCACTGTCGCGGCGCAGCAGGAGCCCCACCTCGCGGGGCAGCTCGACCGTGCCGCTGGCCGTCGACGAGCCGGCCGAGACGCTGACCAGCAACCGGTTGTCCACCAGCCAGCGCACCGGCGAGCCGGTCGGCGCACCACCGTTGGTCGGGTCGGCGAGGACAGCGTCTTGCGCGCCGATCGGCGGTGCCTGCAACGCGCCCGGGGGCACGCTGCCCACGGGTGGCCCGGCCGCCAACCGGTCCAGGATCGCCCGGGCCGACGGGGGTGCGGCGAGCAGCGTCCGGCGCAGTTTCGCCGGGTCCGCGCAGAGCGCGGCCGTGCGCGGGTCCAGCTCCGCGGCGGGTCGGCCGAGGCCGGCGGGGTACGGGGAGACCTCGTCGACGGCCGGCACGACGTGCAGGGCGTGTTCGGGGCCGTACAGCAGGAAGAGCGCCCTCAGCCGGTTGACGGCGGCGCGGACGGCCGTCGGCGCCGGCGGGTGCGGCCCGGTGGTCGCCATGGCGAGCACGGCGTCGGTGGCCGTGGTGCCCTCGTCCGGGTGCCGGGTGAGCCGGGCGGCGTCGAGGATTCCGAGGGTGAACTGGTCCAGCCCGTCCAGGGCCCGGGCCACCGAGACCCGGGACTGGGCGCGGATGGCCAGGGCGGAGACGTCGGCCGGCACGGGCACGACGAGGTCCGGCCGGAGCTGGAGGAGCGCGGCCAGCGACTCGTCGGGCAGCGACCGCAGGTGGTCGGCGAGTGAGGTGGTCATCGTCTTTCCACGCTAGCCCGGGGTGGGGCTGTCGCGCCCCTCGGACGTCCGGCCGGTAGGCGGTCGCCCGGTAGGTTTCTCGACATGCGCGCGCTGACCGTCGGATTCGATCTCGACATGACCCTGGTTGACTCCCGGCCCGGCATCGCCGCGGCCTATCGCGCGCTGACCGCCAGGACGGGCGTACCGGTGGACGCTGACCTGGCCGTGTCCCGGCTCGGCCCGCCGCTGCGCACCGAGATCGCGCACTGGTTCCCGCCGGAGCAGGTCGAGGCGGCCGTGCTGGTGTACCG
This sequence comes from Micromonospora sp. MH99, assembly GCF_021442385.1. Lineage (GTDB taxonomy): Bacteria > Actinomycetota > Actinomycetes > Mycobacteriales > Micromonosporaceae > Micromonospora. Next base: position 86,347 of record NZ_MUZA01000024.1, read on the forward strand.
GGAGCTGTATCCGGCGTACGCCATCACACCGACGGTGCCGCTGCCCGGGGCGCGGGAGGCGATCGACGCGATCCGTGCCCGGGGCGGGAGGGTGCTCGTCGTCACGTCCAAGATTGGCCGACTGGCCCGGTTGCACCTGGATCACCTCGGCCTCGTGGTGGACGAGCTGGCCGGTGACCTGTTCGCCGAGCAGAAGGCGACCGCGCTGCGCGAGCACGGCGCGACCCACTACGTCGGTGACCACGTGGCGGACATGGTGGCGGCGGGTGTGGCGGGGGTGCCGGGAATCGCTGTCGCGACCGGGCCGTGCTCCCCGGATGAGCTGCGTGCGGCGGGGGCGAGCGTGGTGCTGGACGATCTCACCGGATTCCCAGCGGCGCTCGACGGCATGATCCAGCTAGCCTGGGAGCAGTAGCGGCTCAAGTGAAGCAGGGGTTTTCAGGTGCCTACGGGTCGAGTGAAGTGGTACGACACGGCCAAGGGATACGGCTTCGTCACCAGTGACGAGGGCGGCGACGTGTTTCTGCCCAAGGGTGCTCTGCCGGCGGGCGTCACCGACCTCAAGGGTGGTCAGCGGGTCGACTTCAGCGTGGTGGACAGCCGCCGGGGCGCGCAGGCCATGGGCGTAAAGCTGCTGGACGCACCGCCGTCGATGGCGGAGCTGCGACGTCGGCCGGCCGAGGAGCTGCACGGTCTCGTCGAGGACATGATCAAGGTGCTGGAGGCGAAGGTCCAGCCGGACCTGCGCCGGGGCCGTTACCCGGACAAGAAGACGGCGCAGAAGATCGCTCAGCTGGTCCACGCGGTGGCGCGCGAGCTGGAGGTCTGAGGCACCAGGCCGGCGGTGGCGGCGCGGTCGAGGAGCGCCGTCACCGCGGCGAAGCCGGCCTCGCCCAGGTCGGCGGTGAACTCGTTGACGTAGAGGCCGATGTGCCGGTCCACCACGTCGAGTTCCATCTCCTGGGCGTGCGCGAGCACGTACTCCCGGCTGGCCGCCGGATCCGCCCAGGCCTGCCGGACGGACTCGCGAATCCATCCGGCCGCTTCCACCGGGTCCACGGCGCCGCGCCGGGCCAGGATCGCGCCGAGAGGGATGGGCAGCCCTGTGTCGGCCTCCCACCACTCGCCGAGGTCGACGAGCGCGGTCAGGCCGTGCCGATGGTAGGTGAACCGCGCCTCGTGGATGACCAGCCCAGCGTCGTAGCGACCAGCCGCGACGCCCGGCATGATCTCGTGGAACGGCACCACCTCGATCCGGGCCGGTGCCTGCCCGGCTGACCAGAGCCGGAACAGCAGGTACGCGGTCGTCCGATCACCGGGCACCGCCACCGTGGCGCCGGTCAGGTCGGCGCGGTCACCCCTGGTGAGAACCAGCGGCCCGCACCCGCGACCGAGCGCGCCCCCGCAGGGCAGCAGGTGGTAGTCGTCGAGCAGCCAGGGCAGCGCCGCGTAGCTGACCTTCACCAGGTCGAACGCGCCCCGCTCGGCCGCCGTGTTGGTGACGTCCACGTCGGCGTACGTCACCTCGACCGGCGGCGCACCGGGCACCCGCCCGTGCACGAGGGCGTCGAAGACGAACGTGTCGTTGGGGCAGGGCGAGATCGCAAGGGAGAGCGCCACGCCCTCACGTTAGCCCCGCCCCCGGCCAGCAGCCCGCGCACACCCCGCCCACTGTGATCCACGACGGCCCGCCCCGCCCGGGCCCGGCCC
>NZ_MUZA01000025.1 GCF_021442385.1 Micromonospora sp. MH99
CTGCCCAGCGCCCGCCGCGCCCCGGCAAGGGCGGGCTGCGCGCGCCGCCCAGCACCGGTCGCGCGGCGCGGCGCCTCCCGGGCGCGGCGGGGACCCGCGTGGCGCATAGGATGTGCGGTCATGGCACGCGTGCTCACTCCCCGTGCGGAGGACTTCCCCCGCTGGTACCAGGACCTGATCGCCAAGGCGAAGCTGGCCGACAACGGCCCGGTCCGCGGCACCATGGTCATCCGCCCCGCCGGCTACGCCATCTGGGAGCGGATGCAGGCCGAGATGGATGCCCGGATCAAGGCGGCCGGCGCGGAGAACGCGTACTTCCCGCTGTTCATCCCGGAGAGCTACCTCAAGCGCGAGGCCCAGCACGTCGAGGGCTTCTCGCCGGAGCTGGCGGTCGTCACCCACGGTGGCGGCAAGCAGCTCGCCGAGCCGGTGGTGGTGCGCCCCACCAGCGAGACGGTGATCGGCGAGTTCATGGCCAAGTGGATCGACTCGTACCGGGACCTGCCGCTGCTGCTCAACCAGTGGGCCAACGTGGTCCGGTGGGAGCTGCGCCCGCGGATCTTCCTGCGGACCAGCGAGTTCCTCTGGCAGGAGGGGCACACCGCGCACGCCACCCGTGAGGACGCCCGCGCCTACGCGCGGCGGATCCTGCACGAGGCGTACGAGGATCTGATGGTCAACGTGCTCGGCATTCCGGTGGTGGTCGGCCTGAAGACGGCCCGCGAGCGCTTCGCCGGGGCCACCGCCACGTACACCTGCGAAGGCATGATGGGCGACGGCAAGGCGCTCCAGCTGGGCACCAGCCACGAGCTGGGCCAGAACTTCGCCAAGGCGTTCGACATCAGCTACTCCGCCAAGGAAGGCGGTCGCGAGCACGCGTGGACGACCTCCTGGGGCACGTCGACCCGGATGCTCGGTGGCCTGATCATGGCCCACGGCGACGACAACGGCCTGCGGGTGCCGCCGCGGCTGGCCCCCATCCAGGCGTACATCATGATCGTCAAGGATGGCGAGGGCGTCGGCGAGGCGGCGGCCAAGCTGCGCGACGGCCTGCGCGACGCCGGTGTCCGGGTCGCGCTCGACGACCGGACCGACACCGCGTTCGGCCGCCGGGCCGTCGACGCCGAGCTGCGCGGCTATCCGGTACGCGTCGAGGTCGGCCCCCGCGATCTGGCCGTCGGCAACGCGACGGTGGTCCGTCGTACCGACGGGTCGAAGTCCCCGACGGCGGTGGCCGACGTGGTCGGCGCGGTCCTCGCCGCACTGGAGGCCGATCAGCAGGTGCTGCACGACCAGGCCCTCGCGCACCGCCAGTCGCGCACCGTCGAGGTGTCGACGCTGGCCGAGGCGATCGAGGCGGCGGCCACCGGCTGGGCCAAGGTGCCGTGGTCGGCGGTCGGCGTGGCCGGCGAGGCCGAGGCGAACGGCCAGGGCGTGACGGTGCGCTGCCTGCTGCGCGCCGACGGCTCGGTTCCGGACTCGGAGGACGAGCCCGACCTGGTCGCCATCCTCGCCCGCGCCTACTGAGGCGTCAGGAAGGGCCCCTTCCTGACACCCGTGGTCGAGGAAAGGGCCCCCGGCTAACAGCCCGGAGGTGCTGCCGTGCGCTTCGCGCCGGGTCGGCTGATCATGCACCGCAACGTGCGGCACGGTCGGATCGGATGGGTCCGGCCGGGTCGCGTGGTAAGCGACGACGAGCGGGGTCTGCTGGTGTGGATCGCGCGGGACTCGCCGGTGGCCCACGAGGTGACCGAGGCGGGGCTGGGCATGCGGGCGATGCCGTTCGCCCAGTGGATCTCGTCGTCGTACCGGCTGGCGCACGGCCGCTGGAACGGCCCTCCGCTGCTGAAGTTCCTGCCCACCGGGGCGGCGCACTCCGTGTGGTGGTTCCGGGACGCGCAGGGCAGGTTCGCCCACTGGTACGTCAACCTGGAGGAGCCCGGTGTCCGCTGGGACGACGGCCCGGTGGCCGGCGTCGACGTGGTGGACCAGGACCTCGACGTGGTGGTGCGCCCGGACCTCAGCTGGGAGTGGAAGGACGAGGACGAGTTCGTCGAGCGTCTCGCCTTCCCGGACGACTACTGGGTGACCGACGAGAAGGCGGTCCGCGCCGAGGGGGAGCGGGTGATCGCGCTCGCCGAGGCGGGCCGGTTCCCGTTCGACGGCACCTGGTGCGATTTCACCCCGCCGGCAGAGTGGGACGTACCGGACGAACTTCCGCCCGGGTGGGACCGTCCGCCGGTGCGCTGAGAGGTGTTCCGGGTCACCGGTGACGCGGTGTCCGGGTCCGATGCGGGAGATCGGCGTCGGATCTGGCAGAATGGGTCGCTGGTATCCGGCGCGCGTCCGGCGCCCTCTAACCCGGGCACGTCGCTAGTCCACCGAGTAGTCTCCGGCCCAACCCCACGGGTCCGGTCGGCGCTCACCCACGCACACCGCCCACAGCGGGCTGGTGAGATCGCAACAGGAGCGAAACAACTGTGGCCGTAAAGATCCGGCTCCTGCGGATGGGCAAGATCCGCAACCCGCAGTACCGCATCGTCATCGCCGACTCGCGCACCAAGCGCGACGGCCGGGCGATCGAGTTCGTCGGGGTTTACCAGCCCAAGGAAGACCCCTCGATCATCGAGGTCAAGTCGGAGCGGGTCCAGTACTGGCTGTCCGTCGGCGCTCAGCCGAGCGAGGCGGTGCAGCGGCTGCTGGAGCTGACCGGTGACTGGCAGAAGTACAAGGGCCTGCCGGCCCCGCCGCCGCTCAAGGTCGCCGCCGAGAAGGCCGACCGCAAGGCGGCGTACGAGGCTGAGGCGAAGGCCGCCGCCGGGCTCGCCCCGGAGACCCCGGCCAAGCCGGCCAAGAAGGCCGCCAAGGCCGCTGAGGCTCCGGCCGAGGCCCCGAAGGCCGAGGCCCCGGCGACCGAGGCTCCGGCCGAGGCCCCCGCCGAGGCCCCCGCTGCCGCTGCCGACGCCGGTGAGCAGGCCTGACATGCCTCTGCGTCCGGCGTTGGAGCACCTGGTCAAGGGCATCGTCGACCACCCGGATGACGTCCGGGTCCGGATGGTCGATTCCCGTCGGGGCAAGCGGCTGGAAGTCCGCGTGCACCCCGAGGACCTCGGCACGGTGATCGGACGGTCCGGCCGGACCGCCAAGGCGCTGCGTCAGGTGATCGGCTCCATCGGCGGGCGCGGGGTACGCGTCGACATCGTCGACTCGTACTGATGCAGCTCGTCGTCGGAAGGATCGGCAAGCCGCACGGTGTCCGCGGGGAGGTCACCGTGGAAGTGCGGACCGACGAACCCGAAGCACGGTTCGCCCCGGGTTCGGTGCTGCGCACCGAACCCGGGGCGGTCCCGCCGCCCGCGCCGGCGAACGGGCCGGGTGTGCCGTTCCGGGTGCCCGCCGAGCTGACCATCGAGGAGTCCCGGTTCCACCAGGGCCGGATGCTCGTCGCCTTCGACGGCATCCTGGACCGCGACACCGCGGAGGGGCTGCGCGGAACCCTGCTCGTGGTGGACAGCGCCGACGTGGAGCCTCCGGAGGACCCGGAGGAGTTCCACGACCACCAGTTGGTGGGTCTGGCCGTGGTCACCCCGGCCGGTGAGCGCCTCGGCGAGGTCGCCCGGATCGACCACGCGCCGTCGTCCGACCTGCTGGTGCTGCGGCGCCCCGAGGGGCGTACCGCGCTGATCCCGTTCGTCCGGGCGATCGTCCCGGAGGTCGACCTGGCCGGTGGACGCGTGATCGTCGACCCGCCGGCCGGCCTGCTCGATCTTTAGGGCCAGCCCGCATGCGCGTCGACGTCGTGTCGATCTTTCCGGAGTACTTCGCCCCGCTCGACCTGTCGCTGATCGGCCGCGCCCGGGCCAATGACGTACTCCAGCTCGCCGTGCACGACCTGCGGACCTGGACCCACGACGTGCACCGCACTGTCGACGACACCCCCTACGGCGGCGGCCCCGGCATGGTGATGAAGCCGGAGCCGTGGGGTGCGGCGCTGGACGCGCTCGCCCCGGCCGAGGCCCCGCCGCCCCGGCTGCTCGTGCCGTCACCGGCGGGTGTCCCGTTCACCCAGGCCATGGCGCACGAGCTGGCCGCCGAGCCGCACCTGCTCTTCGCCTGCGGCCGGTACGAGGGGATCGACCAGCGGGTCCTGGCGCACGCCGCCACCCGGATGCCGGTCACCGAGGTGTCGCTCGGCGACTACGTGCTCTTCGGCGGCGAGGTCGCGGTACTGGTCATCCTGGAGGCGGTCACCCGCCTGCTGCCCGGGGTGCTGGGTAACGCCGGCTCGCTGGACGAGGAGTCGCACGCGCACGGGCTGCTGGAGGCACCGATCTACACGAAGCCGCCGAGCTGGCGCGGGCACGACGTCCCGGAGGTGCTCCGCTCCGGCGACCACGGCAAGATCGCGCGCTGGCGGCGCGAGGAGGGGCTGCTGCGGACCGCGGCCCAGCGTCCGGACCTGCTGGCCGCGCTGCCGCCCGAGCGGCTCGACAAACGGGACATCGCGGCGCTGGAGCGGGCCGGATTTCAGCCGCCGCCGGGGGATGTGGCAAAGTAGGGGGGTTGCCGCATCCGTCCGCGCCCGCGGGCGGCTGCGAGGATCCCCGACCGGGGTCGGTCCGCCGATCACCACCCGGGAATCAGAATCACCCACCCGCGCACCGAGTGACGGTGCGCCGTGAGCCTTACGAGGACGCAGCGATGAACATCCTGGACGCCCTTGACGCCCAGTCGAAGCGGACCGATCTTCCCGACTTCCGTGCCGGTGACACCGTCAAGGTGCACGCGCGGGTCGTCGAGGGCAACCGGTCCCGTGTCCAGATCTTCCAGGGCGTCGTGATCCGCCGCCAGGGTGACGGTCTGCGCGAGACCTTCTCAGTCCGCAAGGTCAGCTTCGGTGTCGGCGTCGAGCGGACCTACCCGCTCAACGGCCCGGGCATCGACCGGATCGAGGTCGTGACCCGCGGTGACGTGCGTCGCGCCAAGCTCTACTACCTGCGTGAGCTGCGCGGCAAGAAGGCCAAGATCAAGGAGAAGCGGGAGAAGCAGCCCAGCTGACTTCCCGCTCGCCACGCCGCCTGAGCTGCGCGTATGCCGTACCGCCCAGACCGCACTACCCTGGTCGTACGGGCGCAGCCAGGCGGCGACCCCGCCTTCGTGGCGGGCAGCTGTCCACTACCGCCCGTGGAGCCTCGACGAGGCTCCCGGGCGGTGGTGTTTCTGCGGACCGGGGAGTGGCGTGGTGCAGACGCTTGACGAGGACGGCACCGTCGATCCGTGGCGCCGGCGGGTACGCCGCAGCCGCCGCCAGATGCCGCTCTGGCAGGAACTTCCACTGCTGCTGGTGGTCGCGTTCTGCCTCGCGGTGCTGATCCGCACATTCCTGCTCCAGGCGTTCTTCATCCCGTCCGGCTCGATGGAGGACACCCTCCTGATCGGCGACCGGGTGCTGGTCAACAAGGTCGTCTACGACGTCCGTGACCCGGTGCGCGGCGAGGTGGTGGTGTTCCGGGGCACCGACCGCTGGGCGCCGCAGGTCGACGAGCAGCCGGAGCCCGGCTTCGTCGGCAAGGTCGGCCGCACCGTCGGGGACCTGGTCGGGGTGAGCCGTCCCGGCGAGAAGGACTTCATCAAGCGGGTGATCGGCCTGCCCGGTGACCGGGTGAAGTGCTGCGACTCCCAGGGCCGGGTCACCGTGAACGGGACCCCGCTCGACGAGCCGTACGTGCTGCGCAACTCCCCGCTGGATCTGCCACCGAATCCGCAGGAGTGCCGCTCCCGGCGCTTCGACGAGGTGGTCGTACCCCCGGGGCAGATCTTCGTGATGGGCGATCACCGCGAGGTCTCCCAGGACGCGCGCTGCCAGGGCCCGGTGCCGATCGACAACGTGGTCGGCCGCGCGTTCATGGTGGTCTGGCCGTCGTCACGCTGGGCCGCGCTGTCGGTGCCGTCGACCTTCGACGACGTGGCCGCGCCGGCTGCCGCCTCCTCCGGGGCGCCCCCGGTCCGTCCGTCCCCGCAGGGCGGTGTGCTGCTGATTCTCCCGTTGGCGGCCGCGCTGAGGGGTTCCCGCGCGTTCCGGACGGTGCCGTCCGGCCCGGCAACGTAGGCTCCTTGGCGTGATTGACGAGCAGACCGACAAGCCGCGCAGCTCCTTCTGGAAGGAGCTGCCGATCCTGCTGGGTGTGGCGATCCTGGTCGCGGTGCTGGTCCGCGCCTTCGTGCTGCAGACCTTCTTCATCCCCTCTCCGTCCATGGAGAACACTCTCAAGATCGATGACCGCGTGTTGGTCAACAAGCTGGTCTACGACTTCCGATCACCGCACCGCGGCGAGGTGATCGTCTTCAAGGCGCCCACCGAGTGGAGCGGCAACCCCGACGGTGAGGACTTCATCAAGCGGGTGATCGGCGTCGGCGGCGACCACGTGGTCTGCTGCGACGCGCAGGAACGCCTGATGATCAACGGCAGGTCGCTCGACGAGCCGTACATCTTCTCGATCGACGGGGTCCGCGACAAGCCGGCCGACCAGGAGTTCGACATCACGGTGCCGAAGGGTCGGCTGTGGGTGATGGGCGACCACCGGTCGGCCTCGGGTGACTCGCTGGAGCACTGGCAGCAGTCCGGGCAGAACATCACCGAGGCCACGATCCCCGAGGGCGAGGTCGTCGGGCGGGCGTTCACCGTCTTCTGGCCCGTCAACCGGGCCACCTGGCTGACGGTGCCCGATCAGTTCGACGGCATTCCCAAGCCGTAGAACCGGCGGGGGCATGGGCGATCGGCCGCACGTCTGGCAGGCTGGTGCGGTGACCGTCTACACCCCTCGACGCGCGGCACGGGTGCTGCTCGTCGACGCGGCCGGCCGGGTCCTGCTGTTCCAGGGCTTCGACCCGGCCCGCCCGGAGCACCGCTACTGGTTCACTCCCGGCGGCGGGCTCGACGAGGCGGAGTCCCCGTCGTCCGGCGCGGCACGGGAGCTGGCCGAGGAGACCGGGCTGCGGGTCGATCCCGCCGAGTTGGGCGAGCCCGTCTGGTCCGACACGACCGAGTTTCCGTTCGACGGCGACTGGTACCGCCAGGAGCAGGATTTCTTCCTGTTCCGGGTGCCGTCGTGGCAGGTCGACACCGTCGGCTTCAACGACGTCGAGCAGCGCAGCATCGCCGGCCACCGCTGGTGGCTGCCGGCCGAGCTGGCCGCCAGCGGCGACCGGTACTACCCGCCCGAGCTGCCCGACCTGCTGGCCCGGCTCCTGCCGCCGGCCGTCGAGGCGTCGTGCTGACCCCGCCGCGCACCGTCGTACGCCGGGAGGCAGGCCTGTACGCGCTCGAACGGGCGCTGCAACGGCGCGGGTTCCGGCACGTGGCCGGCGCCGACGAAGCCGGCCGGGGGGCCTGCGCCGGCCCACTGGTCGCCGCCGCGGCGGTGCTGCCGGAGGGGCGACGCGGCGAGATCGACGGGCTGGCCGACTCCAAGCTGCTCACCCCGGCCAGCCGGGAGCGGGTGTACGCCGAGGTCGTGGACCGCGCCCTGGCGTACGCCGTGGTGGTCATTCCGGCCGACGAGGTCGACTCACGGGGGCTGCACGTGTGCAACCTGGCAGCGATGCGCCGGGCGCTCGCCTCGCTCACGACCCGGCCGGAGTACGTGCTGACCGACGGCTTCGGCGTGGACGGCCTGGGCGTGCCGGGGCTGGCGGTCTGGAAGGGCGACCGGGTGGCCGCGTGTGTGGCGGCGGCCAGCGTGCTCGCCAAGGTCACCCGAGACCGGATCATGGTGGAGCTGGACGGGGTGTTCCCGGCGTACGGCTTCGCCGAGCACAAGGGCTACATCACCCCGGAGCACAGCGCGGCGCTGCGGGAGCACGGACCGTGCCGGGAGCACCGCTTCTCGTACATCAATGTCGCCGCGGTCTCCGGCCGCGACGGCCGGCCGCCGCGCACCCGGCGGCCCGTCGGCCCGGCGTCGGACGAGCCGATGGAGCGCTCCTGGGCGTCAGGGGGTACCGTCGGCGTGGCGTTGGGCGAGCAGCCTCGGCCTCCGGCGCCGGTGGGGGAAGATGTGGTCATGGAAGGCGGAGTGCGATGAGCGCGGAAGATCTCGAAAAGTACGAGACCGAGATGGAGCTGCAGCTCTACCGGGAGTACCGCGACATTGTCCGCCAGTTCTCCTACGTGGTGGAGACGGAACGCCGGTTCTACCTGGCCAACCAGGTCGACCTGCACGTGCGTAACTCCGACGGCGAGGTCTACTTCGAGGTCGAGATGCACGACGCCTGGGTGTGGGACATGTATCGTCCTGCCCGCTTCGTGAAGAACGTCCGAGTGATGACCTTCAAGGACGTCAACGTCGAAGAGCTGGAGAAGCCCGACATCTCGCTGCCCGCCGACTCGGGCTTCGGCGGCTGACGACCCTCGGCCACGCCACGGTCCCCCCATCCGTGGCGCGGCCCGCCGCGCCGGTCACTCGGCCGGCACCACAACCTCGACGCGCTGCACCAGGTTGTTGGCGAAGCCGCCACGGTTCCACGGCTGCTCGACCGGCTGGGTCCGCCCGGACGCGTCGGTCGCCCGCGCGCTGAGCACGTACCGGCCGGGCGTCGCCGTCCACTCGTACCGCCACCGCCGCCACGCGAACTCCCCGCCCGCCGCCGGGTCCAGCTCGGCCGGCGCCCAGTTCGCACCGCCGTCGACGCTGACCTCCACCGCGACCACCGGCGCGTGGCCCGACCAGGCCCGCCCGTCCACAGTGCAGGGTCCCGCCGGCAGCACCCGACGGCGCGTCATGAAGTCGGGAAAGCCCGGCGGGCGGACCAGCGCGCGCGGCTCGATCCGGGTGACCGGCACGCCCGGGTCGTCGGCGTCGCGACGCAGCCGGTACGCCTCCGCGTTCTGGTAGCCCTCGAACGGCTCCGTCCGGACCTCGATCGAGCGCAGCCACTTCACGTGCGCCATGCCGTACCAGCCCGGCACGATCAGCCGCAGCGGGGCGCCGTGCTGCGGCAGTAGGGGAGCCCCGTTCATCTCGTACGCCAGCAGCACCTCCTCGCGCAGCGCGTCGGCCACCGACAGCGCCCGCTGGTAGTCCTGCTCGACACCGCGCTCGACGCCGTGGTCGGCACCGGTGAAGACCACGTCGACCGCGTCCGCGCCCAGGCCCGCCTCGCGCAGCAGCGGAGCAAGCGGCGTGCCGGTCCACTCGGCGTTGCCGACCGCCTCGACCAGCCAGGGCTGGCTCACCGGCCGGGGGTGCAGCAGGGCCCGGCCGTTGCCGGCGCACTCCATCGTGACCCGGTGGGTGACACGGGGTCGCGCGCGCAGGTCGGCGAGGGTGACGGTCAGCGAACGGTCCACCGCGCCCCCGACGGTCAGCGCGTGTGTCGCCGCGTCGACCTCCGGGATGTCGTAGTGGATCAGCAGGTAGTGCAGCCCGGCGGGGGTCACGTCGTACCGCAGCGCCTCCAGCGGAAGGCCGTGGTTGCGGGCGGCGAGCTGCAACTCCTCGGCACTGATCGCCTCGTCGGGCTCGGCGAGCCGCGACGGGCCGCTCACGTCCGCCACCGTCGGCGTCCGGTCATCGACAGTGGTCATGCGAGGCCTCCCCGGTGCAGACGGCGCCACCCGCCGTACGCGGCCCAGCCTAGGCCCTTCGTTCCGGCCCGGCGGTGGTGACCTGGTCCGCTGTGCGTCGGGTCGGGACAGCGTTCCCGTAACAGATCATCGGGCGGTTCGGTGGTCGTCCACAGGACCCCCGGTTGTCCACAGCTTCGTCGGCCGGGCTGGCGGACGGCCCGGCCTTCGCCGGAGGCTGCCGTCATGCGACAGCCACCCGTCGATCGGATCCGCCGCACACTGCTGCTCTGCGCCGCGCTCCCGCTCGCACTGACCGTCCAGCTCTGCGGGCTGGCGGTGCTGGTCGCGGCGGTGCCCGGCCAACCACCGACGCCAACCGTGCCGGTCGCGGCCGTGACCGACCCGGCGCCTGGTCCAGTGCCTGCCGGGCGGTTCCGCTGGCCCCTCGACGGGCCACCTCGTCCGGTGCGCCGGTTCGACCCGCCGCCCCGACCGTGGCTGCCCGGCCACCGTGGCGTCGACCTGGCCGCCCCGCCCGGAGCGGCGGTCCGCAGCGCCGGGCCGGGCACCGTGCTCTTCGCCGGCCTGGTGGCCGGCCGACCGGTCGTCACCGTCGGGCACGCCGACGGGCTGCGGACCACCTACGAGCCGGTCCAACCCGCCGTACGCCCCGGCCAGCCGGTCACCGCCGGCACGCCGCTGGGCGAACTGCTGCCCGGGCACCCGGGTTGCCCGGCGCAGGCGTGCCTGCACTGGGGCCTGCGGCGGGGCGAGGAGTATCTCGACCCCCTCTCCCTGCTCGGCCTCGGCCCGGTGCGGCTGCTCCCGGCGGACCCGCTCCCGGCGGACCTACTTCCGGCGGACCCGCTTCCGGCGCACCCGATTTCGGTGCGTCCGCTCCCGCTCGGTCCGGGCGGGAGCGGGTCAGCGCTGGGCGAGCAACGCCGGCAGCCGCACGGCCAGCCGTTCGTACTCGTCGGCGGCGTTGTAGACCTGACCGGTGAGCCGCAGCCAACCGCGGCCGTTCCAACTCATCACCGCGACCTCGGCGGCGAGCCGCTCGCCGATCCGGGTCTGCAACGCCCGGGCCGCGTCGATCGTGGTGCCCGTGCCGGGCGGCAGCGGAATGAGGCGAAGAGCCACAGCCGGCCCGCCGGGGTCGGGCAGATCAGCGGGGCCCACCCCCAGCGCGTCCCCCACCACCCGTTGGCCGTACGCGGCGAGCGCGGCGTTGTGCTCCCGTACCCGGTCGACGCCGAGGCTGCGCAGCGTGAACAGTCCCGCCGGGGCGGCCAGCCAGGAGGTGTAGTCGAGCGTGGCCTGCCATTCGAGCCGGGCCGGGAAGCCGGCTTCCTGCTCCCACGAGACCACCAGCGGCTCGATCCGCTCCCGCCACTGGGGGGCGACCACCAGCAGGGCGGTGCCGCGCGGGGCGTACCCCCACTTGTGCAGGTTGCCCGCCCAGAAGTCCGCGCCGATGCTCGCGACAGTGGTGGCCAGCATCCCGGGGGCGTGTGCCGCGTCCACCAGAACGGGCACCCCGCTCTCGTGGGCCGCCCCGACGATGGCGGCGATCGGGAAGAGCCGGGCGGTGGCGGAGGTGAGCTGGTCGACGACGAGCAGCCGCGTCCGCCCCGGGCGCAGACCGGCCCGGATGATTTGCACGATCTCTTCGTCGGTGGCGGTCAGCGGGATCGGCAGGACGCGGCTGACCGCGCCGGTGCGCCGGCACTCCCGCGCGATGGCCAGGCTCACCGCCCCGTACCCGTGGTCGGTGCTGAGCACCTCGTCACCGGGTCGCAGGCCCACCGACTGCAGCACCACGGCGACGGCGGTGGTGGTGTTTCCGATCAGCGCGCTGCCCTCCGGGTCGGCGCCCAGGAACCCGGCGAGGTGCCGGCGGGTGTGCGCGATCCGGTCGGCGAGCCCCTGGGTGAAGAAGCGCAGCGGGTTGGCCTCCATCTCGTCGCGCAGCCGCTGCTGGACTCGCTGCACGCCGATCGGCACCGCGCCGAACGATCCGTGGTTGAGATGGCTGACCGCCGGGTCCAGGGAGAAAAGCAGGCGGGCGCCCGGGATCGGCTCGGGTGGCTGCGGGACGCTCACCCGATGATCGTAACCGTCGAGCGGTCCGGCCCCTGGGCCCTTGATCAGGCGCGGGGATGTGCCTGCCGGTAGGCGGCGCGCAGCCGCTCCACCGAGACGTGGGTGTAGATCTGTGTGCTGGCCAGCGACGAGTGGCCGAGCAACTCCTGCACGGCGCGCAGGTCGGCCCCGCCCTCCAGCAGATGGGTGGCGGCGGAGTGGCGCAGCCCGTGCGGGCTGGTCCGCGGAAGGCCGGCCGTCTCGGCGTACCCGCCGACGATCTGTCGCGCCGTCGTGGGGTTGAGCCGGCCACCGCGCGCCCCGAGCAGCAGCGCGTCGCCGGAGCGGGCGCCCGCCACCAGCGGTCGGCCCCGGCGTAACCACTCGTCCAACGCCCGCTGCGCGGGCACCCCGTACGGCACCGAGCGCTCCCGGCCGCCCTTGCCGAACACCCGGATCACCCGGCGGCCGTGGTCGGCGTCCCCGACGTCCAGTCCGCACGCCTCGCTGACCCGCACGCCGGTGGCGTAGAGCAACTCCAGCAGAACCCGGTCACGCAACAGCACCGCCTCGGCGGCTGCCGCATCCGGCGCGTCGCCGACGGCCCCCGTGGCCGTCGTGCCGTGCGCGGGCGTTGCCGTCGTAGCAGGGTCGTGCGCGGGCGTTGCCGTTGTGGCCGTGCCGTGCGTGGGCGTTGCCGTCGTGGCCGCGTCGGGCGCGGGCGTTGCCGTCGTGGTCCCGCTGTGCGCGGCTGCTTCCGTCGCGGTCGTGCCGTGCGCGGGCGTCGGTTGCCGGGACGGCGCCTCCACCAGGGCGGCGGCCTGGTCGGCGCGCAGGACGCTGGGCAACTCCCGGTGAGCACGAGGGCTGGCCAGTGCGGCGCCCACGTCGGTCGGGAGCAACCCGGCGCGGTGTGCCCAGGCGCTGAACGCCCGCGCCGAGGCGGCCCGACGGGCCAGCGACGTACGGGCGGCACCTGTGGTCCGCTGCCGGGCCAGCCAGCTCCGCAGAACCGACAGGTCCAGCTCGGCCAGCTCCAGGCAGCCCATCCGCACGGCGTGGTCGAGCAACGTGACCACATCGGTGACGTACGCGCGGACGGTGTGCGCCGACCGGTTGCGGACCCGGGCGAGGTGCTCGGCGAAGTCGTCGACCGCGTCCCGTAGCGCCGGCGGCAGCGCCTGGTGGGTGGCCCGGGTGCCCCGGCTGGACCGGCTCACGGCAGTCGCGCCCATGGCGGCGTCGCGGTTGCTGCCCGCCGCGCGGCGTGTGCACCCCCACTGACAGCTGGCACGGCACCAGCGTACGGCCGCGAGCCGCACAACGCTCGCCACTCTGGTGCCGGTGTCGCCATACCCGACGGCCGTGCAGCGTGATGGTGCGTCTGCTCAGGCGCCGCCCTTCGAACCGGTTGGCGGGACAAGGGCGTAACCGTCGTCGCGGCGCACCACCATGGACAGTTCCTCCAGCAACGACAGCTTGCGCAGCGCGGTACGCACGTTCACGCCGGCCCGGGCGGCGAGCGCGTCCACACCCCGTACGCCCCGGCGGGGCAACGCCTCCAGCAGGGAGCGGGCGTCGTCGTCCAAGGCGTCGGTCGGCCGCTGCGGGCCACGGGCCAGCGGGGCCAGGTCCGCGCCGACCCGGCCCACCTCCTCGAGCACGTGCGCCACCCCGGTGACCAGCCGCACCTCGGTGCACTCGCGCAGCAACTCGTGTGCCCCGACGGACATCGCCGAGGTCACCGGCCCGGGCACGACCATCGCGACCCGCCCGGTGTGGATGGCCCGCCGGGCGGTCTGCGTCGCGCCGCTGCGCGCCGACGCCTCCACCACGACGGTGCCGAGGGTGCCCCCGGCGATGACCCGGTTGCGGATCAGGAACCGGGGACGGAGCGGCTCGGCGCCGGGTGGCCACTCGCTGACCAGCAGCCCTGTGTCGGCGATCCGGTCGAAGAGCGCGGTGTTGCCCATCGGATACGGCCGGTCCACACCGCAGGCCAGCACCGCGACGGTCAACCCGCCCGCGTTGAGGGCACCCCGGTGGGCTGCCGCGTCGATGCCGAACGCGCCGCCGGAGACCACTGTCCAGTCCCGCTCGGCCAGCCCGTACCCCAGTTCGGTGGCGACGTGCTGGCCGTAGCCGGTGGCCGCCCGCGCGCCGACCACCGCCACCGAGCGCTCCAGCGCCTCGCCCAGGTCCCAGGCCCCGCGTACCCAGAAGCAGAGCGGCGGCGCGGTCTCGCCGTCCACCCGGCGGATGGCGTTCGGCAGCCGGAGCGTCTTCAGGCCGGCCACCCGGACCGGCCACTCCGCGTCGTCGGGGGTGACCAGGCGGGCGCCGAGTCGGTCGGCCCTCGCCAACGCCTCGGCGGCGACCGCCCGCGCGTCACCGGCGGCCGACCGGGCGGCCACCGTGCTGTGCAGCCAGCCGTCGGGGCTACCGCCGTCGAGCAACAGATCCAGTGTCGCGACCGGACCGAGTCGGTCGACCAGTTGGTGCACCGCCCGGGTGCCCGGCTCGGCCAACCAGGTCAGCGCCACCCGGGCCAGCCTGCTCTCCTCGTCGGCGCTCATGCCGCCTCCCCCGTTCGTAGTTGGATCGCCTCTCGTACGTCGTCGCGGTCCGGCCGGTCCCGGCCGTCCAGGTCCGCGATGGTCCAGGCCATCCGGATCACCCGGTCGAAGCCCCGCGCCGAGAGCGAGCCGGAGTCGAGTCGGCCGCGCAGCTCGGCGGTGACCGGCGCCGGGAGCCGCCACGGTGGGCGGCGCAGGATCGGCCCGTCCACCTCGGCGTTGAGTCGCCGCCCGAGGCCGGCCCAGCGCGCGGCGGCCGCGCTGCGGGCCGCCGCGACCCGGCCGGCGACAGTGGCCGAGGACTCGGCGTCGCCGACGGACGCCATCAGCTCCGCCGCCCGGACGGGCATCAGCCGCACCTGCACGTCGATCCGGTCGAGCAGCGGCCCGGAGAGGCGGCCCAAGTAGCGACGGCGGACCAGCGGCGAGCACTCGC
Source organism: Micromonospora sp. MH99 (assembly GCF_021442385.1). Classification (GTDB taxonomy): domain Bacteria; phylum Actinomycetota; class Actinomycetes; order Mycobacteriales; family Micromonosporaceae; genus Micromonospora. Next base: position 14,666 of record NZ_MUZA01000025.1, read on the forward strand.
AGTACGCGTCGCCGGACGGCTTCGCGCACGGGCACGGATTGGCGGCCAGCACCAGTTGGGTCCGGGCCGGGTACTCGGTGCCGCCTCCGCTGCGGCTCAGCAGGATGCGACCGTTTTCCAACGGCTGACGCAACGCCTCCAGCGCGCCCTTGCTGAACTCCGGCGCCTCGTCGAGGAACAGCACCCCGCGGTGAGCCAGCGACACCGCGCCGGGGCGGGCCAGCCCGGAACCGCCGCCGACGAGGGACGGGACCGTCGCCGTGTGGTGCGGTGCCTGGAACGGCGGGCGGCGCAGCAGTCGGCCACCCGGTGGCAGCAGCCCGGCGACCGAGTGCAGCGCGGTCACCTGCAGCGCCGCGTCGTCGTCCAGCTCGGGCAGGAGCGACGGCAGCCGCTCGGCCAGCATCGTCTTGCCGGCGCCCGGAGGGCCGAGCAGCGCGATGTGGTGCCCGCCCGCCGCGGCGACCTCCAGCGCCCGCCGGCCCAGCTGCTGCCCGGCGACCTCGGCGAGGTCGGGGCCGCCGGGAACCGGTTCCGGGGCGTCCGGCGGTGGTTCGATCAGCGGGCTGCCGTCGCGGACGAAGGCGACCAGCCGGTGCAGCGTGTCCACCGCCCGCACCCGTACGCCGGGGATCACTGCGGCCTCGGCGGCGTTGCCGGTCGGCACGATGACCCGTTCGACGCCGGCCTTGGCCGCTGCGGCGACCATCGGCAGCACCCCGCGCACCGGCCGGACCGTCCCGTCCAGGCCCAGTTCGCCGAGGACCACCACCCCCTCCAGCGGGAGCAGCGGCAGCTCACCCGAGCCGCCCAGCAGCGCGGCGGCGATGGCCAGATCGAACGCCGAGCCGAACTTCGGCAGCGTGGCCGGCAGCAGGTTCAGCGTGATCCGCCGGTTGGGCCAGCGTTGGCCGGAGTTGACCACTGCGGCCCGGACCCGGTCGCGGGCCTCGTGCAGGGCCGTGTCCGGCAGACCGGAGATCACCACGGCCGGCAGGCCGGCGGCCAGGTCCGCCTCGACCTCGACGAGGTGGCCGGTGACGCCGACCAGCCCCACGCAGAGCACCTTCGCGTAGCTCATGACGCGTCACCGATCCGTCGGCGGCGCATCTCAGAACGCGCCCTTGAGGTGGTCGACCTGCGCGGGACCGGCGGCGGGCAGTCGTACCGACAGCACGTCGAACCGCACCTCGTCGGCGCTGGTGCCGGTCTCGGCGAGCCAGATCGCGGCGAGCCCGCGCAGGCGACGGGCCTTGGCTGGTACGACAGCTTCGGCCGGTGTGCCGAACACGTCGCCCCGGCGCGTCTTCACCTCACAGAACGCGAGCACCGGCCCGTCCCAGGCGATGATGTCGATCTCGCCTTGCGGGCAGCGCCAGTTCCGGGCGATCGGGCGTAGCCCCGCCTCGCTCAGGTGCCGGGCGGCACACCGCTCGCCGTACGCGCCGACCGCCTGGTTCCGCTTCGTCATGGCCGCGACGGTGCCCGTCCGAGTGCGCGCGTCGCGACCCCGCGACGGCCCGGCTGTGGACGACGGGCGTCCTGTGGACAACCGGACGATCAAGCCCGCGCCGTGCTATGCAGCGACCGGGACGAGGAGCTGCACCCTTCACCGGCCGACCGGGCTGAAATGGCGCGGACGTGGCCGGTCGCATACGGTGCCTGACGTGGACGGACGACGGAGCTTTCCGGAAGATCAGGAGTCGCGCTGGTACCCCGACGAGCGGGGTCGCGGTTACGGCGATTCCGAGTGGCGCGGCGCGGGTGAGCCGCGATACCGGGACAGCGAGGTCCCCGAGCAGCGCGGCGGCGAAGACGGTCGATCCCTCGAGGACACCGGCATCGGTCGACGCCGTGAGCCGGATCCGGCTCCCTTCGGTGCCATCCCGGAGCCGGGCTCGGGCCGCTTCGGCGCGGTGGACGCGGGTCGTTTCGGCGGCCCGCCCGAGTCGGACTCCGGCCGTCTGAGCGCGGTGGACGCGGGCCGCTTCGGTGGCCCGCCGGAGTCGGACTCCGGCCGTCTGGGCGCGGTGGACGCGGGCCGCTTCGGCGGTCCGCCCGAGTCGGACTCGGGGCGGTTCGGCGCCGTCGACGCCCAGGCGGGGATGTTCGGCAGCGGCGAGGCCGACTCCGGACGCTTCGGCGCGGTCGACCCGCTTGGTGACGCGCGTACGGAGGGGGACGGTTACCGGGCGACCCGCTCCCGCAGGGCGGATCGGGACCCCTCGGAGATCTCCGGGGAGCTGTCCGGCCGCCGGGCCGCCCGAGAGTCGCTGAGCCCGGCCACGCCCGAGGTGGCGCGGGACGCCACGCCGGAGGCCGCCCGAGACGCCGGGTCGGCGGCCCCCCAGGCCGTCGGGCCGGCGGCCGGTGTGCTCGCCGACCAGGCCCGGCCCGCCCCGCTCGCCGGATATCCGATCATTGAGCCGACCCGGGGCGGCGGGGAGCAGCCGCACCCGCTGGAGATGCCGACCGGCCCGATGCCGGGGATCGGCCCGCGGCCCGACCTGTCCGCCGGCGAGCCGCCGGTGTACCCCCAGCCGGCCGACGGTGTCTACCGGACCCGTCGCCCGGCGTTGGCCGCGCTCTTCGCCCTGCTGGCGTTGATTTTCGAGATCCCCGCACTGCGGGTGTTGCTGGCGGGCGTGACCGGCGACCCGCTGGACGCTGGCAACGTCGTGGTGGGCATCTGCCTGGTCGCCGGGCTGCCGATCTTCGCAGCGGGTCTGTACGGACTCAGAACCGGCGGACTGGCGCTTTCCGACGGCGGACGGGGATGGCTGCGCCCTCCGACGGCGTACCTGACCGTCGGCCTGGTGCTCTTCGTCGCCGCCGCCCTCGCCGCCGGCTGAGTCCCACCCGCACAGCTCCGCCCGACAGACCCGCCGGCGGGCCCCGCCTGGCAGCGCGCCCGGCGGCCCCGCCTGGCAGCCCCGCCCGCGCTGCACCCGGAGGTCGTCGGGCGGGGGAGGGGCGTACACTGGCCAACTGGCGACCGCCTCGCGCGGTCGACCTCGCGTGCCCTCTTCACGAATCGTCGTGAAGCGACGGCCTCCCTGGTCCCGATCTTGATCGGGCCCACCATGGGCCGGCGACCAGGCGCCAGGACGCCCGGCCACCGGCCGGGCGTGACAACCAGGGATCTTGAGGAGTACCCCACCCATGGCCGTCGTGACCATGCGCCAGCTGCTGGAGAGCGGTGTCCACTTCGGGCACCAGACCCGGCGTTGGAACCCGAAGATGAAGCGCTTCATCATGACCGAGCGCAACGGCATCTACATCATCGACCTGCGCCAGACTCTCGACTACATCGAGAAGGCGTACGAGTTCGTGCGTGGGACCGTCGCGGAGGGTGGCAGCATCCTCTTCGTCGGCACCAAGAAGCAGGCCCAGGAGGCCATCGCCGAGCAGGCGACCCGGGTCGGTCAGCCGTACGTCAACCACCGCTGGCTCGGTGGCATGCTGACCAACTTCCAGACCGTGTACAAGCGCCTCCAGCGGATGAAGGAGCTGGAGGGCCTGGGTGACCTCAGCGGCACCGCCGCCGGTTACACCAAGAAGGAGACCCTGCAGCTCTCCCGCGAGAAGATCAAGCTGACCCGCACGCTGGGTGGTCTGCGGGACATGCAGAAGCTGCCGGCCGCGGTCTGGATCGTCGACACCAAGAAGGAGCACATCGCCGTCGACGAGGCCCGCAAGCTGGGCATCCCGGTGATCGCCGTTCTCGACACCAACTGCGACCCGGACGAGGTCGACTTCCCGATCCCGGGCAACGACGACGCGATCCGCTCCGCCGAGCTGCTGACCCGCGTGGTCGCGGCCGCCGTCGCGGACGGTCTGATCGCGCGGTCCGGTCGTCGCCGGGGCGGGGACGAGAAGCCCGAGGGCGTCGCGAGCGACGAGCCGCTGGCCGAGTGGGAGCGCGAGCTGCTGGAGCCGAAGAAGGCCGACGAGTCGGCCGCCCCGGCCGAGCAGCCGGCCGCTGCCGCCGCCGAGCAGCCCGCTCCGGAGCAGCCGGCGCAGGCCGCCACCGAGCAGCCGGCGGCCGCCACCGCGGAGTGACCCGCACCGTCGCTGCCCGTCCGTCCGTTTTTCCGCGGACGGCGGGCAGCGGCGGTACGCCGGGCACGATCCGCCCGGATCCGGGTAACCGGCACCTCTGACCATCCACACGCCGTCTCAACACCGAAGAGAGAGCCATGTCCCAAATCACCGCCGCGGACGTCAAGAAGCTCCGCGACCTCACCGGCGCCGGCATGATGGACAGCAAGAAGGCGCTGACCGAGGCCGAGGGCGACTTCGACAAGGCCATCGAGATCCTGCGCGTCAAGGGCGCCAAGGATGTCGGCAAGCGGGCCGGCCGTACGGCCGCCAACGGCTTGGTCGCCCACTCCGGCAAGGCGCTGCTCGAGCTCAACTGCGAGACCGACTTCGTCGCCAAGACCGAGTCGTTCATCGCGCTGGCCCAGCAGCTGGTGGAGCACGGCGAGCGTTCCGGCGTGAACAACGCCGAGGAGCTGCTCGCCTCCGAGCTGGACGGCAAGGTCGTCGCGGACCTGGTCCAGGAGCAGTCCGCCAAGATCGGCGAGAAGCTGGTGCTGAACCGCTTCGCCAAGGTCGAGGGCACCACCGCGGTCTACCTGCACCGCAAGGCGCAGGACCTGCCGCCGGCCGTCGGCGTGCTGGTGTCGTACACCGGCAAGTCCGACGAGGCGGGCGACGCTGACGCCCGTGGTGTCGCCATGCAGATCGCCGCGATGCGGCCGAAGTACCTCACCCGGGACGAGGTTCCGGCCGAGGTCGTCGAGTCCGAGCGGCGCATCGCCGAGCAGACCGCCCGCGAGGAGAACAAGCCCGAGGCGGCCCTGCCGAAGATCGTCGAGGGTCGGGTGAACTCCTTCTTCAAGGACTACGTCCTCGTCGAGCAGTCGTCCGTCGCCGACAACAAGAAGACGGTGAAGCAGATGCTGGCCGAGGCCGGTATCGAGGTCACCCGCTTCGTGCGGTTCGAGGTCGGCCAGGCCTGAGCCGCCACCGGGCGCCGCGCGCGCCCGTGGGCAGGAAACGTCGACGAGGAGGCCGCCGGTGTACGTGACAGGCACCGCGGCCTCCTCGTCACATAGGGTCGGCAGCGGCAGGTTCGCGGTAACGCGTCGCGCGGGGCGTGCGCGTGGGGGAAGGCGGGGCGGATGACGCAGGTTGTGAGTGACCGGACGCTGGCGGTGGACGATCCGACGGCGCCGCCGCCGGGGCGGGCCCGCCGGGTGGTGCTGAAGCTCTCGGGTGAGGTGTTCGGTGGCGGCGCGATCGGCGTCGACCCGGACGTCGTGCAGGCCATCGCCCGGCAGATCGCCACAGTGGTCCGCCGCGGCGTGCAGGTCTCCGTGGTGGTCGGCGGGGGCAACTTCTTCCGTGGCGCGGAGCTGCAGAAGCGCGGGATGGACCGCGCTCGCGCCGACTACATGGGCATGCTCGGCACCGTGATGAACTGCCTCGCGTTGCAGGACTTCCTGGAGAAGGAAGGCATCGAGACCCGGGTGCAGAGCGCCATCACGATGGCCCAGGTCGCCGAACCGTACATCCCGCTGCGGGCGATCCGGCACCTGGAGAAGGGCCGTGTGGTCATCTTCGGCGCCGGCGCGGGCATGCCGTACTTCTCCACCGACACCGTGGCCGCCCAGCGGGCGCTGGAGATCCGGGCCGACGTGGTGCTGATGAGCAAGAACGGCGTGGACGGCGTGTACACCGCCGATCCGCGGATCGACCCCACCGCCAGCAAGCTCGACTCGATCACCTTCTCCGAGGTGCTGCGCCGCAACCTGCGGGTGGCCGACGCCGCGGCGTTCAGCCTCTGCATGGAGAACGGCCTGCCGATGTTGGTCTTCGGCGCGCAGGGTGACGACACCATCATCCGCGCGGTGGGTGGCGACAAGATCGGCACCCTGATCACCGCCTGAGCGTGACCGGCAGCGGCCCGGACGACTTTCAGCAGAGCCCACGACGAGCACAGAAGGAGGCGAGGAGACCGGTGATCGACGACACCCTCCTCGAGGCCGAGGAGAAGATGGAGCGTGCTGTTGAGCACGCCAAGGAGGAGTTCGGCGCGATCCGCACCGGTCGCGCCAACGCCGCCATGTTCTCCAAGGTCATCATCGACTACTACGGCACGCCCACTCCGTTGACGCAGATGGCGTCCATCGCGGTTCCCGAGCCGCGGATGGCCATCATCAAGCCGTACGACAACTCGCAGATCAACGCGATGGAGAAGGCGATCCGCGACTCGGACCTCGGGGTGAACCCGAACAACGAGGGCAACCAGCTGCGCATCCTGCTCCCGCAGATGACCGAGGAGCGCCGCCGCGACATGATCAAGGTGGCCCGGCACAAGGGCGAGGAGGCCAAGGTGGCGATCCGCAACGTCCGCCGCCGTGGCAAGGAGGAGCTGGACCGGATCGTCAAGGACGGCGAGGCCGGCGAGGACGACGGTCGCCGCGCCGAGAAGGAACTGGACGACCTGACGCAGCGCTACGTCGCCAACATCGACGACCTGGTCAAGCACAAGGAGACCGAGCTGCTGGAGGTCTGAGGCCCGACCCGGCGTCCGCCGGGTGAGCAGCCGATGCGAGGCCCGCCCCCGATCCGGGGACGGGCCTCGCGCCGTCCGAGCGTCAGCGGGGGATCCGGACGGTCCGGGTCGTCTCGGTCAGGGTCGTTCCGACGTACGCGTCGTGCAGTTCGAAGCGCACGGTGGCCCGACCCGGATGCAGCACCGGGTCGGCCCGGTAGAAGCCCATCGAGATGCTGGCGGTGCCGCCGTCGCAGACGATCTCGCCGGCGCCGAGGCCGCCGGTGGCCCAGTAGGTCGGCAGGCCGTCCTGGGTCAGCGACGCCGACAGGAAGTACACGCCGGTCGGGCAGTTGCGCACCTCCCCCCGGGCGGTGGCGGCCGGGAACGCCGGCCCGGTGCCGTCGGGGCTCCCGTCGTACAGGTAGATCTCGCTGGTGCGGTGGTCGATCCTGATGGTGGCGTTCCGTGTCGCCGCGGTGGCCGGTGGGGCCGCCGTCAGGACGAGGGCGGCCATCGTCAGCACCGCCAGGCTGATTCTGCGCACGAACGTTCCTTCCCCGTTGCTGTGGTGCAGACCGCCGGCGGACGCCGGCACACCGACAGCCGACCACCGACGGGTGGCGCGGGTCATCCCCTGTTCGCCCGGATGCTCGGTCGGATAGGCGTCGATGCGCCGGGGGCGCTCGGTCGGGCGGCGGGGCGCGGTTCTCGGGCCGGCGTCGGGCCGTCGCCGTCGTGGCAGCGTGGGCCACTCGCCGGACCCCGCCCACCGCGACCCCGCGAGGGCCTCGGCGGCCACTGGCGCCATCGTCCGCCTCGCCCCGGCGACGGGTGCAGTAGGCTCGGCAGGATTCCCGGCCACCGGGCGGTGCGCACCGGGAATCGACCGACCGTCGGGGCGGTCGAGCCGGAGGAACACAGTCGCGCGTGTAGGGGATGCTTGTGGTCTTGCGTCATGTGGTGGTACTCGTGCCGCGTCGCGGTGCGTGATGTCCCACCCCGACCCCTACACCGACGAGCCGCGCGGCTGGGACCGACCCGAGCGCCCGGTGGCCCTGCCCTGGCCCGAGCAGGAGCTCGATGCGGGGCAGTGGAACCACCGTACGGCCGCCGGGCCCGAGGTGTACGCCGAGCCACGCACCCGCCCGTACGCCGATCCATACCCGGCCGACCCGTACGACGAGCGCGGCCGGACGCTCCGCCCGGACGACCGGGACCGCTTCGACGACCGGGACCGGCGCGACCGGTTCGACGACCGGGATCGCTACGACGACGAGCGGAACCAGTCCGACAGGTACGACGACCGGGGTCGCCCCGCCCGCTACGGCGACCGCCCGCCAGCGGGTGACGCGGCGCCACGTTATGCCGACCCCGGCGCCGGCCAGCGTTACGACGACAGTGCCGCACCACCGCACTTTGACGACAGTGCCGCGCCGCCCTACGTCGACGACCGTGACGTTCCGCCGCGCTTCGACGACGATGCCGGTTTCCCGACGGCGCAGCTCGCGCCCATCGGCGCGGAGATCCTGCCGGACGACGACCCGGTGACCGAGCCGGAGCCCCCGAAGGGCCGGCGGCCGAGGGGCCGGCGACGGGCCAGCCTCGACCGGCCGGCGACCCAGCAGGTGGGCACCGGGCGGGCCGGCCGGAACCTGCCGGCGGCCATCGGGGTCGGGCTCGGCCTCGGCGCGCTGATCGTGGTGCCGCTGGTCTTCTACCCGCTGGCGTTCCTGCCGGTGATCGCCGCCGCCATCGCGGTGGGCATCTGGGAGATGGCCCGGGCGGTCCGCCGCAGCGGCGCCCACCCGCCGCTGGTGCCGCTGCTCGCCGGTGGCGTGCTGACCATCGGGCTGGCGTGGTTCGCCGGTCCGGACGCGCTCAGCCTGGGCCTGCTGGTCACCGTGCTGGGCACGATGGTCTGGCGGTTGGGCGACGGCCCGGCCGGCTTCCAGCGGGATCTCACCGCGGCCACCCTGATCGCTGTCTACGTGCCGTTCCTCGGTGGCTTCGCGGCGTTGCTGGCAGCGGCCCCCGACGACGGCCGGCTGCGCATCCTGGCCACGCTGATCGCGGTGGTCCTCTCCGACACCGGCGGGTACGCGGCCGGCGTCTCCTTCGGCCGCCACCCGATGGCCCCGTCGATCAGCCCGAAGAAGTCCTGGGAGGGTTTCGCCGGCTCGGTCACCGCGGCGGCGCTGGGCAGTGCCCTGCTGCTGTGGCTGATGTTCGAGGTGGCCCCCTGGTGGGGTGCCGTGTTCGGGGTGGCCGTCTCCTGTGCGGCGGTCCTCGGCGATCTCGCCGAATCGATGATCAAGCGGGACCTCGGGGTCAAGGACATGAGCAACCTGCTGCCCGGGCACGGTGGCCTGATGGACCGGTTGGACTCGATCCTGTTCGCGGTGCCGACCGCGTACCTGCTGTTGGCGATCTTCGTGCCGGTGGTGGGGTGAGGCATGGATCACCGTGGCCCGAGGGTTGCCGACCGGCGGTCGGGGTCGGTTCCACACCTCCGCAGGGGTGCCCGGCGCCGGAGGCGTGACACACTGGACCAGCCATGACGAGCCTGCCGTTGATCCCCGCCATCTCGGAAGCCCCCGCCGCACGCCGGGCTTCCATGCCGCCGCAACACCTCGCCGACCTGGATCTGGCCGGCCGCCAGGCGCTTGTCGCCGGGTTGGGTGAGCCCGCGTTCCGCGCCAAGCAGATCTCCAACCACTACTTCGGGCGACTGGTCCGCGACCCGCAGGCGATGACCGACCTCCCTGCGGCGACGCGTGAGCGGCTGGCCGACCAGCTGCTGCCGACGCTGCTCACGCCGGTGCGCGAGCTCGCCTGCGACGACGGAGCGACCCGCAAGGCGCTCTGGAAGCTGCACGACGGCGCGCTGGTGGAGAGCGTGCTGATGGGCTACCCGGACCGCGTCACGGTCTGCATCTCCAGTCAGGCGGGCTGCGGCATGGCCTGCCCGTTCTGCGCCACCGGCCAGGCCGGGCTGACCCGCAACCTGTCCACGGCCGAGATCGTCGACCAGGCGGTCTACCTGGCCGGGGTGGCGGCCTCCGGCGCGGTCGCCGGCTCACCGCCGCGGCTGTCGCACGTCGTGTTCATGGGCATGGGCGAGCCGCTGGCCAACTACAACCGGGTCATCGCGGCGATCCGTCGGCTGGTCAGCCCCGCTCCGGAGGGCCTTGGTCTGTCCCAGCGGCACATCACCGTTTCCACGGTCGGCCTGGTTCCGGCCATCCGCCGACTGGCCAGCGAAGACCTCTCTGTGACCCTTGCGCTGTCGTTGCACGCGCCCGATGATGATCTGCGCGACGAACTCGTGCCGGTAAACCAGCGCTGGAAGGTAGCCGAGGTGCTGGACGCAGCGTGGGACTATGCCGCCCGGACGGGCCGTCGCGTGTCCATCGAATACGCAATGATCAAGGACGTGAACGACCAGCCGTGGCGAGCTGACCTGCTCGGGCGGCTGTTGGCAGGCAAGTTGGCGCACGTGAACCTCATCCCGCTCAATCCGACGCCGGGCAGCCGCTGGGACGCGAGCCCGAAGCCGGTCGAGCGGGAGTTCGTCCGGCGCTTGCGTGACGCGGGAGTGTCCACCACCGTACGGGACACCCGGGGTCGCGAGATCGACGGCGCGTGTGGCCAGCTCGCCGCCGCCGAGGACACCGACACCTTCACCGACCGCGCCGGAGAGGCACCGGCGTGACCGGGCGTGGCGAACGAGACCAGGAGACATAGTGGCGAGTCAGGGTCAGCGTTTCCGGCGCAAGGCGCTCCGCCGGGGATACAAGGTCGACGAGGTGGATGCCTTCCTCGACCGGGTCGAGGCGACGCTCGACGGCCGGCAGGTGGGTGCGCCGGTGGCCTCCCAGGAGGTCCACGACGTCGTCTTCCGGGTCCGGTTCAACGGCTACGACGAGTGGCAGGTCGACCTGCACCTGGACCGGGTCGAGCGACAGCTGGCCGAGCTGGAGGAGCGCACGAGCGCCGGGCGCGGCGGCGACCCTCGGATGGGTGACCGGATGGGCCCGCCGGACCGGATGGGCCCGCCGCTGCGCGACGACCGTGGGGGCATGGTCCCGCAGCCGATGCCGCCCCGGCCGATGCCCGCGCAGGCCGGTCCGCCCGCCGACCGCTACGGCCGGTACGACGAGCCCACCGGCGCCTTCGCCGGCGGGTACGACGCCCCTCGCGGCGGCGGCTACGACGCGCAGCGCGGCCCCGGCCCCGGCGGTCCGGGCCCGATGGGACCGGGTGGTCCGATGGGCCACGGCGTCCCGCAGCGCGGTCTGCCCGCCGGTCCGGGTGGCTACGGTCCGCCCGACGACCAGCGGATGCCCGGCGGCTACGGCCCGCCCGACGACCAGCGCATGCCTGGCGGCTACGGCCCGCCTGACGACCAGCGTGGGCCCGGTGGCGGCTACCCGCCGGAGGAGCCCCGCTTCGACGGCTTCGAGGCCGGTCGGCACGGTCGCACCGACATGACCGCCGAGATCCGGATGCCCGAACGGGACCTGCGCGACATGCGCCGTGGCCCGGGCGGCCCGCCGCCGATGCCGCAGCAGGGCCTCGGTGGCCCGTCGATGGCGGGTCCGCCCGCCGTGGCCGGCCCGCCGATGGGTGGTCCGCCGATGGCCGGGCCTCCGATGGGTGGCCCGCCGATGGCCGGCCCGCCCGGCAGCGACCTGTACCGGGTCGACCAGATCCGCCGCAGCTTCCAGGTGCGCCGGTTCGGCAGCGGGTACGACCCGGACCAGGTGGACCGGTTCTTCGACACCCTGCTCGGCGGCATGCAGCGCCGTAACCCGATGCCTGTCGACCCGAAGGATCTGGACACGCTCCGGTTCGGCCTGGTGCCCGGCGGCTACTTCGAGGCCGAGGTCGACGCCGCGCTCAAGGACGTACAGGACATCCTGTTCGGGCGCTGACCTCGACCCGTACGCGAACGAGGGCCCGTCCCCGGGTGGGGGCGGGCCCTCGGCGTACGTCGGCCGGTCGTTCGGCGCTCGGTCGGGTCAGGAGCGCAGACCGTTGCGCCGCAGCACAGCGTCGCCGATCACGATGACCAGCAGCAGCGCGGCCAGGCCGATCAGCCAGATGTCCTCGACCCTGCCCTCGTGGTTGCCGCAGAACGCCATGACGACCAGCGCCAGCGCGGACAGCACGGCGCCGATGCGCCCCGACTTGCGGTGCCCGGGCTTGTGCTGGTCCGGCGACGTTACCGGCTCGCTTCCTGCCACTGTCGGTCCTTCCTCGCGATCGGATCTTTGGTTAGTCTGGCACGCCTCCTGCCCGGGGCGGTGCGGTGGGGGTTTCCCCGCCTTCTGGCCCTGCCCGCCCAGGCCGGACGGCACTACGGGCGTCGCGGGGTGGCGGTCAGACTCCCTCCGGTAGCGTTTGGCGTACACCTGATTGTCTGTTTGAGGGGGACTGTGCGGTGCGAGTGACCGGAACCGGGCACGCCAGCATGCGGATCGACACGGCCGCGGGCAGCATCCTGTGCGACCCGTGGGTCAACCCGGCCTACTTCGCCTCGTGGTTTCCCTTCCCGGACAATTCACTGCTCGACTGGGAGACGCTGGGCCAGGTCGACTACCTGTACGTCTCCCACCTGCACCGGGACCACTTCGATGCGAAGCACCTGCGGGACTTCGTCTCGAAGGACGCCACCGTCCTGCTCCCCGAGTTTCCGACCTCGGAGATGGAGGACGAGTTCCGGGCACTGGGCTTCACGAAGTTCCTGAAGGCGCCCAACGAGCAGGTCGTGGAGCTCGACGGCGGCCTGAAGATCATGATCCAGGCGTTGACCAGCCCCACCGACGGCCCGATCGGCGACTCCTCGCTCTGGGTGGAGTACGACGGTGTGCGGCTGCTCAACCAGAACGACGCCCGCCCCACCGACCTGAGCGTCTTCGCCGAGTTGGGGCACGTGCACGCGCACCTGCTCCAGTTCTCCGGGGCGATCTGGTACCCGATGGTCTACGAGTTGCCGCAGGCGGCGAAGACCGCGTTCGGCAAGCAGAAGCGTGACCGGCAGTTCGACCGGACGTGGCGCTACATCGACGACCTGAAGGCCGACCACGTCTTCCCGATCGCCGGCCCGCCGTGCTTCCTCGACGACGAGCTGTGGCAGTTCAACGACATCCACGGCGACGAGGGCAACATCTTCCCGGACCAGTCGGTCTTCCTGAGCGAGTACGCGAAGGTCGGCGGCACCAACGGCATCGTGCTGCTGCCGGGCAGCGTCGCCGAGGTCACCACCGAGGGCGCGAGCACCACCCACCCGGTGCCGGTGCAGGAGTTCTTCGCGAACAAGGTCGCCCACCTGGAGGAGATGCGGGAGCGCAAGCGCCCGATCATCGAGGCAGAGAAGGCGTCCTGGCGGCACCCCGAGGTAGACGTGCTCGGCGAGATGAAGCGCCGCATCGAGCCGCTGCTCGACGAGTCGATCTACCTGGCCAAGGGGGTCGGCGGCCCGGTCCGCTTCGACCTGGTGGGCTACGACGGCGAGAGCGTCGAGTCGATCGTGGTGGACTTCCCGGGTAAGGAGGTCCGGCCGTACGCGGACGAGAAGGTCCGCTACCGCTTCCGGACCGAGCGGTCGCTGATCGAGCACCTGCTCTTCATCGACGAGGTGGACTGGGTCAACTCGCTCTTTCTGTCCTGCCGGTTCTCGGCGGCCCGGATCGGCCAGTACAACGAGTTCGTCTACGCGTTCTTCAAGTGCCTCTCCGAGGAGCGCCTCCAGTACGCCGAGGGTTGGTACGACGAGCACGAGCGCACCACCGACGCCGAGGACATCACGCTTGGCGACTGGGTGGTGCAGCGGCGCTGCCCGCACCTGAAGGCGGACCTGACCCGGTTCGGCATCGTCGAGGGCGACCAGCTCACCTGTCAGCTGCATGGTTGGCGCTTCGACCTGCCCTCTGGCCGCTGCCTGACGAGCGTCGGCCACAAGGTCCGCGCCCACCGCGTCGACGCGGAGACCCCGGCCCCGGCGGGCGAAGCCCTGAGCTGACCCCGCTCCGCCCCCTTCCGCCCTCGCGATCGTGCACTTTCGGTCGGCGCAAAGTGCCGCAATCGCCCCAGAGCGGCGACCGAAAGCGCAAGATCGCGGGGTGGGGTGCGCGACGAGAGCGGGGCGGGCGTGGCGGGGGCGGACGCGCGGGAGAGCGAGTACCGGTACGAGCGCGGCCGGGAGAAGGCCCGGGACGCCGCGCGGGTGGAGACGTTCAGCGATGGTGTCTTCGCGGTCGTGCTGACGGTGATGGCCGTCGAGCTGCTCCAGACCGGTCCCGCCAGGGAGAGTGGGCGGGCGCTTCCGGACGCCCTGGCCCACGCCTGGCCGTCCTACCTGGCGTACGTGATCACCTTTGCGCTCGCCGGGCAGGTCTGGCTCGCCCACCACAACCTGTGGCGGTACGTCGTCCGGGTCGATCAGATGCTGCTGGTCTTCAACCTGGGCGTCCTGCTCTTCATCGCCACCATCCCGTTCACCGCCGACCTGCTGTCGGACAACCTGCGCGGTGGAACGACCGAGCAGCGACTGACCGCCGCCCTGTACCTCGGCACGGTGCTCGGCGAGGCGATCTTCGTCAACCTGAGCTGGTGGTGGGCCCGCCGACGTGGGCTGCTGCACCCCGACCTGGATCCCCGGCTGGCCCGGGCGATCGCGCGTCGGGTGCTGGTCAAGCCCCTGCTCTACCTCGTCGCCTTCGCCGTCGTCTTCATCGACCCGATCCTGAGCCTCTGCGCGTACCTCCTGCTGGTCGGCTACTACCTGATCGGCGGCCCGGGCGACCTCCGGCCGTCCGCCGGCACGAGCGAGGGCCGGTCAGCGGCGTAGGGCCTGTTTGCTGGGAACGCGCCCTGCCGGATCGCCGCCCGGCCCCCGCCTCGGCTCGACCGCCGTTCAGGAAACAGACCCCAGGTCGGCGAGGATGCGTCGGGCGGCGTTGTGGCCGGCGGCGCCGATGACGCTGCCCGCCGGGTGGCAGCCGGCGCTGCCCGCGTACACGCCGTCGATGCCTGTGGCGTACGGCATCCGGTCGGTGAACGAGACGGTGTTGTCGACGTGGTGGATGTGACCGCCGGTGATGCCGAAGTGCTTCTCGATGCCCGGCGGGGGCAGCGGCACCGCGTCGGCGATCAGGTCGGCGGTGCCCGGCGCGTACCGCTCGACGATCGCGACGAGCCGGTCGACGTAGCCGGGCAGTTCCGCCTCCCAGGTGGTGCCGGCCAGCTCGTAGGGGACCGACTGGACGAACAGCGCCGACGAGTGGTGCCCGGCGGCGTCGGACAGCGACGGGTCGACTGTGGTGTGCAGGTACCACTCGATCGTCGGCTCCGCGGGCAGCCGCCCCGCCTGCACGTCCGCCCACATGTCACGCAGCGCGGTCATCGGCGAGGCGGAGTCGCCGCCGACCAGCGACGCGGACCCGGGCAGCAGGTGGATTGTCGAGCCGAACGGGCTCGGCGTGCCCGCCGGCAGGCAGGAGAACCGCGGCAGGTCGGTGAGCGCCAGGTTGAGCTTCAGGGTGGTGCCGGGGCGGCGGACCGCCGACATCCGTTCGCCGAGCGACGCCGGGAGCGCGCCGTCGGGCACCAGGTCCATCAGCCGGTACGGGTCGCACGCGCCGAGCACCACCCGCGCGGCGACCTGCCGGCCGTCGGCCAGCACGACTCCGCTGGCCGCGCCGCCGTCCAGGGTCACCGCGCGCACCGGCGTACCGGTCAGGATCGTCGCTCCGGCGGCGCGTGCGGCGTCGGCGAACGTGGCCGAGACGGTGCCCATCCCGCCCTCGGCGATCATCCAGGTGCCGCCGGAGCCGGGCAGCCGGCACATGTTGTGCACGAGGAAGTTGTGGCCGGTCCCGGGGTCGTCCGGGCCGGCGTTGAGGCCGGAGAGCCCGTCGGTGACCGCGTACATGCTGACCAGCAGTTCGGAGCGGAACTCGAACCGGGCCAGGTAGTCCGCGACCGAGCCCCGGACGAGGTCGACGAAGACCTGCCGCAGCGCCGGGCGGACGTGCCGCTCGGCGGTCTCCTCGGCGCTCAGCGGCTCGGCCAGCCAGGCCGGGGCGAGGTCCTCGCGCAGCGCGGCCAGCTCGGCCTGCATCGCGTCGTCGGCGGCCACGTCGGCGGGGGAGAAGAACTCGGCGAGCTGCGCCCGGGTGGCGGCGGTGTCGCTGCCGAAGAGCAGGTACGGCGAGCCGAGGCCGCCGGGCGTCGGCAGGAAGTAGTGCGGGTCGCGGCGCAGCACCGGAATCCGCACGTCGAGGGTGGCGAGCAGCTCCGGCGGCATGAGCCCGAGCAGGTACGACCCGGTGGAGTGGCGCAGCCCCGGCACCTTCGGGAACGGGTTCTCGGTGCGGGTCGCGCCGCCGATGACGTCGGCCGCCTCCAGCACCAGGACGTCCAGGCCGGCGCGGGCCAGCAGGATGGCCGAGACCAGACCGTTGTGCCCGGCACCGACGATCACGACGTCGGCCCGGCCGGGAAGTTCACTGCTCATGCCGCCGCAGCCTAGCCCCACCACCGCGCGGGGTCAGCCCACCGCGCGCTGATCAACTCGGCCGGGGAGCGCGTTGGGCACGCCAGCGGGAGAGGGCCAGGGTGGCGGAGTAGCCGGCCAGGACGATCACGTGGAACAGGTACAGCCACAGGAGCACGGCCACGCCGGCGCCGATCTCGTCGAAGCCGCCGAAGGGTGCGCCCAGATCCAGCGGCAGGGACGCGAACAGCACGAAGCCGTGCATGAACCCGGAGAGGTTCGCCGCGGTGAACGACCCGAGCCCGAGGGTGGAGAGCCAGTCCGGCGATGCGGGCCCCACCACCCGGAACACCCACACCACCACAGGTGTGAGCACCAGCCACACCGCCAGGAACGACAGCACCACCCCCAGAGCGCCGAGCCAGCCGCCCTGGGTGACCAGGTGGGTGGTGACCGGGAGCGCCAGCAGGATCGACAGCAGCAGCGCGGGTGCCGGCGCGAGCAGCGGCAGCAGCAGCAGTCGACCTCGCCAACCGACCAGGTGCTCGTCGCTGCGCGGGGCCGCCACCGACACGAACGCCCGGCGGAGCCCCTCGCCGTACAGCGACGCGGGCAGCAGCGAGGCAAGGGCCAGCACGGGGGTCAACTCCACCCCGGCGTCGACAAGCGCGGCCACCGCCCGGGGCGCCCCGATCGCCGTCGGCAGGGCCTCCACGGCGTACGACGTGAGCCGGCGTACCCGATCGGCGCCCGCGATCAGTGAGGTGAGCCAGAGGGCCAGCAGGGCCACCGGGACCACGGCGATCGCCCCGTAGAAGGTGATCGCGGCCGCGTGCAGCGACAGGTCCCGCCCGCGCACCGGACGGAACGCGGCACTGGTGATCCGCTTCGCGCGCTGCCATCCGTTGCCCATCGGGTTCTCCTTCCCTGTCCTCGGGGCGGTCACTCCTTAAGATCGCCGGTCATGACTGTTGTCACCACCGAACGTCTCATCCTGCGCGACTGGACCGACGATCCGGCCGATCTGGCCCGTATCTACGACATCTACTCCCGCCCGGAGATCACTCGCTGGTTGGGCGCCTCGCCGGGCCTGCCGATGACCGACCCGGCCCAGGCCGTCGAGCGGCTGCGGTTCTGGCAGGACCGGCACGCCGCCGACGGTGGCCGGTACGGCACCTGGGCGGTCGAGGTGCGCGAGACCGGTCAGGTGGCCGGTACCGCGTTGCTCAAGCCGCTGCCGGGGCGGGACGAGACGGTGCGGACCGAGGACATCGAGACGGGGTGGCACCTGCACCCGGACTCGTGGGGTCACGGCTACGCCACCGAGGCCGCGCGTGCGCTCGTCGCGCGGGAGTTCGCCGCCGGCACCCGGGAGATCTACGCGGTCGTGTCGCCGGGCAACGAGCCGTCGATGGCTGTCGCTCGGAGGCTGGGCATGACCCATGTGGGTCAGCGCACCGACTGGTACGGCGGGGAGCTGTTGGAGACGTTCGTCCTGGCGGCACCAGACGCCTGATCGTTCCCGCACTTTCTGACGCAACATCCGCGCGGCATCGGCGAAGGTGCGGCCTCCAGTCGTCGGGGGCCGCACCTTCGCCGTGTGTGGGGACGGCGCGTCGGGCGTCGGGGCAGAAGAGCCCATCAATAGTCACGGCTGTCGAAGTGTTGACGCTCCCGTAGCACGTCAGTAACCTTTGGCCAAAGTAACGCAAGATTTCGACAAAGACGTGCACGATTTCGAGCACGTATGCGGAAGATTCGGCGGGCCGCTCTGGGCCCGTTGCTGGTCGTGCCCCGCGCGGTCCGTACCCCCGTCTCTCTCGACGCCGGCCCACTCCCGCGTGGGCCGGCGCTGCACCGCCGCACCCCCACCCCGTGGTCACGCCGCCGCGGCAACCGTCCCCCGACGACAAGGACAGTGATGAGACGAACGAATCTGTTCAGGATGGTGGCGGCCATGGCCGCGGCCACCCTGATGGCCACGGCGGGGGCGACCGCGATCGCGAGCCCGGCCGGCGCCGCCCGCCCCGCCGCCCCGGCCAGCAGCGCCTTCGCCCCGGCCGCCACCAACCTCGCCCAGGGCCGTCCCACCCAGGAGAGCGGCCACGCCGACGTCTACGACTCGTCGAAGGTCGTAGACGGCAACGCGGGCAGCTACTGGGAGAGCCTCAACAACTCGTTCCCCCAGTGGGTGCAGGTCGATCTCGGCTCGTCGCAGTCGGTCAACCAGGTCGTGCTGAAGCTGCCGACCTCCGGTTGGGCGACCCGTACGCAGACGTTGAGCGTGCAGGGCAGCGCCACCGGGTCGTCGTTCACCGACCTGGTCGGGTCGCAGACGTACACCTTCAACCCGGCGAGCGGCAGCACCGTCACCATCAACGTCAGCTCGGCCTCCACCCGCTACGTGCGGATCACCGTCACCGCCAACAGCGGCTGGCCGGCCGGGCAGCTCTCCGAACTGGAGGTGTACGGCAGCGGCACGACCACCCCGGACACCACAGCGCCGAGCGTGCCGGGCAACCTCTCCTACACCCAGTCGGGCACCACCATCACCCTCAACTGGGTCGCGTCCACCGACAACGCGGGCGGCAGCGGCATCGCCGGCTACGACATCTACCGCAACGGCGCGTTCCTCCAGTCCGTCGGGAACGTGACCACCTTCAACGACACCCAGCCGGCCACGGCGACAGTGTCGTACTTCGTCCGGGCGCGCGACGCCGCCGGCAACCTGTCCGGCAACAGCAACACGGTCACCCGTACCGGCAGCGGTGACACCACCGCGCCGAGCGTGCCGGGGACGCTGTCCCAGAGCACGTCGGGCAGCACGATCACGCTCACCTGGGGCGCGTCGACCGATTCCGGCGGCAGCGGCCTGGCCGGCTACAACGTCTACCGGGGCGGCAGCCTGATCGCGACGCTGGGCACGGTGCTGACCTATCAGGACACCCAGCCCGCGACGGCTACCGTGTCGTACTACGTGCGCGCCCGCGACGGCGCCGGCAACCTCTCCGGCACCAGCAACACGGTGACCCGGACCGGCAGCAACCCGCCCGCGTGCACCAACGTGGCGCAGGGCAAGAGCATGACCGCGAGCGGTTCCACCTTCAGCTTCACGCCGGACAAGGCGAACGACGGGCAGCTCACCACCTACTGGGAGGGCGCGGCCAGTTACCCGCAGAACCTGACCGTGGCGCTGGGCGCGAACCACGCCATCTCCGCTGTCACGGTGAAGCTCAACCCGGACCCGGCCTGGGGCACCCGTACCCAGACCATCGGTGTCCTCGGCCGCGACCAGGCGTCGTCGGCGTACACCAGCCTGGTGTCGGCGGCGGCGTACCAGTTCGCCCAGGGCACCAACGTGGTGACCATCCCGGTCACCGCGACCACCGCGGACGTGCAGCTGCGGTTCACCGGCAACACCGGCGCCCCGTCCGGCCAGGTGGCCGAGCTGGAGGTGTGCGGCACCCCGGCGCCCAACCCGGACCTGGTCGTCAGCTCGCTGACCTGGTCGCCCTCGTCGCCCAGCGAGGTCTCCCCGGTCACCCTCTCGGCCGTGGTGCAGAACGTCGGCTCCGCGTCCGCCGGTGCTACGACCGTGAACTTCAGCCTGGCCGGCGCGGTCGTCGGCAGCGCCACGGTGGGCGCGCTCGCCGCGGGCGGCTCGACCACCGTGTCGTTCAACGCCGGTACGCGGCCGATGGGCAGCTACGCCGTCTCGGCGGTGGTCGACCCGACGAACACGATCGTCGAGCAGAACAACGGCAACAACAGCCTCACGGCGGCGTCGCCGCTGGTGGTCGCGCAGGCGCCGGGCCCGGACCTCCAGGTGCTCAGCATCGCCTCGAACCCGCCGAACCCGGCCGTCGGGGCGTCCGTCACCTTCACCGTGACGGTCCGCAACCGGGGCACCACCGCGACCGGCGCGACCACAGTCACCCGACTGGTGGCGGGCGGCACCACGCTCAACACCACCACCGCCTCGATCGCCGCCGGCGCGACGGTCACCGTGGCCGTCACCGGCAGCTGGACCGCCACCAGCGGCGGCGCCACCCTCACCGCCACCGCCGACGCGACGAACGTGGTCACCGAGACCAACGAGGGCAACAACGCGTTCAGCCAGTCGATAGTGGTCGGCCGTGGGGCCGCCGTCCCGTACGTCTCCTACGAGGCCGAGGCCGGCCGCTACCAGGGCACGCTGCTGGAGACCGACCCGCTGCGCACCTTCGGGCACACCAACTTCGCCAGCGAGTCCTCCGGCCGCAAGTCGGTACGGCTCACCAGCACCGGCCAGTTCGTCGAGTTCACCTCGGCCAACCAGGCCAACTCCATAGTGGTGCGCAACTCGATCCCGGACGCGCCCGGTGGCGGCGGCATCGAGGCGACCATCAGCCTCTACGTCAACGACGTGTTCTCCCGGAAGCTGACCCTGTCGTCGAAGCACAGCTGGCTCTACGGCAACACCGACGGGCCCGAGGCGCTGACCAACACCCCGCAGGCCGACGCCCGGCGGCTCTTCGACGAGTCGAACGCGCTGCTGGCGCAGTCGTACCCGGCCGGCACCCGGTTCAAGTTGCAGCGCGACTCGGGTGACACCGCCTCGTTCTACGTGATCGACATGATCGACCTGGAGCAGGTGGCGCCGCCGGCGAGCCAGCCCGCCGGCTGCACCTCGATCACCGCGTACGGCGCGGTTCCGAACGACGGGCTCGACGACACCGCAGCCATCCAGCGGGCCGTGACCGACGACCAGAACGGTGTCATCGGCTGCGTCTGGATCCCCGCCGGGCAGTGGCGGCAGGAGCAGAAGATCCTGACCGACGACCCGCAGAACCGGGGCATGTACAACCAGGTCGGCATCAGCAACGTCACGATCCGGGGCGCCGGCATGTGGCACTCGCAGCTCTACACGCTCACCGAACCGCAGAACGTGGTGGGCGGCATCAACCACCCGCACGAGGGCAACTTCGGCTTCGACATCGACAAGAACACCCAGATCTCCGACATCGCCATCTTCGGCTCCGGCCGGATCCGCGGCGGCGACGGCAACGCCGAGGGTGGCGTCGGTCTCAACGGCCGATTCGGCACCGGCACCAAAATCAGCAACGTGTGGATCGAGCACGCCAACGTGGGTGTCTGGGTGGGCCGCGACTACGACAACATCCCTGAGCTGTGGGGCCCGGCCGACGGGCTGGAGTTCACCGGCATGCGGATCCGCGACACGTACGCCGACGGCATCAACTTCAGCAACGGCACGCGCAACTCGCGGGTGTTCAACTCGTCGTTCCGCACCACCGGCGACGACGCGCTCGCCGTCTGGGCCAACCCGTACGTCAAGGACCGCAGCGTCGACATCGCCCACGACAACCACTTCGTCAACAACACCGTCCAGCTGCCCTGGCGGGCCAACGGCATCGCCATCTACGGCGGCTACGACAACTCGATCGAGAACAACCTGATCTACGACACCGCGAACTACCCGGGCATCATGCTGGCGACCGACCACGACCCGCTGCCGTTCTCCGGCACGACGTTGATCGCCAACAACGGGCTCTACCGCACCGGCGGCGCGTTCTGGAACGAGGACCAGGAGTTCGGCGCCATCACGCTCTTCCCCGCCACCCGGGACATCGTCGGGGTCACCATCCGCGACACCGACATCATCGATTCGACGTACGACGGCATCCAGTTCAAGAACGGTGGCGGCAACATGCCGAATGTCGCCATCACCAACGTACGGATCGACAAATCCAACAACGGCGCCGGCATCCTCGCGATGGGCGGCGCGCGCGGCAACGCCAACCTGACCAACGTGACCATCACCAACTCGGCCGACGGCGCCATCGTCGTCGAGCCGGGCTCACAGTTCGTCATCAACGGGGGCTAGTCCCGGCCGGGGGCCGCTCCGGCGGTCCCCGGCCGTTCCAACCACTCTCGATCAACGCGCCTTCAGCGATTTCGGGGTATCCGCGTTCCGCGGATACCCCGATTTCCACGAAACCGAGTCGATCACCGGCTGCTCGGCCAGCATCCTCAGGCGCACGCACGTCGACCCGTCGCACGTTCGGGATAGCCTGCGCGAGATCGTCAGGAGGTGCGGGGTGGATCGGTTGGAGCGCATGCTGTGGCTGCTACGCAGTGGACAGTCCGAGCGCGCGGAGCAGTTGCTGGCGAAGGACCCCGGGGCGTGCCAGCCCCGGTGGACGGCTGGCGAGCCGTTGAGTCCGGCACTGCGGCAGGTGCACCAGCTCAACTCCTCGATCAACGGGGTCCATCTGGATGACACGTACGCGTGGGCCATGGCCGGCGGCCGTGTCCATCGCATCCCTCTGGCCGGGGGCGAGGCCGACGTGGTCCGCCTGGAGGGGCCGCACGATCACTACTATCCGGGGGCCGTGTTCGACGGTGACGCCGTCGTCGCCGTGGACGAGGAGCGGCTGCGCGTATGGGATGTCGCGTCCGGGAAACTTCTGCTGGCCACTGACCCCGACGACGTTCCCCGCCGTGCGGGCCGCCTCCGTAGCCTCGCGGTCGGTGCCGGGGTCGCGGTCACCGGCACCGAGGACGGCTACCTGCTCCTGTGGGATCTGGCCGACGGTCGGCAGTTGGCCAGGACCGCCGCGCACAGCGGTTACGTCTTTGAGGTGGCGATCAGCACCGACGGGGCTCCGGTCGTCCTCAGCCTCGGCGGCGAGGACGACACCACGATGACGCTGTGTTTCCACGACCTCGACGGATTGCGCCGCTCCGGCGACGTCGCCATGGCCGAGCCGACGACGTGCGGCGGCTGGACGATGCTGGACGGTCAGCGGCGTGCGGTGACGGTCGCCGGCAGCGGCCTGCTGACCCTCTGGGATCCCACCACGGCGGCACCGGTCGCGCAGTTTCCCACCACGACGGACCCGCGCGGGGCACCGGTGTTCATCGCCGACGGTGCCTGGGCCGTGCTCGGTGAGCGACGCGCGCTGCGGATCGTGGACCTGCGGGACGGCACCCTGCGGGGGACGATCCGGACCGACTTCACCCAGCATGTCGACAAGGTGGCCGTGTACGGCTCGTACCTCTTCGCGGCGCAGGGAGGCAGCACCGAGGGGCGGGCCAACCTCTTCGACCTCACCGACCCTCCGACGCAGGATGACCCGGAGGGGCCCTACTTCGGCGACGCGGTGTCGTCGACGATCGGCGGGCGACCCGTGGTTGTCGCCGTGGACCGCACCGGGGCGTTCGAGGTCGTCGATGCCACCGACGGGCGAGATGTTCACCGGCCGGCCGGTGAACGACACATCACCCACCGGGCCACGGAGTGGGACCCGCTACTGGAAGCTGCCACCGCTGCTGGCCGCGACGTGCTCGTCGTGATGTCGAGACTTCAGCCGACGACGGTCGACCTGGCCACCGGCGAGACCCACACCGCGCCCGAGCCCCCGTTGACCCCCGCCGTGCTGCACGCGGTCACCACGGGCTACGGCCTGATCGCGGCGGCCGACCGCGGAGGCACCCTCGCCGTCTGGGACGCGACCACGCTGGCGTTGCGCGCCTCCCTCCGACTGGACCTGCGGGAGACGACCTCGATCGCACTCGGTGACCTGCACGGCCGCACCGTCGTGTTGACGGGGACCGAGGCCGGCGGTTTTCGCTGGTTCGACAGCACCGATCTGACCGAGCTGGCCCCGCCGGGCCGGTTCGCCGAACGCACCGGTCGAACCGCACCGGAAGGCCGGAACTGGCCCGGGGCGGCCGCTGTCAGCGGACTACACGTACTCGATGCCGTGGTGATCAGCGTCGTGGGCGGCACGGTCACCTGCGCGGACATCACCACCGGGGAGCCGGCCGGGCCGGCCCTGACGCACCCCGACAGGGTCGGCGTGCTGCTGCCAGCCATCCTCGACGGCGTTCCGGTGCTCGCCACCAGTTGCGCCGACCGGGTCCTGCGGGTCTGGGAGATCGCCACCGGCCGCGTCATCCGGTCCGTCGCGCTGCCCGAACAGGTCCGCCGGATCGTTTCGGTCACCGCTGACCAGGTCATTGTCCTCACCGAGGGTCATCTGACCGGGATCGGCCCGATCGTGACCAGGCCCACCTGAGCGGACGCCTGGCGGCCGCCACTCCTGCAGATCTTGGACAGTTTCCGTCCGCACCGGACGGAAACTGTCCAAGATCTGCATATGCCCCCTGCTGGCCGGGGCAGGTCAGGCGGTCGGCACCGGCGCCAGGGCCGCCGCGAGGGCCTCGGCGTTCTTCTTGTCCACCCGGGGGAAGGTCAACGTGACGCCGTCTCCCGCGTCGCCGAAGGCGAGACGCAGCAGGCTCACGATGCCCATCTTCGCCTCGGCGAGCGCGACGTGTTCCCGGGGCACCTCGCCGAGAACGCCGGTGCCGGGCCCGCCGAGGAAGGTCTGCGGCAGGAAGATGAGTCGCCGGTTGGTGAGGACGACGAACTGCTTCTTGGTCCGCGACAGCGCGTGGCCCACCGCCCCGGCACCCGCGGTGATCAGCCCTTGCGAGACGACAGTCCCGAGTCGGCCGGCGGAGAAACTGCCGACCATCGCCCGGGTCGCGGTGACCGGCTGTTCGCCGGGTTGCAGGATCGACGCCACCCGTTCGAACGCGCGCGCCTGAAGTTTCTGGTTCATGTGGTCCCCTCCGTGTTTGACCGTGACCGCCGCTGATGCTTACGGAGTAGGACACCCTGGGCCATCCGACGATCAGACGCATGATCATGACGGTCGGGCATGGACGGCGTCACCTTCACCCCCTCGGCCTGGGCCGCCTTCATCGAGTTCACGGTGGTCAGCCGACCCTCGCGATGACCACGATCTACGGCTGATCGCTGGCGGAGTCGGTGTGCGATCCGCTGTACGAGTTGACCGAGGGGGAGTACAGCCCGCCGCTGCGGCCGGAACGCGGTTCGTCATGCGGGAGCCGTTCGAGTTCTCCATCGATCCGGCCGACCTGCTGGGCGAGGAGGCGGCACCCGACGGGTCGGGCGAACAGGGTGAGGCTCGCGCGCCCGTGATCGACACGAGTTCGGCGAGGTGGGGGTGTCCGGGGATTCGGATCCCGCGAGGTCGGCGATGTGGTGTCGATCAAGGGCGCGGGGAGGGCTGAGGCTCCCAGCGGGCGTACAGCGGCGGTGGGGGAGAATGGGCTCGTGACTTCCCCCCGCGACCTTGTTCTGCTCGGGTCCACCGGTTCGATCGGCACGCAGGCCATCGACATCGTCCGGCGCAACCCGGACCGGTTCCGGGTGGTGGCGCTCGGCGCCGGCGGCGGCAACGTCGAGCTGCTCGCCGCGCAGGCCCTCGAACTGGGCGTCGAGGCGGTCGGGGTGGCCAAGGCGTCCGCCGCGCAGGACCTGCAACTGGCGTTCTACGCGGAGGCGAGCCGGCGGGGCTGGGCCACCGGCGACTTCAAACTTCCCAAGATCGTGGCCGGGCCGGACGCCATGACCGAGTTGGCGCAGTGGCCGTGCGACGTCGTGCTCAACGGGGTGGTCGGCTCGCTGGGCCTCGCTCCTACGCTGGCCGCTCTGCGCGGTGGTCGTACTCTCGCGTTGGCCAACAAGGAGTCGCTCGTGGCCGGCGGCCCGCTGGTCAAGGCCGCGGTGACGCGGCCGGGGCAGATCGTGCCTGTCGACTCGGAGCATTCGGCGCTGGCCCAGTGTCTGCGCTCCGGGGCGCGCGGCGAGGTGCGGCGGCTGATCGTCACGGCCAGCGGCGGCCCGTTCCGGGGGCGGCGGCGCGACGAGCTGACGCAGGTCACACCGGAGCAGGCGCTCGCGCACCCGACCTGGAACATGGGGCCGGTCGTCACGATCAACTCGGCGACGATGGTCAACAAGGCCCTTGAGGTGATCGAGGCGCACGAGTTGTTCGACGTGCCGTACGCCGACATCACGGTGATGGTGCACCCCCAGTCGGTGATCCACTCGATGGTCGAGTTCGTCGACGGGTCGACGATCGCCCAGGCCAGCCCACCGGACATGCGGCTGCCGATCGCGCTGGGCATCGGCTGGCCGGACCGGGTGCCCGAGGCCGCCACCGCCGTCGACTGGACGGCTTCGCACACCTGGGAGTTCGCGCCGCTGGACGATCAGGCGTTCCCGGCCGTCGCGCTGGCCAAGGCCGCCGGGGAGGCCGGACGCTGCCGCCCGGCGATCTACAACGCGGCGAACGAGGAGTGCGTGGCGGCTTTCGTGGCGGGTCGGCTGCCGTTCCTCGGCATCGTCGACACCCTGGAGCGCGTGCTGGAGGACGCTCCGGACTTCGCCGAACCAGGTACCGTCGGGGACGTGCTCGCGGCCGAATCGTGGGCGCGCGCGCACGCGCAGGAGATCATCGCGGGTTCGGTGGAAGGAGCTTGATGTCGTACCTGCTCGGGGTGGTCCTCTTCGCCCTGGCCATCCTCGTCTCGGTGAGTCTGCACGAAGCGGGGCACCTGCTCACCGCCAAGATGTTCGGGATGAAGGTGACGAAGTACTTCGTCGGCTTCGGCCCCACCATCTGGTCGTTCCAGCGGGGTGAGACCGAGTACGGCCTCAAGGGCATCCCGCTCGGCGGCTTCTGCAAGATCGTCGGGATGACTCCGCAGGACGACGACGTCGAGCCGGGCGACGAGTCGCG
The DNA here is from genome assembly GCF_021442385.1 of Micromonospora sp. MH99. Taxonomy (GTDB): domain Bacteria; phylum Actinomycetota; class Actinomycetes; order Mycobacteriales; family Micromonosporaceae; genus Micromonospora. The sequence goes on from NZ_MUZA01000025.1 coordinate 41,352, forward strand.
GGTGATGTGGCGCTACCCGGTCTGGAAGCGGACGATCGTGATGGCCGCCGGCTCGATCACGCACTTCGCGCTCGCGCTGATCACCATCTGGATCCTCGCCGTCTCCGCCGGCCTGCCCAACCCGGACTTCCCGACCACCGACGCGCAGGCCCGCCAGGAGCCCGCGGTCATCCAGCTCAGCGACTGCGTGGTGCCGGAGAACGCGGTGCGGGCGTGCACCCCCGCCGACGCGGCCAGCCCGGCCGCCCAGGCACAGCTGCGCGACGGCGACCGGATCACCTCGATCAACGGCACCCCGATCGCCAACTACGGCGACCTGCTGACCACCCTGCGCAGTCTCAAGCCGGGCGACACCACGCGGATCGAGTACGTCCGCGACGGGCAGGCGGGCAGCACCAGCACGGTGCTCGCGCAGACCCAGCGGCCGCCCCTGGACGACCCGAAGGGCGCCGCCGCGCCGGTGGCCGCGCTCGGCGTCGGTCTCGTGCCCAGCACCCCCACCCGCGTGACGTACGGGCCGGGGGCCGCCTTCGGGGCCACCGCCGACTTCACCGGTCAACTCGCCGTCGGCACCGCGCAGGCGTTGCAGCGCATCCCGCAGAAGGTCCCCGCCCTGTGGACCGCCCTCACCGGCGGCGAGCGGGACGTGGACACCCCGATCAGCGTCGTCGGCGCCAGCCGGCTCGGCGGGGAGGCCGTGCAGAACAACGCCTGGCTGGTCTTCTTCATGCTCTTCGTGTCGCTGAACTTCTTCATCGGGGTGTTCAACCTGCTTCCGCTCCTCCCGGTGGACGGCGGCCACATCGCCATCGCCTGGTTCGAACGGGTCCGCTCCTGGGTCTACGCCCGGATCGGCCGGGCCGACCCGGGCCGGGTCGACTACCTCAAACTGATGCCCTTCACGTACGCGGTGATCCTGATCGGCGGCGCGTTCACGCTGCTCACCATCGCCGCGGACGTCGTCAACCCGATCACGCTCTTCTCAAGGTGAGTGCCTGAAGTGACCGCTATCAGTCTCGGTATGCCCGCCGTGCCGCCCCCGCCGCTCGCTCCCCGTCGGGCCAGCCGCCAGATCATGGTCGGTTCGGTGCCCGTCGGCGGCGGTGCGCCGGTGTCCGTGCAGTCGATGACCACGACCCTCACCTCCGACGTCAACGCGACCCTTCAGCAGATCGCCGAGCTGACCGCGTCCGGCTGCCAGATCGTCCGGGTGGCGGTGCCGTCGCAGGACGACGTCGAGGCGCTGCCCGCGATCGCCAAGAAGTCGCAGATCCCGGTGATCGCCGACATCCACTTCCAGCCCAAGTACGTCTTCGCCGCGATCGACGCGGGCTGCGCGGCCGTCCGGGTCAACCCGGGCAACATCCGCCAGTTCGACGACAAGGTCAAGGAGATCGCCCGTGCCGCCGGGGACGCCGGGGTGCCGATCCGGATCGGCGTCAACGCGGGCTCGTTGGACAAGCGGCTGCTGAGCAAGTACGGCAAGGCCACCGCCGAGGCGCTCGTCGAGTCGGCGCTGTGGGAGTGCTCGCTGTTCGAGGAGCACGGCTTCCGCGACATCAAGATCTCGGTCAAGCACAACGACCCGGTCGTGATGATCCGCGCGTACCGGCAGCTCGCCGAGCAGTGCGACTACCCGCTGCACCTCGGTGTCACCGAGGCCGGGCCGGCCTTCCAGGGCACCATCAAGTCGGCTGTCGCCTTCGGCGCCCTGCTCGCCGAGGGCATCGGCGACACCATCCGGGTGTCGCTGTCCGCCCCGCCGGTCGAGGAGATCAAGGTCGGCAACCAGATCCTGGAGTCCCTCGGCCTGCGCGAGCGCGGTCTGGAGATCGTCTCCTGCCCGTCCTGCGGGCGGGCCCAGGTGGACGTCTACAAGCTCGCCGAGGAGGTCACCGCCGGCCTGGAAGGGCTGCCGGTGCCGCTGCGGGTCGCCGTCATGGGCTGCGTCGTCAACGGTCCGGGCGAGGCCCGCGAGGCCGACCTCGGCGTCGCCTCCGGCAACGGCAAGGGCCAGATCTTCGTCAAGGGCCAGGTCGTCAAGACGGTGCCCGAGGCGCAGATCGTGGAGACGCTGATCGAGGAGGCGCTGCGCATCGCCGACGAGATGGGCGCCGAGCTTCCCGAGGAGCTGCGTGGGCTGGTCACCGGCCCGACCGTCACCGTGCACTGAGTCGGTTCGAAGAATGCGGGCCGTTCCCCCTCGGGGAGCGGCCCGCATTCGTTCCGGCGCATCTCACTCGGATTCGGCGAGGATCGCGTACAGCTTGCGCCGGGTCTCGTCGAGCACCTGGGCGGCCCGCTCACGCTGGTCGTCGGTGCCGTTCATCATCACCTGACGCAGGGCGTTCATCGCCTGCGCGCCGGAGTCGCGGATGTCGTGCCAGCTGCTCACGGTGCCCTGGGCGACGTCCGCCCAGGCCGGGCTCTCCGCAGCCGCGGTGGCCTCCGCCTGCCCGGCCTCGGTGACCGTGAACCGCTTGCGCCCACCGCTGGACTCCTCGGTGCTGGCGGCGATCACACCCTCGTCCTCCAGGAGCTGGAGCGTGGGGTAGATCGAACCCGGGCTGGGCCGCCATGCGCCGCCGGTGCGGGAGTCAATCTCCTGGATCATCTCGTAGCCGTGCATCGGCCGTTCGGTGAGCAGGGCCAACACCGCGCCCCGGACGTTGGGGCGTCGGCCCCTGCCCCGCCCGCGACCGCGTCCGCCCCAGGGGCCGCCGTGCTCGTGGCCGTGGCCGTGCGGGCCGGGCGGGACCGGCGGGAAGCCGAACCCCCGCATCCGGGCCTCGTGCATCGGGTGGTGCTGTCGATGGAACCTCATGGGGTTCTTCCTTTCCTCGTACTGTCGCTGATGCATCAACGATATATCGGCAATGCATCGCCGACAAGCCGCTATTTACAAACCGTACGTACGTCTTGTTAAGGTGTCGGGCATGCGCCTGCTCCCACCACCCGGCCCGGCCCGGATCCTCACCCTCGGCACCCTGGTCAAGACCGTCGGGCGGGGCCTCTGGCTGGTCGCCAGCGCGCTCTTCCTCACCCGCTCGGTCGGCCTCTCGGCCACCCAGGTCGGCGTCGGGCTGACCATCTCGGCACTCGTCGGCGTGCTCGCGAGCGCGCCCAGCGGCTACCTGGCCGACCGCGTCGGGCCGCGCGGCGCACAGGTCGGCGGCCTGATCGCGGCCGGCATCCTGACCGCCGGGCTGGTCACCGTCCGCTCGTTCGCCGCCTTCCTGCTGGTCGGCGCCGCCACGGCGCTCGCCGACGCCGTCGAGCGCGGCGCCCGGGGAGCGCTCATCGCCGGCGCGATCCCACCCGACCAGCGGGTGCACACCCGCGCCTACCTGCGGGCCACCACCAACGTCGGGATCTCCGTCGGCGCCGTCCTCGGCGGCTTCGCCATCGCCGCCGACACCCGCGCCGGCTACCTCACGCTGATCCTGACCACGGCTGTGGCGTCGCTGGCCGCAGCGGCGATCTCCGTCCGGCTGCCCACCGTCGCACCCGTCGCCGCCCCGACGCGGGGACCCCGGCTGGTCGCCCTACGGGACCGCCCGTTCCTCGCCTTCACCCTGCTCGACGGGCTGATGTCCATGCACTTCAGCCTGCTCACCCTCGCCCTGCCGTTGTGGATCGCCGGGCACACCACGGCGCCGGCCTGGATGATCTCGGTGCTGACGCTGGTCAACACCGCACTCGTGGTGCTCCTGCAGGTACGCGCCGCACGCAGCGCCGTCACCCTGCCCGGGGCCGCCCGCGCGTCCCGCCGGGCGGGAGTCGTCATCGCGCTCGCCTGCGTACTCTTCGCCGCCAGCGGCGCGCTGCCCACTCCGGGCGCCATCGGCCTGCTCTGCTGCGGGTCGCTGGCGCACGTGATCGGCGAGCTGTGGCACTCCGCCGCCGGATGGGGGATCTCCTTCGGGCTGGCGCCCGCCGAGGCGCAGGGGCAGTACCAGGGGACGTACGGCATGGGCTACGAACTGGGCAAGATGCTCGCGCCCGTCGTGGTGACCAGCCTCGCCCTCGGTTGGGGCGTACCGGGATGGCTCACACTCGGCGCGCTGTTCCTCCTGCTCGGTGCCCTGGTGCCCCCGGTCGTCCGGTGGGCCGGCCGGACCCGCCCACCCAGCCCGGTCGCCGAGCCACTGACCGTCTGACGGCGGGCTCGCCACTCGGCCGGCGGGGCGGGGGGTCGATCTGGCAGGCTGGTAGTCGTGCTGACGGTGCCGGTACGGCAACTGGGGGAATCGGAGCGCCGCGCGGTCGAGCGCCTCCTCGACCGTGACCCGTTCGCGGGCGCGCAGGTCGCGGAGCGCATCGCCGCGCGCGGGCTCTCCTGGTGGCGGGCCGAAGGGCGGATCCTGGGGTACGGCGCCCGCCGCAACCTCGAATCGCTGTGCTGGCTCGGTGGCAACCTGACACCGGTGCTCGCCAACGACGCAGCCGTGTCCGCCTTCGCCGACCTGCTCGCGGGGGAGGAACGACTCTGCTCGTCAATCGTCGGCCGCGCCGACGCCGTCCTCGGCCTCTGGGACCGGCTCTCCGGAACGTGGGGCCCAGCCCGCGACGTCCGCCCCAACCAGCCGCTGCTGGCCACCGACACACTGCCGGCAGTACCGGCCGACCCAGAGGTACGCCGCGTCCGCTCCGGCGAGGTCGACAGGCTCTTTCCGGCTGCCGTCGCCATGTACACCGAGGAGGTCGGTGTCTCCCCGCTCGCCGAGGACGCCGGCCGCAGCTACCGCCGCAGAGTCAACGACCTGGTCCGCGCCGGTCGCGCGTACGCCCGCTTCGTCGACGGCAAGGTCGTGTTCAAAGCCGAGCTGGCCGTGGTGACCAAACGGACCGCCCAGGTCCAGGGCGTCTGGGTCGCGCCGGAGTGGCGGGGCCGCGGCATCGCCGCCGGCGCGATGGCCGCCGTCGTACGCGACGCGCTGCTCCGGGTCGCCCCCACGGTCAGCCTGTACGTCAACGACTTCAACCTGCCGGCCCGCAGGGTGTACGAGCGCTGCGGCTTCCAGCCCGTCGGCACGCTCGCCACCGTCCTCTTCTGATCGACCAGCGCTCGCGCCTTCAGATCTTGGACAGTTTCCGTCAGCTGGTGACGGGAACTGTCCAAGATCTCTCTCGGGCACGACGATGGCCGGCACCCCGGTTTCGGGGTGCCGGCGGGGTATGCCGATGGCCGGCGCCCGTTGTCGGGTGCCGGCCATCGGTCGGTGCGGTGGGTCAGCTGTTCCAGTGCTGGGCGACGAGGTCGGTGGCCTGCTGCTGCCACTGGGCGTACGCGTCGGGGTAGGCCGAGACCTGCACGGTCTGGGCGGCGTCGGTCAGCGGCATGTCCTGCCAGCCGTCAACCTGCTTGAGGCCCTTGAGGAACGCGGTCGTGGAGTACTCCGGGTTGGTGATCTGCTCCGGCGTGCCCCAACCACTGGTCGGGCGCTGCTGGAACAGGCCCAGCGAGTCGTGGTCGTTGGCGTCGCCGAGGTGACCCAGGTTCTCCAGCTTCGACTCCTGCAGGCTCGTCGCGATCGAGATGACCGCGGCGCGCTCGGGCAGGCCGGCCTTCTTCGTGGCGGCGATGATCGCCTTGACGTTGCCGGTCTGCTCACCGTTGAGGTCGATGTGCGACTGCGCGCCCTGCGGCTTCGCCGCCACGGTGTGCACGGCGGCGGCGGTGGGCTTGGCGTCGACGGGGTTGGCGTGCGCGGCGATCGGGCCGGCGAAGACACCACCGGCGAACGCGAGACCGGCAACAGACAGCATGCTCTTGCGGAAGATCGTGTTCATGGGGGTAGCTCCTTCGGGGGTAGGAACACCACACACACCACCAGCGGGGGTCGGTGACGTGGGGTGTGAGCACCTCGTCCGGCGCTGCACAAAACAAGGGGAAAAGTTTGGGGGCCTGCGAGCCGGGGGCTCGCGGCGCGGCGACCTTGCGAGCGGGGCTCGTGGCGCCGGGACCGTGTGTAACGACCCGCGGTCCGGGGTCATTCCCGGCGGCCCGCGAGGGGGCTCGCGGTGCCGGACCCGGTGTAACGACCGGCCTGCCGGGGCCATTCCCGGGGCGGCCCGCGAGGGGGCTCGCCGCGCCGGACCGTGTGTAACGGCCGGCTGTCCGGGGTCATTCCCGGCGGCTCGCGAGCGGGGCTCGCGGGGCCCGGACCGTGTGTAACGGCCGCCGGGGCTGGGGTCATTCCCGGGCCCTCGCCGGGGCCCCGGGGCGGGGCCACGGGTTGTTCGGGTGGTCTGCGACGACCCGGCCCGACCGGCCATTTCCCACCCGGTCGAGCGGGCGGGGGCGGGCCGTGGTCCTGCGATCGTCAGGGTATGTAACGACCCCCGGCCCGCCACGATTCCAGCCCACGGATGCGACCGGTCACCACCCAACCACCGCCCAGAAACGGACATCCCGCCTATTCGACACAACGGACACGGCTGGCGGGGTGTAACTGGGTGGTGATCGACTCGGGTTCGCCGATATCGGGGTGTCCGGGACCGGTTGATACCCCGATTTCGCCGATCTCGTGTTGATCACCGCCCAGGCCACCCCCTAGCGACCTCGTAGGGGCGGACATCTCGCCCATTCGAGGCAGCGGACGTGGCCGACGCGGGGGCTTCCGGGTGGCGATCGACTCGGGTTCGCCGATGTCGGGGTGTCCGGGGCGGGTTGATACCCCGATTTCGCCGATCTCGCGTCGATCAAGGCCGGAGTGGTGGGGTCCGGCTCGGTGGCGCCATCCACGCTTCCGTGATGACGGGGATCACGCGTCCCGGACGGGCGGAAACCGGCCATCGTGCCTAGGCTGGGCCATGTTTTTAGACTGACCAGTCAGTACAGTGATCGGGGTGGGCGTGATGGTGGTCGAGGCGAGGGGTCTTGGCCTGCGTACCTCTCGGGGGTGGGTTTTCCGGGGTGTCGACCTTGCGGTGGACGCGGGTGAGCTGCACGCGATCGTCGGGGTGCCCGGCAGCGGACGGACCTCTCTGCTCCTCGCCCTGGCGAACCGCTTCCCCACGAGCGAAGGCCAGTTGGAGCTCCGTGCGGCTGCGGCGCTCGGTCACGTGGCCGGGGTGCACGAGCCCGACCCGGAGTTGACGGTCGCCGAGCACATCTCGGAACGACTGTCGCTGCTCGGGCGGCGAGCTGACCGTGCCGGGCCCATGGCCCTTCGTGGCGGTGCGGCAGGCAAGTTCCCGGCTGCCGAGTTCGCCGACGCTGCCGAAGCCGAAGCCGAAGCCGAAGCCGAAGCCGAAGCCGAAGCCGAAGCCGAAGCCGAAGCCCAGGGCCAAGCCCAAGCCCAAGCCGAACCCGAAGGCCAAGCCCAAGCCCAAGGCCAAGCCGAAGCCCAGGGCCAAGGCCAAGCCGAAGCCCAGGGCCAGGGCCAGGGCCAAGCCCAAGCCCAAGGCCAAGGCCAAGCCGACGCCGAAGGCCAGGCCGACGGCCGAGGCGGGCGCGACCGACTGTCGACGGGCCGGCGAGGGTTCTTCGGCACGGTGGGCGGTCGACCGACTGGCAGACGCGGGTCGCCGAGGCAGGGCCGGCGGGACGCGGTCGCCGCCGTGATCGAGGGCGCCGGACTGGGCACTGTCATCCCGCTCGACCCGGCCAGCCGGGGACGGGACCTGACGCCGGTGCAGCGCCAGATGCTCGGGCTGGTGCTCGCCACCCTCGCGGGGCCGGGGCTGATCCTCGCCGACGACGTCGACGCGGGCACGGATGGTGCGGACCGTGCCCTGCTCTGGGACCTTCTCGGTCGGCTGACCGAGCGGGGCATCGCGGTGGTGGTGACCGCGCGCGACGTGGAACCGCATCTGCCGTCGATCGTGCACCGACTGGGCCCACCCACAACCGTCGTCGCCGTCGGGACCGCCACCGACCAGGACACCGAGGGGAACCGATGAGCGTCGTCCGACTGGCCTGGTTCGAGCTGCGCCGGATGACCCGGGGGCGGCTGCCGCGCACCGCGCTGGCCGTGCTGACCGTCGTGCCGCTGCTCTACGGGGCGCTCTACCTCTACGCCTTCTGGGATCCGTACGGAAAGATGGACCGGATTCCGGTCGCCCTGGTGAACGCCGACCGGCCGGCGACGGCAAGCGACGGGTCGGTGGTGCACGCCGGGCAGGACCTGACCGACGAGCTGATCGACCGTCGAGTGTTCGGCTGGCAGGTCACCGACGCCGACGATGCCGACGCGGGGCTGCGCAGCGGCCGGTACCACCTGGTGTTCTCCATTCCGGCGAACTTCTCGGCGACGCTCGCCGCGAGCCCCGACCCCGGCCAGCCGGCCCAGCGGGGCAAGCTGAAGGTGGTCAACGACGACGCCACCAACTACCTGTCGGGGCTGCTCGCCCGCTCGGCGTTCAGCGAGATCCGGGCCGCCGCGTCCGAGAGCGCCGCGTCGGACTACTTCTCCCGGATGCTTGTGGGCTTCACCGATGCCAAGGCCGAGACTCATCGGGCCGCAGACGGCGCCGGTCAGCTCGCCGACGGGCTGGGCAGCTCGAAGGAGGGCGCTGGTCGTATCGCCGACGGGTTGGACAGCTCGGCCGACGGCGCCGGGCAGGTCGCCGACGGGTTGGACAGGTCCGCGGCCGGGGCGGGCCGGCTCTCAGCCGGCCTGGACGCGAGCACCCGGGGTGCCGACGAGTTGGCCACCGGGTTGGACCAGCTGCGAACCGGCGCCGCGCAGCTCGCCGACGGCACCGCGCGCGCCGCGACGGCGACCCGCGCGGTGGCCAGCAAGGTGGACGGTGCGGCCTCGACCATCGAGCCGGTGCTGCGGGAGAACGCCGAGCGGATCGAGCGGTCGGCCACGGCCATCGCCGACGGGGCGCAGGCGCTCTCCGACGGCCTGGACGCGCTGCCGCAGCGGGCGCGGAAGGCCCAGACCCAGGCCCAGGTGGTGTGCGATCGGCTCGACGCCCTGGTCGCCGCGCACCCGGAGCTGGCCGACGATCCGACAGTCGTCGCCGCCCGTACGGCAGCGGCGGCAGGGGTCGAGGCGGCGCGGGCTGTCGTCGACGGTCTCGACCAGGCCGACCTGACCGCGCTGCGCGAGCGGATGACCGCGGTGGCCGCCACGGCCCGGCAGATCGCCGCCGCGGCGCCGCACCTGGCCGACGACGTGGCCGCCGCACGCGCCAAGGTCGACGAGCTGGCAGCCGGGCTGGGCACCCTCGCCGACGGCAGTGCCCAACTGCGCGACGGTCTCGGCGACGCGGCGACCGGGGCCGAGCAGCTGCGCGGCGGGCTGTTCCGCCTGGCCACCGGGGCCCGCGAGCTGGACGGCGGGCTCGACCGGCTCAGCACCGGCGGCGACCGGCTCGCCGACGGCCTGATCCGGCTGGAGAGCGGCGCCGGCGAGTTGGCCTCCGGGCTGACCCGGCTGGGCGGCGGGGCCGGCGACCTCGCCGACGGCCTGGCCGACGGCGAGAAGAAGATCCCGGGGTACGACGACGCGGACGTCCGGTCGGGCATCCTCGGCGATCCGGTGTCCCTGGACCGTTCGGCCCGCCACCCGGCCGGCTCGTACGGGGTCGGCTTCGCGCCGTACTTTCTCGGTCTGGCGCTCTGGGTCGGCGCGATGATCACGTACATGCTGCTGCGGCCGGTCAACCGGCGGCACGTCATGTCCGGCGCTCCCGCCTGGCGGGTCGCGCTGGCCGGCTGGTTGCCCGCCGCAGCGGTCGGGTTGGCCCAGGCCGGGGTGCTCTTCACAGTGGTGACGCTGGTGCTGGGGCTGGACCCGGTGCGTCCCGCCGTGACGCTGGGTCTGCTGGCGCTGGTCTCGCTCGCCTTCACCGCGATCATGCAGTGGCTGGGGGCGCAGCTCGGCCCCGCCGGGCGGCTCGCCGCGCTGGCCCTGTTGATGCTTCAGCTCACGTCGTCGGGCGGCACCTACCCCGTCCAGACCTCGCCCGGCTTCTTCCAGGCGATCCACAGCTGGTTGCCGATGAGCTACGTGGTGGCGGGGCTGCGGCACACCATCAACGGCGGCCCGGCCGGCCCGGTGGTGACGGCGGTGCTCGTGCTGCTCGGCTTCACGGCGGCGGCGCTGGCCCTGACCGCCGCCGCGGCCCGTCGCTCACGCCGGCTCACCCCGGCGAAGCTGCATCCCGATCTGACCATGTGAGGATGGGCCGGTGACGGACGGACGGTCGAGACGGCGGGAGGACACCCGTCAGCGGCTCTTCGTCGCCGCGGTGGACCTCATCGCCGAGCGCGGCTTCTCCGCGACCACCGTGGACGACATCGCGGCCCGGGCCGGTGTCGCGAAGGGCACGGTCTACTACAACTTCGAGTCCAAGACGGTGCTCTTCGAGGAGTTGTTGCGCCACGGCATCGGCCTGCTCACCGCCGAGTTCCGGGCGGCGGTCGCCGGGCAGCCGCCGCGCGCCGCGCTGGCGGCCCTGGTCCGCGCCGAACTGGAGTACATCCGCCGGTACCGGGCCTTCGCCCAACTGCTGCTGTCGGAGATGTGGCGGACCAACCGGGAGTGGCAGCAGACGTTGCGGCTGCTGCGCGGCGAGGCGATCGAGGTGATCGCCGAGACCGTACGGGCCGGGGTGGACAGCGGGGACCTGCCGGCCGATCTGGACGTGCCCACCGCCTCCTCGGCGCTGTTCGGGGTGGGTCTGGTGGTGGCCGTGGACTGGCTGGTGTTCCAGCCCGACCGGCCCATCGCCGACGTGCAGGAGGCGCTGCTCGGCATCGTGCGCCGGGTCGCCCAGACCTGACCGCAGGGCCTGCTCAGGGCGGGTAATTCGGTTGAGTCGACGGGTCTGCTGCCGGCACGCTGGGTGTTCCGCCACCCACGTCCGGAGGAACTCCGATGCGCCTGCTCCGTGATCTGTGGGGCACCTCGCCGCGCCGTCTGACGCTCGTCGCCGTCCTGATCGTGCTCGGCGCGGCCGGTCAGGCGGGCGCGTCGGCGCTCGCCGGCGCGGTGCTCGTACACCGGTCGACGAGTTCCTTCGCGGTCCTGGCCGCGGCGCTGGCCGCCGTGGTCCTCAGCGATCTCGTGGTGAGCCTGTTGATGGCCGGGCTCACCGCCGACTGGTCCGCGGACGTCCGTCGGCGGCTCTGCCGGGTCGCGTTCGGGCAGGACCTGCCGAGCCTCGAGACCACGCCGGTGGGGGAGCTGCTCGACCGCATCGACGGGGACGTGTACCAGGTGGCGTCGGCGGTGCGTAACCAGGGCTCGCGCCTCGCCCAGGGGCTCTGCGTCGGCCTGCTGTCGATGGTGGTGGCGCTGGCCGTGTGGTGGCCGGCCGGGGTAGCGATGCTGCTGCTCACGGTGCTGCTGGGGGTGGGGCTGCGCCGGCCCACGGCGCGGATCGGCCCCGCCCGGATGGTCGAGGAGGAGGCCTGGTCGGACCTGGCCGCCGTGATGGAGGAGGCGGTGCACGGTCAGGACGACGTGCGGACCAGCCTGGCCCAGCCGTACGTGCTGCGGCTGTACGCCCGGCGGGCCGCCACCGTGCTGTCCCGCGGCAACCGGGTCTGGACGCTGTCCGCCCGGGTGGCGACTGTCGCCACCGCGACGATCCGGGTCGGCGTCGGCGGGGTGGTGCTCGGCGGGGCCTGGGCCCTGGCCACCGGCCGGGTCGACGCCGCCAGGCTCACCGCGATCTGGCTGCTCGCCCTGGCCTTCGGGGCCACCGCCGAACACGTCAGCCGGATGGTGCCCGAACTCCAGGAGGCCCTCGGCGCGTGGGCCCGGGTGCAGCTGCTCCAGAAGGCCCGGCAGGAGCCGGTCGGCGGGGTCAGCCCGACCGAGGGTGACCTGCGCATCCGGGACCTGACGTTCGGCTACGAGGTGAGCGGCCCGGAGAGCGGGCGGGGTCCGGCCCTGCGCGGGCTCAGCCTGACCTTCGCGCGCGGCCGGTCGTACGCCCTGATCGGGCGGACCGGGTCGGGCAAGTCGACACTGGCGAAGGTGCTCACCCGGGCCGTGGACGTGCCGCCCGGCACCGTGTTCCTCGGCGACACCGACCTGTGCGACCTCGACGTCGAAGAGCTGCGCCGCTGGGTGGCGCTGGTGCCGCAGCGCACCGAGATCCTGGCCGGCACGCTCGCCGAGAACGTCGCGCTCTACGACCCGGAGCTGCTCGACGCCGCTGCCCGGGCGTTGGACGAGCTGGGCCTGGCCGGCTGGATCGCCGAGCTGCCCGACGGGCTGGCGACCCGGCTGGGGGAGGGCGGGCACGTGCTCTCCGCCGGCCAGGAGCAGTTGGTGGCGTTCGCCCGGATCCTGGTGCGCGATCCGCACGTGGTGATCCTCGACGAGGCCACCGCCCGGCTGGACCCGGTGACCGAGGCGCGGGTGCAGCGGGCCACCGAACGGCTGCTGCGCGACCGGATCGGCATCGTCATCGCCCACCGGCTCTCCTCGGTGCGTCGCTGCGACGAGGTGGTGGTGCTGGCCGACGGCGCGGTGGTCGAGGCCGGCCCGCTGGAGACGTCGACGCGCTTCGCCGAGCTGCTGGCGACCAGCCACGCCGCCGTGTACGCCGGCGGGTCGTCGACGTTCCGGTCCGGCGGCGGCACCGACCTGTTGACCGGTCCGGACGCCGCCGGCACCGACCTGTTGACCGGTCCGGATGCCGCCGGCACCGACCTGTTGACCGGTCCGAATGCCGCCGGCACCGACCTGTTGAGCGGCTCCGGGACGCCCGGCACCCGCTCGGGCGCTGGTCCGGTCGACCCGGCGGTGACGGGTGAGCCGGGGCCGGCGGGGCGGGCCGAGCCGCCGCCGTTGCCACCGACCCCGCCCGCGCGCACCTTCCGGGAGATCATCCGGCTCTGCACCAACGACCCCCGGTACGGCGCGGCGGCGATCGTGCTGTTCCTCGGGCTCAGTCTGCTCGGCCTGGACGGCCCGCTGCTGCCGTGGCTCTGGGCCGACCTGGTCGACGGGACCGGCAGCCCGTACCTGCCGGCGCTGGGCATCGTGACCGGGCTGCTGATCACCCTGCCGCTGCCGTACTACACGCACGTCTGGTTCCCGCACTGGTGGGTGCGGCAGATGCTGCGGATCGGCCTGCGTCTGGTGCACGGCCAGACCGGCCCGCGCCGGGTCAGCTCGCACACCCCGGCCGAGGTCGTGGCGCAGGGCGGGGACACCGAGCGCGTGGTGCAACTCGCCGACAACGTGCTCGACCAGGCGGTCGCGCTGGTCCTGGTGGTCGCCATGACCGCGGTCACCGGCAGCGTCGTACCGGGGCTGTTCTTCCTCGGCACGATGGTCGTCTCCGGACTGGCCGCGACGTTGTTCGGCCCGAAGCTGGAGCGGGCGGCCCGGGCGACGGTGACGGCGCGGGCGGCGTTCGCCACCGCCCTGGTCTCCGCGCTCTCCGCGGCGCGGACGGTGAAGCTCGCCGGTGCCACGGCGGCGGTGCTGCGTCACCTCGCGGTCCTGGACGCGCTGCGCAGTGACCGGCAGCGACGGGAGATCTCGGTCCAGGTGTGGTCGCGGTCGACGCCGTCGGTGGCCAGTGGCCTGCTGCCGATCGGCGCGTGGGCCCTCTACCTGGGCGGCGAGCTGTCGGCCGGCGCGGTGCTGGTGGCCGTGTCCACGCTTGGCGCGGCCCGCTGGTTCGCCTGGACCACCGCGTCGTTGATCTCCCAGCTGCCGTCGGCACGGGTGTGGACGCGCCGGACGGTGGCGATGACGGGCGTGGGCGCGTACACGGCGGCGGTGCCGGCGGTCGACCTGGCCGCCGGGACCGCGCCCGCGCCGACGTCGCCGCCCCGCAACCCGCTGCGCCGGTTGGAGCTGCGCCGCTTCTCGGTGGTGCACTCCGACGGCACGGTCGCCGTCCGGGACGTGGACCTGACGGTGCAGCGCGGGCAGTTGGTGCTGGTCGTGGGGCCGGTCGGGTCGGGCAAGTCCTCGCTGCTGCGGGCGCTGGCCGGCATCGTGCACCACACCGGCGAGCTGTCGTGGAACGGCGACCCGGTCACCGAGCCCGAGCTGTTCCTGCGTCCCAACCAGGTCGGCTACGTCGGCCAGTTGCCCCGGGTGCTCTCCGGCACGGTGGCCGACAACATCGCGCTCGGCCACCAGGTGGACGCGGCCGGCGCGGTCAGCACCGCCCAGCTCGACCACGACCTGGCCGCCGCCGGCGGTGGGCTGGGTCTGCTGATCGGGCACAAGGGCACCCGGCTCTCCGGCGGCCAGCTTCAGCGGCTGGCGCTGGCCCGGGCGCTCGCACCGCGTACCGAACTGCTGGTCGCCGACGACGTGTCGTCGGCGCTGGACGTCACCACCGAGCTGGCGCTGTGGCGGGCGCTGCGGGCGCACGGGGTGACAGTTGTCGGGTCGACCGCGAAGCGTGCCGCGCTGGTCCGCGCCGACCACGTGGTGGTGCTGCACGCCGGGGCGGTGGCGGCGCAGGGCACCTGGCAGGAGCTGGAGGGCGACTGGTCGCACCTGGCCGGCTGACGGTCGGGCGGCTGCCGGTGACGGCAGCCGCCCGACCGGCGGGAATCACCAGGCGCGGGCGTACTGGGCGGGCCCGCTGTACGCGACGCCGAGCTTCGCTGCGGCGCGGCGCGGCCAGTACGGGTCGCGCAGCAGTTCCCGGCCGAGCAGCACCAGGTCGGCCTCGCCGTTGGCGACGATCTGCTCGGCGTGCTCCGGCTCGACGATCAGGCCTACCGCGCCGGTCGGCACGCCCGCCTCGCGGCGGATCTGGGCGGCCAGCGGCACCTGGTAGCCGGGGCCGAGCGGGATGCGCTGGTCGGTGCTGACGCCGCCGGAGGAGGTGTCGACCAGGTCGACGCCGACGCCGGCCAGCTCACCGGCGAGCACCACGCTGTCCTCGACGGTCCAGCCGCCCTCGACCCAGTCGGTGGCGGAGATCCGGGTCAGCACCGGCACGCTCTCACCGACCGCGGCGCGCACCGCGCGTGCGACCTCCAGGGTGAGCCGCATCCGGGCGGCCCGATCGCCGCCGTAGGAGTCGGTGCGGTGGTTGGTCAGCGGCGACAGGAACTCGTTGAGCAGGTAACCGTGCGCGGCGTGGATCTCCACGGCGGCGAAACCGGCGGCGAGCGCCCGCTCGGCCCCGGCGGCGAACGCGTCAATCAGGTTGGCGATGCCCGCCGCGTCGAGGGCGGTCGGCGTCCGGTAGCCGGGAGTGAACGGCTCGGCGCCGGGGGCGACGGGCGTCCAACCGCCCTCGGCGTCCGGCACCCCGCCGCGCTCCGGCGCCCACGGCCGGTAGGTGGAGGCCTTGAAACCGGCGTGCGCGAGCTGGATGGCCGGCACCGCGCCGTGGGCGGCGACGAACGCGGTCACCGGTCGCCAGGCGTCCACGTGCGCGTCGGACCACAGCCCGGTGTCCTGCGGAGAGATCCGACCCTCGGGGAGTACGGCGGTCGCCTCGGTCAGCACCAGCCCGGCCCCGCCGACCGCGCGGCTGCCCAGGTGGATGAGGTGCCAGTCGGTGGGCAGGCCGTCCGGTCCGGCCGAGTACTGGCACATGGGCGCCACGGCGATCCGGTTGGGCAGGGTGACGCCGCGCAGGGCCAGGGGAGTGAACAGGGAGCTCATGTGGTCATCCTCTCCGGAACGGCGACGGGCCCCCGGGAGAGGGGGCCCGTCGTCGTGCGGTGAACGGGTCAGGCAGGGACGGGGCTGAGCTCGGGCCGGGTCTCGGCTACCGGCTCCGGCTCGGTCAGGTCGCGTCGACCGGCGGACTCGTACGCGGCCCGGTCGAGGGTGCCCTCGCGGGCGGCGACAACTGTCGGCACGAGCGCCTGCCCGGCCACGTTGGTGGCGGTGCGGATCATGTCCAGGATCGGGTCGATGGCGAGCAGCAGGCCGGCGCCGGCCAGCGGCAGACCCAGCGTGCTCAGGGTGAGGGTGAGCATGACGATCGCCCCGGTCAGGCCGGCGGTGGCCGCCGAGCCGACCACCGAGACGAACGCGATGAGCAGGTAGTCGGTGACGCCGAGCTGCACGCCGAACACCTGCGCCACGAAGATCGCGGCGAGGGCCGGGTAGATCGCGGCGCAGCCGTCCATCTTCGTGGTGGCACCGAACGGCACCGCGAACGAGGCGTACTCGCGGGGGACGCCGAGCCGCTCGACGGAGCGCTGGGTCACCGGCATGGTGCCCACCGAGGAGCGGGACACGAAGGCCAGCTCGATGGCGGGCCACGCGCCGGCGAAGAAGCGCAGCGGGTTGAGCCGGCCGGCGAGGATCAGCACCAGCGGGTAGACCACGAACAGCACGATGGCGCAGCCGACGTAGACGGCGGTGGTGAACTTCGCGAGGGGCGCCAGCAGGTCCCAGCCGTACGAGGCGACGGCGTTGCCGATCAGGCCGAGGGTGCCGATCGGGGCGAGCCGGATGACCCACCACAGGGCCTTCTGCACGATTTCCAGCAGTGAGCGGTTCAGCGCCACGAAGGGCTCGGCGGCGTCGCCGACCAGCAGGGCGGCGGCACCGACCACGAGGGCGAGGAAGACGATCTGGAGGACGTTGCCCTCGACGAACGCGCCGACCGGGTTGGTGGGCACGATGCCGGTGAGGAAGTCGGTCCAGGAGCCGGTGTTCTTGGGCGGGGTCGCGCCACCCACGTCGAGGCTCACGCCGCGGCCCGGGTTGACGAGCAGGCCGAGGCCGATGCCGATGCTCACCGCGATCAGCGCGGTGATGCCGAACCACATCAGGGTCTTGAGCGCGAGCCGGGCGGCGTTGGCCACGCCGCGCAGGCTGACCACGCTGACCACGATGGCGGTGAAGACCAGGGGCGGCACGGCCAGCTTGAGGAGCTGGATGAAGAGGCTGCCGACGGTGTGCAGGGTGCTGGTCAGCCAGCTCAGGTCGTTGCTGCGGGCCAGGAAGCCGAGGGCGACGCCGAGCACGAGGCCGAGGAGGATCTGCACGGAGAAGGGAATCTTGCGCAGGCCGAAGGGCATGAGGTGTCCAATTGTCTGATCTGGTCGGGGTAGGCGCGTGGAGGGCGGCTACGCCGGACAGATGCCGCTGGCCTGCAGTCGGAGATCGACATACAGGCGAACGGTGAGGCCCCAGACATTGGTCATCGCTCGCCGACGATACGCCGATCGGCGCGGTCTGCAAGGCACGATGGCCGTGACGCTCCTTACAAGCCCCGTTCGCGGCGGGTCAGGGCCAGGGCCGTGCCGGTTGCCGCGCCCCACAGCACCGCGAGCCCGAGAACCAGCCGCTCCACCACGCCGACCAGGGCGCCCCGGCCGACCACGAGCATGGCCAACCCGATCGTCGCGCACAGCGGCAGGGCGAGCACGGCAGTGCCGGCCGCCAAGCGGCGGACCATCGCCCCGGCCGGCCCGGACACGGCGAGCGCGACCATGGCGAGGACCACCGCAGCCGTCGCCGCGATGCTCGCGCCCCCGTGCACCAGGTCGGCCACCGTGGTCCGCTCGAACGGCGGCAGTGGGCAGCCGGCGGAGCAGGTCACCGCCCCGGACACCGCGGTGAGCACCGCGCCGGTGGCGAGCAGCGCCGGCGCCACCCGGACCCCGGGAGGCAGCGCCGCGGCGATCAGCAGCAACGCGCCGGCCAGGGCGAGAACCCCGATCCGGTACGTCACGGCGTGCGCGCTGCCGGCGATGCCCGCCTCGCTCACGTACCCGGTCAGACCGGGACCGGGACCGGCGACGACCGCGACAGTCACCGCGACCGCGCCGGCCACCGCGCAGCCGGCGGCGGCGGACCCGGCGACCCGGCGGGCGACGTCCCCGCGGGCGGCGGGTGCCGTCGCGGTGCCGGCCCGCCCCGGCTCAGCCACGCCCGTGCGGCGTCGTCCAACCGGACTCGTCGGGGCCCAGGGGCACGATGCCTGTCGGGTTGATCTCCCGATGGGTCCCGTAGTAGTGCCGCTTGATGTGGTCGAAGTCCACCGTCTCGCCGAAGCCCGGCGTCTGGAACAGGTCCCGGGCGTACGCCCAGAGCACCGGCATCTCGGTCAGCTTGCTGCGGTTGCACTTGAAGTGCCCGTGGTACGCGGCGTCGAAGCGCACCAGCGTGGTGAACATCCGCACGTCGGCCTCGGTGATCGTGTCGCCCATCAGGTAGCGCTGCCCGGCCAGGCGTTCGGACAGCGCGTCCAGCCGGGCGAAGAGCGCCCGGAACGCCTCGTCGTACGCCTCCTGCGAGGTGGCGAACCCGCACCGGTAGACGCCGTTGTTGACGTCGTGGTGGATCTCGGCCATCAGCGCGTCCATCTCCGGGCGCAGCGCGACCGGGTACAGGTCGGGTGCGCCGGGCGCGTGCAGCGGCTGCCACTCGGTGGAGAAGTCGAGGGTGAGCTGCGGGTAGTCGTTGGTGACCACCCGGCCGGTAAGCGTGTCGACAAGCGCCGGCACGGTCACCCGGCCGTTGTAGTCCGCGTCGGTGGCCAGGTACGCCTCGGAGAGGAAGCTGACACCGAGGACGGGGTCGAAGCCGTCCGGGTCGAGGGCGAACGCCCAGCCGCGTTCGTCCCGGATCGGGTCGACGGTGCCCAGCGAGATCGCGTCGTCCAGCCCGAGCAGGCCGCGCACGATCCTCGCCCGGTGCGCCCACGGGCAGGCGCGGCACCAGATCAGCCGGTACCGGCCGGCCTCCAGCGGCCAGCGGTCCTGCTCGTCCGGGCCGCCACCCGGCGGGGAGGTCGAGTCGGCGGTGACCCGACCGGTGAACCGGTTGGGCTGGCGGACGAATGCGCCACCACGGCTGGTCTCTGCGCTGAACTGGGCCCGGGCCATGCCGCCAACCTATCCGCTGTGCGCGTGGATATCCTGGCGGCTGGGGAGTCCCCTGCGACCCGGTGGACGCCCGCACCCCCGCCCTTCCCACCCCCGAAGGACTCGCGATGACCGTGGCATACCTGGTGGCCGGTGTCCGTACCCCCATCGGCCGGTACGCCGGCGCGCTGGCCGGCGTCCGCCCCGACGACCTGGCCGCACACGTGATCCGCGAGCTGGTCGCCCGGCACCCGTCGGTGGACTGGGCCCGCGTCGACGACGTCGTACTCGGCTGCGCCAACCAGGCCGGCGAGGACAACCGCAACGTGGCCCGGATGGCGGCGCTGCTAGCCGGCCTGCCCGAGGAGGTGCCGGGCAGCACGGTCAACCGGCTCTGCGGCTCCGGCCTGGACGCCCTCGCCATCGCCGCCCGGTCCATCGTGGCCGGCGAGACGGACCTGGTGGTCGCCGGCGGGGTGGAGAGCATGAGCCGGGCGCCGTTCGTCGTACCGAAGGCGACCTCGGCGTACTCCCGCTCGGCCGAGATGTACGACACGACCCTGGGCTGGCGGCTGGTCAACCCGTTGATGCGGGACGGCTGGGGAGTCGACTCGATGCCGGAGACGGCGGAGAACGTGGCCGCCGAGTACGGCGTCGGCCGGGCCGAGCAGGACGCGTTCGCGTACCGCTCGCAGCAGCGCGCCGCCAAGGCGCAGGCCGACGGCCGGTTCGCCGAGGAGATCGTGCCGGTGTCCGTGCCCGCCGGTCGCCGCGAGACCCGACTGGTCGAGGTCGACGAGCACCCCCGGGAGACGTCGCTGGAGAAACTGGCCGCCCTGCCCACCCCGTTCCGCGACGGCGGCACGGTGACCGCCGGCAACTCCTCGGGCGTCAACGACGGCGCGGTCGCGCTGCTGGTGGCCAGTGAGGCGGCGGTGCGACGGTACGGCCTCACCCCGCTGGCCCGCATCGGCGGCGCGGCGACGGCCGGCGTACCGCCGCGGATCATGGGAATCGGCCCGGTGCCGGCCACCCGCAAGCTGCTCGACCGGGTGGGCGTGGAGCTGGGCGCGGTCGACGTCGTCGAGCTGAACGAGGCGTTCGCCGCGCAGTCCGTGGCGGTGCTGCGCGAGCTGGGGTTGCCCGTCGACGCCGAGCACGTCAACCCGAACGGTGGCGCGATCGCGCTCGGGCATCCGCTGGGCGCCAGCGGCGCGCGGCTGGCGCTGACCGCCGCCCTGGAGCTGCGCCGTCGCGGAGGCCGCCGGGCCCTCGCCACCATGTGCATCGGCGTCGGGCAGGGCATCTCGCTGCTGCTGGAGTCGGCCGCCTGAGCGCGGAAAGTTACGTGAAGGGATCTCCCGTACGTGGGAGTCGGCGGCCTAGAGTGGTCCACACCACACGACCCGCGGGGTCGGCCGGCGGTCGCGCGCGCTCGTCGACGCCGGTGCCGCCTCGCGCCGCGGCGACGAACTGGGGAGCACACCGATGCCGGACGCACTGCCGACCGAGATTGACCTGACCAGGCCGAGCGCGGCCCGGGTGTACGACTACTTCCTGGGCGGGGCGCACAACTTCGAGGTCGACCGGCAGCTGGCCGAGCAGATCGCCAGCATGACCCCGAATCTCGCCGCCACCATGCGCTCCGGTCGGGAGTTCCTGCGCCGCGCCGTCCGGGTGCTGCTCGACGCCGGCATCGACCAGTTCCTCGACATCGGCTCCGGCATCCCGACCGTCGGCAACGTGCACGAGGTGGCCCAGGCGGCCAACCCGAAGGCCCGGGTGGTCTACGTCGACATCGACCCGGTGGCCGTCGCGCACAGCCGTGAACTGCTCGCCGGCAACGACCTGACCGGGGTGATCCACGCCGACCTGCGCGAGCCGGAGCGGATCCTCGCCGAGACCCGGCGGCTCGGGCTGATCGACTTCAGTCGACCGATGGGCATCCTGCTGGCCGGGGTGGTGCACTTCATCCCGGACGCCGACGGTCCCGAGGAGATCCTGTCCACCCTGCGGGCCGCCGCCGCGCCCGGCAGCTTCCTGGTCATCTCGCACTCCACCTTCGAGGACCAGCCGCAGGAGATGCTGGACGCCCAGCGCCTCTCCGCCCGGACGGCAACCGAGATCACCCTGCGCTCCCGCGCGCAGGTCACCGGCTTCTTCGGCGACTGGACGGTGCTCGAACCGGGCGTGGTGCACATGCCACTGTGGCGTCCCGACTCGCCGGCCGACGTGGACGAGCACCCCGAGCGGTTCGGCGCCTTCGGGGGCGTGGCCCGGTACGACCAGCCCGCCGGCTGATCGCAGTGGCCGCCGTCCCGGACCCCACCGGGGTCGACGTCGGCCGGGGCGGCGCCCAGGGCTTCGCCGCCGACTGGGCCCGCGCCGTACGCCGCATCGGTTTCGTGCCGCTCAGCGCGGCCGAGACCGAGCGGCTGTTGCTGCTGCACACCGTCCGGCTGGCCCAGGTGGTGCGGGCCGAGCCGTTCAGCGCGCGTCCCGCCGAGGAGGTCGGGCGGGCGCTGGTGGAGGCGCACCTGACCGAGCCCCGGGCGTTGGAGTGGTCGCTGCGCGCGCTCGGCGAGGCCTTCCCCGATCGGGTCCTGGCGACCGGCGACCGGCCGCCCGACCTGGGCGAGCGCATCGCCGCGGTGCAGGGCGGGTTGGCCGCCGGGTTCGCCCGCGCGCTGCGCGACCGGACCTTCACCCAGCAGGAGCGCATCGCCCGCTCGGCCTGGCAGGCCCGCGACGAGGTCGAGCAGGCGTTGCGCGACAGTGAGGCGCGGTTCCGGGCGGTCTTCACCGGCGCGGCGATCGGGATCGGCATCGCCGGGGTGGACGGTCAGATCATCGACGTCAACACGGCGTTCGCCGACATGCTCGGCTACTCGATCGAAGAGCTGTGCGAGATGAACGTGGCGGAGCTGTTCCACGCCGACGACGCCGCCGGCATGTGGGAGCTGTACCAGGAGCTGATCGAGGGCAAGCAGGACTCGGTCCGGGTGGAGAAGCGCTACCACCGCAAGGACGGCAGCATCGTCTGGACTGACCTGGCGGTGTCACTGATCCGGTACGACGACGGGCGACCCCGGTTCACCGTCGCCATGATCGAGGACATCACCGAGCGGTACGAACTCCAGCAGCGGCTGCGTTTCCAGGCGCTGCACGACCCGTTGACCGGGCTGCCCAACCGGACCCTGTTCTTCGAGACGCTGGGCCGGGTCTTCGACACCGCCGGGCCCGCTCAACGGGTCGGGGTGTGTTTCCTCGACCTGGACGGCTTCAAGGCGATCAACGACAGCCTCGGCCACGACCTCGGCGACCGGCTGTTGGTGGCGATCGGCCGGCGGCTCGCCGAGTGCGTGGCGGACCACGGCCACCTGGTCGCCCGGATGGGCGGCGACGAGTTCGTCATCCTGGTCGACGGCGGCGACGACGTCGACGACGCGGTGGCCGTGGCGGAGGCCGCGCTGGCCGCCGTCGCCGCCCCGGTGCACCTCGGCGACCAGCAGTTGGCGGTCTCCGCCAGCGTGGGCATCGTGGACTGCCCGGCCGCGGAGACCACCGCCTCGGAGCTGATGAAGGCCGCCGACACGACGCTCTACTGGGCCAAGGCGGCCGGCCGCGGCCGGTGGGCGGTGTACGACCCGGAGCGCAGCGCCCGCGACCTCGCCCGGTCGGCGCTGGTCGCCGGGCTGCCGGCCGCGCTGGACCGGGGCGAGTTCGTGCTGCACTACCAGCCGATCGTGTCGCTGCTGGAGGGCACGATGCTCGCGGTGGAGGCGCTGGTCCGCTGGGAGCACCCGGAGCTGGGGCTGATCGGCCCGGACCGCTTCATCGGCCTCGCCGAGGAGACCGGCCTGATCGTCCAGCTCGGCGAGTGGGTGCTGCGGCGGGCCTGCCACGACGCCGAACGCTGGCGGCGGGAGTTCCCCGAGGCCCGGCTGGTGGTCAGCGTCAACCTGGCCGCCCGGCAGGCCGACGACCCGGCGATCGTCGCGACGGTGGCGGACGCGCTGGCCACCAGCGGCCTACCGGCGGAGTTGTTGCAGCTGGAGTTGACCGAGAGCGCCGTGATGGGCAGCGCCGGCGAGCCGCTGCGCAGCCTGCACCGACTCGCGGCGCTGGGCGTCCGGCTGGCGGTCGACGACTTCGGCACCGGATACTCCAACCTCGCGTACCTGCGGCGGCTGCCGATCCACTGCCTGAAGCTGGCCGGCCCGTTCGTCGAGGGCATCCGCGCCGACGGGACGGACGTGGTGGCGGACCACCGCGACGAGCGGATCGTCGACGCGCTGGTCCGGTTGGCGCACGCGCTGGAGCTGTGGGTCACCGCCGAGGCGGTGGAGACGCCGGTGCAGGCCGAGCGGCTGCGGGCGCTGCGCTGCGACACCGGGCAGGGGCGGTACTTCGGCGCACCGGCGCCGGCCGGGGAGATCACCGCCCGGCTGCGGCGGGCGACGGCGTGAGACGTACGCACGGGTCGCCGTCCGGCTGCCGGGCGGGGCGGCGGGGTAATGGGTGCGAGCGGGCGGGTCACCGCCCGGCCGCTCGACAGGGCGGCGGTGTGCGCGGTGCGTCGGGCCGGTCCCGACGGTGGCGACGGAAGGCGACGGCGTGAGCCTGAACGACTCGCAGACGGTGGTCACCGTGGTGGCCGCGTTGGCCATCCTCGCCGGGCTGGCTGGTGTGGTGGTGCCCGGCCTGCCGGCGTTGCCGCTGTGCTGGGGTGGGGTGCTGGTCTGGGCGATCTTCGGCGGCGCCGGCCCGGGTGGCTGGGCGGTGTTCGCCGTCGCGACAGTTGTCGCGGTCGGGGGCATCGTCGTGAAGTACCTGTGGCCGGGCAGGAACCTCAAGCGCACCGGCGTGCCGACGTCGTCTCTGCTGGCCGGGGGCGTGCTCGGCCTGGTGGGGTTCTTCGTGATCCCCGTGATCGGTCTGCTGCTGGGCTTCGTCGCGGGAGTGTGGGCAGCGGAGCGGCTGCGCCTCGGCAGCAACCGGCTCGCCTGGCCGTCCACCGTGCAGGCGCTCAAGGCGGCCGGCCTGTCCATGCTTGTGGAATTCCTGGCCGGCCTGACCATCGGCGCCCTCTGGGTAGCCGGCCTCCTCCTGACCTGACCCGCCCGTCACCGGGGGGGCGGAGGGCGGCGCGGGGCATGTGTGGGTACGGCGGTTGCCGTACGGAGAGAGAGGCGTGCCCCGCGCCGCCGCGGTGCCGGGCGGTCCGAGCGCCCGATGGTGGCCCGTCGCGATCGGGCCTGGTCACGAGGTCAAGCATGCGGGCGGCCCGGACGTGCGGCAACGCAATTAGCCGGTACGGCGGTGAGATTCCCACCGGCATCGTATTGACCTGTCTTGATCGGCGGGACGACACTTTGCGCACTCGTTCGCGGAACCACCTCAGGGAGGTGTGCAGTGGCCACGACGCCCGTGCCGACCGCAGAGCAACCGATCGACGACGACGCCCGACGACTCGCCGAACTCGGCTACAAGCAGGAGTTGCGCCGAAAGTGGAGTGGGTTCTCCAACTTCGCCATCTCGTTCTCCATCATCTCGATCCTGGCCGGCTGCTTCACCACCTTCGGCCAGGCGTGGAACAACGGCGGGCCGGTCGCCATCTCCTGGGGCTGGCCGCTGATCTCACTATTCATCCTGATCATCGGGTTCTGCATGGCCGAGTTGGTGTCGGCCTACCCCACGGCTGGAGGGATCTACTGGTGGGCGGCGACCATGGGCCGCCCGGTGCACGGCTGGTTCACCGGCTGGTTGAACCTCATCGGCCTGGTCGCGGTCACCGCCTCGGTCGACTACGGCTGCGCGACCTTCCTCAACCTCACCCTGTCGGCGCTCTTCGACGGCTGGGCCGGGACGCTGCGGCAGGCGTTCGTCCTCTTCGTGATCATTCTGGCGCTGCACGGCCTCATCAACATCTTCGGGCACCGGATCATCGACGTACTCCAGAACGTCTCGGTCTGGTGGCACGTGGCCGGCGCGGCGGTCGTGGTGGCCATCCTGGTGTTCGTTCCGGACGATCACCAGAGCTTCCAGTTCGTGTTCACCGAGCGGTTCAACAACTCGGGCTTCGGCGACGGGGACACCGGCGGGCTGACGTTCTGGTTCTACGTGCTGCCGTTGGGCTTCCTGCTGACCCAGTACACGATCACCGGCTTCGACGCCTGCGCGCACGTCTCCGAGGAGACCCGGGGCGCCTCGCAGGCCGCCGCGCGCGGGCTCTGGCAGTCGATCTTCTATTCGGCGGTCGGCGGCTGGATCCTGCTGCTGGCGTTCCTGTTCGCGGCCACCGACGTCGAGGCGGTCAACGCCGCCGGTGGCTTCTCCGGCGCCATCTTCGAATCCGCCCTGACCCCGGTCTTCTTCAAGATCGTCATCATCATCTCGACGATCGGACAGTTCTTCTGCGGCATGAGCTGCGTGACCTCGATGAGCCGCATGGCGTACGCGTTCAGTCGGGACCGGGCGGTGCCCGGATGGCGGCTCTGGTCGACTGTCGACCGCAACGGCACCCCGGTCAACGCCATCATCGGCGCCACGGTGGCCGGTCTGGTGCTGACCCTGCCGGCGCTCTACGAGAGCTCGACCGGCATCCCGATCGCGTTCTACGCGGTGGTCTCCGTCGCGGTGCTCGGGCTCTACCTGTCGTTCCTCATCCCGATCGCGCTGCGGCTGCGCCTCGGCGACCGGTTCGTACCCGGCCCGTGGACGCTGGGACGGAAGTACAAGCTGCTCGGCTGGATCGCGGTCATCGAGATCGCGGTCATCGCCGTGTACTTCGTACTACCGATCGTGCCGGCCGGCGTGCCCGGCAACGACGACTTCACCTGGTCGGCGGTGAACTACGCGCCGCTCGCTGTGGGCGGGGTGCTGCTGGTGGTCGCCGTCTGGTGGTACGCCTCGGCCCGCAAGTGGTTCGCCGGCCCGGTCCGTACCGTCGAGGAACCCGCACCGGCGGTCGACCCGGCGCCGGTCGACGGCCCGGCCTGACCCGCGCCCGGCGGGACGTTCCGCGCGGCCGTCCCGCCGGGTTTGCCGCCCTCGGCCCCGGGGGCATTGACGGTGATCCGGTTTGCCAGTAGACCTTGGTGATGGAGGCCCGCGAATGACGAAAGCTCCGCTCACGCTGGAACAACTGCGGGTCGCCGTCGCCGAGGGCGAGATCGACACGGTGGTGCTGGCCCTCGTCGACATGCAGGGCCGGTTGCAGGGCAAGCGGTTCCACGCGCCGTTCTTCCTCGACCAGGTGGTGGCCAACGGCAGCGAGGGCTGCAACTACCTGCTCGCCGTGGACGTCGACATGAACACCGTCGACGGGTACGCGATGTCGAGTTGGGAGCGCGGTTACGGCGACTTCGCGATGGTGCCGGACTTCGCCACCCTGCGTCGGGTGCCCTGGCAACCCGGCTCCGCCCTGCTGCTGGCCGACCTGACCTGGCTGGACGGCTCCGGTGACGTGGTCGCCTCGCCCCGGCAGATCCTGCGCCGGCAACTGGACCGGCTGGCCGAGCACGGGCTGACCGCGTACGCCGGCACCGAGCTGGAGTTCGTGCTGTTCCGCGACTCGTACGAGGACGCCTGGCGGCGCGGCTACCGCGACCTCACCCCGGCCAACCAGTACAACGTGGACTACTCGCTGCTCGGCACAGCCCGGGTGGAGCCGCTGCTGCGCCGGATCCGCACCGAGATGGCCGGCGCCGGGCTGACGCCGGAGAGCGCCAAGGGCGAGTGCAACCTCGGCCAGCACGAGATCGCCTTCCGGTACGACGAGGCGGTCGCCTGCGCCGACCACCACGTGATCTACAAGAACGGCGCGAAGGAGATCGCCGCCCAGGAGGGCATGTCGATCACCTTCATGGCCAAGCCGAACGAGCGGGAGGGCAACTCCTGCCACATCCACTTCTCGCTGCGCGACCGCACGGGCGCCTCGGCGATGCTCGGAGACGGGCCGGCGCACCTGTCGCCGACCGGGCAGCGGGTGCTCGCCGGGCTGCTCGCCACCATGCGGGAGTTCAGCCTGCTGTTCGCCCCGAACATCAACTCCTACAAGCGCTACCAGCCGGGCTCGTTCGCCCCGACCGCCCTGCGCTGGGGCGTCGACAACCGCACCTGCGCCCTGCGGGTGGTGGGGCACGGGCAGGGCATGCGGGTGGAGAACCGGGTGCCCGGCGCCGACGTCAACCCGTACCTGGCGATCGCCGGGCTGGTCGCCGGCGCGCTGCACGGCATCGAGCGGGAGTTGGAGCTGGGCGAGGAGTGCACCGGCAACGCGTACGACGATCCGCAGGCCGAGCGGGTCCCCAGCACCCTGCGCGACGCACTGGCCCTCTGGGAGGCGTCGACTGTGGCGCGGGAAGCGTTCGGCGACGAGGTCGTCGCCCACTACGCCAACCAGGCGAGAGTGGAGCTGACGGCCTTCGACGCCGCGGTGACCGACTGGGAGCTGACCCGTGGCTTCGAACGCCTCTGAGGGCCCGCGCCGCGTTGCCCGCGTCGATCATGGACTTGTGGTGGCCGAAGCACGGTGGATTGCGGCTTTCGCGAGGCACCACAACTCCATGATCGACGAGGAGGGGCGGTGGGGGCGTGACGGTGGTTGTTGATCCGGCTTCTGGGGTCGGGTTTCAGGAGGTTCCGGGGTCGTCCCTTGCTGAGGTCGACTCGGCGATCTCGCGGGCGGCTCGGGCGTTCGAGACGTGGCGGGGCGTCGGGGCGGGGGATCGGGGGCGGTTGCTGCGGCGGTTCGCCGCCGTCGTCGACGCGCACGTGGACGAGCTGGCCGCCCTGGAGGTCCGCAACTCCGGGCACACCGTCGGCAACGCCCGCTGGGAGGCCGGCAACGTCCGCGACGTGCTGGACTACTACGCCGGAGCCCCCGAACGGTTGACCGGACGGCAGATACCCGTGCCCGGCGGCCTGGACGTCACCTTCCACGAACCGCTCGGCGTGGTCGGGGTGATCGTGCCGTGGAACTTCCCGATGCCGATCGCCGCCTGGGGGTTCGCCCCCGCACTCGCCGCCGGCAACACAGTGGTGCTCAAACCCGCCGAGCTGACCCCGCTCACCGCGCTGCGCCTGGCCGAGCTGGCCCGCGAGGCCGGCCTGCCCGACGACGTGTTCACCGTCGTCCCCGGTGAGGGCGCGGTGGTGGGGGAGCGGTTCGTCAGCCACCCGGCGGTCCGCAAGATCTGCTTCACCGGCTCCACCGAGGTCGGCACGCGCATCATGGCCGGCTGCGCCGCCCAGGTGAAGCGACTCACCCTGGAGTTGGGCGGCAAGAGCGCCAACATCGTGTTCGCCGACGCCGACCTGGAACGCGCCGCCGCGACCGCGCCGGGCGCGGTCTTCGACAACGCCGGCCAGGACTGCTGCGCACGGTCGCGGATCCTGGTCCAACGCCAGGTGTACGACAGGTTCCTGGAACTCCTCGAACCGGCGGTACGCGCGGTACGCGTCGAGGACCCGTCCCGCGACACCGCCGAGATGGGTCCGCTGATCTCCGCGGCCCAACGGGACCGGGTAGCCAGCTACGTGGCCGGGTCGACTGTCGCCTTCACCGGCTCCCGCCCGGACGGCCCCGGCTTCTGGCACGCGCCGACGGTGCTGCTCGCCGACTCGCCGGCCGACCGGCACTGGCGGGAGGAGATCTTCGGCCCGGTGGTGTCGGTGCTGCCGTTCGACGACGAGGCCGACGCGGTCCGGCTCGCCAACGACACCGAGTACGGCCTCTCCGGCTCGATCTGGACCCGGGACGTGGGCCGCGCGCTGCGGATGGCCCGCGCCGTCGAGGCGGGCAACCTCAGCGTCAACTCGCACTCCTCGGTGCGCTACTGGACCCCGTTCGGTGGGATGAAGCGCTCCGGGCTCGGCCGTGAGCTGGGCCCGGACGCGCTGCACTCCTTCACGGACGTCAAGAACGTGTTCATCGCGACTGAGGAGTGAGGCCAGTGCAGGGTCGGTTGCAGGACCGGGTGGCAGTGGTCACCGGAGCGGGCAGCGGCATCGGGTTGGCCACCGTGCGGCGGTTCGCCGCCGAGGGGGCGCGGGTGGTCTGCGTGGACATCGACGCGGAGGCCGGCGAGAAGGCCGCGCAGGAGTGCGGCGGCGAGTTCGTGGCCACCGACGTGGCCGACGAGTCGGCGGTCCGCGACCTGTTCGACGGGGTGGCCGACCGGCACGGCCGGGTGGACATCGCGTTCAACAACGCCGGCATCTCCCCGCCGGACGACGACTCCATCCTGGACACCGGCCTGGACGCCTGGGAGCGGGTGCTCCGGGTCAACACCACGAGCGTCTACCTCTGCTGCAAGTACGCGATCCCGCACATGCGCCGCCAGGGCAAGGGCTCGATCATCAACACGGCCTCGTTCGTGGCGCTGATGGGCGCGGCGACGTCGCAGATCGCGTACACGGCGAGCAAGGGCGGGGTGCTGGCGATGACCCGGGAGCTGGGTGTGCAGTTCGCCCGCGAGGGCATCCGGGTCAACGCGCTCTGCCCCGGCCCGGTGGCCACCCCGTTGCTGCTGGAGTTGTTCGCCGCCGACCCGGAGCGGGCCGCCCGCCGACTGGTGCACGTGCCGATGGGTCGCTTCGGGCAGCCGGAGGAGATCGCCGCCGCGGTGGCGTTCCTGGCCAGCGACGACGCCTCGTTCATGACCGCCGCGCAGTTCGTTGTCGACGGCGGGATCACCGGCGCGTACGTCACACCGCTATGACACGGCCGCTGATCGGGATCAGCGCGTACGTCGAGCCCGCCGACTGGGCTGTGTGGCGCGGGGTGCGGGCGGTGCTGGTGCCCGAGGCGTACGTGCGGGCGGTGACCGCCGCCGGTGGCCGGGCGGTGGTGCTGCCACCGGACGACTCCGACGGCGACGTGCTGGCGGTCCTCGACGGGCTCCTGTTGGCCGGGGGCGCCGACGTCGGTCCGGGGCGGTACGGCCAGCAGCCGCACCCGCGGACCGAGGACCGGCCGGACCGGGACGCCGGTGAGCTGACCCTGCTGACGGCCGCGCTCGCCGTCGATCTGCCCGTGCTGGGTGTCTGTCGGGGGATGCAGCTGCTCGCCGTGGCGTACGGGGGAACCCTGCACCAGCACCTCCCCGACGTCCTCGGTTCGGAGTCGCACCGTCCGGCTCCGGGGGTCTACGCCACCCATCCGGTGCGGTTCGCGCCGGGAAGCCTGGCGGCGAGGACGCTGGCCGGGGTGGACCGGGTCAACTCGTACCACCATCAGGCCGTCGCCACCCCGGGGCGGCTCGCGGTCAGCGGCTGGGCGGCGGACGGCGTGATCGAGGCGGTTGAGGACCAGGAGCGTTCGTTCGTGCTCGGGGTGCAGTGGCATCCGGAGAACGAGCCGGACCCGCGCCCGATCACGGCGCTGGTCCGGGCGGCCGGCGAACGAGCGTCCGGCCCGCTGGTCGGGGACCGCCACGACGGCGTGGACGCGGCGGGGGCGACGACGGTGTGACGCAGGTCGCCCCGGCGGGGCGTGGCTGCGATGGGAGGATCACCGCATGGGCAAGGTCTATCCGGAGATCGACGGTCGTCTGGGGGAGTTCATCGCGGCCCAGCCGGTCTTCTTCGTGGCCACCGCGCCGTCCGGGCCCGAGGGGCACGTCAACGTCTCGCCGAAGGGCATGACCGGCACCTTCGTGATCCTCGGCCCGCACCGGGTGGCCTACCTGGATTACCACGGCAGCGGCGCGGAGACCATCGCCCACCTGCGCGACAACGGCCGCATCACGCTGATGTTCTGCGCGTTCGACGGGCCGCCGAAGATCGTGCGCCTGCACGGCAGGGGCAGCAGTGTCGCCGTGACCGAGGCGGGCTACGCGGACCGGCTCGCCGAGTTTCCCGCGCCGCCGGACGTGCACGCCGTGCGGGCCGTGATCACCGTCGAGGTCGAGCGGGTCAGTGACTCCTGCGGCTATGCGGTGCCGCTGATGGACTACCGCGCGGAGCGTGACCTGTTGCTTACCTCACACTCCCGCCGTACGGCCGATGATCTGGTGACCTATCGCGCCACCAGGAACGCCGCGAGCATCGACGGACTACCGGTCTTCTGACAGGTCAGGGGCGCTTCCGGCGGCCACCCGGGCCCGCGTCCTTCCCCGCGCTGTCGGGTCGGTGACGGGTGCGGCACTCCTAACCAGCGTCCAAGGGTCGTCATGCGTTACGTTGCTGGTCCGCCGGGGTACAAGTCGGAGCACGGCGCGTGAAGATCAACGGCTGCGGGGTACGGCCGAAGCGGGGAGGCAGCATGAGCTCGGCCCAGGGGGGCGCGGATGCGGGGCATTCCTTCGCGGACGTCCACCACATCCCCCCGCTGCTCGCCGCCGCGTATGCGGGCGGCGGTGAGCTGGGCGAGCGACTCCGCGCCTTCGACTGGTCCACCCACCCCCTGGGCGGCCCGTCCGGGTGGCCGGGGGCGCTCTCCAATGCGATCGGCATGATGCTCTCCTCCAGCGCGCAGATCGTCATGTTCTGGGGTGACGAGCAGCTCGCCTTCTACAACGACGCCTACCGGCCGACCATCGGCAGCAAGCACCCGCACGTGCTCGGGCAGCCGGCCCGACACCACTGGGCCGAGACGTGGGACGTCCTCGGCCCGCTGCTCGACGGGGTCCGGAGCACCGGGCTCTCCTACCGCGGCGAGGACCACCCCTTCCTGCTGGACCGCTCCGGTTTCGTCGAGCAGACCTACTTCGACGTCTCGTACGACCCGATCCGGGGTGTCGACGGCTCGGTCAGCGGCGTCTACTGCATCGTCAACGAGACCACCGGGCGGGTGGTCGGCGAACGCCGGCTGCGGGCGTTGTCGGAGCTGGGCACCGAGCTGGCCGACGTGATCAGCGCGGGCGAGCTGGGCCGGACCGCCACCGACGTGCTCGCCCGGCACTCCGCCGACGTGCCGTTCGCGCTGATCTACCTGGCCGACTCCACCGGCCAGTTCACCCTGACCGCCGCCAGCTGCGTCGACCCGGCCGCGGTAAAAGTCCCGCCCGACACGTTCGCCGAGCTGGTCGCCGAGGGCTCGCCCGCCACCGTCGAGGTGAGCCGTCTGCTCGCCCAGCCGCCGGCCGACGCCGCCGACGTGGCGCTCGTGCTGCCCGTCAAGGCCGCCAACGAGACGGTCGGCGCGCTGGTCGCCGGCGTCGACCGTCGGCTGCCGCTCGGCGACGAGTACCGCGACTTCCTCGACCTGGTGGCCGCGCAGATCTCCCGCGCGGTGAGCACCCAGCGGGCGTACGAGCAGGAGCGCGCCCGGGCCGCCGAGCTGGCCGCCTTGGACCGGGCGAAGACCAACTTCTTCGCCAACGTCAGCCACGAGTTTCGTACGCCGTTGACCCTGGTGCTCGGCCCGATGGAGGACATGCTGGCCGACCCGGAGCTGCCGGCCGCCTACACCGACCGGCTCGTGGTGATGCACCGCAACGCGTTGCGCCTGCTCAAGCTGGTCAACACCGTGCTCGACTTCTCCCGACTGGAATCCGGGCGCCTGGCCGCCCGCTACCAGCCCACCGACCTGGCCGGCTACACCGCCCGGCTGGCCAGCACCTTCCGCTCGGCCACCGAGCGCGCCGGGCTGCGACTGGTGGTGGACTGCCCGCCGCTGCCGGCGCCGGTCTTCATCGACCGGGACATGTGGGAGAAGATCGTCCTCAACCTGGTGTCGAACGCGGTGAAGTTCACCTTCGACGGCGAGATCCGGGTGCGGGTCCGCGCCGAGGACGGCGTTGCCCGCCTGGAGGTCACCGACACCGGTGTGGGCATCGTGCCGGCCGAGTTGCCGCACGTCTTCGAGCGTTTCCACCGGGTGCCCGGCGTGCGCGCCCGCACGCATGAGGGCACCGGGATCGGGCTCGCGCTGGTCCGGGAACTGGTCGAGATGCACGGCGGCGGCGTCGGTGTGACCAGCGAGATCGACGAGGGCAGCACCTTCACGGTGACCGTCCCGTTCGGATCGGCGCACCTGCCCGCCGACCGGGTCGCCCCGTTCGCGCCCCTGCCCACGGGCGAGCCCGAGCAGGCCCGGCTGTACGTGGCGGAGACGGCCCTGTGGGCCGACGAGGACACACCCGGGCAGACCGACCGTCAGCCGACCGACGCGGCCCCGGCCGGCCGGATCCTCGTCGTCGACGACAACGTCGACCTGCGCGAGCACGTCACCCGGTTGCTCTCCCCGACGTGGGAGGTGGTCACCGCGAGCGACGGTCTGGCGGCTCTGACGCTGGCTCGGGAGGGCGGGTTCGATCTCGTGCTCACCGACGTGATGATGCCCCGACTGGACGGGTTCGGCCTGGTCGGCGCGCTGCGCAACGACCCCCGCACCCGGGACGTGCCGATCGTGTTGCTCTCCGCCCGCGCCGGGTCCGCCGAGGCGGTCGCAGGCCTCTCCGTGGGCGCTGACGACTACCTGACCAAGCCGTTCTCCGGGCAGGAGCTGATCGCCCGGGTCCGGGCCAACGTCGAGCTGGGGCAACTGCGTCGGCAGATCATCCGCCGGCTCCGCGCGCTGGCCGACGCGGCGGTGGCGGTCAACACCGCCCGTTCCACGACCGATGTCCTGCACGTCGCCGCCCGGCACGCGCTCAGCCTCGCCGAGGCCGCCCGGGTCGTGGTCACCGCCGCCGATGCCCGTGCCGAGGCCGACGGCGGTGGCGTCACCGCCAACGACCCGTCCTTCGTGGCCGCGCTGACCGGCACCACCCGCGAGCAGCTCGGCGAGCTGCGGGTCTGGCGGGCCGCCGGCGACGACGCGCAGGCCGACGAGGCCGCGCTCACCCAGCTGGCCCGGCTGGTCGGGGTCCGGCTGGAGAACGCCCAGCTCTACGAGGCCGAACACCGCATCGCCGCCACGTTGCAGCACAGCCTGCTGCCGAGGTCGCTGCCCCAGCTGCCGGGCGCGGTGGTCGCGAGCCGGTACCTGCCGGGCAGCGCCGACGTCGAGGTCGGTGGGGACTGGTACGACGCGATGAGGCTCGACGGCGACGACCTGGTGCTGGTCATCGGTGACGTGGTCGGCAAGGGCGTCCAGGCCGCCGCGGCGATGGGCCAGCTGCGCAACGCGCTGCGGGCGTACCTGCTGGAGGGCTTCGACCCGGGTGAGTCGCTGAGCCGCCTCAACCGACTTGTCGGGTCCACCGAGGGGCGCTCGTTCGCGACAGTGGTCTGCCTGCTGTTCAGCCCCCGCACCGGCCGGCTGCGCTACGCCAGCGCCGGTCACCCGTCCCCCCTGCTGATCCGAGGAGACGACGTGGCGTTCCTGCACGACCGCGCGCTCGGCCCGCCGGTCGGTGTCATGCCCGACACGACATACCGGACCGTCGAGGGGGAGTTGCCCGCCGGCGGCCGGCTGCTGCTCTACACCGACGGGCTGATCGAGGACCGTCAGCTCGGTATCGACGCCGCGCTGGCGCAGCTGCGCGCCGACGCCGCCACGCCCGGCGAGCACGTGGCGGACCTGATCGACACGGTGGTCGAGCGGGTCACCGGACGGCCGCGCCGCGACGACGTGGCGGTGCTCGCCCTGGAGGCGGCGGAGCTGAACCGGTTCGCGTTGCGACTGCCGGCGGACCCGACCCGGCTGAGCGTCCTGCGCAAGCGCCTGGAGGACTTCCTCGTCGCGCACAACGTCGGCGAGACGGACCTGTTCGACCTGACCGTGGCGGTCTCGGAGGCCGCCGCGAACGCCATCGAGCACCCCGTCCAGCCGGCCGAGGCGGTGATCAGCGTCGAGGTGGCCATCGAGGACCGGACGGTGATCGCCACCGTGCGCGACACCGGGCAGTGGCGGGAGTCGACCGACTCCGGATTCCGGGGGCGCGGCCTGTCACTGATCAAGGCGCTGGGTGACCTGATGGTGCGGCGTACCGACGAGGGCACCGAGGTGACGCTGCGCCGGCAGTTGCAGGGTTGACCGCGCACCCGGCGGCCGGGGCGTCGGCGGCCTCAGGCCGGGTCGAGCCAGCTCTGGTCGCCCAGGCCGGAGATCTCCAGCACCCGGCGGACCTGCCGGGACGGCAGCACGGTGAGCGTGCCGGTGAACTGCTGGGCGAGCCGGACCACTGCGTGGATGGCCGCCGAGTCGAAGAAGGTCACGGCCCGCAGATCGAGGGTGATCCGGCGGGCGGGCTCGCGCAGGGCGGTCTGGAGCATCGTGTCGGCGGTCGCCATGTCGACCTCGCCGGTCACCACCACGCGGAGGTGCTCTCCGTCGATCTCCGCGCTGGCGGAGAAGACGGGTGGTGCTCCCCCTTGATCCACGCAGACACCATGGCACAGCCGACCTGGCAGGGCAACAACCGGGAGTGACCGGCCGTGGCACGGGTCACCAGCTCCTGCGGCGATAGGCTTGCGGCATGACCGTCCGTCCGCCGCTGACCCCAGGCACGCTCTCCCCGATGCGACAGGTGCCCGCCCACATTCCCCGCCCGGAGTACGTGGGTAAGAAGAGCCCGCAGCAGTGGCGCGGCTCGCACGTGCAGACACCGGAGACCATCGAGAAGATGCGACTCGCCAGCCGGCTCGCCGCCCAGGCGACCCAGCTCGCCGGTGAGCACTGCAAGCCCGGCGTGACCACCGACGAGATCGACCGTCTGGTGCACGAGTTCCTCTGCGACCACGACGCGTACCCGTCGACGCTCGGCTACCGGGGCTACCCCAAGTCCTGCTGCACCAGCGTCAACGAGGTCATCTGCCACGGCATCCCGGACTCGACCGTCCTGACCGACGGCGACATCATCAACGTCGACGTGACCGCGTACATCGGTGGGGTGCACGGTGACACCGACGCGACCTTCTGCGTCGGTGAGGTCAGCGAGGAGGCCCGGCTGCTCGTCGAACGCACCCACGAGGCCATGATGCGCGGCATCCGGGCGGTCAAGCCGGGTCGGCAGATCAACGTGATCGGCCGCGTCATCGAGTCGTACGCCAAGCGGTTCGGCTACGGCGTGGTCCGCGACTTCACCGGCCATGGGATCGGCGAGACCTTCCACAGCGGGCTCTACGTGCCGCACTACGACAGCCCCCGCCCCACGGACATCATGGAGCCGGGGATGACCTTCACCATCGAGCCGATGATCACCCTCGGCACCTACCAGTACGACATGTGGGACGACGGGTGGACGGTGGTCACCAAGGACCGCAGGTGGACCGCCCAGTTCGAGCACACCATCGTCGTCACCGACGACGGCCACGAGATCCTGACCCTCCCGTGAGCGCGAGGAACGCAGCGAAGCGAAGTCCCGCAGTCGCGAACGAAGGGCAGGCGTCGTGACCGACACCCCCGCGGCCCTGCGCGAGGCACACCACGCGGACGTCTCCGGCGGCTGGCTGCGCCCGGCCGTCTTCGGCGCGATGGACGGGCTGGTCACCAACATCGCCCTCATCGCCGGCGTCGGCGGCGGTGGCGTGTCACCCCGCAGCATCGTGCTGACCGGGTCCGCCGGCCTGGTGGCCGGTGCGATCTCGATGGGGCTCGGCGAGTACACGAGCGTGCGCTCGGCCAACGAACAGGTCGCCGCCGAGGTGGCCAAGGAGCGGCGCGAGCTGGAGCGGCACCCGGAGGCGGAGGCCCGCGAGCTGGCCGACGCCTGGGTGGCCCGCGGCCTGCCCCGCGACCTCGCCACCCAGGTCGCCGAGGCGGTACGGCGGGACCCGGAGGAGGCGCTGCGGGTGCACGTCCGCGAGGAGTTGGGCGTCGACCCGGACGACCAGCCGAGCCCGTGGGCGGCGGCGATCTCCTCGTTCCTGTTCTTCTCGGTGGGGGCGCTGATCCCGCTGCTGCCGTACCTGCTGGGCGCCACCGACCTCTGGCTGGCGCTCGCGGTCGGCGGGATCGGCCTGTTCGCCGCCGGCGCCGTGGTGGCCAAGTTCACCAACCGACCCTGGTGGACGAGCGGCCTGCGCCAGCTGGTGCTGGGGGCCGCCGCGGCGGGCGCCACCTACCTGGTCGGCTCGCTGATCGGAGTGCAGGGCGGGCTGTGACGCCGGTCAACCGGTGAGCAGCTCGTCGATGGTGCCGTCGACCGGGCGGCCACGCGCCGCCAACTCCTCGGCCTGCCGCGTCAGCACCGCGCCGACCTCCGTCATGTCCGCGCCGGCCAGCCCCGTGCGCCGCACCGCGTCCCCCGGATCGCGAAAGTAGGTGCGGCCCAGCAGGCCGGTCACCGTCGCCGCGGCCAACCGTGCCTCACCGAGCATCAGCAACGCCTGGTCGGTCTCGTACCACTCGGCCAACCGGGCGGCCCGCGAGTGCGCGGCGCTGCCCCGGTACCAGGCCTGCCGCGCCGCGGTGCTGAACTCCGCCGGCCGGGCCCGGGCGAGCCGGCCGAGATGCTCGTCCCGCAACGTCCGCAGCCAGCTCGTCGGGTCGTACAGGGACCGGGTGGTGACGTACCGGTCGGCCGTCAGCGGCCACAACGGGGACAGCACCCGGGCCTGCCCGAGATAGTCATCGGCGGCGGCCACGGTCAGATCGACAAGCACACCGTCCACCCGCCGGGTCGCCGGCGGCGGCCCGGCGCCCGGCCGGTAGGTGACCACCAGCATCCCCACCTCGCCGTCCCCGCCACCGTCGTCGTCGCCGTGCGCCAGGGGACCGTGGACCCCGATCGCGAGCACGTCGGCCGGAAACCGCCGCCGGATCACCTCGGCGACCCGCTCCGCCACCGTCCACCGTCGATCGTCGAGGCCCCGGTCGGCACCCGACCGCTCGCTCGTCGCGCTCACGGGTGGGCCTTTGTTCGCGGCTGCGGGGCTCGCAGGACCGGCTCACTCCTCGCGCTCACGGGTCAACCTCCGCCTGAAGCGACTGGCGTCAGCCTAGCCAGCCGGCGGGGGGTCGGCCGGTACGCCGCGCCCGGTCGGCACCAGCCGGAAGATGCGGATCTCCCGGCCGCCGGCCCGCTCGACGTACGTGCGGTACGCCGGCCACTCGGTGACCAGCAGCTGCCACAGCCGGTCCCGTTCGTCCCCGGTGGCCAACTCGGCCCGCACCGGGAGCCGGCGACCCTTCACGTCCACCTCGGCGGCCGGGTCGGCGAGCAGGTTCATCGCCCAACCGGGCTGGTGGGTCTGCCCCCAGTTGGAGCCGATCACCACGTACGCGTCGCCGTCGGTCACGTAGAGCAGCGGATTGCTGCGCGGCTTGCCCGAGCGGCGACCGGTCGTGGTGATCACAAGGGACGGGAGTACGCCGAGCGCGACCACCCGGCCCCGGGTGAGCCGGCCGACGATGCGATCGGCGGGGACCAGCAGGCGGGCGGCCGCCCCGAACCAGCGGTGGTGGCCGAGTCGACGGGTGAGGGTTGCGAGCGCTGACACGGGGGTCAGTCTGCCGGCTGCCCCGCCCCGACGACACCACCGGACGGTCCGGTTCCGGTCCCACGGCCCCGGGGTGGTCCCGGTTCAGTCCAGGCGACGTTCGATCGGCAGCCCCGACCGGGTGAACAGGCCCGCGCCGAGCATCGCCACCACCGGCACCAGCACCAGCACGCCCA
Source organism: Micromonospora sp. MH99 (assembly GCF_021442385.1). Lineage (GTDB taxonomy): Bacteria > Actinomycetota > Actinomycetes > Mycobacteriales > Micromonosporaceae > Micromonospora. The sequence continues at coordinate 79,596 of NZ_MUZA01000025.1, forward strand.
GCGCCGGCCACGGCACCAGGTACGGGTACGGCTCCCGGACCGGCCAGGCCGTGGCGTACTCCCGGTTGGCCGAGAACAGCACGATCGCCGCGGTGCCGAGCCCGGCCACGATGCCGAGCACCGAGCCGAGACCGGCGATCACTCCGGCCTGACAGATCGCCAGCAGTCGGCGTACCGCAGGGGCGGCGCCGACCGCGGCGAGGGTGGACAGCTCGGCGCGGCCCTCCGCGGCGGCGAGCGCCGTGGCGATCCCGGCGGCGCCCACCGTGATCAGTCCGGCCGCCGCGGCGAGCAGCAGCAGCAGTGGAGAGTCGTCGCGCGGAGCGGCGCCATGCTCCACCTGGAGGGAGTACGTCCCGAAGGCCCGCAGGTCGTCGGCGAATCGATCCTGGCGGCGCTGGCTCGGCGGCGCCGGGGTGTCGACCACCCAGCCCGCCTCGACAGTGCTCAAACCGAGTTGCCGGGCGGCGGACGCGGACAGCAGGAGACGGGGCAGGCCGACCGTCCGCGGCAACACGTAGCCGGGCAGGTCCTGCCGGGCGGTCGCCTCGTCCCGCCCGATCCGCACCTCGTTCACCTGCACCGTCACCCGGCCGTCGTGCAGGTAGCGCGGGTCGGTCACCACCACGCCTCCGGCGCGCAGCACCGCGGTGGCGGCGGAGGTCGCCGCTGCGTCGGCGCCGGTGAGTAGCGGCAGCGCGCTGCCGTCGTCCACCAGTGTCTCGACGCCGTTGCCGAAGTAGTCGGCGGCACGGTCCTGGCAGCGCGGGTCGGCCCGCGCCTGGCGACGCTGCGTCGCCGACAGGCCGTCACCGGGGGGAAAGGGGCAGATGCGCTCCGGCGGGATTTCCGGCCCGACGGAGCAGTAGTCCGCCGGGTCGTCGGTCGAGGAGCAGAGCGGCAGGCGTACGGGTGCGATGGCGGTGGCGCCCAGCCGCGCCCGTGCGACGGCGTCGACCTGGGCCAACGTCGGCTCCGGCTGCCGGCGCGGCTCCTCGGGGTTGATGCGCACGTGACCGGTGGGCAGCATCGGCCGGTAGGCACGGGCGTCCCGGACGCCGTCGCTGGTCAGGTATCCGCCGAGCGCGACGCTGCTGGCCACCGCGGCCATCACGGCGCAGATGGCCGGCGCCGCGGCGGCCCGGTTGCGGCTGGCGTCGCGCAGCGCGATGCGGGGCGCCAGCGGCAGCAGCCGGCCGAGCCGGGCGAGGACGCCGATCAAGGTGGGCGTGCAACAGACCAGGCCCAGCTCGCCGAGGATCAGGCCGGTCAGGATCACCGCCGGTGACGTCCGGCTGGCCCCGAACGCCGCGAGCGCCGCCCCGCCGACCACAAGCGTCAACCCGAGGGCCAGGGCGCGGGCCCGGGGCGGCGGCGGGGTACGTCGCCCGGCGAGCCCGGCGATGACGTCCTGCCGGGCCGCCGTCCAGGCCGGCGCGAGCGCGGCCAGCACCCCGGCCAGCACCGCGACCCCGCCGAGCACGACCAGGGCCGAAGGCCAGCAGCGGTACCCGCCGAAGCGGGCGCTGAAGACGTACTGCTCCATGAGCGGACGGCCGGCGAACGCCGCGCCGACACCGAGCAGCAACCCCGTCGCGGCGCCCAGCACGCCCAGCACCACGCCGTCGGCGAGCACGACCCGACGCAGTTGGGCCGCGTCCCCACCGGCCACCGCGACAAGCGCCAGGTCGCGGCGCCGACGGCGGACCCCCACGGCGAACGCCGGCCCGACCAGCAGTACGACCTCCAGCAGCCCCAGGCCGGCGATGAGCACGCCGGTGCTCAGGTCGGTGGTGTCGGCGTAGCCGATCCAGCTGCGGGACGACATCGCCGAGGCCGGAAGGTGGCGGGGTACGACCACCACCCCGTGGTCGTTGAGCCGCGACACCATCGCCGTGTCGACGCCGCCGGGCACGTCGACCAACCAGCGGGTGTCCGACTGCGGATCGGCCCGCCCGACGGCCGTCGGGTGCAGCGCCACCACCGGGCCGAGGTCGTCGGGAAACTCGACCACCCCGACCACCGTGTACGTCCTCGTCCTGTCGGCGGTGGCCACGGCGTCGCCCAGGCGTACGTCCAGGCGGCGCAGCGCCGTCGGGCTCACCGCGATCTCGCCGGGCTGCTGCGGCGCCCGCCCCGACCGGAACCGCACCAGGCTCCGGGCCAGCGGGTCGGTGAGGTCGAGCACCCGCCCGTCCAGGGTCTCATCACCTCTCGGGCCCCGCACCTGCACCGGCCCTCCGGCGCGGACCTCGGTGACCCGGCTGCCGGAGCCGAGCAACGCGGTCACCTCGGCGGCGGTGGCCGGACGGCCGACCGCCGACTGGGTGCCGTCCCGGGGATACCAGCTGTCGCCCCACTCGTCCTGGATGAGCGGCGTCTCGGCGACCCACCGCAGCTCCGCGTCGGCGACGCCGAGGCGCCGGTCGAGACGCTCCTGCGGGGTCAGTTCGGACATGTCGTAGCTCGTGGCGAAGAAGGCCAGCACGAGCACCGGCAGGGCGATCATCGCGAGCACCAGGGCGGTACGCCGACGCGCCCGGCGCGACTCCCGGCGGGCGATCCGCAGCGCGGCCCGCCACGAGCCGGTCAGTTCGGCGCACCTCCGCCGCCCGACGGACACGGGCGGTGTCACCGGACCGACCGCTGGCGGATCGGCGCGGCGGCGTGCCAGCGGCGACCGGCGCAGGGTCAACGGTCGCTGCCGGACAGCAGTTGCTCGACGCTGCCCAGCGGGGCCGTCGTGTCGACCAGAACACCGTCGCGCAGGAACACCACCCGGTCGGCCCAGCCGGCGTGACGCGCTTCGTGGGTGACGAGGATGCCGGCGGCGCCCGTGTCGACCCGGCGGCGCAGCAGGTGCAGCACCGCCTCGCCGGTCTGCGAGTCCAGGGCCCCGGTGGGTTCGTCGGCGAGCACCAGCCGCCGCTCGCCGACCAGCGCGCGGGCGATCGCCACCCGCTGCTGCTGACCACCGGAGAGCTGGTCCGGGAAGCGGTCACCCAGCGCCGGCAGGCCCACCTCGGTCAACGCGGCCAGAGCCGCCGCGCGGGCCCGCCGGCCGCCGACGCCGTCGAGCTCCAGCGGGAGCGCGACGTTCTCCAGGGCGCTCAGGCTGCCCAGCAGGTTGAGCTGCTGGAAGATGTAACCGATGCGACGGCGGCGCAGTTGGGCCAGCCCGCGGCGATCCAGCGCCCCGAGCGGCTGGCCCTCGACCCGGACGTCGCCGCGGGTCGGTCGGTCCAGCCCACCGGCGAGAGCCAGCAGCGTCGACTTGCCCGAACCGGACGGACCCATCACGGCGACCAGCTCGCCCGGCCGGACGACCAGGCTCACACCGCGCAGCGCGTGGACCGCCGCCGGACCGGAGCCGTGGGTGCGGTGGACGGCGCGCAGCTCCAGCACCGCGTCGTCCATTCCGCTCACCGTCGCGCCTCCTCGTCGACCCACCGCGCGCCGTCGGTCGCCCCGGGGTCGGGCGGCCGGGGCGGGTGCGTCGTCGGCCCGTTGGGCTGATGCCGGACCAGGCTGCTCTCGCAGTGGTCCAGCCACCGCACCTCAGCCTCTGCCTGGAACACCATCGAGTCCAGCACCAGCCGCCACGGCATGTCCTCCGGGCGGTCGCTGCCGTACTTCAACCGGGTCAACTCCTGCAACGTGCGCATCGTCGCGCTGCGCTGGGCCTGCACCACCGAGCGGACGTCCACTCCGGGGGTGGTGAGCGCCAGGGCCAGTTTGATCGCCAGCTCGTCGCGGGGGCGGTCGGTACGGCTGATCGGGGTGGCGAACCACAGCGCGAGGTCCGCCCGGCCGGCGTCGGTGATCTCGTACGGGCGCTGCCCGGCCTCGCTCTCCGGCAGCGGGCGCACCAGACCGTCCCGTTCCAGCCGGGACAGCGTGGTGTAGACCTGCCCGATGTTCAGCGGCCAGGTCGAGCCGGTCGACTCCTCGAACGCGGCGCGCAGCTGGTAGCCGTACATCTGGCCGCGTTCGAGAAGGGCGAGCAGCCCGTGACGGATGGACATGGCAACGGAGTATGCATACCTGGTATGCGCTCCGCAACCGGAGCGCACCGGCTCAGCTCGGGCGGCCGGGAAATGCGACAGTCAGCGGGGTCACCCCTGCGGTCTTTCGCCACCGCGTGGCCCGTACGGCGTACTCGACGAGGGCGGCCAGTGCCTGGTCGCGGTCCGGGCCGGTGGTGGACGCCAACGCGGCCCGCCAGTGCGCCGCGGTGCGCTCCTCCACCTCGACGGCGAGCCGCAACGCGCTCGCCCGGTCGGTGACGGGAAACGGCAGCGCGTACCCGGCCCGGCCCGGCGGAACGGTGCCGCCGGTGGTGCTGAGCTGCACCACCAGGGCGTCGCGCCGGCGTCGGTGCGCGGCCTCCGCCTGGTGTGCGAGGTCGCGTGCCGCCCCGGTGAGGCGGACGCCGATCCGCCCGTAGGCGTAGATCGCCGCGTACTCGGCGGAGAGGGCGGCGGCGAGGGCCTCCCCGGCGGTGGGCTGCCTCACTTCAGTGCCTCCTGATGGGTGGCCCGGGCGGCGGCGATCGACCCGAGCAGCGCCGCCCGCTCGGCGGGCGCCGCCGCGCAGGCCGCGGTGGCCGACTGTTGTGCGGTCTTCTCCCGCGCGCGCAGGGCGGCCAGCGCGTCGGCCGGCTCGGTCCCCGCGGTGGCGCTCGGGTCGGCGGCGGGCGCGGACCCGAGAGTGACGCCGATGACCCGGGCGAGCTCGGTGGCGTGCGCGGTGTGTGTCTCGGCGATGGGGCCGAGGCGGTCGGCCAGGTCCGGGTGGGCGGCGGCGCCCGCCCGGTACGCGGCGGCCAGGCCCAGCGCCTCGTCGACCATCGGGCGCAGCGGGTCCGGCGGTGGCGCCGGCTCGTCGTCGCGGTCGAAAAGATCACAGCCGGTCAGCGGCGCCGCTGCGCAGCCGAGCGCCAGCAGTGCCCCGGTGCGCAGCAGCTTTCGCCGGTTATGTCCGGATACTTGGTCGCGCGGTGTCGTTCTGCCGATCCCCACCGGGCAAGTGAACACCATCCGCGCCGGTCCGGGGGCCATCGCCGTCGGTGCGCCGCCCGGTCCGCCGCCGGGCAGGCGCGTTACGCTCTGCGCAGCCACCGGCGCGTCCGCTCCGGTGGCGTGCCGGCATGGCGGGACGAGGGTCCCGGTCGACCAGGGAAAGGGTGCGCAGATGACGCAGCGTGGCCGTGCCACCAGGTCGACGGGTCGACCCCGCGACGGCGCGGGCTCCCGCGGACCACGCGACGGCGCCACTCCGCGCGCCGCCGCCCCGCGCGGCGGCGGTGATCTCGCGGCACGACGCACCCGGTTGCGGACCGTGATCGAGCCGGTGGTCAACGGCGTGGGCTACGACCTGGAGGACCTGTCGGTCTCCCGGGCCGGCCGCCGGCACGTGGTGCGGGTGATCGTGGACGCCGACGGCGGCATCGACCTGGACGCGGTCGCGGTCGTCTCCCGTGCGGTCTCGGCCGCGCTGGACGCCGCCGAGGAGACCGACGGCGACATTCTCGCCGGGGAATACCAGCTCGAGGTCAGCTCGCCGGGTGTGGACCGGCCGCTCACCCTGCCCCGGCACTGGCGGCGCAACGTGGGCCGGCTGGTCAAGGTCACCGTCCGGGGCGCGGCCGCGCTGCCCGGCCAGCGCGGCGAGCAGCCCTCCGGGGACCGCCAGCTGACCGGCCGGGTGGTCGGGGCCGACGACGAGACAGTGCAGTTGGAGACCGACGCCGGCCGCGACTCCTGGGCGTACGCCCAGTTGGGTCCGGGCCGGGTGCAGGTCGAGTTCACCCGCCTCGCCGAGCTGGGCGAGCCGGACGACACCGACGAGTTCGACGACGCGGACGACGCGGACGAGAACGACGATTCAGACGACATCGACGACGAAGATGATGTGGAGGACGAGGAGAGGTGAACATCGACCTCGCGGCGCTGCGCGCACTCGAGCGCGAGCGGGAGATCCCGTTCGACACGATTCTCGCGGCGATCGAGACCGCGTTGCTGACCGCCTACCGGCACACCGACGGCGCCGAGCCGCACGCCCGGGTGGAGATCGACCGCAAGTCCGGCGCCGCCCTGGTGTACGCCCAGGAGATGGACGCCGACGGTTCCCTGGTGCGCGAGTGGGACGACACGCCGCACGACTTCGGGCGGATCGCCGCGATGACCGCCAAGCAGGTGATCCTCCAGCGCCTGCGGGAGGCCACCGACGAGGTGCACTTCGGCGAGTACGTGGGCCGCGAGGGTGACCTGATCACCGGCGTGGTGCAGGCGCACGAGACCCGTACCGAGAAGGGCATCGTCAGCGTCGACCTGGGCAAGCTGGAGGGTGTGCTGCCGCAGTCCGAGCAGGTGCCCGGCGAGCGGTACGCCCACGGCGAGCGGGTCCGGTGCGTGGTGGTGCACGTGGCCAAGGGCATGCGTGGCCCGCAGATCACCCTGTCCCGGTCGCACCCGGCGCTGGTCAAGAAGCTGTTCGCGCTGGAGGTCCCGGAGATCGCCGACGGCACTGTCGAGATCGGCGCGATCGCCCGTGAGGCAGGTCACCGTACGAAGATCGCCGTCCGCTCCACCACCCCCGGGGTGAACGCCAAGGGCGCCTGCATCGGTCCGATGGGCCAGCGGGTGCGCGCGGTGATGAGCGAGCTGCACGGTGAAAAGATCGACATCATCGACTGGTCGGACGACCCGGCCACCTTCGTCGGCAACGCGTTGTCGCCGGCCAAGGCGCTGCGCGTCGAGGTGGTCGACCTGGCCGGCCGGGCCGCCCGGGTGACCGTCCCGGATTTCCAGCTCTCGCTCGCCATCGGCCGCGAGGGGCAGAATGCCCGACTCGCTGCCCGGTTGACCGGTTGGCGGATCGACATCCGGTCCGACGCGGAGCAGACCGCGCCCGCCGCACGCGGGGCGGCGGAGCACGTGCCGGAGCCGGGCGGCGCGATCTCGGGCAGCTAGGGGTAGACTTCCTCCAGTGGTACGACGCGCGCAGCCGGAGCGCACCTGTGTGGGCTGCCGGAAACGTGCGCCGGCCAGCGAATTGCTGCGGGTCGTCGCGATCGGGGACGAGGCTGGTCACAGCCTCCGGCCTGATCCGCGCCGCAGGCTGCCGGGTCGGGGAGCGAACATGCACCCGGATCCGGCCTGCTTCGCGCTGGCGGTGCGGCGCCGCGCCTTCGGGCGAGCGCTGCGCATCACCGAGGTCCTCGACCACGGTGTGCTGGCAGAGCACGTCGATGCGCCAACCACTACGTCCGGTCAGCCCGACCGGGCGAGGGTCGCTAGCAGGGTAGGACGACCGACATGAGCACACGATGAAGTCCCTGAAATGACCAGGCTTCAAGTGCACGAGTGAGGTCGCTGCGGGTGCTGCCCGCACGACCTCGGAGTGAGGAGTGCAGTGGCAGGCAAGGCCCGCGTACACGAGCTTGCAAAAGAGCTCGGGGTCGAGAGTAAGACCGTTCTCGCCAAGCTGAAGGAAATGGGCGAGTTCGTCAAGTCAGCGTCCAGCACGGTCGAGGCGCCCGTCGCCCGACGGCTGCGTAACGCTTTCGTCGCGTCTTCCGGTGCTCCGGCGCCGGCAGCCCCGTCTGCGCCCGCGCCGACGCCGGCTTCGACGCCGACCCCGACGCCGTCTCCGACCCCGGGTGCCCCCCGGGTCTCGGCGAAGCCGATGCCGCCTCGGCGGCCGGCCGCGCCGGCACCCGGTCCGAAGCCCAAGGGTCCGGTGCCCGGTGCGCCGCAGTCGGCGGCCCCGGTCGCCAAGCCGGCGAGTGCCCACGACATCGAGGTGGCGGCCGCCGAGGCGCGTGCCGCCGCGCTGAAGGCTGAGCAGGAGGCCGCGGTCAAGGCCGCGCAGGCCGCCCGCCAGCAGCAGCGGGAGAACCCCGTTCGCCGGGAGCCTCCGGCGGAGGGCAACCGTCCCGGTCCGCGGCCGGGTCCGGCCGCGATGCCGCCCCGTCCCGGTTCTCCGGCCGCTCGGCCGAACACGCCGGCGCCGGGTCCCGGTGCCCGACC
>NZ_MUZA01000026.1 GCF_021442385.1 Micromonospora sp. MH99
GCCGGCCGGTCCCGGCCCGTGGCCCGCACCGGCCGGCCCGGGCCCGTCCTGCCAGGCCCACGGCGGCGCCTGCCCGCCCCCGCCCGCGGGATCGGTGTAACCCCGCGCGCCCGGGCCGGGAGCCGGCATGTCGGAAGGACTCGACCCGCCCGGGGTACGCCGCAGACCGCGCAGCGCCGTACGCAGGGTGTCGAGCAGTTCGCCGAGCTTGGACAGGATCGGCCGGAGCCGGCTGACGCTGCGGGCCAGCGCCGTGAGCAGCCCGGCGACCTTGGCGGCCCACTTGGCGACCAGCGTGGAGACCTGCGCCGCGACCAGTGGGGTGGCCGCCCCCAGGGTCAGCCCGGCCTCGGCGAGCCACTCCCACAGCCGGACGGCGAGGACCGAGACGAAGTCGGCGATCAGGTCCCGGACCAACTCCCGGACCAGCGCCACCAGCAGGCCCGCGCCCTCGACGACCGTGCCGATCAGCCCGGTGGCGTCCGCCAGGCCGGCGAGGTGGCGCACGTGCTGGTCGCTGTAACGGCGGTACGCCTCGGACGCGGGACCCGTCCAGGTGGCGATCTCGGTGCGTACCGCCTCGGACAGGGCGGTGACCTGACCGGTGACCTGCCGCGAGACGTTGTGCCACGTCTGCGCGTACGCGGTGATCTGGTCCGGGTCGCCGGCCAGCCAGTCGAGGGCGTCGGAGAGCGGCTTGACGTGCTCGATGAGCCAGGCGACCCCCCACGAGACGATCGACCCGATCGGGTCGACGCAGGTCGCCAGCACCTCCATCGACGTACCGAAACCGCCGATCGTCGTGTCGATCCAGGACCCGCTCTCGATGCCGTGACGCAGGTCAACCAGGCTCTCGACGAGGCCGACACCGCTGTACGCCGCGGTGGTGTCCTGCCGGGCGGCGATCAGCGGGTTCGCCACGTCGGTGCTCATCGGTGCATCCGCCCGAGGGCAGCGGAGATCGTCCCGTCCGTCTGGTGGTAGGCGTCCACCGTCCCGTCGAGTGCCCCGGCCGCGCTGTGCAACGCCTCCTGCGCCGCGGCGAGCGCCTCCACCGCCGGCCCCTGCAGGAAGTCCAACAGGAAGGGGATCGCCTGGCAGACGGGCAGATGCCCGTACGCGCCGGCGCCCATCCGCACGTACGCCCCCGCGTCGTGCGCGGTGCCGATCGCCTCGGCGATCCGGTCGACGGAGCGGGCGTGCCCGGTCACCGCCGCAGTGGTGACCTCGAACCCGGCTGCCTCAGCGCCCACGGTCACCCCAGCCGGCGTACCCCTGCTCGTCCTCTTCCTCGGGCACCTCCGGGAAGCGCCGCTCGTAGCTGCCGACGACGGCGCGGGCGGTCTCGGAGTCGGCGCCCACGGTCTCCGCCGCGGCGTCCGCGACCTGCGGGGCCAACCGCCCCTGCGCCCGGCGCATGACCGCCAGCACCTCGGCGGCGATCTCGTCCGCCCGCCAACGCGACACTCGGTCGTCGAGTCGAAGGTCGGTCATGGCGCCGGACGAGGCGACGGTCACCTGGACCGCGCCGTCCGCGCCTTCGGCGGTCGCCGACAGCGCCGCGACCCGCTCGGACAACTCCTGCGCCCGGGCGGCCCGCTCAGAGATGTCCGCCGACCAGGAGGCGACGAACCGCTCGGTCGCCGCGCCGAAGTCGCCGCTGGGAAACTGCGCCATCAGACCTCCCCGTGTGACGGCTGCCGGCCGGCCGGGATGAGCCCGTGCGGCGCGGCCAGCACACGATACGCCCTGATCCTCCGACGTGGAGTCCGCCGACGACTGTGGTCAGGGGACGGTGGCCGATCGGGGCTTCCGCGGCCGGGTCGTGGTCGGAGGCCGTTCCGGCAAGCCGGAGGTCACCGTGATCATGTACGCGACCACGATCAGCGCCCGGTTCCCGGACGACCCGGGTTCCTCGACCCTGACCCCGGCGGTCTGACGTCCACCGCAGCCGTGGGGATCGGGTCGATGCCCCTCCTGGCGACGTCGGCCGCCCGCACGGACGGCGGCCGGCCGCTCAGTTGAGCGGCCGGCCGTCGCGAATCGGGTAAGCGTCAGGTCAGCTACGAATCCACTGCTGGTTGCTGCCGCCGGTGCAGGTCCAGATCTGCACGGCGGTGCCGTTGGCGGTGCCCGCGCCGTTGACGTCGAGGCAGAGCCCGGATCCGACGCCGGTGATCGTGCCGTCGGCGTTGACCCGCCATTGCTGGCCGCTACCGCCGTTGCAGGACATGATCCGCGCGCGGCTCCCCGCTGCGGTGCCCGGCACGTCGAGGCACTTGTTGCCGTAGACGGTCAGCTGGTTGCTCGCGGTGAGCGTCCACTGCTGGTTGGCGCCGCCGTTGCAGTCCCAGATCTGCACGACCGACCCGTCGGCCTGGCTGGCCCCGTTGACGTCCAGGCACCGGTTGGAGCCCGCGCCCCGGATCGCTCCGGTCGCGCCCGGCTCACCGGAGTTGCCGACCGGCGTGATGGAGAGGTTGTCGAACTGGGCGGTGACCCCCTGACCCGTGCCGTACCCGATCTGGCCGGCGACCCAGGTCGAGTCGGAGACCGTCCCGACGGTGTTGCCGTCGATGGCCCCGGTGAGGGTGCTCCCGTTGAGCGTCAGCGACAGGGTGTGCCAGCGTCCGGTGCCCAGCGCCGAGGTGTTTCCGCTGGCCAGCGTGCGCCAGTTGCCGCTGGTGTTGTTGCTCCGGATGGACCACGCGCCACCGTCGGTCACCCGGAAGTAGTAACCGTTGAGGTTCTGCGGCCCCTGGTGGTTGTACGTGTTGGCGCGTCCGATGAGCTGCGCGTAGCCGGACTTCTCCAGCATCACGTCCGAGGAGACCGTGTAGTTGCGCCACGACAGGTCACCCAACAGCGTGTACGGCTCGGCCTGACCGGAGGTCCAGAAGATCGGCGTCTGCTCGGACATCTGGCGTACGCACTGGCCAGAGCGACCGCCCCCGCAGCCGGCGATCTCGAACGAGCCCTGCTGGTCCATCAGGTACTTCGCCTCGCGCCCGACCGCGTAGCTGTCGAAGGTGTCGGCGTACGGCAGCTTCAGGTTGCCCGCCGCCGGGCTGACCGCAGTGCTCTTACCCTGCCCGCTGGTGGTGGTGATGCTGTAGACGTAGCCGGGCTGGACGGTGAGCGAGAAACGACCGCCGCTCGGCGTGATGTCGCTGCCCCTGACGAAGTGGTCGGCGGTGTTGTTCGACCGGACGTTCGTCGACCAGACGTGCACGGCACCCGTGGACAACCCGCCGGTGACGGTGAAGTCGAGGGTCTGCGCGGAGCCGGCGTCCATCGTCTCGATGATGGTGCTGTAGTCACTGTTGTTGGTGGACTTCAGCGAGACGTAGCTGCCGTTGTTGCGGTTACCGCCGAGGTAGCCGGTCGATCCGTCGAGGTAGCGCCAGCCGGGAGCGGTGAACTGCGTGGTCTGCGCCATCACCCATGTGCTCTTGCCGATGGAGTACGCACCGGACCAGGGCTGCTGGGCCACCGCCACGCCCGTGGTCGCCCACGGGATGTTGGGCGTGATGGCGGCGATGGCGGGCCAGTTGATGTAGCCGGTCATCTTGCCGTCGATGTAGCCACGGTTGATGCCCCGGGCGAGGGCCTGCGCGCCGGCGTTGTAGTCGTCGGAGCCGTTCTCGCTGGCCCAGAGCGACTTGCCGGTGGATATCGCGTTGTTCGAGCTGGGGCAGCTGGTCTGTGCGCTGCGGTAGCCGCAGACGTAGTGGCTGCCGAAGACCTGCACGGCGTTGGCGAACGCCGGGTCGCGCAGCGATTCGTCGGCGGCGCCCCACCCGAAGTCGTCCGAGGCGACGATCTTCACGCTGCTGTAGCCGTGGGAGTTGAGGGCCGAGCGCAGGTTCTTGTACCAGGTGGCGTTGTAGCCCTTCTCGTTCCACCCGCCGAGGTAGTTGATGGTGAGCCCGTGGGTGGCAGCGCAGTCCAGCCAGGCCACCAGGTAGTCGATCGAGTCGTTGGACCAGAAGTTGCCGTTTCCGATCCAGCCGGGCGCTCCCCAGGCCAGGCCCGCCAGGGCGATGTTGGCGTTGCGCGCCCGCGCCTGCTCCATCAGCCACCACTCGTAGCCCCGGTTGCAGTTGATGTTGCCCCGGGTGTGCTCGTGGCTGGGCTCCGCGCCGGAGGTGGAGTTGGTGTCCCCGCCGATCTCCGTCTTCAGCAGCTGCATGGCGGCGCCGCGGCCCGGCTTGAACAGGTAGTCCAGGATGTCACTGCGCTGAGGCTCGGGGTAGTCGATCAGCAACCTGCTGTTGCCGCCGCCGCCACTGACCGCGCCGATCCCGTCGAGCGCCCGTCCACCGGATCCGCCGTTGATGGTGATGGCGGTCGCCGCCTGGGCGGGGGAGGCGAATCCGGTGAGCACGGCTGCCGCCAGGACCACACCTCCCAGCACCGAAGCGGTCAGCCGACGCGGAGGTCGCGTGCTTCGCCATCCCCAGCGGCGCGGCCCGCCCTCACCAGTACTGCGCCGATGACTCCCTCTACCGAACATCTGACTCGCCTCCCCAACCGCTTCCGACCCCAGAAGCCGTACGGCAGGTGTCGAGCTGTCGTACCGCAGAGGCCGTCAATCGAAGATCATTAATAACTAGACGTCATATGTTAGGCACTGCATGGATCGGCGGTCAACGGGTTCGACCAACCACAAATGCCGCGATCTTGGGCGGCAGGATCACCGGGCATCCTCGAAAGATTTGATGAATGCCGCGAGCACGCACCGGCAGGGCGGGCCGGCTCGGCGGCGGAACCGGGTGGTTCCGCAGCCGAGCCGGCCCCGTGGTGGGCTCAGCGATCCCGATCGGTGCGCCCCGAGGCGTTCGCCGGGTTCAGCTCCGACTCCATCGCTGGTTGGCCCCGCCGTTGCAGTCCCAGATCTGGATGCGCGTGCCGTTGGCCGTACCGTTGCCGACCACGTCCAGGCACCGGCCCGAACCAACTCCGGTGATCGAGCCGTCGGCGTTGAGCCGCCACCGCTGGTTCGACTGGCCGTTGCAGTCCCAGATGATCACCGAGCTGCCGTTCGCGGTGGCGGCGCCGTTGACGTCGAGACACTTGCCGCCGAAGACGCGCAGCTCCTGAGCGGCGGTCGAGGTCCAGCTCTGGTTGCTCTGGCCGTGGCAGTCCCAGATGATCGCCGCCGTGCCGTTGGCCTGCGAGGCGCCGTTGACATCCAGGCACCGCCCGGAGGCCGTGTTGCGCAGGGCCGACGTGCCGCTCGGAGGCGGGGTGGTCGGAGCGCCGGTGGGTGACACGGTCGGGCTCGGCGTCGGATCGGTGCTGCCGAACTGGGTGAAGAACCGCCACACCTCGCCCTTGGTCCAGGTCCGGGCTCCGCTGTCCCCGCCGCCGTCCACCGGGCCGGGGGTGTGCCCGCCGTCGAAGGCGGCCCACACCACGGGATAGCCGGCACGGCATCCGGAGTAGGTGGTGGTGATGTGGGTCAGGCTGCCCGCTCTCGGCTCGGGCGGACTCTGTGGGGTGCAGCCGTTGTTGCGCACGAACGTGTCCCGCAGGGACCGTCCGGCCGAGATGTTGAGCACCGGATCCCCGATGCCGTGGATTCCCATGTACGCGATCGGTTGGGTGCCGCCGCCGCATCCGCTGAGCTGCCCGCCGGAGTAGACCGCGACCGCGCGGAAGACACCCGCGCGCGAACAGGCGAGCGAATAGCTCATGCCTCCGCCGTAGCTGAAGCCGAGGGCGAAGAGCTGCGTCGTGTCGACGCAGAGGTCCGCCTCGATCAGGCTGATCATGTTGTCGACGAAGGTGACGTCCTGGCCGCCGGGGTTGGCCCAGCCGTTGCCGTTGCCCTGCGGGGCCACGAAGATGGTGCTGTTGTTCGCCTGCTGCCGCAACCCGTAGTAGGACCAGGCCGCGCCGTCCGAGCCGCCGCCGTCGACGTCGTTGGCGGTGCCGCCGTTCCAGTGGAATCCGAAGATCAACCGGTACGGGTGGTTCCGGTCGTAGTTGTCGGGGATCCTCAGGATGAAGCTGCGGTTCTGGCCGCTGCTCTGGATGGACCGTGAACCGCTGGTCAACGTGGGCGCCTTGCCGCATCCGGCGGTCGCCGCGGCCGCTGTGACGTTCGCGGTCGACGCGTTGGCGCTCAGGCCACCGGTCATTCCCGCCACGCCCACGGTCGCGACGACGAGCGCGGCCGTCGCAAGAGAACCAAGGAGGGGTCTACGTCTTGTCATGAGGGGGCTCCCGCCATTCGGCACGAACTGATTCAGGTCAGGGGGCGCGCGACGACCACCCTCGGTCACCCCGCCGACTCCGCTCGTCGTCGAGGAACGTGGAAGACGTGATCTGCCCACGACGACGGCCGGCTCATCGCCACAGGTTTTCGCCCCTGGCCTCGCCGCCCATGCGGGACCAGGTGGTCGTCGAATCGTCGGTGGCCACGTCGTTCGCCCGAACACCACACGACCGGCCGCCGAAGGACGCCGGAGGTGTCCGGCAGGTGGCCGAACCGATTCGACCCGACGCTAGATCGCACAGTGAAATATGTCAATGCCGTGTCCGGCGGGTTGCGATTCGGTCAGCCGGGGCGTCCGCACTGCGGTACGGGGCCACTCGTCGGTCGGCGAGGCGCCTGGCGATGCGGAGCGGCACCGGCCCTGGTGCGTCGGGAGGAAAGGCGACCATGTCGGCGAGTGCGCTGGTCAGGGGCAGTCCGCGGCCGGCGATGGCCGACGGCGGTTCACCCCTCGGCGAATTAGGGTAAGGGTGAGGTCAACGGCGTGGGGAGGTAGTAGTGGATCTAGGGTTGTCGGTCCGGCCGGGCCGCGGCTGCACCGTTCTCGAGGTGCGCGGCGAGCTGGACATGGCGACGTCCCCACAGTTGCGCGAAGGCCTGCAACGGCTGGTTGAAGCCGGGGAGCGTCTGGTGGTGGTGGACATGGCCGAGGTGGGGTTCATGGACTCCAGCGGGCTGGGCGCGCTGGTGGTGATGTTCAAGGCGTTGCGCGAGGCCGGGGGTCGGCTGTGCCTGGCCACGGTGCAGCCCGCCGTCCGCAGCGTCCTGTCGGTCACCTCGGTGGACCGGGTCATCGGCATCTACGACGACGTGCCGGCGGCTGAAGCGGATCTCCGCCCCGCCGACGCGACCGGCCGCTAGTCACCCCAGAGAGCTGGCGCGTTCCTGGTCGGCGCCGGCGCTGGTCCGCCGGTCCTCGCTGTGCCCGCCGTGCCAGTCGACGACGAACAGGGTGGCGTCGTCAGCGAGGGTCGGCCCGCTGACCTCCAGCACGGCGTCGGCCAACGCCCGGACGGCCTCGCGGGGGTGCAGACCGGCGATCGACCGCAGCATGGATGGCAGATCCAGGCTGGCCGCGTTGCGCTCGCGCACCCCGTCGGTGACCACCACCAGACGGTCGCCGGGGCGCAGCGTGACCTCGCCGGCGCTGTACGCGGCCTCGGTGAACATTCCCAGCGGGAAGTTGCCCGGCAGGGACAACGCGAGGGTGTCCCCGTCGCGTACCAGCATCGGCGGGACGTGCCCGGCGTTGAGCAGCGTGCACACCCCGGTGCGCAGGTCGAGACGGCCCAGTAGCGCCGTGACGAAACTGCCGGGCACGGCTGTGTGCCCGGCCACGTCGGCGTTCGCGGCCTCGGCCTGCTCCACCAGGCTCACCCCGCGACGTCGACCGTTGCGCAGACTGCCCACCCCCAGAGTGGCCGTCAGCGCGCTGGCCACCCCGTGGCCCATCGCGTCGGTGACGCTGAAGTGCAGCACGTCGCGGGCAAGGCTGTAGTCGAAGGTGTCCCCGCCGACGCTCGCGGCGGGCTCCAGCCAGCCGGACAGGGTGAACGCGCTGGCCTCACACGTGAACGAACCGGGCAGCAGGCGGCGTTGGATCTCTCCCGACAGGGTGAACGGGGTCGTGCGTTGCCCCCACTCGAAAAGGTCGGTGTGCCGCCGGTTGGCGATCACCACGAACGCCAGCACGTGCGCCGTGCGGCCGATCTCCTCCAGCTCCCGTGAATCCGGCTCCCTCGGCAGGACCATCTCGAGCAGGCCGATCGCCTCACCACGGTCGGTCACCGGTGCCAACACCGTCCAACCATCGGGCTGCCCGAAGACCCGCACCGTCTGGCTCCGCAACGCCTGCTCCACTGGGCCGCTGTCGAACGGCAGGACCGTGGCGAACTCAGCGCCGTCCCGGCGTCCGCCACCGGCGTCGGCCCCGGCGAACGGCACATGGGCCAACCGGACCAGCGCCCGGCCGCTGAGGTCAGCGATCAGGAACGCGACGCTACGTGCTCCCAGCGCCGCACCGAGTTCCCGGGTGACCGCCTCGACCGCGTCGACAGGCGAGGCGTTCTCCGCCGCATCCAACATGTGAGCCATTATCTGGCTCCGACTGCTCTCCACCATCCGAGCCTACGAGAGGCCCGAGCTGCGGCGCACAGGCGGCGAAGGTCCGCGCTGAGCCGCGCCGTCACGGTCGGTGAGCGCACAACTACTTCTTTCGCCGTGCAACTTCCCGGGCTACCGGCTCCGTTCTACCTCCGTCACGAGGAGGCAGTGGACTTGAGAGCCGAAGACGAGCAGGCATTCCGCGAGTTCGTGACGTCCGAGATGGCGTCGCTGCGCAAGCTGGCGTACGTGACCTGCGGCGACTGGCACACGGCGGAGGACGCAGTGGCCAACGCGTTGGTCAAGCTCTACCCCCGCTGGCGCAAGCTGGACCGACCCGATCTCTACGTCAAGACGATGGTCTATCGGGCAGCGGTCGACGAGACACGCCGGCCCTGGCGGCGTGAGCGGGCGGCCGGCGACGCCATGCCGGACGTCGCCCTGCGGGACCCGACCGGTGCGACCGACGAGCGGATGCGCCTGCGGGCGGCGCTCGACGCCGTACCGCCCCGACAGCGGGCCGCGGTCGTGCTCCGGCACTACCTGGGTCTGAGCCTGGAGGACACGGCCGGCGTCCTCGACTGCACGGTCGGCACCGCCAAGAGCCAGGTCTCCCGGGGCCTGGCGAAGCTGCGCGTGTCACTGGCCGCCGAACGCATCAATCTCACCGGAAAGCCGATCGAGGAGTGGACAAATGCAGTTGCATGAGTTCGTGGACGCCGTGACGGGCGAGGAGCCACCGATGGCCCGCACCGCGGACGACATCATCGCGGCAGGGCGGCGGGCCGAGCGGCGTCGCCGGGCCGGGTTCGCGTCGGCCGGCGCGGCCGGTCTCGTCGTGGTCGCGGTCGCGGGCGCGTTCGTGCTGCCCACCCTGGGCGCCGAGCGGAACACGCCGGCCCCGGTCGGCGCGGCGACGTCCAAGCTCGCCGAGGCCACGTGGTCCGACGCCGCGCCGTTCACCTTCACCTTCCAGGGGTACGACGCCGGCACCCTGCACGTGCAGGACCCGATCGTCGCGTCCACCGCCTACCAGATCGCTTCCGTCTACTCCGACGGTCACACCTCGAACGACAAGCCCCTCACGGAGGAAGAGGCCGCGGCGCTGGGCGGCGCCACCGAGCAGGACAGGAAGAAGGCCGCCGGGGGAAAGCCGAGCCTGTGGGCGTACCTGACGGTCTACCGGCCGGGCGCCTTCGACCCCGCGAAGATCAAGGACGGTACGGACGTCACAGTTGCCGGGCGCAGGGCCGTGCAGGCGCTGCTGCCGGTCGGCCTCGACCCGCGCAACGATGTCGACGCGGGCAACAAGCTGTTCGCCTGGGAGTACGCCGACAACGCCTGGGCGGCTGTCACGTCGATCTCCAGCGACGAGGCCACGCCGAGCTTCGAGAATCTGGGCGGCCTGGTCGAAGGTCTGAAGCCGAGCAAGCCGACGCCGGCTCTGGTGCCGTTCACGGTGGGCTACGTGCCGGGCGGCTACGCGCCGTTGCAGATCGGGAGCCACGCGATGCCCGGCCTCAGTGGCATCGCCGCGGCCCGTGCCGGTGACTACGGCGGCGCGACGTACACCAGGCCAGCCGCGCCCACGACGGGCCTTTCCGCGCCGTACGACACCGTCGAGGGCGCCATCAAGGACGGGTTCCACATCTTCGTCACGCCGAGCACCAGCTCGAACCAGTCGCCGGAGCCCGGCGCGACGACGTGCCACAACGTGTCCGACCAGCGCGGCCCGGACGCCGGCACCGGAGACGGCGGCTTCTGCAACGTCTGGAGCGCCGACGGGAAGGTCGTCGTCCAGGTGAGCACCAGTGGCCTCGGCAACGGCCTGCCACGGGCCGAGTTGGAGAAGATCGCCAAGGGCATCACGGTCGCCGACGTCGGGAACGAGTCGACCTGGACCCCGGCCGCGGACGCACTGCAGCCGTAACGATCGGCCTCTGACCGACCGCGCACCACCACGGCGGTGATCGCACACACAGGTGCGGTCACCGCCGTCGCGCGTTCGGGGGTCGTCAGCGACAGCGGGCCGGCCAGCCGCCGACCGCGTCCCCATGTCGCTGCGCGAGCCCGCCACGCCCGCGCCCACCGCCGCAACGACGAGCCCGCACGTCTTGGCAGCGACGCCCGCCTCCGCTACCGTCTTGGGAACGCTCCCACGAACTTAGATACATCAATGTGATCAGGAGGAAACACGTCGTGGCTATCCTCTCCCCCCGGCGCCGTAGATCGGTGGCCCTCAGTGTGGCGGCCATCGCGGGCACCGCCGCCGCCAGCATCTGCTACGCCGTCGGCGGCGCGTCCGCCGGCACGGTGTCCGGATCGCTCTACCGCGATCCGAGTTCGGCAGTCGTCCGCTGGGTCGCCGCCAACCCCGGCGACTCGCGTGCCGGCGTCATCCGCGACAAGATCGCGAGTCAGCCGCAGGCCCGCTGGTTCGCCAACTTCAACCCGTCGACAGTGCAGTCCGAGGTCTCCGGATTCGTCGGCGCTGCCAACGCGGCGCAGCAGATCCCGGTGCTTGCGGTGTACGAGATCACCAACCGGGACTGCGGCGGGGCCAGCGCCGGTGGCGCCCCCGACCTCAACCAGTACCAGACCTGGGTCTCGAACTTCGCCAGAGGACTCGGCAACCAGACCGTCCTGATAATCCTGGAAACCGACTCGCTCGCCTTGCAGACGTGCCTGAGCGGCAGCGAGCTCAACGCCCGCAACCAGGCGATCTCGACTGCCACCCGGACCATCAAGTCGGCGAACCCCAACGCCAAGGTGTACCTCGACGCCGGCCACTCCACCTGGAACAGCGCGAGTGAGACGGCCAACCGGCTCCGGGCGGCGGGCGTGCAGTACGCCGACGGCTTCTTCAGCAACGTGTCGAACTTCAACTCGACGTCCAGTGAGGCGAACTTCGGTCGGGCGGTCATCTCCGCCCTCAACGGCATGGGCCTCTCGGGCAAGCGCCAGGTCATCGACACCAGCCGCAACGGGGGTGCCAGCGGAGACTGGTGCGGCGACGACAACACCGACCGGCGCATCGGGATGTACCCGACCACCAACACCGGCGACAGCAACATCGACGCGTACCTCTGGGTGAAGCCGCCGGGCGAGGCCGACGGTTGCCGCTACACGGCTGGTTCGTTCCAGCCCGACCTGGCCTACAGCCTGGCCAATGGGGTGCCGAACCCGCCGACCACCGCGCCGCCGACGACGGCTCCGCCGACCACGGCTCCGCCGACGACGGCTCCGCCGACGACGGCCCCGCCGACGACCGCTCCGCCGACCACCGCGCCCCCCACCACTCCGCCGCCGACCGGTAACGGCTGCTCCGCGTCGGTGGCGGTCAACCAGTGGTCCGGCGGATTCACCGCGAGCGTGACGGTCACCGCCGGCTCCGCGGACATCAACGGCTGGACCGCGACCATCACGCTGCCCAGCGGCACCGCGATCACCGGCACCTGGAACGCCCAGGCCAGCGGCACCAGCGGAACCGTCCGGTTCACCAACGTGGGCTACAACGGACACGTCGGCGCGGGACAGTCGACCAACTTCGGCTTCCAGGGCACCGGCACCGGCCCGGCATCGGTCATCTGCGCAGCCAGCTGACCCCCCGAGGCGACGGCCCGGCGTGGAGGACCACCCTCCACGCCGGGCCCGACCTCGTGCTCAATGCGGCCACATCGACGCTGGCACACCGACCGTCGTGGCCCGGCGAGCGGCGGCAACCGGTGCGACCTTCGGCGACACGTCGTGGACCGTGCCCGGCGGGATGGTCGTGATCCAGGGGCCCCGTGGAACAAGGGATCAAGCGTGAGCCGCGCGATGTCCGGCCGGTGGTAGCTCGACATCGATCCGGGCAGCCTCATCGCCGCGACTTCTCCTGCGGGACATCTCGTGCCAGGCGAGCAGGGCGAACGCCGCGGCCGTCAGCAGGCCACCGAACAGCGGGATGACCCGTATCCCGGCCGTCGCCAGCAGGCCCGCGCCGATGAGCGAGCCGGCCGCGAGGCCGACGTTGAACGCGACGCTGAGACCGGCCGACGCCATGTCGGTGGTCGACGGGGCCACCTGCATGATGCGGTGTTGGATTCCCGCGATCAGCGAACTGAACGACATGCCCGCCACGGCGAGCAACGGGATCGTCAAGGCCTTGCTCGTGCCGAGCCCGTAGAGGCCGAGCATCGCGGCGGTGATCAGCCCGAGCAGACCCAGCACGACACCGAGCGGGAACCGGTCCAGCACCCGGCCGACCGCCCAGGTGCCGACGACGCCGAACGAGCCCTGCACGAAGAGCAGCACGCCGAGAGACGCCGCGGCGAACCCGCTGACGTCGAGGAGGAAGACGGTCATGTAGGTGAACGCCCCCATGGCGCCGGTGACCGCGAGAATGGTGGCGACGAGGAGCACCACGAAGCGCTGCCGGTCGGGCATCGGCCCGACGTCGCCCGTACTCTCGTGCGGTGTGACGGCCGGCAGGAGCAGCGCGACCGCGATGCACGTCACGAAGCCGAGGACGGCCATGGCAACGAAGGCGGCCCGCCACCCGGCCTGACCGCCCAACCAGGTGCCCAACGGCACGCCGAGCACCGGCCCCAAGGCGCTGCCGATCGACAGCCGCGCCACGATGCGGCCTCGGATGTTCGCGGGAAACATCGAGATCGCCACGGGAAACACCACCGCCCAGAAGACGCCGTTGGTGGTCGCGGCCAGCAAACGCGCGGCGAGCAGCACCTCGTAGGAGGTGGCGAAGGCCGACACCGCCGTCGCCGCCGCGAACACGCCGAGGGCGCCGGCGAGCAGTGGGCGTCGGGGCACTCGCCGGGTGACCCGGGTCAGCGGGAGCGCCACGATCATGACCACCACGGCGTACCCGGTCACCAGCAGGCCGGCCTCCGACCTGGACCGGCCCAGGTCTGGCGCGATCAGCGTGAGCAGCCCGATCGGAAGCACCTCGGTGGTGACGTAGCAGAACGTGGCGGCGGACAACGCGGCGAGGGCATAGACCGCGCGTCGGTGGTGCGCCATTGGCTACCTCCAAACCTCGAAGCCGCTACGCGGGCGCTGTGCAGTGAACGCCCGACCACGCTGCCGAGCAGTGATCGCAGGCCCGTCCGCGTGATGCCGGCTAACTGAGTTTTGACGGTAGCATGTGATCATCGAAACATCTCACCGTTTCCTGTGTGGAAGCTGTCCTGCGCTCATGCCGTGGCGGCCTCGGTGCGCGCACCGGCCACGATGGAGCAACCGCCTTCGGCGGGTTGGATGGTAGCCTTCCTTGCATGCCACCCGATGTGTGTCAGCTGCCGTTGGTCGGCGGGCACCCTGCACTCGATCTGGTCAACACCCTCGAACGAGGGGGCGCGTCGCCGCACGACTTCCTGTCCGACAGCTCCGCCCTGCTGCGCTGGTCGGTTCTGGCGGGCGTGATCAGCGACGCGGAGGCGGACCAGGTCGGCCGGGCGTGGGGCGACGAGCCCGCGGCGGCACAAGCGGGCCTGGTCGCCGTGCGGGACATCCGTGAAGGGCTGTACCTCGTGATGCTTGCGGTGATCACCGACGCGGACGGTGGTACGGCGGGCGATCCTGTCGCGGCCCGCGCCGCGCTTGTCGCCCTACATCAGCGCTGGTCCAGCGCCGCCGCCCGCGCAAGATTCGTGCTCGACCCGTCGCGGGTACGGCTGGCGTACGGCACGGTGCCGGCCATGGTGGTGCCCGACCGGATCGCCGAAGCGGCCCGCGACGTCATGCTGAACGCCGACCTGACCCGGGTGCGCCGCTGCCCGGTGCGCGAAGGTGGCTGTGGCTGGCTGTTCCTCGATCAGACTCGCAACGGCTCCCGTCGCTGGTGCCGCATGGCCGACTGCGGTAACGCGGTGAAGGCACGACGGCTCACCGAGCGCCGTCGCGCCGCCCGACCCCCGCTCGGTTGACGCGGACCGGCATCGATACGCGCCGGTACCATTCGAGAACTACCCCTATCGAACGGTATTGCCGATGTCCTGTCGGGACGCGTCGTGAGCGGTGCGGTGGTCGGGCAGGTCGCCGTGTGTGTGGCAGTTGCGGTGTTTTCCGGCGGGATGTATCACCTGGGTTCGGGGCTTCGACCGATTGCAGTTGCCGCCTGGGTGGCACCGGTGCCGCTGCTCGTGCTCGCGCCGAGGGTCCCGTGGTTCGCGGCGGTCACCGTGGCGGCTGGTGCCTGGCTCATCGGTCAGCTCGGGCTCTGCTCGTACTACACGCGTGATGTGAAAATGCCCAGCCCGCTTGTCGCGGTGCAGTTCGTCGGCGGCGCCGCAGGGGTCGCGTCCATCGTGGGGCTTGCGCGGGCGCACCTCGTCGGCGGTCACGTCGCGATGGCCGCGCTGGCCCTGCCCGTGGCGTGGGTGGCAATGGAGTTTCTCGTGGCGCGCGGATCGCCGCATGGTGCGTGGTGGAGCCTGGCCTATTCGCAGGCGGACGTTCCGACCATCACCCAGGTGGCCTCGCTGACCGGGGTCTGGGGCATCACCGCGTTGCTCGTGCTGCCGGCCAGCATCGCCGCTGCGGTGACCGCGCCAGTGGGCGCGGACGGCGAACGGGTGGTGGTGCCCTTCGTCGCCGCAGCCCTGGTCGCCGCACTCATCGGGTACGCCGCCCGGCGCGGCAGACGTGCAGTGGCCGGAGAGCCCACGCACGTCGGACTGGCTGCGGTTGAACAGCCCGATGGGCCGGTGCCGATCGACTCGCCGGACGGCGTGGTACTGCTGGCACGGTATATCGAGCGGGTGCGGCTGCTCGCGGGTCGGGGGGCCGGTGTCATCGTCCTGCCCGAGCTGACGTTCAGCGTCGACGAAGCCCGGATGGTTGAACAGATGCGGCCCCTCGCGCGGACGGCGGTCGACCTGAGCGTGGACGTCGTGGTCGGCGTGGCACGCCTAGCTGAGACCGGGGCGGCCAACGTCGCGGCGGTGTTCGGCGCCGGCGGCGACCCACCAACCATGTACGAGAAGCATCACCTCGTGCCGGGGTTGGAGGCCGCCTACCGACCAGGTCGCGACCTGCTCCACCTGCCCAATGACCGGCGCATCGGTGTGCTCATCTGTAAGGATCTTGATTTCCCCGGACTGGTTCGCGCCTACCGGCGAGGTGGCGCGCAGATGCTGATCGCGCCGGCGTGGGACTTCGCCCGTGATGGTTGGTTGCACAGCCGGATGGCGGTGGTGCGAGGTGTGGAGTCGGGCGTCGCAGTGGCACGCGTTGCCCGCACTGGCCGAGCCACGATAAGCGACGCGTTCGGCAGAGTCCTCGTCGATGTCGACACCTCCGAGGACGGGACCGTTGATGCCACATTCGCGCTGGCCGCGACCCCCACCATCTACAGCCGAGTCGGAGACTGGTTCGGGTGGTGCTGCGTTACAGCTGCGGTCCTGACCACGGTGACGCTGATCTGACGCAGACGGCCACCGACCTTATCCGTTTCGATCGATCTCTGCTTGTGGCCTGTTACCACCGCCGCCGTACCCACCGACGGTCGGCTCTTGATATATCGCGCGACACCACCACCGCGCACCGGCTTGGCGTTCATGCCGCTGCTGGATCGGCACCGCAGCCCGGACTCCACCGGCACCGGTCTCGGGAGGCGACGCTGCGTACCAGGCGGCCGTCCGACGAAACGACGTCGGCTTCCGGAGCTGCCGAGAAGCGGATGTTGGGCAAGTGGGCGCTTGGTGCAGACCGCTACGCTTCGCACCTGAGTTGTGAACTCGACTCTCGACCTCCCAGGCTTTGGGGGTGGTGGTGCCGGTCGTCCTTGGGCCATACCCGCTGTGTTTGCTGTGCCAAAAGACCAACGGCGGTCTGATCGCCGTCAGACACCGCCAGATTCACCTCCGAGCTCACGGCAAGGAGGCGTGTGTAGATGGCGGCCTTGCCGGACTGCTGGCCAGCTTGTGGGCGGTCTGCGACACGCGGAGCTGTTGCGAGAACGACGGCGGGCGTGCGTACGTCGTGCCGACCGCGGATACCTGTGACGCAGCAGTACGTCTGCTAACCAAGCTTGGACTGCACCCGACGGTCCTCGACGGGACCATCTATTTCCAGACGCCCAGCTCATTACGGTTGGACGACGTTGACCAGGTGCGACGAGCGCTCGAACAGCCAGGTAGTGCAGATTCGCGCTGGCGGGTGAACGAGAACGGGGTGTTCGAACCCGTCCGACCCGTCGACGGGTCTGCCGTCCCTGACGCCTGAACATGAGGAGCGTCTGCCGCGTTCCGTGCGCGGATGTGTCTGCGATGGGGTAACCGGGCGTAGTCGGACAGAGTGCTCCGCCTGAGTCGCGAGGGGCACTCGGGTCGGCCATCCTGGGCTCCGTCGTCATGTGGATCTTTGTACGTAAGTGCGTACCTACCTATGCACTCCGACGGCGGGTAGCCGCACATGATCTTCGACGATGTGCGGGGTGTGTGCTCTCCAGCGGATACCAACCCGGGTCCCCGGTGCCAACGCGGGTCACCGTGGCCGACCGCCGGTCGCAAACCGGGGTTCGTGTGCTCGGCGCGTGGTCCTGGGCTGGGCGAACGGCGGTCCGGGAAACGTGGGTGAACGTGGGCCACTCCCTGCCATCCCAGGCGAACCTCAGGTCGTTAGACTGGGCCCTCGCGCCCTCGTAGCTCAGGGGATAGAGCATCGGTTTCCTAAACCGTGTGTCGCAGGTTCGAATCCTGCCGGGGGCACCTCGAAGATCAGCCAAAGCGCCATCTGACCTGCGGATACGCTCGCACGTCGATCGGTTTGGCACGCGCAGCCCTCCACGCGGATGCTGCATTGATGGATCAACCGCAAGTGCGAAGCGACAGGTTGTGGCAGCGCGCTGACCGGTCGGGATCAGGTCAGGGCGTGTAGGTGGTCTCGGCGACGGTCTCGGCGATGCGGGTCAGCCAGTGCCTGTCGTTGGCCTGGGATTCTGGACTGGACTCGGGGCTGAGGATGCTGGACAGAAATGCGGCGACGTCGTCGAGCTGCCGCTCGGCGCGGTAGTAGCTCAGCATGGTCTGGTCTGGTTCCAGCGGCCCGTAGCCTCGGCGGAAGAGCTCGGCCCGGTGCGCGTTGACCGGGTGGTCGCCGAAGTCCTGGCTGTAGACGAACATCAGGTCCCGCTCGCGCGGTGCCAGGATCGGCGCATCCCAGTCCACGACGTGCAGCGGACCGTCGCCGTCAGCGAGCAGGTTGCCGGGGTGGATGTCGGCGTGGCAGATCACGTGGTGCGCTTGCGTCACTCGGGAGGCGAGGTCATCGACCGTTGCCGACAACCTATGCAGCGCCGCACCGTACCGGTCCCAGAAGGCGCCGAGGGCCTCGCTCGCCGCAGCCTGCTCCCCGAGGGCGCGCAGCCGCTCGCCCGCGTCCGATCGGTAGGTCTCGACCGGCAGGACCCCGGCGAGGTCGGCGCTCGGCCTGACCGCGTGCAGCCGACCCAGGAATTCGCCGTACTCGACCCACTGACGGTCGGTGAGACCGCGATCCCACAGACTGCCGCCGTCGTGGAACGGATAGAGCAGCAGCTGGTAGTGCCCGAACCCGCGACCGGCTCCGCCCTCGGGAAGGTCGATCGGCGCGACGACCTGCCGGACGCCCTGCGCTCGGAGAAAGCGGGGCAACAGGACTGCCGCCTCGGTGAACTCACCGCGGCGCATCTTCAGGAAGTAGCGGTCGCCGGCAGACGTGTCGACCCGGTACGCCCACGCACCCTCGTCGAGTCCGACCGGCAGAAAGACGAGGTCGGCGACATCGATGGCCCAGGCGGCGGCCACCTCAGCGGCCAGCAACCGCTGGTCGACGCGAGGCTTGTCGAACATCGACGGAGCGTCGCAGAGTGCGGTCCGGCCGGCAACAGATTTTTTGCCATCGGCAGGCGGACTCAGCGGAAAGCGTCCGGCTCTCGGCCGGAACGGCCGTCGACAGCAACGCCGTTGGACGGCGGCACTCTGACGAGCGTTGGGACGGTAATGCTGGCCCGGCCGCTGGGCCAGCACTACCGTCGGCCGCATGCCCGAACTGATCCTGCCGACCATCGACCTGCATGCTGCCTTCCTGCGGTGCCGCGACGACTGGGGCCCCGGCGTGCACGAGGACGGCTTCGGTCTGGGCGCTGACGACGACGTGGATTCGCCGGATGGCTTCGCCGACTGGGTGCGTCGGCGGACCCGGCTGGTCCATCCCGCCGGAACTCCGTGCCCGGACGAGGAGCACGGCTCGCCTCGGTGGATCGTCGCAAACGGTCAGGTTCTCGGCGGAATCGCGCTGCGGCACACGTTCGACGACGCCCTCGGGCAGATCGGCTACGGCGTACGCCCGTCCGCGCGTGGACGCGGCGTGGCGAGTTGGGCGCTGGGCGAGATGCTCAAGGAGGCCCGGGCTGCGCTGGGCCTGGACCGTGTCCTTGTCATCTGCCTCGCGGACAACCTTGCCTCGGCGCGAACCGTCGAACGCAACGGCGGTGTCCTTGACGGCATCCGCGACACCGGACATGGCCCGGTGAGGCGCTACTGGATCAGCCTGGTGGGGTGATGCCGGTCAGGGGACGATGACCACGCCGCCGCGTACGCCGCCCTGGGCGAGCCGTTCGTGGGCGGCGGCCGCGGCGGCGAAGGGGTACACGCCGGCGACCCGCAGCGGGATGTCGCCGCTGGTGACGAGCTTGACCAGTTCTGCCAGCCGGGATCCGTCCGACTCCACCTCCAGCGCGAAGGTCCGGATGCCCCGCACCGGCTCCGGGCGCAGCGGAGGTGACGCGGCCACGTAGCCGCCGCCGTCCCGGACGCGGTCCAGCAGCGAGGGACCGATCACCGCCAGGTCGATGACCGCGTCGTACGTCCCGGTCGGTTCGTCGGAGCGCGACAGGAACGCCGCGCCCAGCGATTCGACGAACTCGCGGTCGTCGGGGCCGGCGAGGCCGGTGGCGCGCAGGCCGGCCGCCCGCGCCAGGGCCAGGACGAACCCGCCGACCTGCCCGGCGGCGCCGGTGACGAGCACTGTCGAGCCAGCCGGGAGCGCGAGCAGGTCGAGGGCCTGGGCGGCGGCGAGGCCGTTGGCCGGCAGGGTCGCCGCCTCGGTGGCGGGGACGCCGGTGGGTGCGGTGGTCAGCGAGGTGGCGTCGAGCACCACGTACTCCGCGTGGGCGCCGGCGGTGGTTTGCAGCCACGGCGAGAAGCCGATGACCTCATCGCCGATCGTGTGCTCGTCGACCGATGGCCCGACGGCGTCGACGGTGCCGGCCACGTCCCAGCCGGGCGTGTACGGCAGGCCGGTCGGCAGCGGTGCCGGGAACCCGCCGGAGCGGACGATGAGGTCGACCGGGTGGACGACGGACGCGGCGACGCGTACCCGCACCTGTCCCGGGCCGGGTTCGGGCGTCGGTACGTCGGCCACGTGCAGGACCTCCGGGCCTCCGAACTCTTCGTAGCGGACTGCGCGCATCGTCGTCTCCTTCGTAGCTGTCGTGATCACCTCGACCGTACGAAGTAGCGGGCACCATAAGGAAGTAGGTACCTTGGAGTGCCTAGGGCACCGCAGGAGGGCAAGATGGCGACGACAACCGCGGCGCAACGCCGCGAGCAGGCAAAACGTGATTACGACGCGTTCCTGGAGCGCTGCCCGACGCGGGAACTGCTGAGCAGGCTCACCGACAAGTGGGTGGCGCTGGTGATCCCGGCGCTTGCCAACGGCCCGCAACGGCACGGCGAACTCGCCCGCCGCATCGCCGGCATCAGTCAGAAGATGCTCACGCAGACCCTCCGGACGCTGGAGCGCGACGGCCTGGTCACCCGCACGGTCACCGCGTCGGTGCCGGTCCGCGTCGACTACGAGCTCACCCCGCTGGGCCATGAACTGTTCCCGGTCATGATCTCCATCAAGGACTGGGCGGAATCGCACATGGACCGGGTGTTCGAAGCCCGAGCCCGATTCGACGCACTCCCCTGAGGAGCCGCGGTCCAGCGGCGACCGTGGGGCGCCCGGGCAGTCACCAGCGGTAGGCCAGGTGCACGGCGAGCGCGGCCAGCACGGTGACGAAGAAGACGGCCCATCCCACGAGATCGCGTGACCCGACCCGCAGGTGGGCGATGAGCGCGCCGACGAAGTAGAGCACCAGCCCCGCCGCGGCGAGCGTCCCCAGCAGCGGTACGACGAAACCGGCAAGCAGCCCCACGGAGCCGGCCGCCAACAGCAGGCCCAGCACCGGTAGCCAGGACCGTGGCACCCGCTTCCTGTCCGCCTGGGCCTTGGGATAGTCGTGGCCGATGAGGTAGGTGACCGCGGCGGTGCCGGTGAACACCGAGGCGATGATGGTGACTGTCACGTAAGCGGCGAACATGAACCCTCCCTGTGGTTGTCACCTCAGGGACGGGGCAGCTCCGCGAAACGTTACGGGCGCGCGCTCAGCAGAAAGCGGTGCCCTCCGGGTCATCCCGGAGGGCACCGCTTCGTCGCAGGGTCAGAGGAACTTGTACATGTCCGCGGAGGCGGGCTCGGTGTCGCCGGCGGGCGGCGCGGTCACCGAGACCTTCTCGCCGAAGCCGCTCATCTTCATGTCGGTGACGAGATCACCGAGGCTCTTCGTGGCGACCGTGTAGGAGAGCGCGGTGAGCCGGCCGTCGGCGTCGACTGTCGCCTCGAAGGGGACCGCCGCCGGGTCCTTCGCCAGCTTGGCGGTGGACTTGAGGCCGTCGCGCATTCCACCGTCGGTGCCGGCGGCCTCCGCGGCCTTGTTCAGGTCGGCGGTGCCGCTGTAGCGGCCGGGGCTCACCTCCTGAGCGGTCACGATGCCGCCGATGATGCCGGTCTGCGCCTTGAGGTCGAACGACTGGCGCAGCGAGCTGGTCGGCCGGAGCTTGTTGAGGTCGATCTTCATCCAGGGCTTCTCGCCCTCGAGCGAGTCCGACTTGATGTAGGCGGCATCGCCGATCAGCCGGGCCTCGATCGGCTCCGGGGCGTTCCCGGTGACGTGGATCGCCTTGGCGGCGGGGTCCATCTTGCCGCTGAGGGTGATCGACTGGTTGCCGGCCTTGACCGAGGCGTCCATGGTGACCGTGCCAGCGAGACTGCGGTCCATGGCCTGTCGCACGGCGGCGACCGGTTCGACCTTGGACGTGGCGGGGGCCGCGGAGGGCCCGGCCCCTCCGGTGCTGTCACCGGAGCTGGTGCCGCAGCCGGCCACGAGGGCGGCGGCGAGGGCAATCGAAAGGGTAGGGATCAGTCGACGCATAGACGTGACCCTAACCGCCCACCGCTACCCGATTTTCACGAGTGGCAGACGCCGCGCGAACAGGCCGAGGCGACAGGTGCAGGAGCCGGACGGTTTTCGGCTGTCCCGCTCGGCCGAGAACCTGGTCGACGAGGCCGTTGTCCCTCGTGCGAGCTACCCGCAAGTGTCCACCGCGCGGTGACGATTCCTGACCGGCGGCTCCATAGCGTTTGACGTGGCCGCGGCGCTACCGCCGCGGACCTCGTTGAAGGAGTCATCATGCGCCTGTTGAAGCAGCTCGTGACCGTTGCGGCGGTCGCCTTCGTCGGTGGCCAGGCCATCGCCGCGGTGGAGGGAAACGACTTGCTCACCCTGCTCCTCGGTCTGTCGACGGCCGTGGTCGCCGTCCTCGTCTATGGGTGGGTGGTACGGCGTACCGAACGTCGCCCGGTCACCGAGTTGGCGCGGTCCGGGGCAGGCGCTCGGATCACCCGAGGACTTCTGATCGGGTTCGGGATGTTCGCGGCGGTGATCGTCAACATCGCCTTCGTCGCCGACTACGACATCGACGGACTGGGGTCGGTGACCGGCGCGGTGGCGCTGCTCGGGTTCATGGCCGCCGCCGCCGTGACCGAGGAGTTGATGTTCCGGGGTGTGCTGTTCCGGATTGTCGAGGAGCGTACGGGCACCTGGATCGCGCTGGCGCTCACCGGCGCGGTGTTCGGCCTGATGCACCTGTTCAACCCCGACGCCAGCGTGTGGGGTGCGATCTGCATCGCGGTCGAGGCCGGGTTCATGCTCGCGGCCTGCTACGCCGCCACCCGCAACCTGTGGGTGCCGATCGGCCTGCATTTCGCTTGGAACTTCGCCGCCGGCGGTATTTTCAGCGTGGTGGTCTCCGGGAACGGCGAGTCTGAGGGCCTGCTGGACACCTCGCTGTCGGGCCCGGCCCTGGTCACGGGCGGCGACTTCGGACCGGAGGGCAGCCTGTACACGGTGGCGGCGGGTGTGGCGCTGACCGTGGTGTTCATGTGGCTGGCTCGCCGCCGGGGTCACATCGTCCCGCGTCGCCGCAAGGCGGTCGTCACCGAGGCGGCGCCGGTTACGGTTTCATGATGATCGACCTTCGGATGGTCCCGGGCTCGTGGCGGCGGTGGCCCGTCACGGTCCGGGATCTACCGTTGGCGCTGCTGCTCGCTCTGGTGTCGGTGGTGCCGCCGCTCCGCAATCACGGTACGCAGCTCGGCGACCTGCCGGGGCGTCCCTTCGACGCGCTGACCGTCGCGGTGATCGCCCTGGAGTGCCTCCCACTCGCCGTCCGCCGGCGCTGGCCTGCCCTCTGCCTCGCCCTGGTGTCGGTCGGTTTCGTGATCGACCAGCTGCGCGCCTATCACACGGTGGCGGGCTCCGCGTTGGCGATCGCGCTGCTGAGCGCGGGGGCACACGTGCAACGTCATCGACGTGCCACCATGGTGCTGGGCTCCGCCGCGTACGTGGCGCTGGCCGTCGCTCTCGACCGACAGGGGTCGACCGAGGGCGTGCTCGGCTTCGCCACGTTCTACCTGTTGCTGGTCCTCGCGTGGGGCGTCGGCGCGTGGTTGCGGGAGGCCCGGGCCGTCGAAACCGAACGCCGTCGCCATGTGGCAGTGACCGCCCGCGCCGCCGAACGCACCCGCATCGCGAGCGAACTCCACGACATCGTGACCCACCATGTGACGGCGATGGTCGTGCAGGCCGAGGCGGCCCGCTACCTGACCGCCGCCCCGGAGCGCCTCGACACGACGCTGACCGCCATCACCGACACCGGCCGCCGGGCCATCACCGATCTGCGGCACCTGCTCGACCTGCTCAACCCCGACCACAGCACCGACCCGTGTACGCCGGCCGTGGGCGAGCTGCACGCCCTCGTGGCGCAGACGCGGCAGGCGGGTCAGCCGGTGGAGTTCACCGAGGACGGCAGCCCCGCGGAGACGACAGGCGGTGCCGAGGTGGTTGCCTACCGGGTGGTGCAGGAGGCGCTGACGAACGCCCTCAAGTACGCGCGCGGCGGCCGCACCACTGTTCACGTACAGCACGGCGAGAGGGAGACCACTGTGCAGGTCAGCACCGAGGGTTCGGGTTCGTACTCCGAGGGTCCCGGCGGGAGCGGGCGTGGCCTCGCGGGACTGCGCGAACGGGTCGACGTGCTCGGTGGCGACTTCAGCGCGGGACGGCAGGCGGACGGCAGCTTCGTCGTGCGTGCCCGCATTCCCACCGGCAGCCCGTCATGACGACGCCGATCCGGGTGCTGGTCTGCGACGATCAGGCGTTGATCCGCACCGGCTTCGCGACGATCATCGGCGCTCAGCCCGATCTCGAGGTGGTGGGTGAGTGCGGCGACGGGCGTGCCGCGGTCGACCTCGCCAGGCGGCTGCATCCGGACGTGGTCGTGATGGACGTACGGATGCCGGTGCTCGACGGCATCAAGGCGACGCGCCTGCTGGCCGGTGCCGGGGTGGCTCAGCCCGTGAAGGTGCTGGTGGTGACGACGTTCAACCTCGACGAGTACGTGTACGAGGCGCTGCGCGCGGGAGCGAGCGGGTTCCTGCTGAAGGACGCCCCGCCGGCGCAACTGCTGCACGGTATCCGCACCGTCGCGAGCGGTGCGGCGCTGCTGGCGCCCGAGGTGACCCGGCAGCTCGTTGGCAGGTACGCGGCGCGGATCCGCCCCGCCGAGGGCACGCCGGACGACGTCGGGCTGACGCCACGTGAGCTGGAGGTGTTGCGCCTCATCGCCGATGGCCTGTCCAACAGCGAGATCGCCGCGACGCTGGTGATCAGCCAGGAGACCGTCAAGACGTACGTGTCACGCATCCTCACCAAGCTCGACCTGCGCGACCGAGTACAGGCGGTGGTCTACGCCTACCGCGCGGGCCTGGTGACGTAGGAGTCCGACGTCAGTCCGCCGGCAGTTGATCGGCGCGGGTGAGCACCCGGTCGACGAGGCCGTACTCCCGGGCCTGCTCGGCGGTGAACCAGCGGTCCCGGTCCCAGTCCCGCTGGATCTCGTCGAGCGTCCGTCCACTGTGCTCGGCGATCAGCTCCTGCATGGTCCGCTTCACGTGCAGCATGTTCTCGGCCTGGATGGTGATGTCCGAGGCTGTGCCGCCCATCCCGCCGGAGGGCTGGTGCATCATGATCCGCGAGTGCGGCAGCGCGTACCGCTTGCCGGCCGCGCCCGCGCACAGCAGGAACTGCCCCATCGAGCCCGCGAACCCGAGCGCCAGCGTGGCCACGTCGTTGCGGACGTAGCGCATCGTGTCGTAGACCGCCATTCCGGCGCTCACCGAGCCACCCGGCGAGTTGATGTAGAGGTAGATGTCCCGCTCGGCGTCCTCGGCCGCGAGCAGCAGGATCTGCCCGCAGATCTGGTTGGCCGACTCCTCGGTCACCTCGGTGCCGAGAAAGACGATCCGCTCCCGCAGCAGCCGCTCGAACACCTGGTCACCGAATGTCGGTTGCCCACTGTCCCGCATCCGTACGCCGTACCCGATCATCTGTCGCCGCCCTCCGCCGTGCCGGCGGGCGGGGGAACCGCCCGGGGGACCGGCTCCTCCAGCGTGCGGCGGCGACCGGCGGCCGGCCAGGGATTCTGCCGCCGGCAGATCCGCCGACGGCAGAACCCCGGCCGGCCTACACCAGGGTCAGCCGCCGCCGGCCCGTCAGGGCCCGACGGCAGGCCAGCATCTTGGAGGTACGCGGACCGGGGCGCCGGGTCGGCGCGGAGGCGATCAGCCGGACCCGCAGCCCCGCCCCGCCAACGGTCGACCCGACCGGCGATGCCGGACCGCCGACGTGCAGGATCGGCCCGCCCAGCCGCAGCACCGGCCCGGCCGGCTGCCGGACGGGGGTCGGCGCGGCGGCCACGGGTGGCGTGGACCCACCCGGCTGGAAGCCGATCCGGAAGGTTGAACCGGTCTCGGTGCGCGCCGACGGCACCCGCTCCAGTCGGGCCAGCGCGGCCCGGGGCGCGGCGGGGAGGCGACGTTCGACGCGGCGCAGGTCGTCGCGGGCCGCTTCGAGCAGGTCGGAGAGTTGGATGCCGAGCGCCCGGCAGATCGCCGCGAGCACCTCCGAGGATGCCTCCTTGCGGCCGCGCTCGACCTCGGACAGGTAGGGCACCGAGACCCCGGCGGACGCGGCCACCTCGCGCAGCGTGCGGCCCTGGCTCTGGCGCAGCCGGCGCAGCACCCCGCCGATCACTCGTCGCAGCAACGACATGCCGACCTCACTCTCGCGGTCGTCGGAGGAACACCTCCATCATGCCGGTTGTCGGACCGGTCGGCGGTCCCGTGCGGTCGCGCGCCGCAGCCGTCCGCCGCTCGTCACGGATCCCGGCTGCCGGCCCGCGCCGGGCTCGGTGGTGTCGTCCGACAGTGGCGTGCCGGGGGCGGTGCGGTGTCCGCTGCGCGACCCGGGCGTGCGGCGTGCGGCGTACCCGCTATGTTGTGCTCGTGCAGGCGACGGCGGCGGAGCAGGTTCGACGGTGATCCATTTTCCCGCGCAGCGCCGGGGCCCGCTGAGCGCGCTGAGCCTCCGGCTCGCGGCCGCCCTGGGTCTGGTCTTCGCCGTGGTGGCGGCGGTCTATCTGGACCGGGACGGCTACCGCGACGTCAACGAGGACGGCCTCACCCTGCTCGACTGCTTCTACTACGCGGTCGTCTCGCTCTCCACGACCGGTTACGGGGACATCACCCCGGCCGCGCCGTCGGCCCGGCTGGTCAACGTCCTGTTCGTCACCCCGGCCCGGGTGCTCTTCCTGATCATCCTGGTCGGCACCACCCTGGAAGTCCTGACCGAGCAGTACCGGACCGGCCGTCGCCTGTCGCGGTGGAGGAGAGTCGTGAAGGACCACGTCATCATCTGCGGCTACGGCACCAAGGGCCGCAGTGCGGTCAACGCCCTGATGGAGAACGGCCTGGACAAGTCGAGGATCGTGGTGGTGGAGCGCAGCAGCACCGCCCTGCGGCAGGCCACGTCGGCCGGGCTGGTGGCGATCGAGGGGTCGGCGACCCGGTCGTCGGTGCTGAACGAGGCGCACGTGCGCAACGCGAAGGCAGTGATCATCGCGACCGACAGTGACGATGCCTCGGTGCTGGTGGCGCTGACCGTACGGCAGCTCACCGCCGGGCAGGTCCGGATCATCGCGGCGGCACGGGAGGCGGAGAACGCCCCGCTGCTCAAGCAGAGCGGCGCGCACCACGTCATCGTCTCCTCGGCGACCGCCGGCCGTCTGCTCGGTCTGTCCACCTCGGCGCCGCCGCTGATCGACGTGGTGGAGGACCTACTCACGCCGGGGCAGGGCATGGCGCTGGCGATGCGCTCGGCGGAGCGGGACGAGGTGGGTCGCTCGCCGCGCGAGCTGGATTCCCTCGTGATCGCCCTGGTGCGACGCGGCAAGGTGGTCACCCTGGCCGACCGGGCCGGTGCGGTGATCGAGACCGGCGACATGCTGGTGCACGTCCGCGACGACCGCCCGCAGTCCACGGCGACGGTCTGACGCTGGCGCGTCAGCAGGCGTCGGGCTCCTCGATGAGCGCTTCGCCGCAGCTGATCGGTGTCGTGGTGGCGGCCCGCCTGAGCAGCTCGTAGAGCGTTTCCCGCTCGGCCGGCTCCAGCGCCCCGAACACCTCGTCCTCTGCGCCCGCGAGGGCGCATTCCGCCTCTTTGAGGCGTTTCGCACCATCTTCGGTGAGTTCGACGACGTGTCGGCGGCGGTCCTGGGGTGACCGCCGCCGCTCGACCAGGTCTTTTGCTTCGAGGTCGTTGAGCAGCCCGACGATGTTGGTGCTGTCCATCTCCAGGGTGCTGGCGAGCGCCTGCTGGCTGGTGCCGCCGCCCGCGCGCAGCACCGTGAGCGCGACCAGGTGTCGGGGCCGCAGGCCCAGCGGCGCGAGCACCGACTCGGCCCGCAGTCGCATCCGCCGCGCCAGGTGATCCAGCAGGGCTCCTGAGCGGTGCTCCGAGGGATCCAGCGGTAGGGCGGACATGTGACCCAGTCTACCGAGCCGTCGGAACATCTGCCTGCTATAAATAGTTGGCGCTACACAGACGATCCTTGGAGGAGAAATCATGAACCTGCTGCATATCGATTCGAGCATCCGGGGTGACTGGTCGGTCAGTCGGCGGCTCACCGCCCGTGCCGCCGCGGCCTGGCGCGCGGCACACCCCGACGGCACGGTGACCTACCGTGACCTGGGCGCCGAGCCGCTGCCGCACCTGGACTCGGAGGGCGGGCTGGCGCGGATGACGCCGCCGGAGCAGCACACTCCGGCCCAGCGCGAGTCCTGGGAGCTCAGCGTGCGGCTGGTCGACGAGGTGAAGCAGGCCGACGTGGTGCTGCTCGGGCTGCCGCTCTACAACTACGGGGCGCCGAGCAGCGTGAAGTCCTGGGTCGACCACCTGATCGTCGCCGGCCTCACCTACGACCCGACGACGCAGGAGGGCCTGCTCAGCGGCCGCGAGTTCGTGGTGCTGGCCACCCGGGGTGGCGGCTACGGCGAGGGCACCCCGCGGCACGGCTGGGACCACGCGGAGCAGTGGCTCCCGCACGGCCTGTCGATGACCGGCCTGGAGCCGCGTTTCATCAGCACCGAGCTGACCCTGGCCCCGTCGGTGCCGGCGATGGCCGAGCTGATCCCGCTGCACGAGGCGAGCCTCGCGGCGACCGAGAAGGAGATCGACAACCTCTGGCTGCCGGCCTCCGCCCAGCGCTGAAGCACCGCCGGTACGAACGACAGCGGCCGTCCCCGGAATCGGGAACGGCCGCTGTCACTCAGCTTGGACGGGTCAGAGGATCGTCCAGGTGTCGCCGCTGCCCAGCAGGCCGGCGAGCTGCTGCTCGGGGGTCTCGGTGACAGTCGCCTTCGCCGCCGCTAGCTGGCCCTGGACCACGCTGTCGTAGGACGGCCGGTCCACCGACCGGAACACCCCGATCGGGGTGTTGCGCAGATCCAGGCCGGGCAGCCGGGACAGCGCGAAGGCGTACGCGGGGTCGGTCACCGTCGCGTCGTGCACGACGATCTCCTCCGGGCGGACCGAGGCGGTCTCCCGGACCTCCAGGCCGAACGCGCCCGGCGGGTGCACCACGCAGAACCGCCCGTCCGCGCCGAAGGTGATCGGCTGCCCGTGTTCCAGGCGGATCAGGTAGTCGTCCCGGGTGGACGGGTCCTTGAGCTGGTCGAACGCCCCATCGTTGAAGATGTTGCAGTTCTGGTAGATCTCCACGAACGCCGAACCCTCGTGCTCGGCGGCGGCCCGCAGCACCGACTGCAGGTGCTTGCGGTCGGAGTCGATGGTGCGACCGACGAAGCTGGCCTCCGCGCCGAGGGCGAGCGAGAGCGGGTTGAACGGGGCGTCCGCCGAGCCGGCCGGGGTCGACTTGGTGACCTTGCCGACCTCGGAGGTCGGTGAGTACTGGCCCTTCGTCAGACCGTAGATCCGGTTGTTGAACAGCAGGATCTTGAGGTTGACGTTGCGGCGCAGCGCGTGGATCAGGTGGTTGCCGCCGATGGACAGCGCGTCGCCGTCCCCGGTGACCACCCAGACCGACAGGTCCGGCCGGGACACCGACAGGCCGGTCGCGATCGCCGGCGCGCGGCCGTGGATCGAGTGCATCCCGTACGTGTTCATGTAGTACGGGAAGCGGGACGAGCAGCCGATCCCGGAGACGAACACGGTCCGCTCGCGGGGGATGTTCAGCTCCGGCATGAACTGCTGGATGGCCGCCAGGATCGCGTAGTCACCGCAGCCGGGGCACCAGCGCACCTCCTGGTCGGACTTGAAGTCCTTCGCGGTGAGCTTGAGGGCGACGGGCTCAGACATTCTTCAGGACCTCTTCCAGCGTCGTCTCCAGCTCGGCGGCCGTGAACGGCAGGCCGCGGACCTGGTTGTAGCTGATCGCGTCGACCAGGTAGCGGGCCCGGATGACGTGGGCCAGCTGACCCAGGTTCATCTCCGGGATGACCACCTTGTCGTAGGAGCGCAGCACCTCACCGAGGTTGGCCGGCATCGGAGCCAGGTGCCGCAGGTGCGCCTGGGCGATGGACAGCCCGCGCTGGCGAACCCCACGGCAGGCGGCGCCGATCGGCCCGTACGTCGAGCCCCAGCCGAGCACCAGCACCCGGGCGTCGCCGTCCGGGTCCTCCACCTCGATGTCCGGCACCGGGATCGTCTCGATCCGGGCCGCCCGGGTGCGGACCATGAAGTCGTGGTTCGCCGGGTCGTACGAGATGTCACCGGTCTTGTCGGCCTTCTCCAGCCCACCGATGCGGTGCTCCAGCCCCGGGGTGCCGGGGATCGCCCACGGCCGGGCCAGGGTCTCCGGGTCACGCAGGTACGGCAGGAAGGTCGTGCCGTCCTCGCCGTTGGGCCTGGTGGCGAACTCGACCCGCAGGTCGGGCAGCGACTCCACGTCGGGCAGCAGCCACGGCTCGGAACCGTTGGCCACGTAGTTGTCCGACAGCAGGATCACCGGCGTGCGGTAGGTCAACGCGATCCGCGCCGCCTCCAACGCCGCGAAGAAGCAGTCCGACGGCGACTTCGGCGCGATCACCGCGACCGGCGCCTCGCCGTGCCGGCCGTACAGCGCCATGTTGAGATCGGCCTGCTCGGTCTTGGTCGGCATGCCCGTCGACGGCCCGGCCCGCTGCACGTCCACGATCACCAACGGCAACTCCAACGCCACCGCCAGGGAGATCGTCTCGCTCTTGAGCGCCACACCCGGCCCGCTGGTGGTGGTCACCCCCAACGACCCGCCATAGGACGCGCCCAGCGCCGCGCCGACCGCGGCGATCTCGTCCTCGGCCTGCATGGTCAGCACGCCGAAGCGCTTGTGCTTGCTCAGCTCGTGCAGGATGTCCGACGCCGGAGTGATCGGGTACGCCCCGAGGAAGACCGGCAACCCCGAGCGCACCCCGGCGGCGACCAGGCCCAGCGAGAGCGCGGCGTTGCCGGTGATGTTGCGGTAGGTGCCCGGATGCATCTTCGCCGGCTTGACCTCGTAGCGCACCGCGAAGTCCTCGGTGGTCTCGCCGAAGTTCCACCCGGCCTTGAAGGCGGCCACGTTCGCGGCGACCAGCTCGGGACGGGCCGCGAACTTGCGCTCCAGAAAGCGCAGGGTCGACTCGTACGGCCGGGAGTACATCCAGGAGAGCAGACCGAGGGCGAACATGTTCTTCGACCGCTCGGCGTCCTTCTTGGACACCTCGTACGCGGCGAGCGCCCCGACTGTCATCGACGTCAGCGCCACCGGGTGCACGACGTAGCCGGCCAACGAGTCGTCGTCCAGCGGGCTGGTCTGGTAGCCGACCTTGGCCAGGTTGCGCCGGGTGAACTCGTCGGTGTTGACGATGATGTCCGCGCCGCGCGGCAGGTCGGCCAGGTTGGCCTTGAGCGCGGCCGGGTTCATCGCCACCAGCACGTTCGGCGCGTCGCCCGGCGTGAGGATGTCGTAGTCGGCGAAGTGCACCTGGAAGCTCGACACACCGGGCAGGGTGCCGGCGGGAGCCCGGATCTCAGCGGGGAAGTTCGGCAGCGTGGAGATGTCGTTGCCGAGCTGCGCCGTCTCGGAGGTGAACCGGTCGCCGGTCAACTGCATGCCGTCGCCGGAGTCACCGGCGAACCGGATGACCACCCGGTCGAGTTGACGGATCTGCTTGGTCACTGTGCCACCTTCGTTCGCGACTGCGGGGCCCGCAAAACCGGCTCACTCCTCGCGCTCACCGAGTCACCGTCGTTCGCTGCGTGCGGTCGCGTGGACGGCTGAACATCATGGTGACCTCGCCTTGCCCGGCCACGGGACCTCCTTGACGCAACGCCGCACCGCACCGCCCCAGGCTGGTCCGGTCCGCTGTCGTTCCTTACCGAGAGCCTACGTCGAACGGACCCCCGACCCTCCCCGGAGGTCCGCCGACTGAGACCCGATCGACCCGATATTTGCCCAATTTTGCGGGGTTTCGCCCCGGCCGCCGTAATTCAGATCACCGTCCCCGGCCGGCCGCGACCCCGGCCGGGGACGGCCAGGGTCGTCGATCGGTCATTCGGTGGGCGGAGCCGTGGGCTCTGCCGGCGGCCCGCCGAGGCGGCGGCGCAGCGAGGTGGTCGCCAGCGTGAGGGCCAGCACCACCAGCAGCGCGGAGACCGCGATCAGGATGACCGCGGTCCGCTGCACCGAGGACATGCCGCCGTCGTCGTCGGTGGTCGCGCCCGCCGGGAGTACGCCCTGCGAGCCGGTCGGCGCGGGCGGCGAGACGACAGGCGTGGCCATCGCGGCGGCCGCGGTGATGCGGAAGCTCATCTGCACCCGCCGGGTCGCGCCGTTGCGCGGGTCGAGTTGACCAATCACCGCTCCGGACAGCGGCGCCTCCCGCTGGGCCTGCGGAGTCGCCTCCACCGGCAGCCGCAGCTCGCGGGTCTCGCCGGCCGACAGCAGGCCCGCGTCGCACCGGGTGCGGGACGCCTCGACCGGCAGGCAACCCGCCGGTGGGGTCGGTACGTTCACCCCGGCCGGCAGGATCACCTCCACCAGGCCGGCGGCGTCCACCGTGCCGGTGTTGACCAGCCGCACCGCGAGGGTGCTCGCCGCGCCGCTGATGTCGAACGCGACCTCGTCGGCGGCCAGCGAGATGCCGGGCACCGGCGGGCCGGGCGGGAACAGCACCGCGAAGCCCTGGTCGTCGGCCACCTCGCCGGACACCCCCGGCGCGTCCGCGACGACCCGCACGGAGCCACTGAGCGGCATCCGCTCCCAGGCGTCGCCGGCGACCCGCAGCCGGATCAGGCTGCTGAACCGGACGCCCGCCTCGGCCGTCCAGGCACCGCACTGGTACGCGTCGCCGCCCGCTGCGGCGCACCCCTTCGTCCCGGCGTCGCTCAGCCCGGCCGGCAGGGTGTACGAGAGCCGGACGCGCTGCGCTGCGGTGCCGGTGTTCGCCACGGTGACCCGCAGCGTGGTGGTGGTGCTGGCCGCGTTCCAGTACGCCTCGGGCAGGGTGACGTCCTCGGTGGTCACCTGCACGCCGAGCGGGCTCGGCACCGGCGCCGGCGTGCCACCCGGCGCGGGCGGCTGAACCGGGGGGACCGGGGGAGCCGGCGGCCCGGGCGTCGGCGGTCGCGTGCTGCCCCCCGGTGCGGGAGCGGTGGTGGTGGGCGGCGGCACGTTCGGCGGGGTGGTCGGCGGAGGCGCCGGGGGCGTCGTCTCCGGTGGCGGCGCGGTGGTCTCCGGGGCCGGGTCGGTAGGTGCGGGATCGCCGCCCGGATCCTCGGTGGGGGTGGGCTCCTGGGCCGGGGTGGTCTCCGGGTCCGGATCGGGATCGGGCGCCGACTCCGTCACGGCGGCGATCGGGTGGGTGTGCGGCACCGCCGCGCTGGCGAGGGCCGGAGCGCCCGCGAGCGCCGCGAGCAGCCCGAGCGCGAGCGACGCCGCCAGCAGGGGCGCGGGATGTCGCCCCGCAGCCCGGCGTTCGGGCGATACCTTCACGCGGGCCATCTGTCCTCCGGTGCCATGGGTGGAAGTCCAATGTTCGTAACAGTTGTCTCAGTGCACTAGTCCCACGCGGAAACAAATCCGTAACGTGTTTGGGACGACCTGTCCGTCTGGGCGGTAGGCTCCCGATGTGACCGGTTACCTGGGCTCGTACGCGACGCTCGGGCTCTTGCTGCTCGCCAGTGTCCTGTTCTTTGTGACGGCGTTCTCGGCCAACCGGGTGTTACGTCCCGCCCGTCCGGCCGACCCGTTCGGCAAGCGGACCAGCTACGAGTGCGGGCTCGACCCGGTCGGCGCCGACTGGGCGCAGATGCAGATCCGCTACTACGTGTACGCGTACCTGTACGTGCTGTTCGCGGTCGAGGCGGTGTTCCTCTTCCCGTGGGCGGTGGTCTTCGACCGGCCGGGCTTCGGCCTGGTCACGGTGGTGGAGATGGCGGTGTTCGTGGCGGTGCTCGCCCTCGGCATCCTCTACGCCTGGCGTAGGAACATCCTGCGCTGGACCTGAGCGCCGCGTCCTCCGGCGATCGTGCCGCTCCGCCGACCGTTCACGGCGGTCGCCGCACCGACCAGACGACTCAGGCCAAACCCCGCCGGGTCGCCGTGGGCGGGCGGTCGCCGCGGATCGAGGCGACCATGTCCAGCACCCGACGGGTGGGCCCGACCTGGTGGGCCCGGAACACCCGAGCGCCCAACCAGGCGGAGACCGCCGTCGCGGCGAGCGTGCCCTCCAGCCGCTCGGCCACCGGCAGGTCCAGCGTCTCGCCGACGAAGTCCTTGTTGGAGAGCGCCACCAGCACCGGCCAGCCGGTCGCGGTCAGCTCGTCCAACCGGCGGGTGATCTCCAGGGAGTGCCGGGTGTTCTTGCCGAAGTCGTGCGCCGGGTCGATGAGGATGCCGTCGGGGCGTACCCCCGCCGCCACCGCGCGCTCGGCGAGCCCGGTAACCGTCTCGACCACGTCGGCGACCACGTCGTCGAAGGCGGCCCGGTGCGGTCGGGTCCGGGGGACCAGCCCGCCGGCGTGCGAGCAGACCAGGCCGGCGCCGGTGCTCGCCGCGACCCGGGCGAGCGCCGGGTCGGCGCCCGACCAGGTGTCGTTGAGCAGGTCCGCGCCGGCCGCCACGGCCTCCGTCGCCACCTCGGCACGCCAGGTGTCGATGGAGATCACCACCTCCGGGAACGCGGCCCGTACGGCGGCGATGGTGTCCACGGTGCGGCGGATCTCCTCCGCCACGTCCACCTCGGCGCCCGGTCCCGCCTTGACCCCGCCGATGTCGATGATCGCCGCGCCCTCGTCGACCGCCCGCTCGACGGCACGCAGCGCGCTGTCGGCGGCGAAGGTGGCGCCCCGGTCGAAGAACGAGTCCGGTGTGCGGTTGACGATGGCCATCACCACCAGCTCACCCGGGGCGAACGTCCGCCCACCAAGCCGAAGTGCCCCGGCCATCACGCCTCCCGACTGTCCGCACCGTCGCCGCCGCTCCGGCCGCCACCGACGCTAGCGGGTCGGCCGGCCGGTGCGCGGGGCGGGCGTGGGCGTCGATCGCGATCGGGGTGGTGGGGTCGCTCCCAGCCGCCTGTCGTGCCACGATCAGTGCATGGGTCAGCTTCTGCTCCTCCTGGTCGTGGCATTGACGGTCGCGGCGGTCGTTTTCGGCGTGACGGTGTTGGTCAGTGGCCGGGATCCCGGCCTCGCGCCGACCGAACCGGATTCGCAGGCCATCCCGCTGCCCGGCACCCGGCCACTGCGGGAATCCGATGTGGGCGCGGTCCGGTTCGACACCGGTTTGCGCGGGTACCGGATGGCCCAGGTCGACCAGGCGATGCGCCGTGCCGCCTACGACATCGGCTACAAGTCCGAGCTGATCGGCGTGCTGGAGTCGGAGGTCATCGCGTTGCGTGAGGGCCGCATCGACGACGCGGACGCGCTGCGCCAGGCCCGCGAGCAGGCCGCGACGGCGGTGCCGGCCGCGGCCACCGCGGAGTCGGATGCGGACGGATCGCCGGCCGACGCCGTGCCCGCTCCCACCTCCTCGGCTGCCGATTCGGACGGCGTCGCACCGGGGGACAGCGAGCCGACCGACCGCACGCCTACCGACAGCGAGCCAACCGCCCACAAGCCGGCGGACGGCGAACCGACTGACCGCGAGCCGGCCGCTGACGAGCCGGCCGAGGACGAGCGGGCCGGTGGGGCCGGGCAGCACGGCGCGGTGGTCCGGTCGGAGTCCGCGTGACCGGTCCGGAGGGCGCCGACGATCTTCAGGAGGCGGCGCAACCCGGTGCCGGTGAGGTGACCGCCACCGTCATCGTCAACGCCCCGGCGGCCCGGGTCTTCGCCGCGTTGCTCGCCTGGGAACGACAGTCGGACTGGATCCCGTTCACCCAGGTCCGGGTCGTCGAGGGCGACGGGCGCGAGGGCAGCCGGATCGAGGCGGTGACCGCGCTCGGCCGGGCGACACTGCGCGACGAGATGCTTGTGGTCCGGGTCGACGAGCCGTACGAGATTGGCGTCGTGCACCACGGCCAGGTGCTACGCGGCCCGGGTGTCCTGCGGTGCACCGCACTCGGCGAGGCTCGCACCCAGGTCGTCTGGCACGAGTGGTTCCACCTGCCGGGCGGCCGGGCCGGCCGGCTGGCGTGGCCCGTGCTCTGGCCCGGCTCCAAGCTGGGCCTCACCCAGGCGCTGAAGAGGTTCGCCCGTCTGGTCGAGCAGGGACGACTGCCCT
This sequence comes from Micromonospora sp. MH99, assembly GCF_021442385.1. Classification (GTDB taxonomy): domain Bacteria; phylum Actinomycetota; class Actinomycetes; order Mycobacteriales; family Micromonosporaceae; genus Micromonospora. The sequence goes on from NZ_MUZA01000026.1 coordinate 35,857, forward strand.
GACCACGCCCGGCGCCGGCTGCCAGCCCGGCGCGCGGAGGAGATGCCCCAGGCGGTGCCGCCACGTCCCGGCGGCGCGCAGGTCCCGGGCGATCGAGACGTACTCGTGGAAGGCCACGCGCACCGGGTTGTAACTGCCCACGTTCTTGGTCAGGCCGTAGACGCAGCGCTCCCGCTCCGCCGCGAAGGAGCCGAACAGCCGGTCCCAGACGATCAGGATGCCGCCGAAGTTGCGGTCCAGGTAGCCGCCCTGGGAGGCGTGGTGGACGCGATGGTGCGACGGGGTGTTGAAGACGAACTCGTACCAGCGCGGCATCTTCTCGATGCGCTCGGTGTGGATCCAGAACTGGTAGAGCAGGTTGACCGAACCGCAGAACGCGACGACCGCCGGGTGTACGCCGGCCAGGATCAGCGGGACGTAGAAGACCCAACTGGTCAGCCCGGTCCACGGCTGCCGGAGCGCGGTGGAGAGGTTGAACCGCTGCGACGAGTGGTGCACCACGTGCGAGGCCCAGAGGATCCGGATGACGTGGTGGCCCCGGTGTGACCAGTAGTAGCAGAAGTCCTGTGCCAGCAGGATCAGCGGCCAACTCCACCAGATGTCGGCGATCCGCAGCGGGGTGAGCGCGTAGAGCAGCGCGTACGCGGCGGCGATCGGCACCTTCCAGAGCAGGTCCGTGAAGACGCTGCCGAGCCCCATGGCCAGGCTCGTCGCGGTGTCCGCGCCGCCGTAGCCGACCTCGTCGTCGTCGCGGTGCAGTAGGTAGGAGACCCGTTCCAGCACGATGAGCAGCAGGAAGGCCGGGATCGACCAGGCGATGACGTCCGGAAATTCCTTCATCGCGCCGCCTCCACTCGCCGTCGTCGGCCGGGGACGCCCCGCTGGGCGACCCCGACCTACCGGTCGGTAACAAGCACGATAGGCAGTGGAGCGGCAGGTGGCAATGGGCTGTCGGTGCGATGGCCTAGCGTGTGCGACGTGAGTGACCTGGTGATCGGCGCCGACGGGCTGGCCCGCTGCGCCTGGGGGGCGAGCACCCCGGACTACGTCGTCTACCACGACACCGAGTGGGGGCGGCCGCTGCGCGGCGACGACGCGCTCTACGAGCGGATGACCCTGGAGGCGTTCCAGTCCGGCCTGTCCTGGCTGACCATCCTGCGCAAACGCCCGGCGTTCCGGTTGGCCTTCGACGAGTTCCACCTCGCCACCGTGGCCGGCTACAGCGAGGCCGACGTGACCCGGCTGCTCGCCGACGCCGGCATCGTCCGCAACCGGGCCAAGATCGAGGCGGCGATCGCCAACGCCCGCGCCGCCCTGGAACTGCCCGACGGGCTGTCCACGCTGCTCTGGTCGTTCGCTCCGGAGCGCCGGCCGGCCCGCCCCGCCTCGTTCGCCGAGCTGGCGCCGATCACCCCGGAGTCGACGGCGATGGCCAAGGCGCTCAAGAAGCGCGGCTTCCGGTTCGTCGGCCCCACCACCGCGTACGCCCTCATGCAGGCCACCGGGATGGTCGACGATCACATCGTCGGCTGTCACGTCACCCGCTGACCGACGGCGTGATGGGATGGCAGGCATGACGACCGAGACCGCGTACCGGGCCGGTGCGGCCGGCAACACCGACGGGCCGGGCACCTGGGCCGTGCTGCTGCCCCCGGAGCGCTACGAGGCCGAGCGGCTCGTGCACCACGACTCGCTGGAGCTGACCGGGCTGACCGACGTCGGGCGTCCCGGCCCCGGTGACCGGGTGGCGGTGCTGGCCGACGCGCCGCCGCGACTGGTGGCCCTCGGCCGGGTCACCGCGCCGACGCAGCGGCACTCCGAGGATCCGGACGATCCGCAGTCCGACATCGAGCCGGGGACGCTCGTCGTGACGTACACCCGCAGGGCCTTCGACGAGCCGGTGCCGACCGACCTGCTCACCCTCGACGGGCTGGTCACCGCACTGGAGCCGGCCGCCTTCCGGGCGTTGGCCGACCGGCTCGGCCCGCCCCCGGCGCGGCGCACCTGGCTGGTCAGCCTCGACCTGCCGATCGAGGCCGGTACGCCGGCCGAGGCGGTGCGTCTGTTCTGGTCGTACGTGCAGGAGTTGGGACCGCGCGAGCTGCCGGCGTTCGTGTCACCGGCCGGCGACGAACTCGCCATGCAGGCGTTCGTGCTGGGCGCGGAGGCCAACCAGGACCCGGAAGAGGACGACTAGAACAGCTTGTCGAGGCGTCCCCGCCAGTCGGCCAGCACCGGCCCCGGGTCGGTGTCCAACACCCGTTCCAGCAGCGTGGCGTAGACGTCCCGGAAGTCCGTGGTGTATTTCAGGTCGCCATCGTCGAGGTCGGTGAGGCTGGGCGCGTCCCCGTGCCAGCCGCCGCGCACTCCCGCGCCGAGCAGCAGCATGTCGGAGGCGGTGCCGTGGTCGGTGCCGTCCGAGGCGTTGGCCTTCACCCGGCGGCCGAACTCGGAGTAGACCGCCACCACCACCTTGCGGCCCGCCTCGCTGCGACTCATCCGGTCGGCGAACGCGGTCAACGCCCGGTCCAGCTGCCCCAGCAGGACGGCCTGCAACTGCTTCTCGTCGGCGTGCGTGTCGAAGCCGCCCAGCGACACCGAGAAGACCCGCGTGGACACGTTCGCCTCGACACACTGCGCGACCAGGTCCAGTTGGGCGTCCAGCGGGGTTCGTGCCCCGCCGGTCGCCGTGGCGGGCGCCTGCTCGCCGTCCGGGTCGTCCGCCTCCGTGGCGGCGGAGTCGCGTACCTGGCGGATCATCTCGTCCACCGACCGCAGGTCGGCGAAGCAGGCGGCCGCACGGCCCCGGGCCGCCGACTCGCCCGCCTCGGCGGCGGAGAACGCCTTCAGCGTCTCGGCCGACAGCCCCTTGGTGGCCTTGCGGTCGGTCACCGGCACGGCGGCGCCCGCGCTGTGCGCCCCGGCCAGCAGCGGTGGCAACGCCGGCTCGAACGACACGGCCAGCCGGGGGTCGCCGCCCGTCCCGTCCAGCCAGCGGCCGAGCCAGCCGGTGTTGCCCGGCCGGTCGGGCTGCGCCGTGTGCCAGATGTCCATCGACCGGAAGTGGCTGCGGTCCGGCTTCGGGTAGCCGACCCCGCGCACGATCGCGAGCCCACCGTCCGACCAGCGCTGGTGCAGCCCGGCCAGCGCCGGGTTGAGGGCGAAGTCGTCGTCGAGCCGCCGCACCTCGCCGTCGGGGTACGCCAGCTCCGGGCGGGCCGCCCGGTAGGCCGGGTCGCCGTACGGGATGACGGTGTTCAGGCCGTCGTTGCCGCCGTAGAGGGTGACCAGCACCAGCGTGCGGGACTGCGGATCACGGTCTCCGGCGGTGTCCAGGAGGTCCCGTAGGCCGTACGCGCCGGCGCCGGCGGCCAGCGCGCCCGCGCCGACCACCCCGCTGGTGAGCAGGAACCTGCGTCGGGTCAGGGTGTCCACTTCTCGACTCCTCCGCTCAGCTGACGGTGTATTCGGGGCTGACCAGCCCGGCGGCCAGCAGCTTGCGCGGCTCGCCGGCCAACGGTGTGAGGGCGGCCCGGGTGCGGGCGCCCCAGCCGTCGACGACCAGCAGTCGGGCCAGCGCGTCCGGCCGGCCGGCGACGGGCGCGGCGGTCAGCCGGGCCAGCACCGCCGGGGTGGCCGCCGCAGCCAGCATCCCGGCCATCCGGAGCCGGGCCTGCAACGACGAGGTGGTCAGCCACGCGGCGCCGGCCGGCCAACCGCCCACGCTGGGCGGCCGCAGCGGCACCTGGTCCAGCGCGTTCAGACCGGAGAGCAGTTGCTTGCGCTGCTGCTCGGGCTGGGCGGAGGGCCGGACGCCGAGCTGTCGCAGCGCGCCGACCATCCACTCCACCGGCTGCTTCACGAGGGTGCCCCGGGTCTGGGCGAAGGCCGGCGAGGAGAACAGCGCGCGCAGGGTGGCGACGGTGTCCGCGCCGGCCAGGCCGTCCGGCGCCGGGACGTCGGTGCCGGCGTAGCGGAACCAGAGCCGCCCGGCCACGAACGTCGCCGCCGTCGGCTGGGCGGCCAGCAGCCCGGCGTACGCCTCGGCGTCGAAGCGGCCGGTCTGTCCCAGGATCGTCTTCTCCCCGGGGTCGTGCCGTTTGGCCTCCAGACGGGCGACGCCGGTGCGCCGGTCCACCACCCAGCCGGTCAACGCCCGCGCGCCGGCCTTCACGTCGGCCTCGGTGTAGCCGCCGATGCCGAGGGTGAACAGCTCCATCAGCTCGCGCGCCAGGTTCTCGTTCGGCGCCTTGCGGGTGTTCTTCTGCCCGTCCAGCCAGATGATCAGGGCGGGGTCGCGCACCATCGCGGCGACCAGCGGGGCCAACGGCCCGCGCCCGTGGCGGCGCAGGGTCTCCAACTGGCCCAGCATCACCCGCGCCGACTTGACCTTCTGCGCGCTTGTCGCCCAGTGCCCGTGCCAGAAGAAGAGCAGCTTCTCGGTCAGCCCGTCCTCGGCGGCGACCATCCGGTCCAGCCACCAGAGGGTCACCTGCTGGAGCTGCTCCCGGCGCTGGGCGTTGGCCTTCTGCCGCTCTTCGCGGGTGGATTCCTTGGTCAGCGCGGCGTACGGGTCCGGGGGCAGCGTCGGCGCTGGGGTGGCCGCCGCGCCCCGGTCGGCCCCTTTCGGGGCGAGCAGGTTGTCCAGGGTCGCCGCCGGCCCAACCCGCTCGGCGGCGTCCACCTCGTCGGCGGTCGGCCCGAAGGTGGCCCGCCGCAGCAGGTGCGCCACCGCTTCACGATCGCTCATGCGGCCCGACGCTAGGCGGCCCGCGTACGAGGACGGTAAGGGCGGGGTGCGAATCGCGTTCAGTGTCCCTCGAAGACCGGTTTCTGCTTGGCGACGAACGCGAGGGTGGCCGCCCGGTGGTCGGCGGTGGCGCCGCAGATCGCCTGAGCCTGCGCCTCGGCCGAGAGGGCGTCGGCGAGCGTGCCGGCGTCGGCGATCGAGAGCTGCCGCTTGATGGCCCCGTACGCGACGGTGGGGCCGGCGGCGAGCCGGGCGGCCAGGTCCTGCGCGACAGGCAGCACCTGCTCGTCGTCGTCCGTCAGTCGGGTGATCAGCCCCAGCCGGCAGGCCTCCTCGGCGCGTACCGGCTCGGCCAGCATCAGCAGCTCCACGGCCTTGGCGTGACCGACCAGCCGGGGCAGCGTCCAGGAGGCGCCGGTGTCGGCGGCGAGGCCGACCTTGGCGAAGGCCATCAGGAAGCTGGTGCTCGGGCCGCCGATCCGGATGTCGGCGAGGAAGGCAAGCGACGCGCCGGCGCCGGCGGCCATTCCGCGGACCGCTGCGACCACCGGCTTGGGCAGGTTGGCCAGCCGGGCGGCGATCGGGTTGTAGTGCGCCCGCACGGTGTCCAGCGGCGGGCCGGAGGAGTTGCCCAGGGTGGCCACGTGCTCGCGCAGGTCCTGCCCGGCGCTGAACGCTCCACCGGCCCCGGCCAGCACGACCGCCCGGCAGGACCGGTCGGTCTCCAGCTCGGCCAGCGTGTCCCGCAGGGCCTCCTTGAGCGCCAGGTCGAGCGCGTTCATCGCCTGCGGCCGGTTGAGGGTGAGGGTGACGACGGCGTCGGTCCGGTCGACGAGCAACGGCTCGGTCACGTGTCTAACGACCCTTCTGTCGAACGATGCGGTTGCCGGCGTCGAGGCACTGCTCGACGTACCGGTCGGCGGCCGGACGCAGGCGGGCCGCGTGCCGGTCGAAGAAGCTGGCGGCGGCGGTGCCGGGCCAGCGCTCGGGCAGCAGCGCGGGGGGCAGCTGCGGGTCCCGGAACAGGAAGGTACGCCACGCGTGCACCAGCCGGAATCGGGCCGCGTACGCCTCCTCGTCGCTGCTGCGCACGGTGACCGCGCCGAGGAGGGGGCGCTGGTCGGCGACGAACCGCTCGTACGCGCGGCCGATCTCGGCCAGGTCCCAGGCGCGGCGGACGACGCCCATCGCGCCGGGGGTGCCGGAGAAGTGCGAGGCCGTGAACCGCTCGAACCGGATGCCGGCCTCGGCGAGCAACAGGTCGACGTCCTCGGCGGGCCGGGTGGCCACCCAGGTCTGCTCGTCGAGCGTGCCGTAGCCGAGGAAGCTGAGGGTGGCGGCGAGTCGTTGCCGGTCCCGCCGGGAACCCGGGGCGTCGAGCACGAGCAGATCGAACCGGCCGTCCCAGGTGACCCGGCCGGTTCGGTAGATCCGGGCCGCCGCCTCGTCGAGTCGTCGGGCGGCTTTTGGTGTGATCGAATATCCCGGTCCGGAGGCCAGCCGGAGCGGGTCGAGCCAGCCTTGACGCACCATCCGGGACACGGCGGTGCGAACGGCGGGCGGCGCGATTCCCAACGGCGCCAGTAGCTTGACCAGGGCGGCGACCGGTGCCCGGCCACCCCTCGGCCGGAGGTGGTCGCCGTACAGGTCGAAGAGTGCCGACCGTGCCTGCATGACCGCACATTGTGACAGGCCTTCTCAAGATAAGCTAGATGCTGTTACATCAATGCTGCTCCGGTTTGGGTCCGGCGGTGTTCATCAGGGAAAATCGTCTGTCGACACCCCCGCGAGAGTTGCGGGAGGTCGTGACGAAGTGGCTGTGGGGCAACCCACCGACCCTGGTGTAGGTCTGAGGGGAGACAACATGGCGGCGATGAAGCCGCGGACGGGCGACGGTCCGCTGGAAGTCACCAAGGAGGGTCGGGGCATCGTCATGCGGGTCCCGCTGGAGGGCGGTGGCCGGCTCGTCGTCGAGATGACTCCCGACGAGGCCAACGCGCTCGGTGACGCGTTGAAGGCAGCCGCCGGCTGAGTGAGGAGCGACCCGGACGGCGTACGCCGCTCGGAGCGTTTCTTGGACCCTGAGCCACCGGGATCGCCGGTGGCTCAGGGTCTTCATCGGTGTGGGCGGGCGATGGCCCGGTCCCACTCTGCGACATTTCCTGGAGGTGCGGTTCCGCGTGCTCGCCATCCGTCCGCTTGCCGAGCCCGACCGGCTCGACGTCCTCGTCCTGCCCGTCCGCCCCACCGATCCGGCGGCGGGAGGTGACGCCCCGGCGGAGTTGGCGCCCACCGCCGTGACGCCGCCGGACGGCACCGCCGAGGAGGCTGCCGCGCTGGTGCCGGTGGCCCGAGTGAGCGGCCGGGCCGGTGAGATCGCTACCCACCTGCGCCCAGGGCGCAGCCCCGGTCGGCTGGTGCTGCTCGGTATCGGCGACGGCGGAGAGTCGTCCTGGCGGGCTGCCGGCGCTGCTCTGGCCCGCTCCGCGTCCGATGAGACGCAGATCACTATCGCGCTGCCGGCCGAGGTGACCTCCGAGGCGGTCCGTGGGTTGACCGAGGGGCTGCTGCTCGCCTCGTACCGGTTCCGGCTGACCGACGCGGGCGACCCGCCCGCGCTCACCGGCGTCGACCTGCTGCTCGACGACCCGGAGGCGTACGAGAGCACCGTGGCCACCGCGCGGACCACCGCCGCGATGACCCGCCTCGCCCGCGATCTGACCAATACCCCCTCCTCGGTGAAGACCCCGCAGTGGTTCGCCGACCAGGTGGCCTCCGCAGCCGCCGACCTGCCGGACGTGCGCCTGACGGTGCGTGGCCCGGCTGAGCTGGCCGCGGAGGGCTTCGGTGGGATCCTCGCCGTCGGCGGCGGCTCGGCCAGCGGCCCGCGGCTGGTCGAGGTGGACTGGCACCCCGCGAACGCGCGCACCCACGTGGTGCTGATCGGCAAGGGCATCACCTTCGACACCGGCGGCATCTCGATCAAACCGGTGCCGGCGATGAAGCTGATGCGCAAGGACATGGCCGGCGCGGCGGCGGTCGTCGCCGCCACCCTCGGCGCGGCGGCGCTGCGCCTGCCGGTCCGCGTCACCACCCTGGCCCCGCTCGCCGAGAACATGGTCAGCGGCTCGGCGTTCCGCCCGGGCGACGTGATCCGGCACTACGACGGGACGACCAGCGAGACGACCAACTCCGATGCGGAGGGCCGGCTGGTCCTCGCCGACGCGCTGGCGTACGCGGTGCGGCAGCTCAAGCCCGACGTGCTGATCGACCTGGCCACCCTCACCGGCGCCAACGCCGTGGCGCTGGGCAAGCGCACCGCGGCCCTCTACAGCGAGAACGACGACCTCGCCGCCGACCTGCTGACGGCGATCGAGGCGGCCGGCGAGGCGGCCTGGCGGATGCCGCTGCACACCGACTACGTCGAGTACCTGGGCAGCGAGATCGCCGATCTCTACAGCGCGCCCGCACAGGGCGCCGGATCGGTGACGGCCGCGCTCTACCTGCGCGAGTTCACCGGCGACCTGCGGGACCGCTGGCTGCACCTGGACATGTCCGCCCCGTCCTGGGCGGACGGCGACCAGGCCGAGCTCACCCGCGGTGCGACGGGCTGGGGCGTCCGCTCGCTGCTGCGCTGGCTGGCCGCCGTCGACTGACCGTCAGCACTTCACGGCGGCGAGCACCCCGTGCCCGACCGGGAGCAGCGCGGGAATCCAGTGCTCCGACTCCCGGACCGCCTTGATCGTTTCGCGGACCGTCACCGTCTCCGCGTCCCGGGCGGCTGGGTCACCGATCCGACCGTGCGCGAGCATGCCGTTGAGCGCGAGCACGCCGCCCGGGCGCAGCAGTCGCAGCGCCGCCTCCACGCAGGCGTGGAAGCCGGTCGCCTCGGCGTCGACGAAGACCAGGTCGTACGCCCCGTCGGCGAGCCGCGGCAGCACGTCCAACGCGCGACCGGTGATGATCCGGGTGCGGCCGGCGGCGAAGCCCGCCTCGGTGAAGATCCGCCGGGCGATCCGCTGGTGCTCCACCTCCACGTCGATGGTGGTGAGCACTCCGTCGGCGCGCATGCCTCGCAGCAGCCAGACGCCGCTCACGCCCGTGCCGGTGCCGATCTCCACCACCGCGCGGGCGTTGCCGGCCGCGGCCAGCAGCCGCAGCGCCGCCCCCGCTCCGGGGGTGACCGCGTCGAGGCCCACCTCGTGGGCCAGGCTGCGGGCGGTCCGTAGGACGAGATCCTCGGTCACGTACGACTCGGCGAACTGCTGAGCCTGGGTCGTCGAACTGCCGGAACCGGCGACCGTGGCGATGGGGCACCTCCGGGCGGTGCGTGGTGCGGGGGCGGGTTGGCACTGTGAGCGTAGAGGCGACCCGACCGAGGCGCAGCCGCGCCTCCGTCCCCTCGCGATCGCCGGGGGCAACCGCTGACTCCACCGCGCGCATCCGTGCAATCCTGGAAGCGGTATTCCGTCAGCCTCGACCGCGCCGAACCGTGGCCGGGCGACGCCGCGGGATCCGGGGACGGACTGGGAGGCACCGACGTGACCGACGGCTGGGATTGGCGCCGGGGCGGTGAGACTCCGGCTCCGGCGAACCCGCCCGGGGCAGGGACCCCGCCGGCGGGAGCGCCGACCACGCCGGGGAGCGGCACCGCGCCTGCGGCTGCGGCCGGTGCGTCGCCCTGGTGGTCCGACGCGCTCGGTGATCCGTGGCGTGATCCGGCGACGCCCGCCGCGGTGGTGGTGCCGGGGGTGGTGGCGGCCGGCACCGAGCCCGAACCGGTCACCGACCCGGACGCGCCGGGTCGACCGACGCTGCGTCACCTGCTGCTCATACCGGTGATCACCGCGCTGCTGGCGGGCACCCTCGGTGGCGCGCTGGGCTACGCGTTCGCGGTCCGTGGTGGCGCCGCCGGCACGGTGCTCGGCGCGCAGGCCGCGGAGCCGCCCGTGCTGGCCCAGCGCAAGCCGGAGTCTCTGGCCGGAGTCGCCGAACGTGTCCTGCCCAGCGTGGTCACCGTCCGGGTGAGCAGCTTGGGCGGGACCAGCGAGGGCTCCGGCTTCATCGCCAGCGCCGACGGTCATGTGATCACCAACGACCACGTGGTGGCCGGCAGCAGCGGCAAGGCCTCGGTGATCTTCAACGACGGCACCTCCGCCCCGGCGACGGTCGTCGGTCAGGACCCGGAGTCCGACATCGCGGTGATCAAGGTGAACCGGACAGGGCTGCGACCGGTGGAGTTCGGTGACTCCGACGCGCTGGCCGTCGGCGACCCGGTGCTCGCCATCGGCTCGCCCCTGTCGCTGGCCAACACGGTCACCGCCGGCATCGTGAGCGCCCTGGACCGGACGATGCAGGCCGGTGAGCCGGGTGGCCCGGTGCGCTACTACGCGGCGATCCAGACCGACGCCGCGGTCAACCACGGCAACTCCGGCGGCCCGCTTGTCGACGGCGCCGGGCGGGTGGTCGGGGTCAACTCCACGATCAAGTCGCTGGTGGCCGAGGGCCAGGAGGCCGGCAACATCGGGCTCGCCTTCGCCATCCCGATCAACCAGGCCAAGCGGGTCACCCAGGACATCATCGGCACCGGCAAGGCCCGGCGTACGGTCATCGGCGCCCAGGTGGGTGGCCCCGGGGCGGGTGCCAACGGCGGCGTACGGCTGGCCGCCGTGGAGCCCTCCGGGCCGGCGGCCGGTGCCGGGCTGAAGGTCGGCGACGTGATCCTGAAGCTCAACGGCCGGCCGATGACCGAGCCGACCGACCTGATCGCCCTGGTCCGCAAGTTCGCTCCGGGTTCGGTGGTGACTGTCGAGTTCCGGCGGGGGGCCGCTCGGCAGAACACGTCGGTGACCCTCGCCGCGGATGCCAAGTGAACAGCGGGTCACCCCCTGCCGGAAAGCCGTCCGACGTGCGTAGTCTTGCTGCTGACGCCGAGAGGAGGCCCACGGGATGTTCGAGAACCTGAACATGTGGGAAGTCGGGGCGCTGCTGCTCCTGGCGCTGTTGATCTTTGGTGACCGGCTGCCCGCCGTGATCAACGACGGCCTGCGGATGGTGCGCAATCTGCGCAACATGGCCCGCAACGCCACCGGCGACCTCAGTCGCGAGCTGGGCACCGACATCCAGCTCGAGGATCTGCACCCGAAGGCCTTCATCCGCAAGCACCTCCTCAGCGAGGAGGACGAGGCGGCGATCCGCAAGCCCATGCAGGGCGTCTACGACAACCTGCGCGCGGACGTCAGCGGCGTGCACAACGAGCTGAAGGACGTGGCCAACGCCGTGGACCCCCGCGCGAACGGCTCCCGGCCCGGCACCGCCACCGGCGCCTCGCCGGCACCGGCTCCCCGGCCCAGCTACGACGACGCCACCTGACTCGTACGGCACAACGACGAAAACGCCCCGCAGGCCCGAGTGGGCCGGCGGGGCGTCGTCGATCGGGAGGTCAGCGCCCGGCCGGCTTGAGGCCGAGCGGCTTGCCGAGCAGCGACTCGCGGCGCAGCGCGAGCCGGTCGGCGATCGTGCCGAGCGCCTGCGCGGCCGGGGACTCCGGCTCGGCCAGCACGATCGGGTTGCCGGCGTCGCCGGCCTCGCGGACCCGGGTGTCCAGCGGGATCTGGCCGAGCAGCGGCACCTGGGCGCCGATGGTCCGGCTCAGCGACTCGGCGACAGCAGTGCCACCGCCGGCGCCGAAGACCTCCATCCGGGAGCCGTCCGGCAGCTCCAGCCAGGACATGTTCTCGATGACGCCGACCACCCGCTGGTGGGTCTGCAGGGCGATCGCACCAGCCCGCTCGGCCACCTCGGCGGCGGCGGTCTGCGGGGTGGTCACGATCAGGATCTCCGAGTTGGGCAGCAACTGGGCCAGCGAGATGGCCACGTCGCCGGTGCCCGGGGGCAGGTCGAGCAGGAGCACGTCCAGGTCGCCCCAGTAGACGTCGGCCAGGAACTGCTGCAACGCCCGGTGCAGCATCGGGCCGCGCCACACCACCGCCGCGTTGCCCGAGGTGAACATGCCGATCGAGATGACCTTCACGCCGTGCGACTGCGGCGGCATGATCATGTCTTCGACGCGGGTCGGTCGGCCGTCCGCGCCGAGCATCCGGGGCACCGAGTGGCCGTAGATGTCGGCGTCGACCACGCCCACGGAGAGCCCACGGGCGGCGAGCGCCGCCGCCAGGTTGACAGTCACGCTGGACTTGCCGACACCACCCTTGCCGCTGGCCACCGCGTACACCCGGGTGCGGGAGCCGGGCTGGGCGAACGGGATGACCGGCTCCTCGCTGGCGCCGCCGCCGCGCAGCTGCGACTGCAGCGACTGCCGCTGCTCGGGGCTCATCACACCGAAGTCGATCTCCACGCCGGTCACGCTGGGCACCGCCGCGACGGCAGCGGTGATGTCCGTGCGCAGCTTGTCCTTGAGCGGGCAGCCGGCGACGGTGAGCAGCAGCTCGACCCGTACGACGCCGTCGGCGCCGATCGTGGCGGAGCGGACCATGCCCAGCTCGGTGATGGGCCGGCGGATCTCCGGGTCGTTGACGGTGGCCAGGGCGGCCTGGATCGCGTCCTCGACGGTGCTCACGGGTGCTGACATGCCCGCAATGCTACGTCGCGGGGCATCCGCTCCGACCGCTGGCCGACGGTGGTGTGAGCCATACGATTACCGAACCCGACCCGCTGATCAGCGGTCGGGCCGGGCGTCGCGGGCGAAGTCGCCGTCCAGGTCGTCGCGGGGCTCGTCCAGACCCAGGCCGTCGGTCGCCCGCTGCGCGCGCCGCTCCTGCTGGCTGTCCTTCTCCTGCTGCCGGCGCTCCAGGCGTTGCCGGCGCTGCCCCGCCTCATCCAGCTCCTCGGCCAGCCGGGTCAGCTCCGAACGCAGGAAGTCGCGGGTGGCCACCTCGCCGAGCGCGATCCGCAGCGCGGCGATCTCCCGTGCCAGGTACTCGGTGTCCGCCTTCTGGGCGGTGGCCCGCCGCCGGTCCTCCTCCAGCGCCAAGCGGTCCCGGTCGGCCTGCCGGTTCTGGGCCAGCAGGATCAGCGGTGCGGCGTAGCTGGCCTGCAACGACAACACCAGCGTGAGGAACGTGAAGGTGTACGGGTCGAAGCGCAGCTCGGCCGGGGCGAGGGTGTTCCAGCCGAACCAGATCGCGATCACCACTGTCATGACGACGATGAAGTTCGCGGTGCCCATGCCCCGGGCGATGCCCTCCGACCAGCGACCGAACGCCTCCGCGTCGAACCGGGGGAGTTTGATGCCCCGGGGCTCGCGGGGCTGGTCGAGCCGCTCCGTACGCCGCTGCTCAGCCACCGTCGCCGTCCAGCACCGCGTCGGAGGTGCCCGGGGCGGCCAGGGCGTCCCGGTCGCGCCAGTCCCGAGGCAGCGAGTGGTCCAGTACGTCGTCGACGGTCACGGCGCCGACCAGCCGGTTGCTCCGGTCGATCACCGGCATGGCGACGAGGTCGTAGGTGGCCATCCGGCGGGTGATCTCCGGCAGTGGGGTGGTGGGACGCAGCGGGTCGATGTCGTTGACCACCACCTTGCCCAGCAGGTCGGCCGGCGGTTCACGCAGCAACGCCTGGAAGTGCACCATGCCCAGGTAGCGGCCGGTCGGGGTGTTCTGCGGGGCCCGGGTCACGAAGACCTGGGCGGCGATGGCGGGGGAGAGCTGCGGCTCCCGGATCCGCGCCAGCGCCTCGGCGACCGTGGCGTCCGGCGGCAGGATGACCGGCTCCGAGGTCATCACGCTGCCCGCCGTGCCCGGGGTGTACTTGAGCAGCTGCCGGACCGGGTCGGCCTCGTCCGGCTCCATCAGGTCCAGCAGCACATCCTGCTCCGGTGGGGGCAGCTCGTTGAGCAGGTCCGCCGCGTCGTCCGGGTCCATCTCCTCCAGCACGTCCGCGGCCCGTTCCCGGTCCAGCGCGGCGAGGATCTCCACCTGGTCGTGCTCCGGCAGCTCGCTGAGCACGTCGGCCAGCCGCTCGTCGTTCAACGCCGCCGCGACCTCGTTGCGCCGAGCGTCGGGCAGGTCCTGCAGCGCGTTGGCCAGGTCAGCCGGGCGCATGTCCTCCAGGACGGCGAGCAGGTTCGCAGTACCCCGGTTGTCGGCGATGCCGCTGAGCCCGCGTACCCGGTCCCAGTCGACCTGGTGCAGGTGGCCGCGGCGGCTGAGCCGGCCGGTCTGCTCGCGGACCGCGACCCGGCTGAGCGACCATTCGCCGCCGCGCGTGCACTCCATCGCGACGTCCACCACCGCGCCGGGCTGGCCGCCCGGTTCGAGCTGTACGCGCCGGTCCAGCAGCTCCTGGAGCACCAGCAGCTCGTTCGGGCGCTTCTCGAAGCGTCGCAGGTTGAGGGTGCCGGAGCCGAGGACCACCGCGTCCGCGTCGATCGAGGTGATGCGGTTGATGGACAGGAAGATCCGTCGGCGCATCGGCATCTCGGCGACGAGACCCACCACCTCGGGGGGTCGCTTGGTCGCCCGCAGCCGTGCCACGGCGTCACGAACCCGCCCCACCTGGTCGCCGTTCGGATCGAAGACGGCGACTCCGGCGAGGCGGGCGATGTAGACCCGGGTCGGCGTGCTCACGGGCACCAGCCTAAGCGCCTAGTGTTTATCAACATGTCGACCTTGGCCTACGAGATCGTTGACGTCTTCACCGACCGCCCGTTCGCCGGCAACCCGCTGGCCGTGGTGTTCGGCGCGGAGGCGTTGGCCACCGAGCAGATGCAGGCGCTCGCGCTGGAGTTCAACCTCTCCGAGACGGTGTTCGTGCTGCCGCCGACCCAGGTGGGGGCCACCTACCGGGCCCGCATCTTCACGCCGGCCGAGGAGTTGCCGTTCGCCGGGCACCCGAGTGTCGGCGCGGCGGTCACCGCGAGTCGGCGCGGGATGTTCGGTGTGGGGCAGGTCACCCAGGAGTGTGGCGCGGGTGTGCTGCCGATCGAGGTGACCGCGACCGGCGCGACGCTCACCGGAGGCAGCCCCACCCTCGGTCCCGAGCTGGATCCGGAGCCGTTGCTGGAGATCGCCGGGCTGGTCGCGGATGACCATGACCAGGCCGGACCCGCCCCTCGGGTGGCCGGCTGCGGGCTGGAGTTTCCCTACCTGCCGGTCCGTCCGGAAGCGGTGGCCAGGGCGCGGGTGAACCCGGCGGCGGCGGAACGGTACGGGGTGGCGCACGTCAGCGTCTTCTCCTGGGACGCCGGCACGCAAACCGCGCACGCCCGGGTCTTCGTGCCGGGGCTCGGCGTTCCGGAGGACCCGGCGACCGGCTCGGCGGCGCTCGGGCTCGGCGTCTGGCTGGTGGCGACCGGCCTGCTGCCGGGCGACGGCCTGGCGCACTACGCGGTGCGCCAGGGCATCGAGATGAACCGTCCCTCCGCGCTGGCCTGCACGGTGACCGCGGCGAACGGTGTGGCAGTCGGCGCGACAGTCGCCGGTCAGGTGATGCCGGTGGCCCGGGGCGAGATCGCCGTGCCGCCGTTCGTGGGCTGAGCGACGGTGCCGATGCGGGAGAATGCCTGTGTGACGGACGAGAATGCCTCCGCTGGCACGCCGCTGGTCGACGAGGCGATGAAGAAGGCCGCGGTGGCCTGGGTCAGCGTGTCCGGTGGCCCGGCGCTCGCGCTCTGGTGCGCGCCGCTGGAGGGTGCGCTCCTCGTGGTGAGTGGGCCGGGCGAGCAGGCCGCGCCGGGGCTGGCCGACGCGACCGAGGCGCAGGTCACCCTGCGCGGCGACCACGGAGGCCGGATCGTCACCTGGCCGGCCCGGGTGACCCGGCTGGCACCGGGCACCGACGAGTGGGACACCACCGCGCCGCTGGTGGCTGCCAAGCGCCTGAACGCGCCCGGCCCGACCGCCGATCTGGTGGCCCGCTGGGCCGCCGAGGGTTGCGCGGTGAACCGACTCGTCCCGGCCGGTGAGCCGCTGACCGGCGCCGGCCTGCCGTCCGACGCGCAGGCCGAGCAGCCTCGGGAGACTCCGGCGGTCCGCGCCACCCGCAAGCCGTTCCGCCTGCACCGGGTCCGCCGCCGCTGACCACGGGCCCGGCTCGGTCAGGCCGCCGGACCGCCCGCGCCGACGGCAGCGACTCCGGCGACGGTGCCCACCAGGTCGAGCACCTCGCGCAGGGTGCCCAGCGTGCGGCCGCGCCACTCCCGGTCCGCGTTGAACACCATGTGCTCGGCCAGGTCGGGCGCGGCCAGCCGGACGGCGGTCATCCCGGCCCGTTCGGCGCCGGTCAACTCCTGGCTGCCGCCGTCGCCCACGTACAGGCACTCGTGCGGCGCGAGCCCGAGCCGACTACACGCGGTCAGGTAGAGCGCCGCGTCCGGCTTGCAGCGTCCGACCTGCACGGAGAAGACCCGCACGTCGAGCAGGGGCGCGATCGGGAGCTGCGGCAGGAACGCCGGCAGTTCGTGCGTACAGTCGCTGACCACGCCGGTGCGCAGGCCGCGCTGCCGCAGCGCCGCCAGCACGGGCACGGCGTCGGCCCGCAGCCGGGTGTCCGCGCGGACCGCGCGGTGCCGGGACGCCACCGCCGCCCGCAGCGCACTGTCACTCGGGTGTACGCCCGCCTGGCCGCACACCCACCGCAGGGTCGCCTCGGCGTTGCCGAGCCGGCCGGTGGCCCGCTCGTAGTAGGTGCGATTGAGCACCTCGGTAAGCGTCTCGGTGGGGCAGCCGAGCAGTTCCGCGGTGCCGAGGTGCGCGGCGCCGCGCTGGACCGAACGGGTCAGCGTGCCGAAGAAGTCGAACAGCACCGCCTGGAAGTCGGGCATGGGGGAGCGCCTCCGCGCGGTCGAGGGTCGTCGGCGCGAACGCGCGTGATCGTAACGGAGTGCTGACGGTCCGTGTTGCCCGCGATTCGTGTGACCATTGCTTCCCGTGCCCCCTGGATCTCCCCGCCCGCCGCTGGATCCGCTGACCACCGGCGCGGTCGGCCTGGCAGTTGTCGCCGTGTCGTCGTCCGCGCCGCTGATCGCGTACGCCGCCGCCCCCGCGCTGGCCATCGCCTTCTGGCGCAACCTGCTCGCGGTGGCCGTGCTGAGCCCGTTCTCGCTGGCCCGGCGCCGCGCCGAGTTCCGCGCGTTGGCGAGCCGGGCCGGCCGGCGGGAGGGCCTGTTCTGCGTACTCTCCGGGGTCGCGCTGGCCGGGCACTTCGCGACCTGGGTGCCGAGCGCCCAGCTCACCTCGGTCGCCGCGGCCACCGCGCTGGGTGCCACGCAGCCGGTCTGGCAGGGGCTGATCGCCCGGGGTCAGGGGCGGCGGCTGCCCCCTGTGGTGTGGGTCGGCATCGCGGTGGCCGTCGGTGGCGCGGTGATCGCCACCGGGGCGGACGTGGGCATCTCCGGCCGAGCCGTCGTCGGCGACCTGCTGGCGGTGACCGGCGGCATGTTCGCCGCCGTCTACACCGCCTTCGGTGAACGGGCCCGCGCCAGCATCAGCACCACCACCTACACGACCATCTGCTACGGCATCTGCGCGTCGATCCTGCTGGTGATCTGCCTGGTCGGCGGGGTCCGGATGACCGGCTTCGACACTCGGACCTGGTTGGCGATCCTGGCCCTGGTGGCGGGCGCCCAGCTGCTCGGGCACTCGATGTTCAACTACGCCCTGAAGAAGATCGCCGCGACCACTGTGAGCGTGCTGATCCTGCTGGAGGCCCCCGGCGCGGCCCTTCTCGGTTGGGCCTGGCTGCACCAGGTGCCCCGCCCGTACGCGCTGCTGGGCATGGCGGTGCTGCTGGTCGGGGTCGTCGTGGTGGTGGTGGGCGGTGCCCGTGCGGGCCGCCGCGCCACGCCGCCCACTCCGCTCCCGGCCGACGCCGCCCCGCTGGAGAGCTGACCGCTCTCACAGGTACGGCGCGAAGTGCTCCTGCACCACGTCGGTCAGCTCCTCGCCGTCGAGCGTGCCGTCGACGCGGATCACCCGTACGCCCAGCCGTTTCGCCTGCGCCGCCGCGTCCGCCGCCACCAGTTCGTCGCGTGCCCACCGGTTGCGCAGCGCCCGTTCCGGGTCGCTGACCCCGGCGGGGACCGCCCGCGCCCGCGGCAGTCGGGCGATCTGCTGGGCACGGAACTCGGCGGTGGGCACCAGCACCACCATCTGCCGTACCGATTCGACGACCGGTGCCACCAGTTCGGGGCGCAGTCCCCAGCCCTCGGCCACCATGCGGCGGGCGGGAACGAGGGCGCTCAGGTCGTCCATGACCCAGTCGAAGCGGCGGGGGAAACTCGCGAGCGTGTCGGCGGCCATCCGGGCCGGGTCGGTGCGCACCCAGGTGGTGTCCGGGTCGGGCCCGGCGGGCGGTTCGCCCCGCCGGACCCGGTCGGCGACCCGCCGGTCGTCGTGGCCGCGGGCGTCGTGTCGGTCGTAGAGGTACGTGGTCAGTCCGTGTCGCAGGGTCAGGTTCACGGCGACCGTGGACTTGCCGGCCCACTGTCCACCGCCGATCCAGAGGGCCTGCCGGGCGGTGGCTGTCGCATCGAAATCCATGCCTCGACCCTGGCCCTCGAACAGTCCAAGATCAAGTCTTGTTCCGGCCCACCACCACGTGATGAAGTAGGGGAAGAGGCGGATCTCTGCCTCCGCGCGGCGCTCAGCCGGTTGTCCTACGGCCAACCCGACCTGCCCTTCCCGGCCTGCTTCGCGCGGCCCGCGCGGTCCGCTTCGCGCGGCCCGGCCGCGAAGCGCATGTTGAACAGATCTTGGACAGTTTCCGTTGGCCGCCAACGGAAACTGTCCAAGACTGCGAAGAAGTGCCGGGTGGCGCGTCCGCGCCCATGTTCCGCGGGCCGGGCGGCGGTCAGACCTCGTGGACCTCGATGACCCGGGTGTTCGGGGCGGTCTCGCCGAGAGCGGTGCGCAGCGCCGCCCGCTCCGGGTCGACGAGGAACGACTCGTACCCGGCCCGGTCGTCGAAGGTGATCACGTGGACCTCGGCCCGCCCGTCGGTGCCGCGCAGCCGTCGCTCCAGCCGGCCACCGTGCCGGCCGAGCAGCGCCAGCACGGTGTCCTCGTAGCGCTGCCCGACGGCCTCGGCTCCGGCCGGATACTCGACGACTGCGACAAGGGTCAGCATGACGGCCACGCTACCCATCGATGCCGACGGCCGTGGCGCTGGCTTCCCAGAGCCGGGCCGCGAGCCGCGGGTCGGCTGCCTTGCGGTACGGCCGGCGGGGCCGGCGGTTGTAGTAGTACCCCCCGTTGACGAGCCGGGCCGGATCCCGGTTGGCCAGCCAGAGCAGCGTCTCGGCGCCCTTGGAGGGGCTGCGGAACGGCAGGAACCGCATGCCGAACGCGACAATCGCACTGTCGTTGGCGAACCGGGTACGCACCACGCCGGGGTGGAAGCTGTGCGTGGGGATGTGCGGCCAGCGGCGGGCCGCCTCGGCGGCGAACAGGATGTTGGCCTGCTTGCTGGTGCCGTACGCGCCCATCGGCCGGTAACGGCTCAGCGGCTTGTTGAGGTCGGCCGGGTCGAGCCCGCCGAAGCGGTGCGCGCCCGAGGCGGTCACCACTATCCGGCCCACCCGCTCGGCGAGCAGGTTGGTCAGCAGGAAGGGGGCCAGGTGGTTGGCCTGGATCGACAGCTCGAAGCCGTCGACGGTGGTGAGCGGCTGGAGCGCGATGGCCCCGGCGTTGTTGGCCAGCACATCGATCCGGTCGTACGCGTCGCGCAGCCGCTCGGCGAGCCCGCGCACGTCGTCGAGCACCGCGAAGTCGGCCCTGAACAACTCGGGCCGCGCGCCCGAGGTCTCCCGGACCCGTTCCGCCGCGGCCTGTAGGCGGGCCGGATCCCGCCCGACCAGCACCACCTGGTCGCCGCGGCACGCGAAGCTCACCGCGGCGGCCAACCCGATGCCGGAACTGGCCCCGGTCACCACCACCAGTCGACGCCCAGTGAGATCTTCCACAGGTCCATTCACCCCGGTCATGGCGCGAGGTTACCGTGACGTCACCACGCCCTTTGGGATCGTTAAGTTTTCTTCGGAGTCACGTGGCGTCGGCGTGTCCGCCGGTCGCTGGAAGGAGCACATTCATGGCCGCAGTCGGTCGTCCCCGCCGGTCCTGCCTGGCCGTGCCGGGTTCCAGCGTCAAGATGCTCGGCAAGGCGCAGGGTCTCCCCGCCGACCAGGTCTTCCTCGATCTGGAGGACGCCGTGGCCCCGCTTGCCAAGCCGGATGCGCGCAAGAACATCGTGGCCGCCCTCAACGACGGTGACTGGGCCGGCAAGACCCGGGTGGTCCGGGTCAACGACCTGACGACCCCGTGGACCTACCGGGATGTCATCGAGGTGGTCGAGGGCGCCGGCGCGAACCTGGACTGCATCATGCTGCCGAAGGTGCAGAACGCCGCGCAGGTGCAGTGGCTGGACCTGACGCTCACCCAGATCGAGAAGACGATCGGCCTCGAGGTCGGTCGGATCGGTATCGAGGCGCAGATCGAGAACGCGGCGGGTCTGGTCAACGTGGACGCCATCGCTGCCGCCTCGCCGCGCGTGGAGACCATCATCTTCGGCCCGGCCGACTTCATGGCGTCGATCAACATGAGGTCGCTGGTGGTCGGCGGCCTGATCCCGGACTACCCGGGCGACCCGTACCACTACATCCTCATGCGGATCCTGATGGCCGCGCGGATGCACGACAAGCAGGCGATCGACGGCCCGTTCCTGCAGATCCGCGACGTCGACGGGTTCCGCGAGGTGGCCAAGCGCTCGGCGGCGCTGGGCTTCGACGGCAAGTGGGTGCTGCACCCGGGCCAGATCGACGCCGCCAACGAGGTCTACCAGCCGGCCCAGGCCGACTACGACCACGCCGAGCTGATCCTCGACGCGTACGAGCACTACACCTCGGAGGCCGGCGGCAAGCTCGGCGCGGTGATGCTCGGCGACGAGATGATCGACGAAGCGTCCCGCAAGATGGCGCTGGTGATCGCCGCGAAGGGCCGTGCCGCCGGGATGAGCCGTACCTCGTCGTTCACCCCACCGGCGCAGTGAGTGGCCCGGCCGGGTCGACCGCCGCCGGCTGTCGACCCGACCCGACAAGCGGTGGTACGCCGAGCCGCCGCCCTCAGTAGCTGCTGTCGCTGCCTCCGCCGTTCGCGACCGCGAAGATGATGATGGCGATGTACGCGCCGATGCCCAGCACCATCAGCGCGGTGAGGATCCAGCCGACGATGATGCCGGCCTTCGCCATGCCCTCGCCGCCCTCACCGCTGGCGCGGATCTGCTTCTGCGCCACGTGGCCGAGGATCGCCCCGATCGGCGAGGTGATGCCGCAGGACGTGACGCCGACCAGGGCCAGCACCAGCGATGCGATGGCCAGCCCGTTGGTCTTCGGCGGTGGCGGGTAGCCGTAACCGGGGTGCGGCGGGTAGCCGGGCGGGGCGTACGCCATCGGCTGTCCCGGGTGTGCCGGCTGCCCCGGCGGCGGCTGCCCGCCCGCGTACGGGTCGACCGGCGCGTACGGGTCCCAGGGGCCGGGCTGGGTGGGCACCGGCTGGCCGGCGACCAGGGTCGGGTCCGGGGGTGCGCTCGACGGTTGAGCCGACCAGGTGGGGTCGGTCCAACCGCCGGGGGGTGGGGGATTGGTCATGCGAACTCTCCGTCGGCTCGGGTGCGCCGACAGAGTAGCCAGGGATGCCTAAACCCGATGCCCCCGCTCCCGGGTGCCGCGTTGCTCGGGCCGGTCGTAACGGGCAGGATCCCTGGCATGGCAATAGACGCGCGCGCCGCGGACCGTTCCGGCAGCCGACCGCGACGGGACGTGAGCCGCCCGGGTACGGGCCGCCGCGGTCGGGCGGCCACGCCGGCCGGCGCTCCCGGCCCCGACGAACCGGTCGCACTCGCGGACCCGGTGACCATGCGGCTCGACGGCCGGGTGGCCCTGGTGACCGGGGCCGGCAGCCCGGACGGCATCGGTTACGCCACCGCCCGGCGGCTCGCCGACCTGGGGGCGCGGGTGGCCATCGTCAGCACCACCCGGCGCATCCACGAGCGGGCCGGTGAGCTGGGGGCGACCGGGTTCGTCGCGGACCTGACCGACGAGTCCGAGGTCGGCGCGCTGGCCGACGCGGTGGCCGAGCAGCTGGGTGACGTCGAGGTGCTGGTCAACAACGCCGGTCTGGCGAGCCGGGCCAGTCAGGGGGTGCTGCGTCCCGTCGCGCAGCTGACCTACGACGAGTGGCGCGGCGAGATCGACCGCAACCTGTCCACCGCGTTCCTGTGCAGTCGCGCGTTCATCGGCGGGATGGCCGAGCGGGGCTGGGGGCGGATCGTCAACCTGGCGGCCACCGCCGGGCCGGTCAACGCCCTGCCCACCGAGGCCGCGTACGCCGCCGCGAAGGCCGGCGTCGTCGGGCTGACCCGTGCCCTGGCCATGGAGATGATCGCCGACGGGGTGACGGTGAACGCGGTCGCGCCGGGCACCATCTACACGGCGGCGTCCACGATGGCCGAGATCAAGCAGGGCCTGGGCACGCCGGTCGGTCGACCGGGCACCCCGGACGAGGTCGCCGCGGCCATCAGCTTCCTCTGCTCGCCGGCCGCCTCGTACATCACCGGCCAGATGCTTGTGGTGGACGGCGGCAACAGTGTCCGGGAGGCGCGTTTCCGCTGACCGGCCCGGCGGGTCAGTAGCCGCTGCTGTCGCCGGTGTTGCTGAAGATGACCAGCGCCAGCCAGCCGCAGCAGGCCAGCAGGGTCAGCGCGGTGAAGGCGTAGCCGAGGATCAGCCCCCAGGTGGCGAGCTGGTCGCCGTCCTCGCCGCTGGTACGGATCTGCCGCTTGGCCACGTGGCCGAGGACGGCGCCCGCCGGCGGGAACACGAAGGCGAACACCAGCGACAGGATCGCCAGCACGTTGGTGCCCCGACCCGGGCCGGACGGCGGTGGGCCGTACTGGCCGTAGGGGCCCTGCGGCGGGTAGGGCGGCTGCTGCCCCCAGTGCGCTGGCTGGTGCGGCTTCTGCTGCTCGTACGGCGACGGCTCGTCGGCGGGGGGCCCGTACGGTGAACGTTCCGGCGACCCGAACGACGACTGGTCCGGCGGCGGCGGGTACGGCGACTGGCCGGCTGGCGGTGGCGCGTACGGCGACTGGTCCCGGGGTGGCTCGTAGGGTGACGGCGGCGGCTCGTCCCCCGGGGGGCCCGACGGTGGTGGGTAGCTCACAGCTGTCCTCCTCCTGCCGGTGCCGGAAAAGTCCTTCTTGCCGGACGGTACCCGCAGCGGTGAACCTTTTCACAGCGGTTGTGTGGACTGGTCACCTTGGCCTTGCCGACCGGGAGGCCGATACTGACCGAGCGTTCAGTTACCCATGAGTAGTGCGCTGATCCCCGGAGGCTGAGATGGCCCGACTCGCCCAGACGCCCGGCCTGACCGATGTGCAGCGATCGATCCTGGAGACCGTCCGGGAGTTCGCCGACAAGGAGATCATCCCGCACGCCCAGCGGCTGGAGCACGCCGACGAGTACCCCACCGACATCCTCGACGGGATGCGCGAGATGGGGCTGTTCGGCCTCACCATCGACGAGGAGTACGGCGGGCTCGGCGAGTCGCTGCTCACCTACGCCCTCGTGGTGGAGCAACTGTCCCGGGGCTGGATGTCGATCTCCGGCATCGTCAACACCCACTTCATCGTGGCGTACCTGATCTCCCAGCACGGCTCCGCCGAGCAGAAGGCCCGCCTCCTGCCGAAGATGGCCATCGGCGAGGTGCGCGGCGCGTTCTCGATGTCCGAGCCGGAGACCGGCTCCGACGTCTCGGCGATCAAGTCCCGGGCCGTCCGCGACGGCGACAGCTACGTGCTCAACGGGCAGAAGATGTGGCTGACCAACGGCGCGTACTCCTCGGTGGTGGCCACCCTGGTCAAGACCGACACCGGCGCCGAGTCGGTGTACGGCAACATGAGCACCTTCCTGCTGGAGAAGGAGCCGGGCTTCGGCGAGACCGCCCCCGGCCTCACCATCCCCGGCAAGATCGAAAAAATGGGTTACAAGGGCGTCGAGACCACCGAGATGGTGCTCGACGGGGTGACCGTGCCCGACTCGGCCATCCTCGGCGGCGCCGACAAGGTGGGCCGCGGCTTCTACCAGATGATGGACGGCATCGAGGTGGGCCGCGTCAACGTGGCCGCCCGCGCCTGCGGCATCTCCATCCGCGCCTTCGAGCTTGCCGTCGCGTACGCCCAGCAGCGCAAGACCTTCGGCCAGCCGCTCGCCCGGCACCAGGCGATCGCGTTCAAGCTCGCCGAGATGGGCACGAAGATCGAGGCCGCGCACGCCCTCATGGTCAACGCCGCCCGCCTCAAGGACGCCGGCCAGCGCAACGACGTCGAGGCCGGGATGGCCAAGCTGCTCGCGTCGGAGTACTGCGCGGAGGTCGTGCAGGAGGCGTTCCGCATCCACGGCGGCTACGGCTACTCCAAGGAGTACGAGATCGAGCGGCTGATGCGCGAGGCCCCGTTCCTGCTCATCGGCGAGGGCACCTCGGAGATCCAGAAGACAATCATCTCCCGCGGCCTGCTCAAGGAGTACAAGCTCTGAGCTGCCCCTGGTCCGGCTCGACGGCCAGCTCCATGATCGACCCTGGGTGGGGAAGAGGGGTCAGGGGAGGCGGGTCAGGCCGGCGGCGGCGCGCTCGACGATGAGGCAGCGGTCCTCGACGTAGTCCATCCCGGCCTCCTCGGCGATCCGTCGCGCCTCGGCCGAGACGATGCCCAGTTGCAGCCAGACGGCCGGAGCGCCGATCGCCGCCGCGTCCCGGACCACCTGCACGGCGTCGGCCGCCGGCCGGAACACGTCCACCAGATCCACCGGGTGCGGAATGTCGGCGAGCGTCGGGTACGCCCGCTCGCCGAAGAGCTCGTCGACGGTCGGGTTGACCGGGATGATCCGCCAGCCGTACCGCTGCATCTGCAACGGCACGCCGTGCGCGGCCTTGCGCGGGTCGCGTGACGCGCCCACGACGGCGATGACTGCGGAGTCGGCGAGGATCTGCTGAGCGGTACGCACCCGCCGACTGTAACGCCGCCTGCCGGCTAGAGCAGGGTCAGCTGCTCGGCGGCCGGCGGTGGGGGCGGCTCGGGCAGCCGACGGTTGTCACCCAGCTCGCCCCGGTGCAGCCCGTGGCGGCGGGCCGCGATCCGCACCCGGGCGGTCAGCTCCCGCTGGTACGCCTGCGGGGCGTACGCGCCGGCCCGGTAGAGCTCGCGGTAGCGGGGCGCGAGGTGCGGATGCTCCCGAGCGAGCCACTGCGCGTACCACTCCCGGGCACCTGGGCGCAGGTGCAGCGCCAGTGGGGTCACGCTTGTCGCCCCGGCCGCCGCGATCGCCGACACGGTGGCGTCGATCGACTCGTCGCCGTCGCTGAGCCCGGGCAGGATCGGCGCCATCAGCACCCCGACCTCGAAGCCGGCGTCGGTGAGCCGGCGGACGGCGTCCAGGCGGCGGCTCGGATGCGGCGTGCCCGGCTCGACGCCACGCCAGAGCTGCTCGTCGACGAAGCCCACCGAGTAGGAGATGCCGACCCGGGTCACCTCGGCGGCCTGGCGCAGCAGCGGCAGGTCCCGCAGGATCAGCGTGCCCTTGGTCAGGATCGAGAACGGGTTGGCGAAGTCGCGCAGGGCCGCGATGATCTGCGGCATCAGCCGGTAACGCCCCTCGGCCCGCTGGTAACAGTCCACGTTGGTGCCCATCGCCACGTGCGCGCCCCGCCACTTCGGCGCGGCCAGCTCACGCCGTACCAGCTCACCGGCGTTGACCTTGACGATCACCTGCCGGTCGAAGTCCGCCCCGGCATCGAGGTCGAGGTAGGTGTGAGTGTTTCTCGCGAAACAGTAGACACAAGCATGACTGCATCCACGGTACGGGTTGATGGTCCACTCGAAGGGCACGCGGGACTGGCCGGGCACCCGGTTAAGGATGGACTTGGCCTGCACCTCGTGAAAGGTCATCCCGGCGAACTCGGGGGTGTCGAAGGTGCGCACGACGGCGCCGGGCAGCGCCAGCGGCAGGGGTGGCGTCGCTGGCGCTGCCCGCTCGGGGTCTCCCTCAGCCGGGGGAGCGGTGAGGTTGTCCCAGCGCATGGCCACTATTCGAACACGTGTACGAGGTGCGCGCAAGTGACCCGCCGGACACCGGAGCCCACCCGGCGGTCGCGCGGGGGAGGATGGACACCATGGAGAGGTCGACCTTCGTCTACGACGGGGACTGCGCGTTCTGCACGACGTGCGCGGAGTTCATCGAGCGCCGCATCCCCACCGCCGCCCGGGTGGTGCCCTGGCAGTTCGCCGATCTGGACGCGCTCGGCCTCACGGTCGCCCAGTGCGAGGAGGCTGTGCAGTGGGTCGGCGCGGACGGCTCCCGCGCCGCCGGGCCGGACGCCATCGCGAAGTTGCTCGCCGCGAGCGGTCCGCTCTGGCGGGTCGCCGGAGCGGGGCTGCGGTTTCCGCCGGCCCGCGCCGTCGCCTGGCCCGCGTACCGCTGGGTGGCGCGCAACCGGCACCGGCTCCCGGGTGGCACGGCGGCGTGCTCGCTGCCCCAGGAGGCCCGGGAGCGGCTCTACGGGCCGACCGGCCGCCCGAGCGCCGGGGCCTGATCCCCGGGCGGCACCGGCTCCGCACCGGCTCCCACCGGAGCCGGGTCGGGAGCCGTCGGCTCGGTCTCGACGCGCGCCGGGGTGTCCGTCGCCGACCCGCGAGTTCCGCGGCCGGCCAGCCGGCGGGCCCAGACCAGCGGGCGGACCCGCTCCAGCGGCAGGAAGCTCGTCATCGCGGCGAGGTGCGGCGCGAACGAGATCGTGATGGTCGCGATGGTCACCACGTGGAACGAGTAGAAGAAGCCGACCATGGCCAGGCGCCAGCGGGCCGGCAGCAGGAACACCACGGGGCTGAACAGTTCGAACGCCACGATGCCGAACTGGGCGACGATCAGCAGGTACGGCACCTGGGCGACGAGGTCCGCCAGGTCGGTGCCGCGTCGGATGATGGCTCGCGCCAGCACCGAGCCGGTCAGCCAGTCCAGGCCGCCGAAGCGCAGCTTGGCCCAGGCCGCCAGGAAGTACGTGCAGATCACCGCGATCTGGGTGACCCGCAGCGCCCAGCCGCCGGCCTCGGTGCGGGTGGTGTCGCCGTGGCGGGCCCGGCCGGCGGTGGGCAGCACGGCCAGTGCGACGAGGAGCCCGAACCGGTCGTGGTCGACCTTTCCGTAGCTCATCGCGATGATCATCCACTCGAGGTAGAGCGCGCAGACCGACCAGCCGAGCAGCCGGGGCGCCCGGCCGGTCGCGGCGAGCAGTGCGAGCAGCAGCAGCGCCCAGAAGATCACGGCCACCAGCGTCGGCGTCGGCGTCGGCAGGGGGAGCAGCCGGCCGATCAGCAGTGGTTGGTACAGCTCGCCGGGCACGCTGGCCCGGGTGCGTACCCACGGGGTGAAGACCACCAGGTCGGCGGCGACGAACAGGTAGATCAGGGTGCGGAAGGCGGCGATCCGGCCGCGCGGCACCGCCTCGGTCAGCCAGCCGCTCATCGGGCGACCTGCCAGCGGACCACTGTCTCGTCGGTGTGCTGCCCGGTGGGCCGGCCGGCCCGGATGCCGTGCCAGCGGATGACGATGCGGACCTCGACCAGCGCCGGGGCGGCCGGGTGGCGTTCGGCGTACGCGTCGGCCACCTCGGCGAGCAGCGTCGGGTCGGCGGCGTACCGGTCCTGCTGGCCCTCGATCTCGGCGCGGCGGATGCCCGTGGCGCCCTGGTCGAGGTCGACCACGGCGCCGGTGCTGTTCACGCCCTCGACCCGGGTGTCCGGGGCGGGGGCGTTCGGCGGGTTGGAGGTGGCGTACATCCGGAACGGGCCGAACGGAAAGTCGTCGTCGCTGCCCCAGAAGGTGCCGAGCAGCAGCAGGACGAGGCCGAGAGCGGTCGCGCCCAGCCGGGTCGCGCGCCCGCGGGTGGTGAGGGTCTCCATCGGGTCGTGACGATACGGGATGTACCGGCCGTGTCGGGTCCCTCCGACGGTCAGTTCCGCCTGCCCAGGTCGGTGATCATGAGGGTGTGCCCGGTTACGGCGAAGGGCCGGACCCGAATCGGGCCCGGCCCTCGCGCGCCGTCGCGGGGACGGCTCAGTGGTTGTGCTCGGCCAGCTGCTTGCGGACGTCGTCCATGTCCAGTGCCTCGACCTGCTCGATCAGGTTCTCCAGCGCGGACTCGGGAAGCGCGCCCGGCTGGGCGAAGACGATGACGCCGTCACGGATCGCCATGATCGTCGGGATCGACCGGATGTCGAACTTCGCCCCCAGCTCCTGCTGGGCCTCGGTGTCGACCTTGCCGAAGACGATGTTCTGGTGCTTCTCCGAGGAGCGCTCGTAGACCGGGGCGAACCGCTTGCACGGACCACACCAGTCGGCCCAGAAGTCGACCAGGACGATGCCGTCGTTGCCGGTCACCTCGTCGAAGTTCGCCGAGGTCAGCTCAACGGTTGCCATTGCACTCTCCGATCACCGCGGTTTGTCTGCGTCCCGTAGAACCAGGGCTGACCGTATCGAATTCCCGGGCCGTCCAGCACGAAACGTGCGCAGGGCTGCCCGGGGTCCTCGTCGGCCATCGAACTATGTCAGTTCATCTCGTCCTGCGGAACGCAAGTGCATGACGCACTTGCGTGACCTGGGGTGATGGGAGCGATTCCAAGGAGATCCACCCGATCGAGCGCTACGAATCGGTAACTTGAGCCCTGACGAGGAGGTATCCGGCCTGCGGAGATCGCTGATCAACCCGCTCTTCGTCACGTAGAGTAGTGTTACAAAAAGATAAATGTGACCTCGATCTCTGTCGTACCTACGCCGCCGTAGGGCAGAATTCCTCGCATCAGAGCGTGGGCGGCGGGTGCCGGGGAGGGCCCCGCCGCTCATTGCGTCTCCCCTCGGGTGAGTGACCGGTGTGACATTTCCGCCGGGGTCGCGCCCCGGCCGTCGCCTTAACCACCGGTAAGGCATGCTGTGCCGAACTCCATCGCCGCCCGTCGAAGGGGACCAGGATGCAGTTCGGCCGCTACTACGAGGAGTTCGAGGTCGGCGCGGTCTACCGGCACTGGCCGGGCAAGACCGTCACCGAGTACGACGACCACCTCTTCTGCCTGCTCACCATGAACCACCACCCGCTGCACATGGACGCGCACTACGCCGCGACCGCCAGCCAGTTCAAGCGCAACGTGGTGGTCGGCAACTACATCTACTCGCTGCTGCTCGGCATGTCGGTGCCGGACGTCAGCGGCAAGGCCATCGCCAACCTGGAGGTCGAGTCGCTGCGGCACGTGGCGCCCACCTTCCACGGCGACACCATCTACGGCGAGACGACGGTGCTGGACAAGCGCGAGTCGGGCTCCAAGCCCGACCGGGGCGTCGTGTCCGTGGAGACCCGGGGCTACAACCAGGACGGCACCATGGTCTGCGTCTTCCGCCGCAAGGTCATGGTCCCCAAGCGGGAGTACGCGGCCGACGCCGTAGCCGAGGGAGTGGACCCGGAGCGGCCCAGCTTCCCGAGCCCGCGCTGACCCTCCGGGCGGCGCTGAGCAGCAGTCGCCGCCGCCCTGGTACGGGCCTCCATCCCCACCGCAGGTTCTGCCGGGGAGGGGGCCCGCCGCCCGTTTCGGGGCTTATGCTGGCGCCGGAGGTTCCGATGAGCCACTCCGTCGCCGGAGAGCCGCCCTCTGCCGGCCGCCGCGCCGCACCCTTGACCACCGCCGTCTACTCCGCCGCCGAGTGGGACCTGCTCACCAGCCTGCCCGCCCGGGTGCTCGTGGCCGCCGCAGCGCCCGGCGCCGGCCGCCCGGAGCGGGGAGTGATGGCGGGCCTCGCGGGTCTGGACGCGGTGGCTGCCGGCCGCGGGTTCGACAGTGATCTGGTCCGTGCCGTGGTCGCCGCGATCTACGCCCGCCACGACGGCGCCCCGGCGCCCGCCGAGCGGCTCACCGACCTGGTGGACCTCCTGGTCGCGTGCCGGGCCGCGGTGCGGGTCCTGCACCGGCGCGCTGATCCCGCCGACTCGGCCGCGTACCGCCAGTGGGTGCAGTCGGTCGCGGCCCGAGTCTGCCGGGCGGTGCCCGGCCCCGGCGGACGTCCGGCCAGCCCCGCCGACCGACGCTTCCTGGACCGGCTGGGTGACGCGCTCGGCCTCGGCTGAGGTCGGCGGGCCGTCGCGGCGGACGCCGAGGTGGCCCGTACCCTCTGATGACCGTGACCGACGACCAGCTTGAGGTGGGCGTGGGCCCCTGGCCGGGGGACCCACCCGAGGACCCGCGCTACGACCCGGCGTTGCTGGCCGAGGGGGACCGGCGCAACGTGGTCGACCGCTACCGCTACTGGCGGCTTGACGCGATCGTCGCCGACCTGGACCGGCGCCGGCACGGCTTCCACGTCGCCGTCGAGAACTGGCAGCACGATTTCAACATCGGCACGGTCGTGCGCAACGCCAACGCCTTCAACGCCGCCGAGGTGCACATCGTCGGACGGCGGCGGTGGAACCGGCGGGGCGCGATGGTGACCGACCGGTACCAGCACGTGCGGCACCACGAGACGATCGAGGAGTTCGTCGACTGGGCGGCGGGGCGCCGGCTGCCCGTGCTCGGCATCGACAACCTGCCCGGCTCCCGCCCACTGGAGACCGGCACCCTGCCGCGGGACTGCGTGCTGCTCTTCGGCCAGGAGGGACCCGGCCTGTCCGAGCCGGCGCGTGCCGCCTGCGCCGCGCTCTACTCCATCGCCCAGTACGGCTCGACCCGGTCCATCAACGCCGGCGTGGCCAGCGGCATCGCCATGCACGCGTGGATCCGTACCCACGCCGGGCCGCCACCGGACTGACCCTCGCCCCGCCGGCGCAATCGGCGTTCCGGCTTGACGTGCCAGCGATGCCGGGTGACGGTGGGGTTGTGAGTGTCGCGGTGAGTTGTCCGAGATGCGGGGGCCCGGTACGGGCGCCGGATCTGATGCACACCGAGTCGAGGTGCCTGCGCTGCGGTCCCGTGCCGCCGCTGCACGTGCCCGAACACATCGGAGCGGAGATCGTCGCGAGCGTGGTGGAGCGGATCGCCGCGACCGGCGGTCCACCGGGGACGCCGCTGTGGTGCCCGTGGCCGCTGCCGCCAGGGTGGACCCTCACCGGCGTGGCGTACGCCGGTGACGACCGCACCGGCGTACGGGCGACCGCGGTGGCCTGCGCGGGGCCCGCGCCGCTCGACGACGGCCCGGCGGATCTGGTCTTCGTGGCCGAGGAGCCGGGCGTCGGCCTGGGCACCCGACTCGCCGGCCTGGCCGGCCCGGATCCCGGACCGGAACTCGCCGACGCGCTGACCGACCCCGGCCCGGGGCACCCCGAGCACGTGGGGCAGGCCAGGATCCGGGTCGGCGGGCACCCGACTCCACTGTGGCTGGTGAATTCTCCGACGGATCGAAGCGCGTACGCCGGCGAGGCTCGGGGAATGTGGCTGCATGCGATAGCCTGGCCGGCGAGTGCGGGTCACCTCCTCGCGGAAGACGTCGTTTTGCACGACCTGACCGAGTGGACTCCGCCCGAACTCGTGTACGGCGCACCATCCCCGTACCTGTCCGGGAGGGCTTGACAGCCTTCCGGGTTTGACGGAGAACGGACGCAGATCTTCACTGTACGACACCACACTGATACTCTGGGTGCCGCTGCGGTAATGGGACCCGGCGCCGCGCGAGAGGATGGCCCGCCATGGTCAAGAAGGTCCTCACCTGGGCCGGAATCGCATTCTTGATCTTCTTCGTCGCCTATCGGCCAAACTCTGCGGCTGATGTGTTCAAGTCGCTGGGCGGCGGGATCATGGACATCGCCCAGGGGTTCGGCGACTTCTTCACCAGCCTCGTCGCCTAACCGTCGATGGGCAGCCCTTCCGGTCCACCCTTCGACCCGGACGACCCCGACCGGGACCGGCGCGACACCGAGCCGATACCGCGGATCGGGCCGGATGACGGCCCGGGCTACGGAGCCGGTCCCGGCCTGTCCGACGGGCCGTCCCTTTCGGACGACGTCGGCTACGGCGAAGGGCCCGGCTATGCCGGCGAAGGGCGGTCCGGCCGGGGCTGGATTCGCGATCCCGAGGCCGCCTACCAGCCACCGCAGATCTCCGAGGACGAGCTCGCGGGGCTGCGTGCCGACGCGACGGGGGCGACTCCCCGGCGGGTGCTTCCGCTGGAGGACGAGCCCAGCTCGCTGGTCGCCCGCTACCTCTTCCCCACCGAGCGCTACCGGGGCGAGTGGAAGCGGCACTGGATCCACCTCACCAACCCGCTCCTGATCGGCATCGCGGCGACGTTCGTGCTCGGCTACCTGTCCGGCTTCCTCGCCGGCAACAACGTGGGCGCGTTGACGACCATCGCGGTGCTGCTCTGGTTCGCCGTCATGGGCTGGGTGGCCTGGAAGGTCGCCGACTGGTGGTATGACCGGTTCATCCTGACCAACAAGCGGGTCATGGTGGTCAACGGCATCGTCACCCGCAAGGTGGCCATGATGCCGCTGGTCCGGGTCACCGACATGAAGTACGAGCAGACGCCGACCGGCCGCGCACTCAACTACGGCACCTTCGTCCTGGAGTCCGCCGGCCAGGAGCAGGCGCTGCGGGAGATCAAGAACCTGCCCAACCCGAACGAGCTGTACCTGCGCGTCGTGGAAGAGATGTACGAGCCGCAGGCGGTCGAGGCGCGGTTGGGCAAGGAGGCCGACGAGGCCAAGGCCGACGACGGGGCGTGAAAGTTTTCGTCCGAACATCGGAGCAAGTGCGCACCTTTCGTCATGGACCGGAACGCCTCTGACGTGGCACTCTGCCAGGACGGTGTGGGTGCGGAGGTGTGTGGTGGCGAGCAGGGACCCGTTGGAGGAGGAGTTTCGCGAGTTCGTCGCGGCTCGCTCCGCCGCCCTGCTCCGTACCGCCTATCTGCTCGCCGGCGACTGGGCGACGGCCGAGGATCTGCTCCAGACGGCGCTGACCAAGACCTACCTCGCCTGGAAGCGGCTCGGCGGGATCGAAGCCGTCGAGCCGTACGCCCGTCGTGTGATGGTCAACACCTCGACGAGCTGGTGGCGGCGACGCTGGCACGGCGAACGCCCCACCGAGGTGCTGCCCGAACGGCCCGGTGTCGACGAGATCGAGCAGCAGCTCGACCGTGACCTGCTCTGGCGGCACCTCCGGGAGCTGCCGAGCCGGCAGCGGGCGGTGCTGGTCCTGCGCTACTACGAGGACATGTCGGAAGCACAGACGGCCGCGCTGCTGGACATCTCGCCGGGCACGGTGAAGAGCCAGGCCTCCCGGGCACTGGCCACGCTGCGCCGACGGATGGGCACCGCCACCCCGGACCTGGCCGATGCCCCCGGTACCGACGGTCGCGCTGCTCTCTCCGGCCGGGGCCGCGACGCCGCTCTCCCGGGTCGCGCTGCTTCCTCCGGCGGTGGGGCTGCTCCCGCCGGCCGGGGGGATGCCGCGGGAGCTGGCCGAGGTGCCGACGCTGCCCGACCTGGGCCGGCCGGGAGGGATCCGGGGGGCCGTGCCGAGGCGACGCCCCGTCCGGCGGCCGGTCGGGCCGGGCCGGGAGCTGTCGCACCCCGCCCGTCCGAGCCGCGCCCGATCGCACCGGCGGTCGAGCTACCCACCGCTCCGGCGGCCGTGCCCGTCGGCACCGGCGCCGGAGACCAGCAGTGAGCGCATTCCCGCCGCGGTCCGACAACCTGACGGGCGGTCCGCAGCGTCCTAACCAGGTGCGACGTGACCAGCTGGAAGGTGCGGTGCGGGAGACTCTCTCGCACCAGGTCGCCGTCACCCGTCCGCTGACCGCCGACCCGGCCGGTCAGGCCATCCGCCGGGCCAACCGGATCCGACGGCGCCGTACCGGTGTCGGTGTCGCGCTCGGAATGGTCACCACCGTGCTGATCGGCGCCGGCATGACGCAGCTCGCCGACGAGACCGGCCGGCAGGGCCCGCCCATCGTCGTGATCGGCGATCCGGATCTGTCGGCCCGGCCGCTTCCCTCGGCGCCCGTTGCCCCACCCGCGTCATCGCCCGGAGCGCCAGCCGGCCTGCTCCTCGACGGCACCCTGATCAACCCCGACGGCAAGCGGCTGGCGCTGCCCAGCGTCGGGCCCGCCGAACGCGCCCACAGCCTGCCCAGCGGCGCCGGCCTGCTGGTGGTCGGTGCCCCGACCACCGCCGGCCGTTCCCTCTGGGTCGCGCGGGACGACGGCCTGGTGCAGGTGCTGCTGGCCGGTGCGGGCAAGATCGTTCTCGCGCCCGACGCCAGCCAGGTCGCCTGGCGCGACGGCAAGGACCTGCTCGTGGCGGGAGTCGTCGGGAGCCAGCTCATCGGCACGGTGCGCATTCCGGTGCCGGACGGCGCGGAACCCGTCCGGTTCGTCGGAAACAGCGTGCTGGTCCGGCTCGACCGGAACGGGCCGACCCATGCGCTGTGGCGGCCGGGCACGGGGGAGCTGACCGCGGTGTCCGAGCGGGGCACCCTGAACGTCTACGGTGCGCTGCCCGACGGGCGGCTGATTGGTCAGGTGTCCGCGAGCGGGTCCGGTGGGACCTGCCTGGCGGCGCTCGACCCGAAGCGGGCCCTGAAGCCGGTACGCACCGCCTGCGGCACCCAGTTGAGCCGGGACGGCGCGGGCGGCGTGTCCGACGACGGGCGGTGGCTTCTGGTGAACGGGAAGGTCGGCCCGACCGATCAGGCCCTCCTGGTCGATCTGCAGCGACTCGGAGCGACGGTGAACGCCATGCCGGCCGGTCCGGCGCTGAGTGGCGCGGTCGCCTGGACGACCGGGACGGACGTCGCCTACGTCGACAGCGCCGGCAAGCTGGTTCAGGTCGACGTCGAACGGGTGCGTGCCGGGCAACCGGCCGAGCCGGTGCCCGTGGACGGCCTCGCGCCCGGTGACCGGCCGGTCCTGGTCACCGGCTCCTGATCCGCACCCGGCTCCCCGTCGGTCGTGGCGTCCCGCGCTGCGGCAACCGGCTCGGCTCGCTGTGCGCGTTCCGGTGCCCTGCGCCGGGAGCGGCCCGTGGCGCGGCGTGCGCTGAGGGGCACGCCCCGGGGCTGGCCGGCACCTACGCGAGCCGGATTCGGGTCCGCTGGGTAGCGTCGGGAGGTGACCTCGCGTACCGGCCCCGCGCCGCGGATCGACCTGCACGCCCACTCGACCGCCAGCGACGGCACGCTCAGCCCCGCCGACCTGGTCCGCGCCGGTGCCGACGCGGGCCTCGACGTGCTGGCCATCACCGACCACGACACCACCGCCGGTTGGGCGCCGGCCGTGCGGGCGCTGCCGCCCGGTCTGCGCCTGATCCGAGGCGCCGAGCTGTCCTGCCACTGGTCGGGCGCGCAGCCGCCGGTGCCGCTGCACCTCCTGGCGTACCTGTTCGACCCCGACCACCCGGAGCTGGTCGCCGAGCTGACCCGGGTGCGGGCCGCCCGCGAGGAGCGCGGCGAACGGATCGTGGCGCTGCTGCGCGCCGACGGCATCGACGTGAACTGGCCGGACATCCTCACCGGGGCGGGCGGCGGCACGGTGGGTCGCCCGCACATCGCGCAGGCGCTGATCCGCGCCGGTCTGGTAGCCAGCACCAGCGAGGCGTTCGGGCCGGACTGGCTGGGTGAGCGGTACCGGCTGCCGAAGGAGGACATCGACGTCTTCCATGCCGTCCGGCTGGTCCGGGCCGCCGGCGGTGTACCGGTCTTCGCCCATCCCCGCGCCACCCGACGTGGCCGGGTGGTGCCCGACGAGCTGATCGCCGAGCTGGCCGCCGCCGGGCTGGCCGGCCTGGAGGCCGATCACGAGGACCACAGCCCGGCCGAGCAGGCGCACGTACGCGCGCTCGCCGCCGACTTGGGTCTCCTGGTCACCGGCTCCTCCGACTTCCACGGCACCCACAAGAGCGTCCAGCTCGGCGCGTTCACCACAGGAGTCGAGGCGTACGAGCGGATCGTCACCGCCGGGGTGACCGAGGTCGCTTCGGGCTGATCCGCGTATTTCGCCCACCACGGCGCGGCTAGGTTTCTTCCGTGGATCTGAAGCTGTTCGGCGAGGTTTTCGTGACCCTGCTGGTGATCACCGACCCGCCGGGCATGATGCCGATCTTCCTGGCGCTGACCGGGCCGTTGCCCGCGCGCGACCGTAACCGGGCAGCGTGGCAGGCCGTCGCGCTGGCTCTCGGCGTAATCGTGATCTTCGCGGTGGCCGGGCAGACCCTGCTCGACTATCTGCACGTGGACCTGCCCGCGTTGCAGGCCGCCGGTGGGCTGCTGCTCGTCCTGGTGGCCCTGGAACTGCTGACCGGCAAGGCCGACGATCCCAGCCAGCAGGTCACCTCGAACATCGCGCTGGTGCCGCTGGGCACCCCGTTGCTGGCCGGACCGGGCGCCATCGTGGCGACAATGCTCTTCGTCCAGCAGGCCGACGGGTTCGGCGACTTCACCGCCATCGCCGCGGCCATCCTCGCCGTCATGGTCGCGGTCTGGATCGTGCTGCGCTTCTCCGGCGGCATCGTGAAGATCCTGCGCCCCGGTGGCATCGAGGTGTTGACCCGGATCGCCGGCCTGCTCCTGGCCGCGATCGCCGTACAGCTCATCGCCGACGCGGTGGCGGCCTTCGTGACGCAGTACGTGAACATGGCCTGACCGCACACCCGGAATGTCGGCGGTGGATGGCAGGATCGCAGGCGTGCGACGAGCCTCTTCAGCCGGACGACCCGCCGCAGGCGGTCGAGCCCCCCAGCAGCGCCCCGGTGGCGCCGAGCAGCTCGGCTTCGAGGGGATGCCGGAACGGCTGTTCGTCTGCACCCCGAGCAAGCTCGGCGCGTACGCGGACTGCCCCCGCCGCTACCGCTACTCCTACGTCGACCGGCCCGCGCCGCCGAAGGGGCCGCCGTGGGCGCACAACTCGCTCGGCGCCAGCGTGCACACCGCCCTCAAGAACTGGTACGCGCTGCCCGCCGACCGGCGGCACCCGAAGGCGCTGGCCCTCCTGCTCAAGGGCACCTGGGTCCGTGAGGGTTACCGCGACGACGCGCAGGAGCGGGCCGCCTACCAGCGGGCGCTGGCCTGGCTGGAGGCGTACGTCGAGACGCTGGATCCGGAGTCCGACCCGCTCGGTGTCGAGCGGGTGGTGGCGGTCAAGACCGCCGTGCTGGCCTTCAACGGCCGCGCCGACCGCATCGACTCCCGCCCCGGGCCGGAGGGCCCGGAGCTGGTCATCGTCGACTACAAGACGGGCCGCACCGGGCTGGACTCCGACGACGCCCGGGGCTCGCAGGCGCTGGCCCTCTACGCGTACGCGGCCGAGCGGGTGTTCCGCCGACCGTGTCGCCGGGTGGAGCTGCACCACCTGCCGACGGGCACGGTCGCCGGCCACGACCACACCGTCGAGTCGCTGACCCGCCAGCTGACCCGGGCCGAGGACACGGCCCGCGACATCATGGCCGCCGAGCGGGCGGTCGCCGAGGGCGGCGACGCCGACGAAGCGTTCCCGGTGGCGCCCGGCCCGCGATGCGGTTGGTGCGACTTCCGGCGGCACTGCCCGACCGGGGCGCAGACGCCGGGCAAGGAGCCGTGGGCGGCCGTCGACCGGCCCGCCGACGGCTGACCGTCAGCGCCCTACCCGCACCTGACCCCGATCGGGTCCGGCTGTCAGCCGGCCAGCGAGGTCGCGGTGTGCCGCTCGGCCCGCTCCTTGGCGGCCTGTATCAACGGCCCCTCCAGGTAGCGGCGCGGCACCGCGGCGAGCGCCAGGCGCAGGGCGCGCACCGTGAGGTCCGCCGACAGTTCGGTGGTGGGCAGCCCCAATCCGCCGTACATCCGCCGGGCCCACGGAGGCAGCAGCGCGAGCGCGGTACCGGCGATTCCCAGGTACGCCCAGCGCGGCGGGCCGAGAGTGAGGCCGAGCCGGGCGGGCAGGCTGAGTTTCCACGGCAGCGGTGGGGCCGTGAGGAAGATCGCCGTCTCGGCGGCCTCCCGGGTCATCCGCAGCTCCGGCCGCACGGCGCGGTAGTACGCCGCCACCTCGGCGGCGGTGCCCGGCACCGTGGCCGGATCCAGCCCGACGAGAGCTGCCGACCGACGCTGCTCGGTGTAGTAGCCGTCCACCTCGTCGTCGGTGAGCGGCAGGCCCGCCCGCCGGGCCGTGGTGAGGAACGATTCGACCTCGGTGACGTGCACCCAGCGCAGCAGGGCCGGGTCGTCGATCCGGAACTCCTCGCCGGTGGCGGTGTCGGTGGCCCGCAGTCGGTCGTGCAGGCGACGCAGCCGCGCCCCGGCCTGCTCCGCTTCAGCCGTGGTGCCGTAGACGGTGGTCGCCACGTAGGTGGCGGTGCGCACCAGTCGACCCCACGCGTCGGTGCGGTAGTTGCTGTTCTGCGCGACCCCGGCCATGGCCCGGGGGTGCAACGCCTGGAGGTAGAGCGAGCGCAGGCCCGCGACGATCAGGATCGGCTCCTCGTGCACCTTCCACGTGACCGAACCCGGACCGAAGAGGCCGAGGTCATCGGAGTCCACCGACCAAGCGTGCCACGGGCCGCCGGTCGGTGCCGCTGGAGCGGGCGGGTCAGCTGTCGGCGGCGCGGCGCGACTGGCAGCTCGGGCAGAGACCCCAGAAGGTCACCTCTGCCTCGTCCACCTCGAAGCCGTGCGCGGTGCCCGGCTCCAGGCAGGGAGCGCTGCCGACGGTGCAGTCGACGTCGGCGATCTCGCCGCAGCCCCGGCAGACCACGTGGTGGTGGTTGTCGCCGGCGCGCGCCTCGTACCGGGCGGGACTGCCGGCCGGTTCGATCCGGCGGGACAACCCGGCCCGGCTCAGCGCCCCCAGCACGTCGTAGACCGCCTGCGTGGAGACCGAGTCGAGGCGTTCGCGGACCCGCCGGGTGATCTCGTCGACCTCCAGGTGACCGCCGTCGGCGAGAACGTCGAGCACCGCGAGGCGCGGTCGGGTGACGCGCAGGCCCCTCGATCGCAACAACTCCTCGCCACCGGACATGCGCCAATGACAGCACGTACGACCAGCAGCGACAACCGTCGCTTGCCCGGGGTGGCCACGGACACAGCCCGCCGGACCGACCAGCGGGGTCGCGCCGTGCTGAACCTGATCGCCGCCGCGCGCGTGTCTCCGGGCGAGAGCTCGGGGACGACCGGCGGTCCGTACGCTGGCGCTCCCCGCACCGTGATCCACCTGGAGGTGTCGATGTTCGAGGAGATCCTGGGTCTACCGGTACACGTCCTCGTGGTCCACGCGGTGGTCGTCATCGTCCCACTGCTGGCGGTGCTGGCCATCGGATACGTGGGGCTGCCGCGCTGGCGGCACCGACTGGACTGGGCGCTGGGCATCCTGGCCGTGGTCGCGCCGGTGACCGCGTTCGTGGCCGTCGAGTCCGGTGAAGCCTTCACCGACGCCCTGGTCGCCCGCGGCTACCAGGGCCAGATACTCGACCAGATCTTCGAGCACTCCCGTTACGGCGACATTCTGTTCCGGATCGTGGTGCCCCTGGGGATCGTGGCCATCGCGCTGCTCGTGGCGACCAGTGGGCACCCGCGGGTGCCGCGGCTGCCGGCACTGGTGACGCCGGTGCTGGCGGTGGCTACCGTCGCGCTGGCCATCGCCGCCCTGGTCTACGTCTACCTGACGGGTCACTCCGGCGCCGAGGCCGTCTGGGGCACCACTCTCTGACCGGCGGCCGGGGCGACGCGGTCGGAGGCCGCCTCAGAAGATGAGCCGCGAGCAGAGCAGGCAGACAAGAGCCACCAGCACCACGGCGGCTGCGGCGCCGAAGCCGTAGGTGACCCGCTGGGAACGCTGCTCGGCCGCATCCAGGACGGCCATGTCCTGTGGCGGGAGCTGTCGGGGCGGGGCCGGCTCCAGGTGCACCGGGGGACGCCAGCCGGCCGGCGGCGGCACGCTCGGGGGCGGTCCCGCGTACCCGCTCGTGGGTGTGGTGGCGGGTGGGGGTCGGTCCGCCATCGGGCCGTCGCCGGTCCCGGGCCGGCGCCAGTAGTCGTCGTCCGGGGTGCTGCCACCGCTGGGGGTCGTCACGGCGTTCGACGCTACCAACGGAGCCGGCGGCCCGGTCGCTTCTGGTCGATGTGCCGACCGCGGCGAGCGACCGCCCGTTGTCGCCTGCGCTATTCTTGCCGCTCGTGAGCACCGAGGACCCCGGCACGCAGGGCGCGCGCGGCGATGACGACCGCACCGTCGACCTGAGGGACGACTTCGTGGTGCTGCCCGAGCAGACCTCGGACGACACCGACCAGGGCTGGGGCGAGCGGAGCAGCGGCAACGACGACTGGCTCCTCTCCCAACGCCCCCCACACTGGGACTGACCCCGACGCCGCGCCCGCCGGGCGGGCGACCGCCGGCACGGCGGCGGGCTGGGTGAGCCGGGCCGGTGCCCTGACTGCGCCGTTGGCCGCCGGGCAGCCGGTCGCGGTGCGGCCGCCGGTCGGGGTGTCCATGCCGGTGGGGGTGTGCAGGATCGCGGCGGCGAGGCCGAGCAGCGCGGCGACCAACCCGGCCCGCAACAGGGTGCGACCGCCGGGTAGGGCCGGCCGGCGCAGCGGGCGCAACGCCCGAGCGGAGTCCAACGTGCGGGTGATCATCTGCCGCCTCCGTCCCGGGTGCCGTCGTGGTGACACCCGTAGAGCGGCACGGTAGGCCGGCAACGGCCCGCCCTGCGGACCCCTCGTCCCCGCCTGTGGACAACTGTCCGGCCTGTGGATAACGCCCATCTACCGGCCGGATCTGCTATCGCGAGGGGCGCGGCCGCGCTGGCACGCGGGGCCGCGCTGGCACGCGAGGCCGATCAACTCGGGTTCCTGGAATCCGGGCGATCAACACCGCCGGGACAGGCCGACTTCCGGGAACCCGAGTGGATCAAGGCTGAAACAGCGCCGCCCGGGGCGATCGCGGGCGGCGCTGTCGGCGAGGCGAGGTGAGGTTGGGAAGGCTGGGTCAGGAGGCGGAGCTGGCTGCCGGAGCCTTGCCGCCGCCCGACCCACCGGACGACGACCCACCGGACGACGATCCGGAGGACGATCCGCCGGACGACGACCCGGACGACGACCCGGACGACGAGGACGAGGACGACGACCCGGAATCCCCACCCGAGGACGAGGACGACGAGGACGACTCGGACTTGGCCGGCTTGCTCGGCGTGCCGCCGGCGGAGGTCTCGGAGCCGGACGCGCGGGAGTCGGTGCGGTAGAAGCCCGAGCCCTTGAAGACGATGCCGACCGAGTTGAAGACCTTGCGCAGCCGCCCCTGACACGCCGGGCACTCGGTCAGCGGCTCGTCCGAGAAGGACTGCACCGCCTCGAGCTGGTGACCGCACGCGGTGCAGGCGTACTGGTACGTGGGCACGTTCTCCTCCGGTATCTGAGCTCGGCCAGTTGGCACTCGACGTATTCGAGTGCCAATGGTGCGTCATTCGCCCCGGGTTCGTCCAGCGGACGTGTGGGGCGCGACACCCTGCGCCGTACCCGGGCCGTCGTCAAGCGTACGCATCCCGTCGGTGGGGGTGACGACCGCGCGGACCGGACGGTCGTGCGGCTCCGCCGGCAGCGCCTCGACCAGCTCCCCGTCGTGCAGCGGGACCACGGTCAGGACCGCCCCGGGCACCCGTGCCAGCGCCCGGTCGTACGAGCCGCCGCCGCGGCCCAGTCGTCGGCCGCGCCGGTCGACGGCGAGCGCCGGCACGACGACCAGCTCCGCGCCGGTGACCGCGGCCACGCCGAGGCGGGGGCCGATCGGCTCCCGGATGCCCCGGCCGGCCGCCGCCAACGCGTCGGGCCCGGAATAAGCCGCCCAGTCCAGGTCCAGGTCGGCAAGGAGCACCGGCAGCAGCAACTCGGCGTCGGGCGGCAGCGCCGACCGCAACACCTCCGGCAGGTCGGCCCCGCCCGGCTCGGAGCCGACCGGGACGTACGCCGTCATCCGGGCCGGGCGCAGCCGGCGTACCAGGGCGACCAGCTCGGCCTGGACGCGCCCGGCGGCTTCGGCCCGCGCCTGAGCAGTCAGGGCCCGGCGGCGGGCGAGCAGGTCGACACGGGTTTCCCGCTTCGCCACTCGGGCCACTTCCGCTTCATAAGAAAATTCCGGCACGCAACACTCCTGACGCAACGCCACTCCCACGGTTGCTCTGTGTCAGCATCGCAAGCAACGGAGGCGGAACTTCCGGGGGGACCGAGTGACGCTACGCGGGCGGTTGACTGCAGCCTTCCTCGTGGTGGTGCTCGGCCCGGTGGTGCTCGGCGCGTTCTTCGTCGCCTCCACCGTCGCGGCAGTCGACCGCAGCCGGTCCACCGAGCGCCTCGCGGTGGCGGCCTCGACTGTGCGTACCTCGGTCGACGCGCTCTGCCAGCAGTTGCGCGCCGCCGCCGACACGGTCGCCCTCACGGGTGACCCGGCCATCGCCGCCGGCCAGCTCGTCGGCCGTGGGCTGGCGGCAGCGGTGCAGGTCACCGACGTGAACGGACGCGTCACGTACGCCTCGCCCGGCGCTCCGCCGACGCCCTGGCGGGACTGCTCCGAGCCGGCCGCCGCGCCGTTCGGCCCGGTCCGCGCGCTGGCCGCCCGGGTCGACCGCCGCGACCCGGCCGGCGCGCTGCTGGGCACGGTGGCCGCCGCGCACCTGGTCGACCCGGCCTTCGTGGCCCGGCTGGCGGCGGTGACCGGGGTCGCGGTCACCCTGCTCGACGGCGGTGCGGGCGCCGACCGCTTCACGCACACCACCGAGTCCCAGCAGGAACGCGACGCGGTGCTGGCCGCCGCCGGGTCCGCCAGCGGTGAGCGGGTCACCGAGAGCACCAGGGGTCGGTACGTGCGCCGGATCGGGCCGTCCGCCGGCCAGCCGCTGCCGCTGGTGTTGTCGGTGCCGAGCGAGCGGCCGCCCGGGCTGCACGTCACGCTGGCCGGCGTGGTCGTGCTGGCCGGGCTGCTCGCCGTGTTCACCGCCTGGCGTCTGGCCCGGGTGACCACC
The DNA here is from genome assembly GCF_021442385.1 of Micromonospora sp. MH99. Classification (GTDB taxonomy): domain Bacteria; phylum Actinomycetota; class Actinomycetes; order Mycobacteriales; family Micromonosporaceae; genus Micromonospora. Next base: position 78,623 of record NZ_MUZA01000026.1, read on the forward strand.
CGGCCACTGGTGGAGCTGGCCGGAGCGGTCGACCGGGTGGCGCACGGCGACCTGACCGCCCGGGTGCCGGTGCGCAGCCGCGACGAGCTGGGACGGCTGGCGGCAGCGTTCAACCGGATGACCCGCGAGACCGGGTCGTACGTCGCGGCGCTGACCAGCAGCCGCGACCAGCTACGTGGGCACCTCGCGGTGCTCGGCGACACCCTGGCCAGCACCCACGACCTGCAACGCATCCTGCGGGTGATCCTGCACAGCGCCATCGCGGCCACCGGGGCGCGCGCCGGCGCGGTGCTGCTGGTGGAGGCCGGCGGGGTGCTCGTCGCGCAGTGCAGCGAGGGGTTGGACGGGCGCTGGCCGGCGGGGGACCCGGACGGGTCGCAGGGACTGCGGGTGCCCGTGGGCGTCGGCGTGGTCGGCGCGGTGGCCGCGACCGGCGAGCCGCAGCGGGGCCGGCTGGAACCGACCGAGGCCCCGACCGGCGAGCCCCGCTGCCGCACCTACGTCGCGGTCCCCTTCTCGACCCCGGGCGGAGCGACCACACCGGGCGGTCCGACAACGACCACACCGGGCGGTCCGACAACGACCGTCCCGGGCGGTGAGCGGTGTCTCGACGAGGCCGGCGCCGCGGCGGCGCTCGGTGTGCTGGCCCTCTACGACCGGGTTGGCGCGGACGAGTTCGACGACGACGACCTGGACACCCTGCGCACCTTCGCCGGCCACGCGGCAGTGGCGGTGGAGAACGTCCGCGTGCACGAGGAGGCCCAGCGGCTGTCGCTCACCGACCCGCTCACCGGCCTCTGGAACTACCGCTACCTGCGCGAGTCGATCCGGCGGGAGGTGGAGCGGGCCAGCCGGTTCGGCCGGATGCTCAGCGTCCTCGCCCTCGACCTGGACCGCTTCAAGGACGTCAACGACACGTACGGGCACGCGGCGGGGGACACCGTGCTGGCCGAGTTCGCCCGGCGGGTACGCGGTGAGATCCGCGAGGTCGACCTGGCCTTCCGGCAGGGCGGCGAGGAGTTCGTGCTGCTCCTGCCGGAGACCGACGCCCGGGGTGCCGCGATCGTCGCGGAGCGGCTCGGCGCGGCGGTGCGCGAGACGCCGATCGCCGTCGAGGCGTACGCGGGGCCGATAGTGGTCACCGTGTCGGTGGGCATCGCCGTCTACCCGGACCACGGCAGCACCGGACGGGAGGTGCTGGAAGCCGCCGACGACGCCCTCTACGCGGCCAAGGCCGCCGGCCGGGACACCTATCGCGTCGCCGAGGCCCGCCCCGACGTGCCGACGTGGGAGATACCGGTGCCCGCCGGCGCCGTCAGCCCACCCGACGGGCTGCCGCGGGCCGGCCGGCAGGTGCAGGTCCCGCGGGAGCCGGGCGGGCACGCCCGGTCGGAGTCGACCGCTGGCGTACCGGAATCGAACCGGTCGGGGCCCGCGCACGCCCGCCCGGATCCGGCGGACGAGCCGGCGGCCACCGCCGCGGACGCCGCGCGGGCCGGCCCCGACGTCGGCCGGCCGGGGCCGGGCGGCGGCGCGTCTTCTGGGCCACACCCGCCGCGGCAGAGCCGTGGCCGATAGTCTCGCGGCATGTCGGAGCACTCAGCGAACCCCTCATCGACGGTCGCCGCAACCGGCCGTCCCCTGGCGGTCAAGGCCGTTATCCCGGCCGCCGGACTGGCCACCCGCTTCCTGCCGGCCACCAAGGCGGTCCCGAAGGAACTGTTGCCGGTGGTCGACCGGCCGGTGCTGCAGTACATCGTCGAGGAGGCCACCCAGGCCGGCATCGGCGACGTGTTGCTGATCACCGGTCGGGGTAAGACGTCGATGGTGGACCACTTCGATCGACGCCCCGACCTGGAGACCAGGCTGGAGGAGAAGGGCGACGCCGAGCGGCTGGCCGCCGTGCGCCGGCCCAGTGAGCTGGCCGAGATCTACACCGTCCGGCAGCCGGAGCAGCTCGGGCTGGGCCACGCCGTCGGGTACGCCGAGTCCCACGTCGGTGACCAGCCCTTCGCGGTGCTGCTCGGCGACGAGTTCGTCAAGCCGTCCGAGCCGCTGCTGCCGGCGATGCTGGAGCTGCAGGCCCGCACCGGCGGCGTGGTGCTCGCCTTCTTCGAGGTCGACCCGGCCGACACCAAGCGGTACGGCATCGCCTCCGTCGAGCCGGCCGAGGCAGAGCTGACCGACATCGGCGAGGTCGTCAAGGTCACCGGCATGGTGGAGAAGCCGCAGCCGGAGGACGCGCCGAGCAACCTGGCGGTGCTGGGTCGGTACGTGCTGCCCGGCAAGATCTTCGACGCGATCCGCCGCACCAAGCCGGGCAGCGGCGGCGAGATCCAGCTGACCGACGCCATGGAGCTGCTGCGCACCGAGGGCACACCGGTGCACGCGATCGTCTACCGGGGCACCCGCTACGACACCGGCATGCCGCTGGGGTACCTCCAGACCGTCGTGCAGATCGCCGCCGAGCGCGAGGACCTCGGCGCCGAGTTCCGCTCCTGGCTGGCCGAGTTCGTCAAGGCCGACGCGGCAGGCGGATCTGGTACATGACAGCGACGGCCGACGCCGAGGCGGCCGCGAACGAGTTGACGCCGCTCGCCGACTACCTGGGCAGCGTGCTGCGCAGGTTACGAGCGCTGCCGCCACTCGACCTCGACCTCACCCAGGCGCACGGCAACGTCCTCGCCGAGGACGTCGTCGCGCCGCACGCCTTCCCGGCCTTCGACCAGGCGGCCGTGGACGGGTACGCGGCCCGGTGGGAGGACATTTCCGGAGGGGGCCGGGGCCCGAGCTACGTCCCGGCCCCCTCCGGCACGCCCGGCGGCCGGACCATCCGGCTCAACGTGGTCGGCGACCTCGGCGCGGCGAGCTGGCGGCCGGTGCGGCTCACCCCGGGCTCGTGCTTCTCGGTGGCCGCCGGGGCGCCGCTGCCGGTCGCCGCGGACGTCGTGGTCCCGGTGGAGTGGACCGACCAGGGCATGGCCGCCGTCGAGATCTTCCGCACCCCCAAACGGGGGTACGGGGTACGCCGCGCCGGTGAGGAACTGCCCGTAGGCACCCTGCTCGCCCGCGCCGGCACGTACGTCTCTCCGGCCCTCGTCGCCGTCTTCGCCGCGACAGGCATCGGCCACGTGGTGGTCCGGCCCAGCCCCCGGGTGGTCATCGTGGCCACCGGCGACGAGCTGGTCGACGTGGGCCGGGGCAGCCAGCCCGGTCAGGTGGTCGACGCGAACTCGCACGCGTTGACCGCCGCCGCCGCCGAGGTGGGCGCACTGGCGTACCGGGTGGGTATCTGCGACGACGACCCGGAGGGGCTGCGCGGGCTGCTGGAGGACCAGACCCTGCGCGCCGACCTGATCATCACCACCGGGGGGACCGGCACCGGCCCCGGGGACATGGTGCGGCGGATCCTGTCCCGCCGCGAGGGTGGCCGCGCCGGCCCGGTGACCTTCACCGACGTGGCGCTCTATCCCGGCACCGCCCTCGGGTTCGGCACCGTCGGCGCCGAGGAGGTGCCGGTGGTCTGCCTGCCCGGCGACCCGGGCGCCGCGCTGATCGGTTTCGAGGTGCTGGCCCGACCCGCCATCCAACTGCTCGCCGGCGCCGAGCCGGTGTTCCGGCCGAGCGTCCGGGCGCACCTGCTGGAGACCGTGTCGTCCCCCGGCGGGCTGCGGGAGTTCCGCCCCGCGCACGTCGCGGAGCGTCGCGGCGGCGGCTATACGGTGCAGCCGCTGCGCGGTGGCCCGTTCACCCTCTCCGGACTGGCCGAGGCGAACGGGCTGCTGGTGCTCGGCGAGCGGGTCACCACCGCCGCCGCCGGCTCCACCGTGGACGTCCTGCTGCTCGACAGGCGCCGGTGACGTCTCCGCGCGCCCAGCGGTCCATCGCGGGTCCACTTGCGCGCTTTACGGTCCCGCGCGGGAGACTGTGGGAGTGAGTCTCTTTGGACCGGCCCGAGCACCCGGTTGGCCGGCGGTGCTGGTCGACGGTCCAGTGCTGCTGCGGCCCTACCGGCGCTCCGACGCGGCGGCGTGGTCGGAGGTGCGCCGGGCCAACCGGGCCTGGCTGGCACCGTGGGAGTCGTCGCTGCCGGGCAGCTGGGACGAGTTGAACTCGCCTGCCGCGTTCCGCTGGGTGCACCGTGACCAGCGCCGTTCCGCCCGCGAGGGTGAGGGGATGCCGTTTGCGGTCTGCCTGCGCGAGGCCGACCGGGACCGGCTGGTCGGGCATCTCAACGTCGGCAGCATCGTGCGCCGCGCCTTCTGCTCCGGCTACGTCGGCTACTGGGTGGACGCCCGGGTCGCCGGGCAGGGAGTGATCCCGACGGCGCTCGCACTCGCCGTCGACCACGCGTTCGGCCCGGGTGGGCTGCACCGGGTCGAGGTCAACATCCGGCCGGAGAACCGGCCGTCGCGGCGGGTGGTGGAGAAGCTGGGCTTCCGCGAAGAGTCGTACCACGTGCGCTACATGCACATCGACGGCGCCTGGCGGGACCACATCGGATACGCGATGACGAGCGAAGAGGTCGCCGCCGAGGGCGGTCTGCTGGCCCGCTGGCACCGGGTACGCGCCACCGCGCGGTGAGCCGTCCCACGGACGGGATCGGCGCGGCGCGGCGGCATCGCGGTCGGTGCGCCGTAACCTCAAGTAACTGCAAGCTGCGGCAAGCGCTCAACGCCCGGACGATCTACGCACCCAGGCACGATCGGTGGAAGATCCTGCGGTCGGGGAGCGGTTGCTCCGAATTCGGTGACGGGAGGGGTGAGGGTGCCGACCTCGGTGCTCCTCGCCGTCCTCGCCGCCGCCGGCCTGCTCGCCCTGGCCCCGGCACTGGTTCGCCGGTACGACGCCACCGAGCGGCTGGTGGCGGAGCGGGCGCAGTCGACGGCGCGGGTGCTCCAACGCCATCGACGGCGCCGCACTGTGCCAGGACGGCAGCCCGTGCACCCGCCACGCTCCCTCGTCGTCACTCTGAGTGAAGATGCGACTACGGGTAGGTTGGCCGCGCCGGTCTCCGCGCCCCCGGCGGCACGCCGCTCCGGCCGCCTGCGGGCCGTACCGCCCGCACCCAAGCGTTCCCGCCGCCGTCCGCCGCACCGGCAGCACACCCCCGCCGTGTACCGCCGACGTCGGGTGCTCGCCGCGCTGCTGCTGCTCAACGTCGTCGAGCTGATCGGCGTGCTCTTCGTCAGCCCCGGCTTCTGGATCGGCTTCTCGGTCACCTTCCTGCTGCTGGCCCTGTACGTCGTACACCTGCGCGGGCGTGCCCTCGCCGGCCGCCGTCGCCGCCGCGCCCGCGCCCGGGAGGCGGCGTGGCTGGCCGCCCGCCAGGCCGAGGTCCG
>NZ_MUZA01000027.1 GCF_021442385.1 Micromonospora sp. MH99
GTCGCCGCCGCGCTGCCCGCGCTGCTGGCCGGGTGGTACGCCGCCCGCTACGGCGCCGCCCAGGCCCAGGTCGTCCGGGATCCCTCGGCCGGGAAGGTCCGCGCGGCCGTCGGCGCGGGGATCACCGGCCTGCCCGCCCTGCAGGGGGCGCTTACCGCACGTGGCGGCGCCGGTCTGCTCGGGCTGGCCGTCGCGGCGGCGGCGCCGCTGGGCCATCGGCTGGCCCGGAAGGTCTCCCCGACATGACCGTGCCCCGGCCCCGAGCCGCGCAGCCCGGAACCGCGCAGCCTCGACCCGAGCAGTCCGGCAACGGGACTGTCGAGCCGTCGAGCGCCGACGCGACGGCGCTGCGCCTCGGGTACGGCACGAACGGCTTCGCCAACCACCGGCTCGACGACGCGCTCGCCGTCCTCGCCGACCTCGGCTACGACGGCGTGGCGCTCACCCTGGACCACGACCACCTGGATCCGTTCGTACCCGGGCTCACCCGCCGGATCGCGGCGGTCGCCCGGCGGCTGGACGCGCTGGGTCTGGGGGTGGTGATCGAGACCGGCGCCCGCTATCTGCTCGACCCGTGGCACAAGCACGCACCGACGCTGCTGCACGACGACCCCACCCGGCGGATCGAGTTCCTGCGCCGGGCGGTGCGGATCGGCGCCGACCTGGGAGCCGAGGCGGTTTCGTTCTGGGCCGGTGTGCGGCCCGAGACGGTGTCACAGCAGTGCGCCTGGGACCGGCTGGTCGCCGGCTGCGCCAGCGTGGTCGACGCCGCCGACAGCGCGGGCGTCACCCTCGGCTTCGAGCCGGAGCCGGGCATGCTGGTCGAGAGCATCACCGACTGGCGTCGACTGCACGCGGCGCTCGACGCGCCGACCCGCTTCGGCATCACCCTCGACATCGGCCACTGCCGGTGCCTGGAGCCGTGGCCGGTGCCGCGGTGCGTCGCCGAGGTGGCCGACCACCTGGTCAACGTGCAGATCGACGACATGCGCCGGGGCGTGCACGAGCATCTGGAGTTCGGCACCGGTGAGATCGACTTCCCACCGGTGCTGGCGGCCCTGGCCGAGGCCGGCTACCGCGGGCTGGTCGCCGTCGAGTTGCCCCGCGACTCGCACGCCGCACCGGCGGTCGCCGCCCGGTCGATCGAGTTCCTGCGCGCCGCCGCCACCGCCGCGGCAAAGGCCGGCGCGCGGCGCGTCGAGGACGAGGTACCCGCCGACGCCCTTTGCTCTGCTTCAACGGAGGCGACAGCGGGCGTCCGATATCCGGACAGCGACCGTCGCGTGGAGTGAAGCAGAGCAAAGGGTGTGCCAGGGGTGCCCGTCAGCCACACAAGGGGACCAGCAGCACAAGGGGAGGAGACGGGATGACACCGGATTCACTACGGGCCGCGCTGCGGGGCGTACCCGATCCCGACTGGCTGGACGAGGCGCTGCGGCAGGTCGCGGCCGAGCCCACCGCGATCGCCCGGCTCTTTCCCGCCGTCGGTCGGCGGTGCGGTCGGGCCGCGTTGCCCGACGCCCCCGGCTGGACCGCCGACGACGCGGCCCGGGTGCTGCTGCTCACCGCCCTGCCCGGCGAGCACGCCTCGTACGCCGAGAGCCTCTACCAGCACGGTGACGCGGCCGAGCGGCGGGCCGTGCTGCGGGCCCTGCCGCTGCTGCCGATCGGCGCCGCCGGCGTGCCGCTGCTGCACGACGCGATTCGGACCAACGACACCCGGTTGGTCGCCGCCGCCCTCGGCCCGTACGCCCGGCACCTCGATGACGCCGCCTGGCGGCAGGCGGTGCTCAAGTGCGTGTTCAGCGGCGTGCCGTTGGCAGTGGTCGCCGACCTGGAGACCCGCGCCGACGGGGAGCTGGCCGCGATGCTGGCCGCGCTCACCGCCGAGCGGCACGCCGCCGGCCGGGAGATGCCCGCCGACGCCACCGACCTGCTCGACCGGCTCACCGCCGCACTGCCCCGGGAGGCGTGAATGCGCATCTTCGACCCCCACATCCACATGACCTCACGCACCACCGACGACTACGAACGGATGGCCGCCGCCGGGGTCCGCGCGGTGGTGGAACCGGCGTTCTGGCTGGGCCAGCCGCGCACCAGCGCCGCCTCGTTCGTCGACTACTTCGACTCGCTCATCGGCTGGGAGCCCTTTCGGGCCGGGCAGTTCGGGGTGCGGCACCACGCCACCATCGCGCTCAACCCCAAGGAGGCCAACGACCCGCGCTGCCGCCCGGTCCTCGACCTGCTGCCCCGCTACCTGGACAAGGACGCGGTCGTGGCGGTCGGCGAGATCGGGTACGACTCGATGACCCCGGAGGAGGACGAGGCGTTCGCCGCGCAGCTCGCCCTGGCCGTGGCGTACGACCTGCCGGCGCTGGTGCACACCCCGCACCGGGACAAGGCGCGCGGCTGCGAGCGCACCCTCGCCGTGGTCGCCGAATCCGGCATCGACGCCGGGCGCGTGGTCGTCGACCACCTCAACGAGGTGACCGTCAAGCTCGTGCGGGACAGCGGCTGCTGGCTGGGTTTCTCCATCTACCCGGACACGAAGATGACGCCGCAGCGGATGGTCGAGTTGCTGCGCGAGTACGGCACCGAACGGATGCTGGTCAACTCGGCAGCCGACTGGGGTCGCTCCGATCCGCTGTTGACCCGGGCAACCGGCGAGGCGATGCTGCTCGCCGGGTTCAGCGACGACGACGTCGACCGGGTGCTGTGGCGCAACCCCGTGGAGTTCTACGGCCAGTCGGGTCGGCTCGACCTGAGCGACCTCGACGTCACCGCCGTGGACCCGCAGACCGGCAACTCGATCCTGCGCGGCGGCAGCTGATGCGGCTGCGACATTCCGGCGGCGACACCGTCCATCTCGGCTACTGCACCAACGTGCACCCCGCCGAGGACCTCGCCGGGATCCTCGGTCAACTGGACACGTACGCCGTGCCGGTGCGGGAGGCGCTCGGCAGCGACCTGCTCGGCCTGGGCCTGTGGCTGGCCGCCCCGGTCGCGGCCGAGCTGGCCGCCGACGCGGCGCTGCGCCTGCGGCTGCGCGCCGAGCTGGACGCGCGCGGTCTGGAGGTGGTGACCCTCAACGGCTTCCCGTACGCGGCCTTCCAGGCCCCGGTGGTCAAGCAGGACGTGTACCACCCGGACTGGACCACCGAGCAGCGGCTGGCGTACACGCTGGATCTGGCCCGGGTGCTCGCCGACCTGCTGCCCGACGACGCGGCCCGGGGCTCGATCTCCACCCTGCCGCTGGCCTGGCGGCGGCCCTGGGACACCGGGCGGGCCGACGCCGCCCGCCGTCGGCTGGACCAGCTCGCCGCCGGTCTGGCCGCCGTGCAGCGCGACACCGGCCGCGAGGTGCGGGTCGCCTTCGAGCCGGAGCCCGGCTGTGTGGTGGAGAGCACCGGGCAGGCGGCCGCGCTGTTGGACGGCATCGACACCGACCGGCTGGGTGTCTGCGTCGACCTGGCCCACCTGGCGTGCGCCTGGGAGGAGCCGGCCGAAGCGTTGGAACGACTGCGGACGGCCGGACTGCCCGTGGTGAAGGTGCAGGTCTCCGCCGCCGTCGAGGCGGCCGACCCGGCCGGCGGCGCGGACGCGCTGCGCCGCTGGGTGGAGCCGCGCTTCCTGCACCAGACCCGGAGCGCCGGTTGCGCCGGTCTGGCCGACCCGGCCGACCCGGCGTACGCGGCCGACGACCTGGACGAGGCGCTGGACCGGGCGCTGCCCGGCCCGTGGCGGGTGCACTACCACGTGCCGCTGCACGCCCCGCCGGAGGAACCGCTCGGCTCGACCCTGCCCGTCCTGCGCGCCGCGCTGAGAGCGCTCTACAGCGGGCCGACCGCCGGGTGCGACCACCTCGACGTCGAGACGTACACCTGGGGGGTTCTACCGGCCGCGCGGCGGCCGGGCACCGACGCGGAGCTGGCCGCCGGCATCGCCGCCGAGCTGGCCTTCGCCCGAGACGAACTGGTCGGCCTCGGGCTGACCCCGGAACGCACAGTGAGCGCGGGAGAGACGCGATGAGCCGACGACTGGTGGTACTCGACGTGGTGGGGCTGACCCCCCGCCTGCTGGCGCACATGCCTCGGCTGCGCGGTGTCGCCGACGGCGGCTTCCGGGCCGAACTGGGCACCGTGCTGCCCGCGGTGACCTGCTCGGTGCAGTCCACCTTCCTCACCGGCGAACAGCCCAGCGGGCACGGGATCGTCGGCAACGGCTGGTACTTCCGGGAGCTGGGCGAGGTGTTCCTGTGGCGCCAGCACAACGCGCTGGTCGGCGGGGACAAGCTCTGGCAGGCGGCGCGGCGGGCCGAACCGGGCTACACGGTGGCCAACGTCTGCTGGTGGTACGCGATGGGCGCGGACGTCGACTGGACCGTCACGCCGCGACCGGTGTACTACGCCGACGGTCGCAAGGAGCCGGACTGCTACACCGACCCGCCGGAGCTGCACGACGCGCTCACCGGGCGGCTGGGCACCTTCCCGCTGTTCACCTACTGGGGGCCGACCGCCGGGCTGCCGTCGTCGAAGTGGATCTGCCAGGCGGCCGAGCAGATCCTGGCCGACGTGTCACCCGACCTGACCCTGGTCTACGTCCCCCACCTGGACTACGACCTGCAACGCTTCGGCCCCTCGTCGGCCCAGGCGGCCGCCGCCGCGGCCGAGCTGGACGCGGTGCTCGGCCCGCTGCTGGACGCCGCGCGGGCCCGCGACGCGACAGTTGTGGTGCTCTCGGAGTACGGCATCACCGACGTGTCCCGGCCGGTGGACGTCAACCGGCTGCTGCGTGCCGAAGGGCTGCTGCGGGTGCACACCCAGGCCGGCATGGAGTACCTCGACCCGTGGACGTCGAAGGCGTTCGCGGTCGCCGACCACCAGGTCGCGCACGTCTACGTCAAGGACCCGGCCGACGTGCCGGCGGTGGCGAAGCTCTGCGCCGGGCTGCCCGGGGTGGCCGAGGTGCTGGACGCCGACGGCAAGGCCGCGTACGGGCTGGACCACCCGCGCGCCGGTGAGCTGGTGCTGGTGGCCGAGCCGGACTCCTGGTTCACCTACTACTACTGGCTCGACGACGCCCGCGCGCCGGACTTCGCCCGGCTGGTCGAGATCCACCGCAAGCCGGGGTACGACCCCGCCGAGCTGTTCTTCGACCCGGCCAACCCCGGCGCCGCGAAGGCTCGGGCCGGGGTGGCGCTGGCCCGCAAGAAGCTCGGCATGCGTTACCTGATGAGCGCCGTCGGCCTGGACGCCGGCGCCCGGGCGGTGCGCGGCTCGCACGGGCGGCTGCCCAGCGACCCGGCCGACGCCCCGGTGCTGCTCTGTTCCGACAGGTCCGCTGCCCGGGACCGGGTGGCGGCCACCGAGGTGAAGGCGCTGCTGCTGGAGTTGGCCGGGTTGGCCAACGGTGACGGTGGCCGGTCCGGGGTGGGATCGTGACGGCCACCGTCGCTCCGGCGGACGCGAGCAGGCTGCGGGCGCGCTTCGACGCGGAGCTGGCCGCCTTCCTCGAACGGCAGGGCCCCGACTGGCCCGACGGAGCGCCGCGCGGGGTGTTCACCGCGCTGCAACGGTTCGTGCTGGCCGGCGGGAAGCGGCTGCGTCCGCTGTTCTGCTACTGGGGCTGGCGCGCTGCCGGGGCCGCCGACGGCCGCCCGATCGTGGTGGCCGCGGCGGCGCTGGAGCTGTTCCACGCGTTCGCGTTGATCCACGACGACATCCTGGACGGCAGCGACCGCCGCCGGGGCGAACCGTCGGTGCACCGCCTCTTCGCCGACCTGCACGCCCGCTCGTCGTGGCGTGGCGACCCCGAGGCGTACGGGCGCAACACCGCCCTGCTCTGCGGGGACCTCTGTGCGGCCTGGTCGGATCAGATGTTCCACGAGTGCGGGCTGCCGACCGAGCAGGTGCACCGGGGCTACGCCGTGTTCGCGCTGATGCGTACCGAGGTGATCGCGGGGGAGTACCTCGACCTGGTCTCCGGGGTGGGTGACGGTTCGGTGGCCAGCGCGCTCACCGTGATCCGGATGAAGGCGGCCCGGTATACGGTCACCCGGCCGTTGCAGATCGGCGCGGCGCTGGCCGGGGCGGGGCCGGAGCTGATCGCGGCTCTCGGCGAGTTCGGTGATCCGTTGGGCGACGCGTTCCAGCTCCGCGACGACGTGTTGGGCGTCTTCGGTGATCCGGCGGTCACCGGCAAGTCGGTCCTGGACGACCTGCGCGAGGGCAAGCCCACGGTGATGATGGCGCTGGCCCGCAGCGCCGCCGACCGGTCGCAGACCGTCCGGCTGCGCGAGCTGTTCGGCAATCCGAAGTTGGACGCGGACGGCGCGGTCGAGCTGCGCGAGATCATCGAGGCCACCGGCGCACGGGACCGGATCGAGCAGATGATCAGGATTCGCAAGGAAGCCGCGACGGGAGCGCTGGCGGCGGTCCCGCTCCCGGATTCGGTACGGGCGGCGTTGGTGGGGTTGGCCAGTCAGGTGACCGGTCGGCAGTCCTGACGTGTCGGCGTCGCGTGCCGCCCCTCGGTGCGTGCGGCACGCGACGCCCCGGACCCTTCCGTACGGCCCCGACCCGGCAACTTTCGATCAAATCGACGAAAGTTGATGCTGGATCGTCGGAAGGTATGGACACATCGACATGCGCGACTTAGTGTCGGGGCCAACACGACATTGTTTCGTCGAGGTGAACCGGCGGCGCGGTAACCCATCGACCCCCACCACCGCTACGGCATCCGGCGCGACGGCGCGCGCCCGGCCTGGCCTCACTCGTCAGGAAGGGACAGCACAGATGTCCAACAAGGACGCACCCCCTCGTCGATCCCGACGATGGCTCTCCGCCGGATCGGCCCTGCTCCTCGTGGCCGCGGCCGGCACGGTCACCCTGGCGGCCAGCTCGACACCGGCCCAGGCGCACACGATCAACGCCACCGACTTCCAGCAGGTCGAACTCGCCCGGGGCGTGTCCGACATGGGTGAGCCGATGTCGCTGGCCGTGCTGCCGGACCGCTCGGTCCTGCACACCGCCCGCAACGGCACGCTGCGCCGCACCGACGCGAACGGCACCACGTCGGTGATCGGCACCCTGTCGGTCTACAACCACGACGAGGAGGGATTGCAGGGCGTCGGTGTCGACCCGAACTTCGCCAGCAACCGGCAGATCTTCCTCTACTACGCGCCGCCGCTGTCCACCCCCACCGGGGACGCGCCAGCGACCGGCACCGACTTCTCGGCCTGGCAGGGAGTGAACCGCCTCTCCCGGTTCACCCTCAACAGCGACTTCACCGTCAACCAGGCCAGCAAGGTCGACGTCCTCGACGTACCGGCCGACCGCGGACTGTGCTGCCACGTCGGCGGGGACATCGACTTCGACGCCGCCGGCAACCTCTACCTGTCCACCGGCGACGACACCAACCCCTTCGAGTCGGCCGGCTACTCGCCCCTGGACGAGCGGACCAACCGCAACCCGGCGTACGACGCGCAGCGCAGCGCCGGCAACACCAACGACCTGCGGGGCAAGATCCTGCGGATCAAGGTGAACGCCAACGGCACGTACTCCATCCCGTCGGGCAACCTGTTCGCCCCCGGCACGGCCAAGACCCGGCCGGAGATCTACGCCATGGGTTTCCGCAACCCGTTCCGGATCAGCGTGGACAAGGGCACCGGCGTCGTCTACGTCGGTGACTACGGGCCGGACGCCGGCAGCACCAGCTCCACCCGCGGGCCGTCCGGCCAGGTCGAGTTCAACCGGGTCGCCGCGCCGGGCAACTACGGCTGGCCGTACTGCACCGGCACCAACACCACCACCGAGACGTACAACGAGTGGGACTTCGCCACCAACGCCAGCGGGGCGAAGTACAACTGCACCGGCGGGCCGACCAACAACTCGTTCCGCAACACCGGCCTGACCACCCTGCCGCCGGCCCAGCCGGCCTGGATCCGGTACGCCGGCGACGCCGGCACCCCCACCGAGTTCGGCGGCGGCTCCGAGTCGCCGATGGGCGGCCCGGTCTACCGGTACAACGCCTCGTCGACCTCCACCACCAAGTTCCCGCAGTCGTTCGACGGCCAGTTCTTCGCCACCGAGTTCGGCCGGGGCTGGATCAAGCCCATCCACGTCAACTCCGACGGCTCCCGGGGCACCATCGACACCTTCCCGTGGGTCGGCAAGCAGGTGATGGACTCGGCCTTCGGCCCGGACGGCGCCTACTACGTGCTCGACTACGGCACCGGCTACTTCAACGGCGACGCCAACTCGGCGCTCTACCGCTTCGACTACGTCGCCGGCGGCAACCGGGCGCCCAACGCCGCCGCGAGCGCCAACAAGACCTCCGGCGCGGCCCCACTGGCCGTGACGTTCTCCTCGGCCGGCTCGTCCGACCCCGAGGGTGGGGCGCTGACCTACTCGTGGAACTTCGGCGACGGCACCACCTCCACGGCGGCGAACCCGACGAAGACGTACAGCACCAACGGCACCTACACGGCGACGCTGACCGTACGGGACCCGCAGGGTGCCACCGGCAGCGCCAGCGTGCAGATCAACGTCGGCAACACCGCGCCCACGGTGACCATCAACAACCCGGGCAACGGGCAGTTGTTCAGCTTCGGTGACACCGTGCCGTACAGCATCACGGTGACCGACCCGGAGGACGGCACGATCGACTGCACGAAGGTCAAGATGACCTACGTGCTCGGGCACGACCAGCACGGGCACCAGATCACCTCGAAGACCGGCTGCTCCGGCTCGATCACCATCCCGGTCGACGGTGAGCACGACGACGCGGCGAACATCTTCGCCATCTTCGACGCCGAGTACACCGACGCCGGTGGGCTGACCACGCACACCCAGCACACGCTGCCGCCGCGTCACCGTCAGGCCGAGTTCTTCGGCAGCTCGTCCGGGATCAACGTGTTCAGCAAGACCCCGGCCGAGGGCGGCAAGACCGTCGGCGACATCAACAACGGCGACTGGATCGCGTTCCAGCCGTACCGGCTGGGCAACGTCACCTCGTTCACCGCCCGGGTCTCGTCGGCGGGCTCCGGCGGCACCCTCCAGGTGCGGGCCGGCTCGGCCACCGGCACGGTGCTCGGCTCCGCCACGGTCCCGGTGACCGGCGGCTGGGAAACCTTCACCACCGTCACGGGAGCCATCACCAACCCGCCGACCGGCACCACCACGCTCTACCTGACGTTCGCGGGTACGGGCACCGGCGCGCTCTACGACCTGGACGCGTTCACCTTCACCACCGGCTCGGCCCCCACCGGCGGGACCGGTCCGATCAAGGGTCTGGGCGGCAAGTGCCTGGACGTGCGCAACGCCGCCACCGCCGACGGTACGCAGATCCAGATCTACACCTGTAACGCCAGCGCGGCCCAGACCTGGGCGGTCACGCCGAACTCCACAATCAAGTCGTTGGGCAAGTGCCTCGACGTCGCCGGTGCCGGCACCGCCGACGGCACCAAGATCCAGCTCTACACCTGCAACGGCACCGGGGCGCAGAACTGGTCCGCGCAGGCCGACGGCACGCTCCGCAACGTGGCGTCCGGCAAGTGCCTGGACGTCTCCGGCAACAGCTCGGCGGACAGCACCGTGGTGCACCTCTGGACCTGCACCGCCGCCGCGAACCAAAAGTGGACCCTGCCCTGAGCTGAGCGAAGGGGCCCCCGTCGCGCGGGGGCCCCTTCCCACCGTCGATAGGAGAGCGACATGCGCAGACTCCTGCGAACCGTCCTCGGCGCCACCACCGCCGTCCTCGCCGTCATCGCCTGCACCACCCCCGCCACCCCGGCCAGCGCCGCCGACGCCCCGTACGACGTGCTGGTCTTCTCCAAGACCGCCGGCTTCCGGCACGACGCGATCCCGGTCGGCATCCAGACCATCCGTGACCTGGGCGCCGCGAACAACTTCACCGTCACCGCCACCGAGGACGCCGCCGCGTTCACCACGAGCAACCTCGCCCAGTACGAGGCGGTCGTCTTCCTCAACACCACAGGCGACGTGCTCAACGCCAGCCAGCAGACCGCCTTCGAGTCGTACATCGCCTCCGGTCGCGGGTACGTGGGTGTGCACGCCGCCGCCGACACCGAGTACGACTGGCCGTTCTACGGCAACCTGGTCGGCGCGTGGTTCGCCTCGCATCCGGCCATCCAGCAGGCCAACATGAAGGTGGAGGACCGGGGCCACGCCGCCACCGGTCACCTGCCGCAGACCTGGACCCGCACCGACGAGTGGTACAACTACCGCACCAACGCCCGGTCCACCGCGCACGTGCTGGCCACCCTGGACGAGTCGTCGTACTCCGGCGGCGGCATGGGCGCCGACCACCCGCTGAGCTGGTGCAAGAGCTACAACGGTGGCCGCTCCTTCTACACCGGCGCGGGGCACACCCAGGCGTCGTACGCGGAGCCGAACTTCCGGAACCACCTGCTCGGCGGCATCCGGTACGCCTCCGGTCGGAGCAAGGCCGACTGCCGGCCCGAGACCGGCTACACCCCGCTCTACAACGGCTCCACCACCGGCTGGTCGCAGGCCGGGCCGGGCAACTTCACCAACTCCGACGCCACCCTCACCTCGGTGGGTGGCATGGGCCTGTACTGGTACAGCGCGAAGCAGTTCACCAACTACTCGCTGAAGCTGGACTGGAAGCTCGCCGGCGACGACAACTCGGGCGTGTTCATCGGCTTCCCGCCGTCGAGCGACCCGTGGTCGGCGGTGGACAACGGCTACGAGATCCAGATCGACGCCACCGACGCGGCGGACCGTACCACCGGCTCGGTCTACACCTTCAAGTCCGCGGACCTCGCGGCCCGCGACGCGGCGCTCAACGCGCCGGGGGAGTGGAACACCTACGAGCTGCTGGTCGAGGGCGAGCGGCTCCAGATCTTCCTCAACGGGGTGAAGATCAACGACTTCACCAACACCAATCCGGTACGGTCGCTGGCCGGCCACATCGGCATCCAGAATCACGGCACCGGCGACGACGCCTCGTTCCGCAACATCCGGATCAAGGAACTGGGCACCACGCCTCCGCCGAGCGGGAACACCACAGTCCAGGCCGAGGCGTTCAGCTCCGCCAACGGCGTCTCCGCGTTCACCAAGGCGGGCGCCAACGGTGGCCAGACCGTCGGCTACATCGACCCGGGTGACTGGGCGGCGTACAACGGCGTGGACCTGACCGGCGTCACCTCGTTCACCGCCCGGGTCGTCTCCGGCGGCGCGGGCGGCACCATCGCAGTCCGCACCGGCTCGGCTACCGGTCCGGTGCTCGGCACGGTCACGGTGCCCAACACCGGCAGCTGGACGACGTTCGCCAACGTCACCGCGGCGTTGTCCAACGTCCCGTCCGGCACCCAGAACCTCTACCTCACGTTCGGCGGCAGCGGCACCGGGCTCTTCGACGTGGACGACTTCACCCTGGTCAAGGGGACCGGCGGCAGCACCGGGGTCGGCCCGGTCAAGGGCCTGGGCGGCAAGTGCCTGGACGTGCGCAGCGGCGCCACGGCCGACGGCACCCAGATCCAGATCTACACCTGCAACGGCAGTACGGCGCAGACCTGGACCGTGACGCCGAACTCGACGATCAAGGCGCTCGGCAAGTGTCTCGACGTGTCCGGCGGCGGCACCGCCGACGGCACCAAGATCCAGCTCTGGACCTGCAACGGCACCGGCGCGCAGAACTGGGCGGCCCAGTCCGACGGCAGCCTGCGCAACACGGCCTCGGGCAAGTGCCTGGACGTCTCCGGCAACAACTCGGCCGACAGCACCGTCGTGCACCTCTGGACCTGCAACGGCGCGGCCAACCAGAAGTGGACCCTGCCCTGACCGACTGAGCACGCAGGGGTCGCCGGTCACGGCCGACGGCCCCTGCGAGCCATCCGCCACCGGCGTTGGTGTCGATCGCAGCCGCACCGGACGCGCTTCGCCTCACCGGGCGCGTCCCCACCCCGACAGGGCCGGCCCCGCTCGGTGGGGCCGGCCCTGTCGCGCGGGATGGATTCGCGGCGGGGTCGGCATCGCCGTTGGGCGCGTTGCCTGGACGCCGCGGGCTCGCTCTCAGGAGCCTGCCGTACCTTGACCAGCATGGGGCGTTTCGCGCGATGGCGCCGGATGGCGCGGACCCAGGGGCACCGCCTGCGCGCAGCGCTGCACCGGGCCGAGGAGCCCGACCCGTTGACCGGGCCGGCTCCCAGCCTGAACCGTCTCGACGCGCTGGCGGAGGGCTTCGCCGCGGGCCAGCCCGTGCGCTGGAGCCTCGGCGGGGCACCCCGGCCGCTGCCCGGCGCGGTCGACGTGGCGGCGTACCGGATCATCGAGGAGTCGCTGGCCGACGTGCGCCGACACGCCCCCGGCGCGGCGGTCGCGGTCCGGCTGCGCTACGACGCCGAGGGCATCACCATCGAGGTACGCGACGACGGCGCCGGTGCCGCAATGCCGGCCGGGGAGACCCGGGGCGTCGGGCGGGGGCTGGCCGCGGTGCGCGGGCGCACCGAGCGGGCCGGCGGCACCTTCTCGGCCGGGCCGAATCCCGGCGGCGGGTTCACCGTCCGGGCGGTCCTGCCCGCGCCCGAAGAAGCGGCCGAGTGACGCTGCGGGGCTTTCGCGATGACCCCGGCGGAAATAGGGTGGGGGCGGCGACCGTGACGGTGGCCGGTGGCCCGGTGGGAGGCGCAACCCGTCGGGCTCAGGTGCGCTCGGCACCCACCGGTGTTCCGCCTCGGTGCCACGCACCGGTCTGACCGGTCACCCTCGCCCCGGTCCGCACAACGGAATCCCCATCACATCAGGGGAGAAGGACAATGGCGCGACCCATCACGCTCTTCACCGGCCAGTGGGCCGACCTTCCGTTCGAGGAGGTCTGCCGGCTCGCCTCCGAGTGGGGCTACGACGGTCTGGAGATCGCCTGCTGGGGCGACCACTTCGAGGTCGACAAGGCGCTCGCCGACGACTCGTACGTCGACCGCAAGCGGGAGACGCTGGCGAAGCACAACCTTCAGGTCTTCACGATCTCCAACCACCTCGTCGGTCAGGCGGTCTGCGACCATCCGATCGACGAGCGGCACCAGGACATCCTGCCCGCCCGGATCTGGGGCGACGGGGAGCCCGAGGGGGTCCGCCAGCGGGCCGCCGAGGAGATCAAGGACACCGCGCGGGCCGCGGCGAAGCTCGGGGTGAAGACCGTCGTCGGGTTCACCGGGTCGTCGATCTGGCACACCCTGGCGATGTTCCCGCCGGTGCCGCCGTCGATGATCGAGCGCGGCTACCAGGACTTCGCGGATCGGTGGAACCCGATCCTCGACGTGTTCGACGAGGTCGGGGTGCGGTTCGCGCACGAGGTGCACCCCAGCGAGATCGCGTACGACTACTGGACGACCAAGCGGACGCTGGAGGCGATCGGCAACCGGCCCGCGTTCGGGCTGAACTGGGACCCGTCGCACTTCGTCTGGCAGGAGCTGGACCCGGTGAACTTCATCTTCGACTTCGCCGACCGGATCTACCACGTCGACTGCAAGGACGCGAAGGTGCGGACCGGTGACGGCCGGCGCGGCCGGCTCGCCTCGCACCTGCCCTGGGCCGACCTGCGCCGCGGCTGGGACTTCGTCTCCACCGGGCACGGCGACGTGCCCTGGGAGGACTGCTTCCGGGCGTTGAACGCGATCGGCTACACCGGCCCGATCTCCGTCGAGTGGGAGGACGCTGGGATGGACCGCCTGGTCGGCGCCCCGGAGGCGCTGCAGTTCGTCCGCCGGCTCGCCTTCGACGCCCCGAGCGCCGCCTTCGACGCGGCGTTCAGCAGCAAGGACTGACCACGGCTCGGACAGACCACGGGCCGGTCGCCTCTCGGCGACCGGCCCGTCGACGTGCGATGGGTCTGCGTGCGATGGATCAGAGCGTGCTGGCGTTGGTGCCCGAGCCGGACGGCTTGGTGCGGGGGTTGGTGGCCGACGGCGACCCGGAGGTCGTGCCGACCGAGCTGCTGCCCGCCTTGGCGCCCACGGTGGCGGGCGTGCCGGCGAACGCGTCGTCGGCGGCGGTCAGCTCCTGCTTGCCGGTGCTCCCGTTGCCGGTGCCCAGCTTCTCGCCCAGCTTGGTCTGGCCGAGCTTGTCCTTGCCCTCGCTGTAGAGCTTGTTGGCCTGGGCCTGCGCGACCCCGGCCGCCTCCTGGACGGTCGGGTGGTCGAGCACCTTGCGGCCCCGGACCACGAGCTCTTCGTACTTCTCCCGGCCGGCACGGGCGCCCAGGACGAATCCCGCAGCCAGCCCGCCAAGAAACATGATCTTTCCGCGCATGGCGGCTCCTTCCGTACCTGACGCGCCGTCGCGCCGGCGGGTTGCCCCGTCGGGCGCGACAAATTCGCGCCTGCGTCCTCTGTCCGCAGCTAACTACCCATCCTGCTCCCCGCTCAAGCCTGCTTGTGCCGGGATGGCGATTTGCCCCGATTGCGATCCGGCCGTGGCGCTGACCTGCAAATCTGGATCAAGGGCGGATGCCTGTGGAACCCACTGGACCACCACCGGGGAATGTCCTGTACTCTTGTCCCGTCGCACGGCACCGGCGAGATCCGGTTCCAGGCGGTGCACGATCCCCTGTAGCTCAATTGGCAGAGCAGCCGGCTGTTAACCGGCAGGTTATTGGTTCGAGTCCAATCGGGGGAGCTTCTCCACCAACGCCCGTCGGCAACACGCCGACGGGCGTTTCTGCTGTCCCCCCTCCGCGCCCCCGCCCCCTGCCTTCGCGATCTTGCACTTACTGTCCCGGCATAAGGGGCGCTCTGCGCATATCCACGACCGAAACTGCAAGATCGGCGCGGGTTCTGAGGCCGCGACTGTGCTGGCGGGGTGGGGCCGGCGTTCGTGGCAGCAACTTCGGGGATGTTGCTGTCTCCCGCGTGCCTGAGGCAGCAACATCCCCAAGGTTGTGACGATCTTGGGGTGGCGGCGGGGTGTGGGCGGAATGGGGGGGTTTGGGTCGCTTGTGGGTCGCGTGCCCGGCAGGATGGTCGATGTCGACCTAGACTCCAGCTGCGTCGATTGATGCGTCGATTCTTGGGGTGAGCGCAATGTCGGGACGAGGCGGCTTCGGCCGGGCCACGCTGGTCGCGGTGGCGGTCGTGCTGGCCTGGCTGGTGATCGGCGGTGTGGCCGGCCCGTACGCCGGACGTCTCAGCGAGGTCGCCACCAACGACAACGCCGCCTTCCTGCCCACCGACGCCGAGGCGACCCGTGCCCAGGACCTCGCCGGTGGGTTCGTCGACCGGGAGACCGTGCCGGCGCTTGTCGTCTACGAGCGGTCGGCGGGGATCACCGACGCGGACCGGCAGCGGGTGAGCGCCGACGCCGCCCGCTTCGCCCAGGTGCCGGGCGTGGTCAACCCGCTGCCCCCGCCGATTCCCAGCCAGGATGGCCAGGCACTCCAGGTCGTCGTGCCGGTGGACGACGCCGAGGGCGAGGAGATCGGCTCGGTCGTCGAACAGTTGCGCGACATCGCCGGCGGCGACCGGGACGGGCTCACCGTGGACGTCGCCGGCCCGGCCGGTCTGCTCGCCGACCTGATCGAGGTCTTCTCCGCCATCGACGGGCCACTGCTGCTGGTCACGCTCGTGGTGGTGCTGATCATCCTGCTGATCGTCTACCGCAGCCCCGTCTTGTGGATCTTTCCGTTGCTGGCCGCCGGAATGTCGTACGCGCTGGCCTCGGTCTTCGTCTACCTGCTCGCGGACGCGGACATCGTCAAGCTCAACGGCCAGGCGCAGGGCATCCTCACCGTGCTGGTCTTCGGCGCCGGCACCGATTACGCGCTGCTGCTGATCGCCCGCTACCGCGAGGAGCTGCACCGCCACGACCGCCCGTGGGACGCGATGCGTGCCGCGTGGAGGGGTGCCGCTCCGGCCATCATCGCGTCCGGCGGCACGGTCATCGTCAGTCTGCTCTGCCTGCTGCTGTCCAGCCTCAACTCGAACCGGGCGCTCGGCCCGGTCGCCGCCATCGGCATCGCCGCCACCCTGCTGGTGATGCTCACCTTCCTGCCGGCGCTGCTGGTGCTCGGCGGCCGGTGGGCGTTCTGGCCCCGACGGCCCCACGTCGACCAGGCCGACCTGCGGGCCGAGCACGGCATCTGGAGTCGCATCGCCGGTTTCGTGGCCCGGCACGCCCGACCGATCTGGCTGAGCACCGCGGTCGTCCTGGCTCTCCTCACGCTCGGCCTGACGCAGCTCGGCGCCACGACCCTCGGCCAGTCCGACCTGTTCACGCAGCGCACCGACTCGGTGGACGGTCAGGATGTCATCGCCCGGCACTACCCGGCCGGCACCGGCAGCCCGGCAACCATCTTCGCCACCGAGCAGAGCGCGCGGCAGGTGGCGCAGGTGGCCCAGGGCGTACGCGGCGTAGCGGACGTCCGTCCACTCTCCAACGGCCCGCAGACCGGCCCACCCGAGCAGAATGCCCCGCCGAAGGTCGTCGACGGGCGGGTGCAGCTGGAGGCGACGCTCGCCGACCCGCCCGACAGCGACGGGGCCGAGCGGACCATCCGCGACCTGCGGGTGGCCGTACACCAGGTGCCCGGCGCGGACGCCGTCGTCGGCGGCTTCACCGCCATCAACGTGGACACCTCCGACGCCGCGAAACGCGACCAGAACGTCATCATCCCGGTGGTGCTGGTGGTCATCGCGGTGATCCTGGCCCTGCTGCTGCGGGCCCTCCTCGCTCCCGTGCTGCTCATCGGCACGGTGCTGCTCAGCTTCGCGGCGACCCTCGGTCTCTGCGCGCTGCTGTTCCGCCACGTCTTCGACTTCCCCGGCGTGGACTCGTCGTTTCCGCTGTTCGCGTTCGTCTTCCTGGTCGCCCTCGGGATCGACTACAACATCTTCCTGATGAGCCGGGTCCGCGAGGAGTCGGTCAAGCGGGGCACCCGCGCCGGTGTGCTCGCCGGGCTCGCCGTCACCGGCGGGGTGATCACTTCCGCCGGCATCGTGCTCGCCGCGACCTTCTCCGCCCTTGCCGTCCCGCCGGCTGCACCGCGCCGGCGTGCCCTGGCGGCTGCTGGAGGCCGGCGGCCGGCTGGGCGGCCGGGTCGCCACCGACGTCGTAGACGGCTACCTGATCGACCGGGGTTTCCAGGTGCTCAACACGGCCTACCCGCGGCTCGGCACGCTGCTGGAGGCCGACCGGCTCAACCTCGGCTACTTCACGTCCGGGGTGCTGGTGCGCCGGGGCGACGACCTGCTGCGGCTGGTCAACCCGTTGCGGGAGCCGGCCGGCGGGCCGCGTACCGCGCTGGCCGGCGTGGGCTCGCTGCTCGACCGGCTGCGCTTCGCCGCGCTCGCCACCGGCTGCGCCACGCTGCCGGTGTCCCGGCTGCTCACCGCGCCGGAGACCAGCGCCGAGACGGCGTTGCGCCGCGCCGGTCTCTCCGACGCGATCATCGAGGAGCTGCTGCGGCCGTTCCTGTCCGGCGTGTTCATCGACCGGGAGCTGGCCACGTCCAGCCACGTGCTCGCGCTGGTGCTGCGCTCGTTCGCCCGTGGTCGGATCGGCCTGCCCGCCGAGGGGATGGCCGCGCTGCCCCGGGCCATCGCCGACCCACTGCCCACCGACCTGCTCGACCTGGACACCCCTGTCGCGCGGGTCGCGCCCGGCCTGGTCCGCACCCAGGCCGGCGACATCCGCTGCCGGGCCGTCGTGGTCGCCGTCGACCCGCCCGCCGCGCCCGCGCTGCTGCCGGCTCTGGCGACGGTACGCATGCACAGCTACACCACGTACTACCACAGCGCGCCCGAGCCGCCGCTCGCCGAGCCGATCCTGCTCGTCGACGGCGACCGGCGGGAGATCGTCGCGAACACCGTGGTGCTCAGCAACGCCGTCCGTACCTACGCGCCCGCCGGACGGCACCTCGTGGCCACGTCGGTGGTGGGTCCCACGGCCCCGCCCGAGTCGACCATCCGGGCCGAGTTGACCCGGCTGTACGGTCGATCCACCACCGACTGGACCCACCTCACCACAGTGGTCGTTCCGGACGCGCTGCCCGCCGCGCCGCCGCCGCAGGGTCGGCTGCGCAAGCCCGTCTCGATGGGGGAGGGGCTGTTCGTGGCCGGTGACCACCGCGACAGTCCATCGACCCAGGGCGCTCTCGCCAGCGGCTGGCGTGCCGCCGGGGCGGTGCTCAAGGAGTTGCGCGCCGGCTGAGCCCGCCTCGAACGAGGGCACCGCAGCCGTAGTTGATCACCTATGATCGCCGCCATGCCCGCCCCCCTCCCGGCACCCACCTTCGATGCCGCTGCCGCGTACCCCGAGGTCAACGACCTGCGCAAGGCGCTCGACGCCGCCGACTGGCCCGCCGTCCGGGCCGTGTTCGCCGACCGGGACCCCGCCTTTCACACCCTGCTCGTCAGGGAGGCCGGCGACCACGCCGCGTCCGCGGCGTTCCTGCACCGCGTGTACGACGACGACACCACCGACCGGCTGGCGGGCACCCTGCACGGCACTCACCTCATCTGCGACGGCTGGCGGATCCGCAGCTCCTACCGGGCCCAACACGTCAGCCGTTCGCAGTTCGAGCAGTTCCACGAACACCTGCGTCGCGCCGAGCAGGTGCTCATCGACGTCACCGCCCGGTACCCCGACGACGCGGCCGCCTGGACGCAGCGGATCACCATCGCCCGGGGTCTGCAACTGGGCCAGAACGAGGCACGTCGCCGCTACGACCGGCTCGCCCAGCAGCACCCCCACCACGCCCCCGCACAGGCGGCCCTGCTCCAGCAGCTCTGCCCGAAGTGGAGCGGCGACTGGGACCGGGCCTTCGCGTTCGCCCGCGAGTGCGCGCAGGCCGCGCCCGCCGGGGCGCCCAACGCCGTGTTGGTCGCCGAGGCGCACCTGGAACGCTGGCTGGACTTCGACACCGACCGGGAGCGCACCGCGTACGTGCGCAGCGCGCCCGTCGTGGACGAGGTGATGCAGGCCGGGCAGCGATCCGTGCTGCACCCGGACTTCGTCGACCGGCCGGGTTGGGTCTGGGTCCGCTCGACGTTCGCGCTGATGTTCAGCCTCACCGAGCAGTGGCCCGCCGCCGCCAGCCAGTTCACCGCCCTGGGCAACCTGGGCACCGAATACCCCTGGGCCTACGTCGACGACGCCGAGGGCTTCACGAAGTACCGCGCCAAGGCGTACGCGAAGGGTGGCCAGTCATGATCCAGCACCTGGACGTGGACGGGGTGCCCACGCTGCTCGCCCCCACCGGTGGGCCGATGCGCGCCGGGCTGACCTTCCGGGTCGGCACCGCCGACGAGACGCTCAGCCGCGCCGGCATCACCCACCTCATCGAGCACCTCGCGCTCGCACCGCTCGGCCTGGCCGACTACCACGTCAACGGCGTGACCGCCCCGGCGTTCACCATGTTCCACACCCAGGGCTCCGAGGCGGACATCGCGGCGTTCCTGACCGCCGTCTGCGGGCACCTGGCCGACCTGCCGGTGGCGCGGCTGGACGTCGAGAAGGACATCCTGCGCACCGAGTGGAGCAGCCGGGGCGCCGCCGCGATCGACGACATCCCACTGTGGCGACACGGCGCGCGGGACTTCGGGCTCAGCAGCTACCCGGAGTGGGGCCTGGGCGCGCTCACCGCCGACCACCTGCGCGAGTGGGCGGCCCGCTCGTTCACCCGGGAGAACGCGGTGCTCTGGATCGCCGGCGAACGGGTGCCCGCCGGGCTGCGCCTCGCGCTGCCCAGTGGGGTCCGGCAGCCGGTGCCGGCGGTCTCGTCGGCGCTGCCGCAGACCCCGGCGTACTTCGTCAGCGGCGCCCGCGCCGTGGTGCTCGACTCGGTGGTGCGGCGCAGCACCGCCGCGACCGTCTTCTCCGGCGTGCTGGAGCGGGAGCTGTACCGGTCGCTGCGCCAGGAGTCGGGGCTCTCCTACACCACCACCACGGGGTACGAACCGCGCGGTGACGGGTACGCCACGCTGCGGGCGCTCGCCGACGCGCTGGCGGAGAAGCAGGACGCCGTGCTGGGCGGCTTCGTCGACGTGCTGGCCAAGCTGCGGGTCGGGCGGATCGAGCAGGCCGACCTGGACGCCACAGTCGCCAAGCGGCAGGACGTGCTCGGCACCGCCGAGGTCGACGCCGCGCGCCTGCCGGGGTACGCCCTCAACGTGTTGACCGGCGAGCCGAACCTCAGCATCGACGAGCACCGGGCCGAGCTGAAGGCCGTCAGCCTCGCCGACCTGCACCAGGTGGCCGGCGAGGTGACGTCGTCCGCGCTGCTCATGGTGCCGGGCGGGCTCCGCGCCGACTGGGCCGGCTTCGTCGCGGCCCCCACCCACTCCAGCGACACCGTCGACGGCACCACGTACGCGGCGAAGCAGGGCGCTGGCGCGCTCCGCATCGGCGTGGACGGGGTGACCTACCTGGGCACCGACGGGCCGCTGACCGTCAGGTACGTCGACTGCTCCGCGATGCTCGCCTGGCCCGACGGCGCGCGGCAACTGATCGGCGCGGACGCCATCGTGCTGCACGTCGAGCCGACGATGTTCAACCTGCACCCGGCGGCGCTTCCGGTCATCGACGCCCAGGTGCCGGCCGACCGGCACATCGCCATGCCGGCCCGCTCACCGGACGCCATCCCGCAGCCGTCGGCGGCCGAACAGCCGGCCGCGACGCCCGCCGACCGCCCCTGGTGGGAGATCGCGGCGATCGTGGTCAGCGGCGTGGCCGTCCTGGTGGTGGGCGCGGTGAGCCTGCTGCTGACGTACGTCATGGTCGCCGCTGGCACCGAGCCGGGCGAGGAATGGTTCTGGGGCGTCATCGTGGCGGCCTGGCTGCTCACTGTTATCCTCGCGTTGCCCATCGTGCTGCTGTGGCGACGGCGGCGGGGATGAGGCGGGGCCACACCGGTGCTGGCCCGTGATCCACCGAGCGGGATAAGATCCGCGCGGTGTCGGGGCGGTAGCTCAGCCGGTTAGAGCAGGGGACTCATAATCCCTCGGTCGCGGGTTCGAGTCCCGCCCGCCCCACCAGCCGTCTCGCCTGGTCAGCCGCGCTGCCGACGATCAGCGCGGCGATCGGCTCAGCACCGCCCGCCCGACCCGAGGCATCCGCACGCCTGCCGTGACGGTCGAGGGAGCCGGCCAAATCTCCGCGCGCAAGATGATCAGCACGAGACCATGGGCGGGTGGAGCAAACATCGGCGCCGGCGCAGGCTGGGAGCATCCTGCGCAGCGAGGAGGACGCCCGGCAGGCCAGCTTCCTGGAGTTGTTCTTCGACCTGGTGCTGGTCTTCGCTCTGATCGGGGTCGTCAGCCGGCTGGTGCCGGAGCTTCTCGCCGACGAGGTGGACTGGCGCTCGCTGGTGTTCACCGGCGTTCTGGCCCTACCGCTGCTCTACCTGTGGGCGACCACCGCCTACATCACCAGCCGGTTCGACTGCAGTAACCGTTGGATTCAGCTGCTGGTCCTGGTCAGCGCGTTCGGCTTGCTCCTCATGGCGACAGCCCTGCCGCGCGCGTCCCACGCACGGGGCGCCACCTTCGCCGTCGTGTACGTGTTGCTGCACGTCGGGCGCCCCTTGCTGCTTCGGCCCCTGTTGCGGGGGTACGAGGAGATACAGGCGCTCTACACCCGCATGGCCATCTGGTTTCGGTGTCTCCGGAGTGATCTGGCTCGCCGGCGCGGTGACGCACGGAAACGCCCGGGGCGTTCTGTGGTTGATCGCCATCACGGTTGACCTGGTTGTGTCGCGGCGGAACTGGCCGGTGCCCGGCATGCGCCGACCATCCATCAGCCCATGGGGAATGGCCAACAGCAGACATCTCCCCGAGCGCCACGAGCAACTGTTGCTGATCGCGCTCGGGGAGACGGTGGTGTCAATTGGCCTCACCTACGCCCACCACCCCGCCACGCTCCCCGCGACCACGGCGCTGACGATCACGTTCCTGTCAGCCGTGCTGATGTGGAAGATCTACTACTATCGGGCCGGCCAGCTGCTGGCCGACGCCGTCGCGATGTCGTCGAACCGGGCGGCCGCCGGCCGCGTGGCCGGCGCGGCCCATCTGCTCCTGGTGCTCGGCATCATCGCCGCCGCAGCCGGCTCGGAAGTCGTGCTGGCGCGTCCCGACGGGCGATCCCACCCGGCCTGGCTCGCGGTCATCCTCGGCGGGCCGGCGCTCTTCCTGATCGGCCGCATCCGGCTGGAGCAGGTCGTCTTCAACCGGATCGCCACCCGCCGGCTCGTCGGCATCGCCGCCCTGGTCCTGCTGGCACCGCCACTGTCCTTCGCGCCGCCACTGTTCGCCGCCATCGCCGCTGCCGTCGTCCTGCTCGGGGTCGCCCTCGCCGACGCACGACGTCGCGTGGGCCGCCCACCGGAGCCCCCCTCCCCGTCGATGTAGCAGGGACAGTCCGAACACAGTAGGCGTGCTGCTCTGTGTGTCGGGCGTGGGGTCACCGCATGGGCCTCCGCTGCCGCTGAACAGTCACACCGGCAGTCGCCAACCCGACAGACCGTCGTGCCGTTGAACCGGTTGCGGCCAGCATGAGCGGTCGTCGTCCGAAACGTGGGGAGCACACCGTGACCGACCAGCAGCAGCCGTACCCGCAGCAGCCCGCCCAGCCGTACGCTCAGGGCGGCCCTGTCTACCCGGCATCGCAGCAGTGGCCCGGTCAGCCTTACGCCGGCCCCGGACCTGATGCACCGCCGCCACCTCCGGTGAAGTCGTCGCGGACGCCGCTGATCGTTGCCGCCGCCGCGTTCCTTGTCGTGCTCGTGCTGTCCCTCGGCGGGTACGCCGTGTACGACCGGTTCATCCGTGAAGACCCGGGAATCGCGGCTTGCAAGGCGATGGCGGAGGACAAGCAGATCGACGGCAGCCCGAAGGATTCCGACGCGGGCGACGACAAGCTGACGGAGGCCGAGTATCGGGAGGCGCGGAAGATCTTCGAGGACTCCCGGTACGACAAGATCCGCGAGCACGGGACGGCGTTGATGGACCTGCTGTGGCAGGTGCAGCAGCTGCCCGAGGACAACGGTGGGGCGTTGGCGTTTGTGGGGCCGATGGGCACTCACGTGTCGGGGTTGCAGACGGCGTGCGCGGATGAGGGCTACATCGTCAAGATGGACGGCTGAGCCGGCGCAGCGTGCCGACGATGACGGGTTGGGTGGCCCGGGTGGTATTCGTGGGCGGCGGCGCCCGTTCCAGGCGGTCCACCTTGCCCACGTCGTCGTCGAACAGGTTCGCGTACACGTCCAGGGCCATCGCGGCCGAGGTGTGCGGGGACGGGGCCGGCCCCGTCACTGCCCGGCCGGGGCCTCTTCGCCTTCGAGCAGTCGGGCCAGGCCGGTCAGGCCGGGGCCGATCCTCTTGATCTGGTCGTTGAAGAGCAGATGGATCGTGCCGTCGGCGTCCATCGCCAGGCTGGCGTGCCCGTCGTGCTCCTCGCCGACCGGGTAGAGCTGACCGGCCGTGGATCCGGAGAGGCTGTCGAACCAGCCCTTCTGGCCGAGGCACAGCAGCGGGTCGAGGCGTACTCCGATGCGGGCGGAGTCCCGACCGGGACCGCTCACCGGCACGACCAGACCACCGAACTCGGTCAGGAAGGCACGAGCGGGAGCGTGCATGGCAAAGCCCTCCGGGGCGAGCCCCGACTCCCATTCGCCGACATCCACCCGTCGGCGCGGCGTCCAACCTGCCATCCTGAGTGTCTGGGCCGCACGGTCCGGCAGTGCGCGGTCGTCTCCCCGCATCACAGCACCTCCCTCAGGTCGAACTCGTTGCGCAACGCCTTACAACTGTTGCAGCACGGGTTGTGCGCCGTGGCCGGGGTTGCCCGGTGCGCGGATCCGCGCGGCGCCGATCGCTCCACCGCGCGGGTCGACGCCACGGTCCAGCAGCTTCGACAACGACTGCGGTAGCGCACAGTTTCCGTGCCACGGCGCACGAAGATTCTTTGCCGTGTCGACAGGGGACGGCGGCGACTCAGGTGGTCCGCGAGACGGTCGGCTGTGCCCTCGGGTGGTGCACCAGGCCGCCGATTCTGGCGACGATGCCGTCCGGGGTCCGTGTCGCCGTGGCGAGGACGGCTGACGGACGACCGAGCGTGTCACCCTGGTGAACGGCGATGCCGCTGTCGCGGGACGTGTCGAGCAGGTGGGCGGCGAGGCAGCCGACGCTGTTGGCGTTGACGATGTCCTCGTCCACGCCTATCGCGGGGGCGAACATGCGGGCGGTGGCTGGTTCCGCGGTCGGCGCGAGCACGTAGGCGAAGCAGCCGAGATAGCCGAGCCGGCGACACTCGGCTGCCAGCCGGGCGACGTCGGGCCGCAGCGCTGACAGCGTCCGGCGTTCCCGGACCCGGACGAGGAGCCGGGGCGTGCCCGGTGAGGCGACCCGCAGGTCGTCGGCGACGATGTCGCCAGGCGTCAGACGGAGGGCCGCGATGACGGCGCTGTCGGCCGGTTCGGCGCGGTCCGACAGCGCGATGACGCCCTGCTCGAACCAGACTTCGATGCCGTCGCGGCGGCGGGTGGCGGTCACGGCGACGGTTCGGCCGCCGGTGCTCTGGTGGCCGTGGTGCTCGGTGGCGCTGGCGCGGTGCAGCAGGACGGCCTGCGCGGCGATGGTGCCGTGGCCGCAGTTGCGGAGTTCTTCCTCGCCCGTGAAGAACCGTACGCGGGGCGGGCCCACGCCGCTGCTGTCGACGAACGCGGTGTGGGACGCGCCGACCGTCGATGCGACAGCGCGCCGTTCCTCGTCGGTGCGGCTGGCATCGTCGAGCACGACCGCGGTGGGGCTGCCGCCGCGCCCGTCGCGGGTGCAGGCGTCCACCACGATCACCCGTGGGCCGGGCATCAGGCCACGACGTCGGTGAAGCGAGGGGCACCCGGCTCAAGGTCGACCCGGGCGGCGCGGGCGGCGAAGCAGATCGCGTGGTACCAGCCGCAGAGCAGCAGCAGGTCGAGCACCTGCGGCTCGTCCAGCACCTCGCGGGCGGACTGCCACAGGCTGTCGTCGATGTCCGACGAGTCGTGCAGGGCGTCCACCACCTGGATGAGCGCCCGTTCGCGTCCGGTGGTCCAGCACGCGTCGTCCGGCACGCCGTCGGTGAGCGAGGCGATCTCGGGGCGGGTGAGCCCGGCGCGGTGGGCGAAGACCATCAGGTGGACGCCCCACTCGTACTCGCAGCGGCAGCGCGCGCAGGTGCGAAGGATGACGATCTCCCGCTCGCGAAGCGTCAGGGACAGGTGCCGACCGAGTTCGTATCGGCCCCACTGACTCATCGCGACGGTCATCGGCAGGTTCTTGGCGTACGTGCGGAACAGGGCGATCGGTGGCATGCCGGTCGGCATCATGGTGGCGAGCTGGGCTGCCACGTCGGCCGTGAACGGCGCGTCGAGCGGAGCGATGCGAGCCATGGTCACCTCCCGCGACTACGGGTTCCACCGCACCATAGCGATTCGATTTTAGAAGCGCCAGGGTCGCGCTGTGGTGCGCTAGAGCGCGCCGTCCTCGGTCATGGCGGAGGCCCACTGGTCGGACCAGCGGACGAGTGGGCGCAGGGCCTGATGGGCGCCGTGGCCGAGCTCGGTGAGGGCGTAGGTCGTGTCCGGTTGCTGCGCGACGAGACGGGCGTCGAGCAGTTCGGTGAGCCGTTGCCGCAGAACGCTGGAGGACATGTCGTCGCAGCGCTCCCGCAGCGCACGGAACCCGACCGGCCCATGGCGCAGCTCCCAGACGATCCGCAGGTTCCAGCGCCGCCCGAACAGGTCGAGGGCTGCCATCAGTGGGCGCCCGGTGCTCGATCCTCGTACCCGCCGTCCCGGCCTGGGCGTCGTCATCGCCTGTGCCGCCCCTCTCGATGCTTCGATTTCCGACACAGTAACCACGCGGCGTGACAGTGGCGGCCGCGACCATCCCGGTGGGGCCCTTCGATCCGGCGGCCCGGCGTAGCGTCGAATCCGTGCCGAGCCGTTCGTAGTACACACAGGAGGCGGTCGGAGGAGACCGCCGGGACGAGGGAGTCATGTCATGCCGCGGTACCTGATCTCGTTCAACGAGGGCGCGATGGACCACATCCCCGCCGAGGACTGGCCCGACGTCGGCAAGGCCTCGCACGCGGTGATCGAGGAGGCAGTGAACGCCGGCGTGTGGGTGTTCGGCGGCGGACTGGAGAGGCAGCAGGCCAGCATCGTGGCCACTGACGGATCGGTCACCGACGGTCCGTACCCGGAGACCAGGGAGGTCGTCGGCGGGTTCTCGGTCGTCGACGTGCCCACCCGCGAGGACGCGCTGGCGTGGGCTGCCAGGATCGCCGCCTCGTGCCGGTGTGCGCAGGACGTCCGGGAGCTCATGCCCGATCCCGAGACGGACGCGATGATCCGCGAGGCCGACAGCCGGCTACGCCGGCCCGACGGGGTCTGATCGCACAGACCCGCTGGTGCGGACCAGCGCGCGGGGCCCGGGCTGGTCCGCAGCCCGGTCCCGGGCCTGCCGCACGCGGTAGGTCAACTGCTCGACGTGAGCCGTTGCCGGTCCGTCCCGCCGCCGGCCGCGACACGCTCGGTGTCGCACAGTTCGTCGCGCGGCCGGGCCGGTACGCCGATGGCGGACATCGCCTCCACGTAGCGCCGGTACGCCTGCGCCGCCTCGCCGTGCCGGCCGGCGGCCGTCAGGGTCCGGACGAACTCGCCGTGTACGCCCTCGTCGTAGGGCTCCAGCTCCAGCGCACGGCCGAGGTGCCGGACGGTCTCGTCGATGTCGTGCGCGTGGTGCGCCAGCGAGGCAAGCGTGCGGACCACGCGCAGGTAGACCCGGCGGGCCTCCTCGCGGGTGGGTCGGGACCAGTCGTCGTACGGCTCGTCCTCCAGGAAGTCGCCCCGGTAGCGCTGTTCGGCGAGAAGGAGCGTCGCCCGCGCATCCTCGTTGGCACCGTGCCCGGCCAGCCGGAGCCCGTGTGCCGACTCGGCGAGGAACTCCTCGACGTCCAGCTCAAGGTGGCCGACGTCGAGAGCCAGACTCGGGTGCGCGGCGATGATGAAGTGGTCCGTCGGCGTACGGCGCTCGGGGTCGAGGACGCCGCGCAGGGTGGACAGGGCCACGGACAGCCGGTGGCTGACCCGGCCGGGGTCCTGGGCGGGCCAGAGGATCTCGCCGAGCTGCTCGCGGGGCACGGCGCGACCTCGCCGGGCGGCGAGGATCCGGAGCAGATCCCGGGCCTTGCGTGACTGCCACGCCGCGGCCAGCACCTGCGAACCGTCGACGTACACCTCGAAGCGCCCGAGGGTGCGGACGGCGACCCGGGTGACGCAGAGCGGGCCCTGCCGGCCGAGCGTGGGCGGCGGCACCCCGGCGACCGTCAGCCGCTCGGCCGCCAGCCGGGCGTCGACGCGCTCCCGGGGATCCGCTCCGGGCAGCAGGCTGAGCAGCACCGCGAGGCGGTCCGCGGCGACTGTCGACCTGATGTCGCGCAGGGTCGCCGCCGCCTCCCGCCAGGCGTGACGGGTGTCGTGGGCGTCGACGGCGGCGGCGCCGCGAAGCTCCAGAGCACCCGCGAGCGCCGCACGGTCACGGTGCAGCCGGGCGGCGGTGGACGCCAGCAGCGCCACCTCGGCGGCCCGCTGGTGATCGCCGATCTCCAGCGCCACCCACCCCAGCGCGAGCCGGGCCGTCGCCGAGTCCGGGCCACGTTCCAGCTCGACCGCGCGTTGTGCCAGGGCGAACGCCGTGGGGCCGTCCTCGGCGGCGAGCACGCGGGCCAGTCCGGCGAGCGCCGTCACCTGGATCTGATGGTCGTTGACGGGCTCGCTGGCGCGCAGCGCCTCCTCGTACGCCGCGCGGGCCAGGTTGGCCCGGCCCCGCAACGCGTGGACGTCGCCGATCCCCACCAGCGGGTACGCCACCTTGCGGGACCCCATCCGTTGCAGCAGCGGCACGGCACGCTCGTAACAGGCGGTGGCCTCGGCGAGCTGACCGAGGTGGAAGTGGGCCGCGCCCTCGTTGCACAGCGCCAGCGCCAGCATCGCGGCGTGCCCGTTGGCCTCGGCCAACTCCACCGCGGGTCGCACCTCGGCCAGGGCGTCGGCATATCGACCCTCGCCGACCAGGGCGGACGCGCGGTTGGCGCGGATGCGGACCACCTGGACCGTGTCGCGTGCCGCCTCGGCGGCCCGCAGCGCCTTCTCGTGATGCTCGTCGGCTGCCGGTCGATCACCGCGCAGCTTGGCGTCCAGGGCGAGCGCGGTGTGCGCGGCGGCGAGCGCGGCGTCGCCGCCGACGGCTGTCGCTGCCGCGAGGGCGCGTTCGGCGTGGCGCCGGCACGCCTCGGCGTCCCCGGTCGTCCACTGCGCCGCGGCGGTCCAGGCGAGCAGTCGGACGTTGTCGGTGGACGGGTGCGGGTCGAGCGCGCCGCGCCGGAGGACCTCCAGAGCTGCCTGCGGCTCACCGCGCAGGTAGTGCACGAGGCCGTACCGCCAGGCGAGCCCGGCGCCGAGGGGTTCCGGACCATCGGCCAGCGCGGCGTACACGGCGAGCGCCGCCTCGACGTCGCCGCGCATCTCCAACGCCTCCCCGTGCAGCAGCCGCAGGCCGTCGGAACGGGCATGCTCGGGCAGGGACCGGAAGGCGTCGACGACGGCCTCGGCGTCACCCGAGGCGAGCAGCTGCGCGCCGTGGTCGGTGAGGATCCGCGCCGTCGCGGCGAGGACACCGGATTTCCCGTACGACCGGAGGGCCGGGACGAGGTGGCCGCGCTCGGCGTACCACGCTGCCGCTTTCGCGTGCAGGCGTCGCTGGGCGGCCGGGACCAACGGGAGACGGCGGCGGGCGACGTCGGCGACGACCGGCACCATCCGGTACGCCTGCCCGTCCGGCGAGGTGGCGACGAGAAGGCCGGCGCGGGTCAGGTGGTTCAGCCAGTGGCCGCCGTGTCGGTGCCCGAGGAGGCGGCACAGGTCGCTGTGCAGCGGGTCGAGATGCGCGGCGTCCCGCAGCAGCCGGTGAGCCTCCGGCGGCAGCTCCGCGAACACCTCCCGCACCAGATAGGACTCCAACGGGGTCCCCGGGTCGTTCCAGTCGGTGCCGGCGGCGGCGGTCCGCCCGGCCAGGCCGACCAGCGCCGGCCAGCCACCGGTCGCGGCGTGTACCTGGCCCGCGAGTGCCGGATCGGTCAGGCCGTGGCCGGCGGCAAGGATCGACGCCACCTGGTCGCGCGAGAGCCGGAGATCCGTCGGGCCGCGCTCGGCGAACAGCCCCGCCTGCCGCCGGGAGAGCGCCAGCGGGTGGCGGGTCACCAGCACGATCCTGAGCTGCGCAGGGAGCCGTCGCAGGGTGTCCAGCAGTGCCGTCAGTCGCCGGCGGGACAGTCGCGGCACGTCGTCGAGGACGAGCCAGCCCGGTTCGTCGGCGGCCAGGTCCCGCGCGGATCGGGCGTCCAGGACGGCCAACCATTCCGGGCCGGCGGTCTCCAGCGCCGCCACGTCCGAGCCGTCGCGCCAGCGCGCCGGGAGGTCGCCCAGCCAGCCGCGTACGGCGGAGGTCTTGCCGTATCCCGCCGCCGCGACCACGAGGGTGAACCGCTGACCCACCCCCTGATCGACCGGCGCGTTCATCGGCTGCCCGTACGTCGAAGCTGGTCCATCCTTCAATTGGCGGCGTGCCGACGGCTGCGCGTACGGGAACGTCGCCGTTACGACACCGGATTCTCCACGCCTTTGACGCCACCTTGACGCCGCTCGGAGCCTCGCCCCGAACGATGGCTCGCACAGGCACGTAGAGGCGCGGACCGTCCCGGTCGGCGTCCCGTGATCGATCGGATTGAGGAGTGATGATGGCAAGAGTGCTGTCGGGACGCGCGCTGCTCGCGGTGCTGGTCGTCCTGCCGACGCTGACCGCGTGGACTGCCACGCCGGCCAGCGCGGCTGGTCAGTCCAGCCCGGGGGTGTACGACGACGAACCCGTGGACCGCGACATCGAGGTGGCGCGGCTGGGTTACCAGAACGGTGTGCGGGTGGTGTTCTCCCGCGACGAGGTGTCCGGCGACTGGGGTCTTCGCCAGGACGGAGAGATGGGCCGCAACGCGCCCCTGGCGTACGACGAGAAGCAGAGCATGTTGCAGGCGTACCTGACGCTCACGCCCCGGACCGTGCCGGTCCCTCGGGCGCTGCTGTCGGAGCCGCCGGCCGGCACGCCGACCCCGCCGGAGCTGGCGTACCGGACCATCGCCGCCACCCTGGTCGTCGCGGACAACCTCGCCGTGCCGACGTCGAGCGCGATGTCCGCCACGGCGGTGATGAGCTGCTGGGACCTGTACTGGAACTCGTACAACTGGGCCGAGCTGCCCGGCTACCCGAACCCTTCGTCGGTGTGGCACCCGACGAAGACGTACTACTCGTCCGACTTCGGCGGGATGAAGATGTACTCCTACAGCTACCTCGCCAACTGCGGCGGGTACGCCCGGCACCGGATCTACTACAAGTCGGCAGGTGACTACTACAAGCACCACGACTACGAGGTGGCGTCCTTCCACTGGCAGGCGGTCAAGAAGGGTTCGGTGCACCGCTACCGCAAGGTGCTCTACGACGGCACGTGGGGCGACACCCGCAACGGCAAGTACACCGGCTGACGACACCGGACGGATCAGGCGTCGTGTCCATTGCGCGACGAACGGATCGAGCCCGCGGCCTGCGGATTTAGCCTGATTCGGTGATGTCGATGGCTGGCGCGGGCGTACGCGTCCGGCTGCTCGGCCCGGTGGAGGTGGTTGCCGCCGACGGCCCGCAGGCGGTGAACGGGTTGCGCCGCAAGGCGGTACTGGCGACGTTGGCGCTGCACGCGGGCCGGGTCGTGAGCGTCGACCGGCTCATCGACGTGGTCTGGGGCGAGCGGATGCCGGCCACCGCGGAGAACACGCTCCAGCGCCACGTCTCCTACCTGCGTGGGGTGCTCGGCGAGCCCGGATCGATAGTGGCGCGTCGGCCCGGTTACGTGCTCAACACCGGGCCGGAGTCCACGGACGTCCAGGTCGCCGAGCACCTCCTGGAACTGGCCCGCCGCGCGACGGACCGGGCCGAGCAGGTGACCCACCTGACGGAGGCGGTAGCACTGTGGCGCGGCCCGCCGCTGGCCGACGTGGCCGGGTCCGCCTGGCTCGAGGAGCAGGCCGAGCACCTGGCACGCCTGCGGTTGGAGGCCGAACGCGCGCTCGCCGAGGCCCGGCTGTCGGTCGGCGAGCACGCCCGGCTCGTCCCCGGGTTGGAACGCCTCGTCCGGCAGCATCCCTTCGACGAGCACCTGCACGCACAGCTGATGCTCGCCCTGTACCGGGACGGCCGGCAGGGCGAGGCGGTCACCACGTACCGGCGGTTGCGCGCCGCCCTGCGGGACAACCTCGGCATCGACCCCAGTCCGCGGCTACGGGATCTGGAACGCGCCATCCTGCGCCAGGACACCGCGATCGCCGCGCCCGCGCCCGCGCCCGCGCCAGCGGCGACGGCTCGGCCGGTGGCGGTGGCGGCGCAGTTGCCTCCCGGAGTACCGACGTTCACCGGGCGCGACGCGGAACTCGCCACCCTGGACGCGCTCGTCGACTCCGGTGGCGCCGTGGTGGTGTCCGGCACCGCGGGCGTCGGCAAGACCGCGCTCGCCGTGCACTGGGCGCACCGCGCGGCCGGGCGCTTCCCCGACGGCCAGCTCTACGTCAACCTGCGCGGCTTCGATCCGGCGGCCACCCCTACCGAACCGGCGCGAGCGCTGCACGGATTCCTGGAGGCGCTCGGCGTTCCGGCGGCGCGGATGCCCAGCGACGAGGACCTGATGGTGAGCGCGTACCGCACGGCGGTGGCCGGCAAGCGCCTGCTGGTGGTGTTGGACAACGCGCGCGACGCGGAACAGGTCCGACCGCTGCTGCCCGGCTCACCCGACTGCCTGGCGGTCATCACCAGCCGGGACCAGCTCACCCCGCTGGTCGTCACCGAGAGCGCCCAGCCGGTGATCCTGGACCTGCTGAGCCCCGACGAAGCCCGCCACCTGCTGGTCCGCCGGCTCGGGGCGCACCAGGTCGCCGCCGAACCCGCCGCTGCCGACGACATCGCCCACCGTTGCGCGGGGCTGCCCCTCGCGCTGGCCATCGTCGCGGCCCGAGCCGCCACCAACAGGCGTCTCTCCCTGGCCGCCGTGGCCGGTGAGCTGGGCGACCTGAACGCCTTTCACGGAGGCGACGAGACCACCGACGTCCGGGCGGTGTTCTCCTGGTCGTGCCGAACGCTCAGCCCGCAAGCGGTCCGGCTGTTCCGGCTGCTGAGCCTGCATCCCGGCCCGGACATCTGCGCCCCGGCCGTGGCCAGCCTCGCCGGCGTCGCCCCGGCGGCGACAGGTCCGCTGCTCACCGAACTGACCAGGGCGAACCTCCTCACCGAGCACACCTACGGGCGGTACGCGTTCCACGACCTGCTGCGCGCGTACGCGGCCAGCCTCGCCGACGACGCGGAGTCACCTGCCGACCGGCGCGACGCCGTGCACCGGTTGCTGGACCACTGCCTGCGCGCGGCACACGCCGCGGACCTCGCACTGCACCCGCACTTCAGCGAGATCAGTCTCCCGCCGCCACGGCCCGACGTGACGCCGGAGAACCCCAGGAGCAGGTCGGCGGCCACGGCGTGGTTCACCGCCGAGGTCCCCGTCCTGCTCGCCGCCGTCCCGCTCGCGGCGCGGTCCGGGTTCGAAGGGCACGCCTGGCGGCTCGCCTGGGCCATGGCCGGCTTCCTGCACCGGCAGGGGCACTGGCAGGACTGGCTCGGTACGCAGCGGATCGCTCTCGCCGCCGCGTCCCGCATCGGCGACCGGGCCGGGCAGGGCCACGCCCACCGCAGCCTCGGCCTCGCCTGCTCCCGGCTCCGGCGGTACGACGAGGCCGACGACCACCTGCGGCGGGCGCTCGACCTGTTCACCGCTGTCGGTGACGACGCCGGGCGGGCACACACCTGCCTCAACCTCGGCCAGCTGGCCGAGCGGCAGGGGCGGCACCAGCAGGCGCTCAGCCACTCCCGGCGGGCGCTGACGCTGTTCCGGCGGGCCGGGAACCGGGCCGGGCAGGGGTACACCCTCAACGCGGTGGGTTGGCAGGAAGGGCTGCTCGGCAACCACCACCGGGCCCTCACGTCGTGCGGCGAGGCGCTGCGGGTGTTGCAGGAGGTGGACGACGTGCAGGGACAGGCCGACACGTGGGACAGCCTCGGCCACGCCCATCACCAGCTCGGCGACGACCGGCGGGCGGTCGCCTGCTACGAGCACGCACTCGAACTCTTCGCGCAGGTCCACGACCGGTACGCGGTAGCGAGCACGTACGTCAATCTGGGCGGCAGCCACCGGGCGCTCGCCGACCTGGGCGCCGCCCGTGTCGCGTGGCGCCGCGCCCTGAGCATCCTCGACGACCTCGGCGACGCCGACGCCGACTCGCTGCGTGCCGACCTCGAACAGCTCGACGGCACCCGGCTGTCCTGACGCCCCGCGCTTTCAGCGCGGTTTCCGGGCCGTTTCAGCCCGGCCCGGCACTCTTCGGGCACCAGTTTCCCTCGCCAGGAATGGAGCATCCGATGAGTCGCTCGGCACGTAACCTCGCGGTGGTGGGGGTGGTCGGCGCGATGGCGCTGGCCACGGCCTCCCCAGCCGTGGCCCGGACCGACAAGCCGCCGACCAGAGGCACCGACTGTCTGGTCCAGTACCTCGACGACCGCGGCGGGAGCGTCCGCACCGAGACCGAACCCGAGGGTCGGGAGCACGGTCAGTTCCGCTGCGTCGCCGGGCAGTGGACGTTCGCCTGGGCCCCGTACGAGGCGGACGACATGATCGTGGCCGACGAGCTCTGGATCGACCCGTCCGGCACCGTCTCGGTCCGGCGGTTCACCGGTCCCGCGCTCGGCAACGACCTCACACTGCGCGAGATCACCGCCATCGCCCAGGCCGTCACCGGCAGCGGCGAGGTGCTGATCGACCGCGCGATCGTGGCGGTCGACGACGGCAAGGAACGCACCCCGGGGCAGGTCGAGGCGCTGCTGGCCGGCAAGGACACCACAGGCGTACGCGTGCTGAAGACCATCGACAAGCCGGATCCCGCCGCGTCGACGAAGGACATCATCGACGAGGCCGGCGGCACACCCGAGTCCACGGTCGTCTACTTCAGCATCTGGGGCGCGATCAAGTCGGCGTTCGCGTGGGTCGCGGACACGATCAGCGACATCGGTGAGTGGATCGGCGAGCACTGTGACTGGGGGCCCTCTCCCAGCGGCCTGGGCGTGGTGGTCACATGTCGCTGGTAGCTCGTACGACCCCGACAGCTCTGCGGGACGTCATCAGGCGCGTCACCATCGTCACCGCGGCACTGGTCGTCGCGCTGGTGGCCTCGTACGCTCCCTCGCACGCCGCCGACGACGCTGCCCGGCAGACGGTCACCGACCAGCCCGGCGCTCCCGGAATCATGTTTCAACGGTTCGAGGAGATGACCGGCCAACCCGTCGGCGACCTGGACACGGTGCTGGCCGTCGACACCGGAGGCCGGACCCTCACCGCCGACCAACTCGAAGCGCTCGTCGCCGGCAAAGAGGTCGACGGCGTCACGGTCC
Source organism: Micromonospora sp. MH99 (assembly GCF_021442385.1). Lineage (GTDB taxonomy): Bacteria > Actinomycetota > Actinomycetes > Mycobacteriales > Micromonosporaceae > Micromonospora. The sequence goes on from NZ_MUZA01000027.1 coordinate 34,600, forward strand.
TGGGGACGATGTCCGGCGGCCGGGACGTCCTCGACACGACCATGGCCGACCTCGCGGACGGCGTGTACGACGGCAGGGGTGACAGTGGGACGGCGACGTCCTCCCTGCTCTTCGCCTCGTCCACGCCGGAGGGCCGGGAGTGGTGCCTGACCATGTGCATGGCCTCGGGCAAGTCCTTCTGGGAATGCGTCCTGTCGCGTCGCGGCGACCAGACGCTCACCCTCGACCTCGGCGGCGACACCACTGTGGGCGGGATGAAGGCCGCCTTCGAGAAGGCCAACGGCGTCGCCGCCGAGGGGCCGTACGCCGTCGACACGTTGACCGGCGACGGCGAGCCGTCGGCGCAGGAGATCGAGACGCTGCTCGCCGGGAGGGACGTCGACTCGCTGCGCCGGGTGGCGAGCGTGTCGGGGCCGGACGCCGGGTGGGCGCTCGGCGACGTCGCCGAGAAGTCGGGCGTTCCCTATGTGAAGACGAGGATCCACATCTTCACTTTCGGGCTGCCACTCGTCGGGAAGGTCCTCGTGGTCTGCGTCTCGCACAACGACGGGAAGACCTGGAAGTGCTCGGCCCGCCCGTGGGGTGGGTTCTAGCGGTCGATGAGTCCGCTCCGCGTCGACCGGTCGGTCGAGGCGGAGCGGGATCGGCGCGTCACGGCGCGGTAGAGGTTGCGGCTCAGGTCTCGCTCAACGCGCCGGCCACGGCCTGCCGGAGGGTCGCCGGTGGGCGGCCGAGCAGCCGGGTCAGGTCCTCGGTCTGCCGTTCCAGTGCCCCGGACCGGGCCAGGCCCATCAGGAAGCCCATCGGCCCCGGCGTCTCGTCGGTGGCCTCGTGATAGTCGATCCTCTTCCCGGTGGCGTCGCTCAGGACCTCGGCGAGCTGTGGGTACGTCCACAAGGGGCCGGTCAGGTTGTAGCCACGACCCAGGTACGCGTCGTCGGTCAGCACGCGCACCGCCGCCGCGGCGAGGTCCGCGCGGAGTGCGGTGTTGAGCCCACGCCCGCCGGTGCCACTGGTGAGCGTCCCGGACGCGGCGGCGGCACGCAGGCCGGCGTTGAGGAACGCCTCGCTGTAGAACGGGTTCCGCAGCATCGCGTACGCGATCCCGCTCTCGATGATCGCCCGTTCGGTGACGTGGTGGGCGGCGTTCATTCCCGAGCCGTCGCGGTCGGCGCCCAGGAAACTGGTGTAGGCGATCGCGCGTACGCCGTTGGCGGTGGCCGCCTCCAGCGCGGCCAGATGGTGCCCGATCCGGCGGTCCGGAGCCAGCTCGGGCGAGGAGATCAGCAGCAGCCGCTCCGCGTCGCGAAACGCCGAGCGGAGGCTGGCGGGATCGTCGTAGTCGCCGTGCCGCACGGCAACGCCGAGCGCGGCCAGCTCGGCGGCGCGCGCGGGTTGGCGTACCACCGCGACGACCCGATCGGCGGGGACCCGCGTCAGGAGTTGCCGGACGACGAGCCGGCCGAGTGCTCCGGAGGCAGCGGAGACGACGATCACGTGGTTCCTTCCCACCCTGGTGTTGATCAGGCCGGTGTCAGGAAACACCCCGCTGCCGGATCGTGCCACCAATTTCGAGGCCTCACACAGTCGCCAGCCGCGCCGGGTCGAGCTGGGCGAGGCGGGCCGCGTCCCGGCCCGGCGGCAGCCCGAACAGTCGTCGGTACTCGCGGCTGAACTGCGACGCGCTCTCGTAGCCGACCGCGAACCCGACGGCCGCCACGTCACCGGGATCGGCCAGCAGCCGGGCCCGCGCCTCCTGCAGGCGCACCATCTTCTGGAACTGGATCGGCGTCATCGTCGTGATCGCCCGGAAGTGGCGGTGCAGCGAGGTCACGCTCATCCCGGCCACGCGCGCCACGTCCTCGACGCGGAACAGGTCGGCGTGGTGCTCGCGGATCCACCGGATCGCCCGCTCGATCTGGACGACGTTGCCGTCGCCCACCCCGATCTGGCGGACCGTCCCGCCCTGTTCGCTGGTCAGCAACCGCCAGACGAGTTCGCGCTCCACACCCGCCCAGAGCACGCGTTGGTCGTCGGGGCGGTCGAGCAGCCGCAGCAGCCGCACCACCGCGTCGAGCAGGTCGTCGTCGGCGGTGCTGACCGCGATGCCGGCCGCCGGCTCGCCGGTGGCCGGGGGCGCGTCCAACAGCAGGTCCGCGATCAGCGACGGCCGCAGCGCGAGGCCCAGCACCAGGTACGGCTCGGCGCGGCTGGCCTGGCTGACGTGGCTGATCACCGGCAGCTCCATGGAGGCGACGATGAACTGCCCGACGCCGTACGAGAAGACACCGTCGCCCAGCACCGCGTACTTCGCGCCCTGCGCGACGAGCGCGAAGAGCGGCGCGGTCTGGGCCGGCATCGGCTCGGTGGGCGTGTCGGTGCGGTGCAGGACGAGACCGCCGGGCGTGGGCCGGCCGGCGTGGCGCAGCACCAGGTCGCGGATCTCCGGCAGAGTGGTCATGGGCCCATACTGCCGAGAATGGCAGGATCAGGCAATGCGCTGGCAGTATCGACCTACGGGGTCGGCGGTTTCCGGGTGTGTACTGGGCGCATGCCACTCGATCACTTTGTCACGCTGGGCCGCTCCGGCCTGCGTATCAGCCCGTACACCCTGGGTGCCATGACCTTCGGCGAGGACCACGGCTGGGGCGCCCCGGTCGACGAGTCCGAGGCGATGATCAGCGAGTACCTGGAACGTGGCGGCAACTCCATCGACACCGCAAACATCTACACCAACGGTCACTCCGAGAAGATCATCGGTGACTACCTGGCCGCCCGGCCCGGCCTGCGTGACCGGATCATTCTCGGCTCGAAGTTCTTCGGCAACCTCTTCCCCGGCGACCCCAACGGCGGCGGCGCCGGGCGCAAGGCGGTGGTCGCCCAGGCCGAGGAGTCGCTGCGCCGGCTGCGCACCGACCACCTGGACATCTACTGGCTGCACAACTGGGACCGTGGCGTACCGGTCGAGGAGACGCTGCGCGCCCTCGACGACCTCGTCACGGCCGGCAAGATCCGCTACGTGGGCCTGTCCGACCTGCCCGCGTGGAAGGCCGCCGAGGCGCAGGTCGTCGCGCACTTCCGCGGTTGGACGCCGGCGATCGGGATGCAGTTGGAGTACTCGTTGCTCGAACGGACGGTCGAGGGGGAGCTCATCCCGATGGCGGGCGAGCACGGTCTCGGCGTCCTGCCGTGGAGTCCGCTCAAGAGCGGTTGGCTCTCCGGGAAGTACGTGCGCGGCGCCAGCGACATCGACACGACCCGCGCCGCACTGGTGGGCGGCCCGAGCGAGCGCGACTGGCAGGTGATCGACGTGTTGCACGAGGTCGCGGCCGACGCCGGCGTGACACCGGCGGCGGTGGCGCTGGCCTGGGTCGGCGCCCGACCGGGTGTGTCGTCGGTGCTGATCGGGGCGCGGCGTCTCGACCAACTGAAGGCGAACCTGGCCGCCGTGGACGTGCGGTTGTCGCCGGAGCAGACCGCACGGCTCGACGAGGTGTCAGCACCTGCTCTCAACTTCCCGGCCGACAACAACCGGTACCTCGCGCCGCGGCTCGCCTTCGCCGGCGCGACTGTCGACGGCCAGCCCAGTCCCACGTCGCCCTTCCTCGGCAACGGCGTCCGGTACTGAGCACCCGCACGCGCGGTCCAGGACATCCGGCGGGTGGACGCCACCGGTCACCATGACGGCATGGGTAAGTGGCAACGCCCGTACTCTCTCGACGCCACGACCGGCTTCGCGATGCTGGGGCTGGTGGGGGTGGCCGCCGCCGTCTCGTTACTCGTGATCGCGTACGTGCGCGGGTGGCCGATGCCGGTGCCGACCCCGGTCGCGATCCTTTTCGGGGCGTGGATGGCCATCTGCCTCGCCGTCGCCGTACGGCAGGCGATGCTCGGGGTCTACGTCAGCGCGGCCGGCGTCCGGTCCCGGACGCTACTGCGCACGACAACGGTTCCCTGGGCATCGGTGGCGTCCATCCACAGCGGCATCGCCACCATCGCGGGACTGGACATGGGTCGCTCCGCGATCATCATCGAGCGAACCGACGGGGTCGCGGTCCAGACCGCGCTCCAGCGCGGTGACCTGCTGCGGCCGTTCACGTTCCGGCCCGAACTGGGACGGCTGGCCACCTGGCCGGAGCACTACGACGAGATCCTGACGACACTGCGGGCACACCAGCGCGACGCGCAGCCCCGAGATGCCGCGCAGGCCGATGGGCCGGCGCGGCCGTCCACCGCCGGTGCCGCCACAAGACGCCGGTCCGCGGGAGTTGGCCGGTCCGTGACCAACCGTGGCGGCCCGACGGCTAACCAGCGACGGGACGTCCACGCGCTGACCCGGCAGCACCAGCGGGGCGCGCTCACCGACGCCGAGTTCGCCGCCGCGGTGGCCAGGATTCAGGGCCCCGACGCCGGCTAGCGGGTGAGCCTGGCCAATGACCGCGCCAGCCGGGATGCGAGGCTGACGGGTGTGCCGTCCCTACTCGCGCGTCGCGTGTACGAAGCCTGTCACCTGACCGGGTCGTTCCGGCTGCGATCCGGTCAGGTGAGCCCCGAGTACTTCGACAAGTATCTGTTCGAGGGGCAGCCCGATCTGTTGCGCGACGTGGCCGAGGCGATGGTCGCCCTGCTGCCCGGGTGCGACGTGCTGGCCGGGATGGAGATGGGCGGCATACCGATCGCCACGGTCATGTCACAGGTGACCGGGCTGCCGACTGTCTTCGTTCGCAAGCAGGCCAAGGAGTACGGCACCCGCAAGGCGGCCGAGGGTGGCCCGGTGGACGGTAGGCGCGTCGTGGTGATCGAGGACGTGGTCACGACGGGCGGGGCGCTACTGGCGTCGTGCCGGCAACTGCGCGCCAGCGGCGCGGTGATCGACACCGTGGTGTGCGCGATCGACCGTGAGCAGGGCGGGCGGCAGAACCTCGCCGCCGAGGGGCTGGGGTTGCGCGCCGCCCTCAGTCGACACGATCTGGAACGTTCCGCGTCGGCCTGACCGCCTCCCGCTCCGCTACTGGGTAGCGCAGGCTGTACCGCAGGAGGGCAGCAGGAGGGATCGTCCCGGAATCGGAATCCTTGAACCATTGATGGGGTCAAGCGAGTCCGATACCGAGGAGCCCGTCATGCCCCTGCAAGAGCGCACGTCCGCCCGCCGCCGCCGGACCCTGCGGGCGGCCGCCGGGACGCTGGCCGCCGTCGCCGTCCTGACCGGCCCTCCGGCGTTCGCCGCGGCCGAATCCGGTCGGCCCGCCGGCCCACGCGACGCCGTGCAGCGGCACCTGGACCGGCTGGTCAGCGAGGACGGCTTTCCCGGCGTGCTCGCCTCGGTGCGGGGAGCCGACGGACGCGTCCACGACTACACCGCCGGCGTGCGCGACCTCCGCTCGCACGCTCCGGTTCCCCGCGACGGCCAGGTCCGCATCGGCAGCAACACCAAGACCTTCACCGCCGTGGTCGTCCTGCAACTGGTGGGGGAGGGCCGCATCGACCTGGACGCCACTGTCGAGCACTATCTGCCCGGCGTCGTACGGGGCAACGGCAACGACGGCGGAGCGATCACCGTACGCCAGCTGCTGCAGCAGACGAGCGGCCTGCCCGACTACGACGACGTGCTGTTCACGCAGCCGCAAGACCTGATCGACAAGAGTCACTCGTACTACCAGCCGCGCCGGCTGGTGGACGCCGCGCTCACGAACGCCCCGCACTTCGCGCCCGGGGCGAAGTGGAGGTACAGCAACACCAACTACGTCCTCGCGGGGCTCATCGTCGAGCAGGTCACCGAACGCCCCATCGGGGAGGAGATCACCGACCGTGTCATCAGGCCGCTCGGTCTGCGCGACACGTACTGGCCGGGCGTGGGGGAGCAGCGCCTTCGGGGCACGCACCCCCACGGCTACGTCGCGGTGGCCCCGGGCGCTGCGTGGGTGGACGTCACCGACATGGACCCGTCCCTGGGCTGGGCCGCCGGCCAACTGGTCTCGACCCCGGACGAGCTGCGGACCTTCTTCGAGGCGCTCGTCGGCGGCCGGCTGCTCAAGCCCGCGCAGCAGGCGGCCATGATGACGACAGTGCCCGCGCCCGGCTTCGAGCCGTCCGGCGAGTACGAGTACGGGCTGGGCATCGCCCGGCACGAGCTGCCCTGCGGCGGCGATGCCTGGGGCCACGGCGGTGACATCCAGGGCTTCGAGACCCGCAACCTCGTCACCGAGGACGGCCGCGGCGCCGTCGTCGCCGTGACCGGTCTGCCGACCGGTGAGCAGATGCTCGCCGACGTGAACGGCAGCGTCGACGCGGCGCTGTGCACCGTCCACTGAGGCGGCAGCTGTTGCTCCAACCGCGCCCCGCGGACCGGATCACCGGTCTGCGGGGCGCTGCCCGTGTGACGCGTGGGTTCGGGGACCGACCCGTTCTCACAGCCACCCGGTCACGACACCGTCGCGGCGGTCTCCGTCCGGGTGGCGGTGACGTGGCGGCGGCGCACCGGGTACGGGATGGGGTGGGTGATGCTCCACGCGGCGCCCCGGCACACGACCTCCTTGTAGCGGGCCGCCAGCCGTCCGGTGAGCAGGGACGGCTTTGCCCGGTCGTCGGCGGTCACGTACTGGATGATGCCGTCGCGGCGGCCGAGGCTGATGCACTGGTTGAAGTAGCCCAGCGGGGCCTTCGGGATCTTCACCTGACCGGTCAGGCGCGCGGCGATGGCGTCGGCGGCCTGCCAGGCCATCGGGCCTCCCGAGGCGCAGGACATCCGCAGGGGCTTGCCGCCCGGCCCGGCGGCGAGTGCGGCGTCGCCGACGGCGTACACGTCGGGGTGCGAGAGGGAGCGCATGGTGTCGTCGACGACGATCTGCCCGGTGGCCGCGACCGTCAGGGTCGTGGCGGCGGCGACGGGGTGGACGGCGAAGCCGGCCGTCCACACGGTCACCTGGGCCGGAATGGTCCGACCGTCGGCGGTGACGACGCCGGTCGCCTCCACCCGGGCGACGTCGGTGTGCTCGTGGACGGTGATGCCGAGCCGGGCCGTGACGCCCCGCAGGTGCTGTCGTGCCTTTCCGGTGAGCCAGTCACCGAGGCCGCCGCGGGCGGCGAGCGCGACGTCGAGGTCGGGCCGGGCCTCGGCGATCTCGGTGGCCGCTTCGAGGCCGGTGAGGCCCCCGCCGACGACGAGCACCGTCGCGCCGGCCGCGAGCTGGCCGAGGCGGTCACGCAACCGCAGCGCCGACGGCCGGCCGGCGACGTCGTACGCGTGCTCGGCGACACCGGGCACGCCGTGGTCGGCGGCGGCGCTGCCGAGGGCGTACACGAGGGTGTCGTAGGCGATCTCGTCGGCGCCGCTCTCGTCGGTCAGCGCGACAGTCCTGCGGTCGACGTCGACGGCGGTGACCCGGGCCCGTCGCACCCGCACGCCGGTGCCCGCGTACACCTGGCTCAGCTCGCGGCGCTTGAGGTCCTGGCCGGTGGCGAGCTGGTGCATGCGGACCCGCTCGACGAAGTCGGCCTCGGCGTTGACGACGGTGATCTCGATGTCGTCGGGGTGCAGTCGCCGGGCGAGACGCCCGGCGGCGATCGCTCCGGCGTATCCGGCTCCGAGGACGACGATGCGGTGCTTCATGGCGGCACTCCTGTCTCGGTGATGGTCGCTTCCTGAACCGGACGGCGACGCGATTGCTGACAGGAGGTGGCTATGACCTGGGTCACCAGACGTGCAGGAGCGGTTCCGAGTGCTCGGTGGTGGACCACTGGCGCGTGACGCGTTCGAGCTTGTCGGGGTTCACCTGGATGCGGATGGCCGCGACACCGTCGGGTGTCACCTCCAGGGACATGACGCCGACGACCTGGTCGCCGGTCACCACGACCACCGCCGGGCCGCCGTTGACGACCTCGGCGTAGAGGGCCGGGCTGCCGCTGACCAGGTTCCGCTTGGCGTCGCTGGGCCGGAACAGGCCCCGCAGGAACTTCGCCACCGCCAGCGCGCCGCTGATCGGCGTGGTCCGGGCCGGGATCTTGCCGCCGCCGTCGCCGACGCTTGTCGCGTCGTCGGTGAGCAGCGCCACCAGCCGCTGGACCTCGCCGTTGTTGGCCGCCATGAGGAACTCGGTGACGATCTTGCGGGCGGCGGCGCTGTCGACCTCCGCGCGGGCCCGGTCGGCGGTGACGTGCTGCCGGGCACGCCGGTAGATCTGCTGGCAGTTCGACTCGCTGACGCCGAGGATCTCGGCGATCTCACCGTGCGGGTAGCCGAACGCCTCGCGCAGCACGTACACCGCGCGCTCGTTGGGCGACAGCCGCTCCAGCAGGGTGAGCACCGCCATGGAGACCGATTCGCGCTGCTCGACGGTGTCGACCGGGCCGAGCATCCGGTCCCCGGCGAGCACCGGCTCGGGAAGCCACGTCCCCACATAGGTCTCCCGCCGGGCGCGCGCCGAGGTGAGCTGGTTGAGGCACAGGTTGGTGAGCACCCTCGTCAGCCACGCCTCGGGCGTCTCGACGTGCTCCCGGTCGGCGGACTGCCAGCGCAGGAACGTGTCCTGGACCGCGTCCTCGGCGTCGCTGGCCGAGCCCAGCAGCCGGTAGGCGATCGCCTCCAGGCGGCCCCTGGAGCGCTCGAACACCTCGACCTCATCCGGACGCAGCGGCATGGCTCGACAGTAGCCGCGTCCGTCGCGCGGCCTGCCGAGCAGTGGGCGAGGCGCGGCGGGCGGTCGGAACCGGCCGCTCAGCAGGCGGACCGCAGGTGATTGTTCCGGTACCACGAGCAGATCTTCGACACGCCTGGCTTCTGCGCCAGCTGGCGGCGCAGTTGATCCTGCCCGTCGGCCGACAGACCGGGGGTGAACTCGACGAAGCTGATCGGCCCCCCGTCGCCGTCGTCGTACCGGGTGTGCACGCCGACCACGCTCACGTCTCCCGGCCCGACGAGGTCGGTCACCTCGGTATCCGCGTCGGTGTGGACGACGAAGCCGACCGGCGGGGACGTCAGCGAGTCGCGCACCGCTCCCGCTGACGCCACGACCGGGACGACCACCAGCGCCGCGCCGACGAGCACCGACAGCCGGGCCCGCCACGGCGACCGCCGCGGGTCCGCGGTGGTGGCCAGCAGGACCAGCATCGCCGGTAGGAGCCCGGCCGGCGCCGGCCCGCAGGCCAGGACGAGCAACGAGACACCCACAGCCAGGCAGGCGTACGTGAACTGCCGCCCCCGCATGACGAACAACGGGACCGCGGTCAGCACGACCGCGACCCACCCGAACCGGAAACGCAGGGTGTCGCCCCCGGTCTGGTACGCCCAGCCGAGCAGGACCACGGAAGCCACCAGCGCGGCCACCACCAGGAGGCGCTGCCACGCGTGCACCCGGTGCACCGCCGACGTCTGGGTCATCGTCACGGCGGCAGTGTGCCAGCCCGGGGCAACGAGGCGCTTCGCCCTTGCGCCCACGGACGCTGTCGTATCGTGCGGACATGACACACCCGGTGTGGGCGGACGCCGACGCGTACGAGGCGTACGTGGGTCGGTGGAGCCGCCTGGTCGCGGCCGACTTCGTACGCGGACTGGCCGTGGCACCCGGGCGGCACTGGCTCGACGTGGGCTGCGGCACCGGCGCGTTGACCGCGACGGTCCTCGCCGAGGCCGATCCCGCCCGGATCACCGGCATCGACCCCTCGGCGGGTTTCGTCGCCCAGGCGCGTGCCCGCGTCCAGGACGCGCGGGCGAGCTTCCACGTCGGGGACGCCCGCGCGCTGCCGGTGCCCGACCGCACCGTCGACGTGGTGGTCAGCGGGCTGACGCTCAACTTCGTGCCCGAGCCGGCGCGGGCGGTCGCCGAGTTCGCCCGGGTCGTCCGGCCGGCGGGGGCGGTGTCCGCGTACGTGTGGGACTACACGGAGGGCATGGCGATGATGCGGCACTTCTGGGCCGCCGTCGCCCACCTCGACCCGGGTGCGGCGGGGCGGGACGAGGCGAGCCGGTTCAGCATGTGCCGGCCGGAACCGTTGCGGGACCTGTGGGTGGACGCCGGCCTGCGGGACGTGTCGGTCCGGCCGGTGGACGTGCCGACGGTGTTCGCCGACTTCGACGACTACTGGCGGCCGTTCCTCGGCGGGCAGGGCAGCGCCCCGTCGTACGTCACCTCGCTGGGTGAGCCGCAACGGGCGGCGTTGCGGGACCTGTTGGCGGGCCGGCTGCCGATCGAGCCGGACGGCTCGATCCGGCTCACCGCGCGGGCCTGGGCCGTGGCGGGCACGGCGCCGTAGCAGGGACGGCTCGGGCCGGTTGCCGGAGGCCGGCGCGACAGGCGACGGACACCACCTGTCGTCCGCTTGCGGCACGCCGGTAGCCCAGCACCGCGCGCCGGACGCATGGCCCGACACCAGGGCGATTGTCGCTAACCGGACAAGACGGTAAAGCCCCTGGTAGAGCACGCTTAGGGCAGGCGAGGAGGCGGACGGATGTCGGGCCACATCCCAGTCCTCCGGCCCATCGCGGACAGCATCGTCCACGTCGGTGCCGCCCTCGCCCAGCCCGACCCCGCCACGGCGGGCACGGCACAGCCGCCGGCCCGACCACACGTAAGGCGCGGTCGCCCACACCGCCGCGGATGCCCGCGGCGGTGGCCATCGCCCACCGCCGGCGCCGCCGTCCACCGGCCGCGCCGCCGCTCCCGTGCTCCACCAGCCTTCCCGCATCGTGGATCTCGCCTGGTCCGGCGTCGCTCACCCGCGCGTCCGCCCCGGCGACCTCATCAGAGAGGCAGTGACATGGCGGCTCCTACCGCGACCGCAGCCCTGAACGCGTCCGTCTTCGCACCGGGCGACCAGATGCTGCTGACCGTCACGTACTCCGACGCCGACACCAAACCACTGACCGTCACCATCGTGGTCACCGACGCGCAGGGCAACAGCAGCGCGCCGGTCAAGGTCACCGCGGTCATCGACCCGCTGACCGTGACCGTCAGCGACAACTCCGGGCGTACCTGGTCCCGGGTCTCCGACAACGGCTCGGTCGCCGTGTACCGGGCGGTGGCGTGATGCCCCGGGTCACCGTCCAGGTCCGCGACGCGGCCGGCAACACCGCGACGGCAGGCGTCGACTACAGCCTGCGCCAACCGGTCCTCGGCGGCTACTACCTGTCCGGCGGCGCCGACCCGACGGCCGACATGGCCGGCGGCAACTTCCGCTCGCTGACCCAGTACCGCAGCTTCGCCGACGGGTACGTCTTTCCCGGCTACAACCGGCCGTGGCTCATCAACCTGGGCAAGGCCGGGGTGCAGATCAACATGGTCCTGGAGTTGAAGCACTACGGCGCTGGCGACGCCGGGCCGCAGACCTTCACGGTGGACGGCGTCAGCTACACCGTGCCGGCGCCGTCGATGACGATCCAGCAGCGACCCGGCACCACCTGGCCGAAGGCGTACGGGTACACCCAGGTGCTCAACGGCCAGTGCGACGGTCTGTTCGCCCGCGCCCTGTCCCAGTACCGGACGTTCGGCTTCGGGGTGAACATCCAGCTCGCGTCCGAGTTGGACACGGACCACGAGTTCGGCACGACCGAGGCGGGCAAGGCGTACACCTGGGCCGAGTCCGACGCGCGGGCGGTGCAGGCCATGACCTACATCGTCACCTGGTTCAAGGCCCGCACGTTGCCCGCCGGGACGACCTTCTCGGTCGGGTTGGGCGGCTTCGACCGGGCGTGTTTCCAGCGCACCCACCCGGAGTCGCTGATGTCGCGGCTGGACTACCTGCAGTGGAACGCCTACGCGACAGCTGTCGGCCAGACCGCGCTGGCCCGCTTCCGCCGGACGAAGGACTGGGCGGTCGCGGATCTCGGCCCGGTGGCGCTGTCCCGACCGGTGATCATCGCGGAGTACGGGGTGCGATCGGCCGAGATCCCGGACCAGGCGGCCTGGATCGCTACAGTTCCCGCGGCGATCGCCCAGCTCAACGCCGAGCGTGGACCCCGTATCGCGCGGACCAACTACTTCAACTCCGGGTGGGGAACGCTGTCGCCGAAGTCGGCCGGGTTGGCCGCGCTGCGCACCGCGTACGCCACCCGGCCGTACGTCTGACGCGGGCCCGGAGCCGGCGGTACGGTCGACCCGGCCGTCCACCGTTCACAGTGGGCCCGGCACGCCGTCCGCCGGCCAGCGCTCACGCCCCCTGCGGCGGGCCGGCCTGCTCCGCCAGCCAGCGCCAGTCGTGCCAGGTGGCGAGCCGGTTCGCGTACAACGTCTCGGCGAGACGGTACGGGTACGGCCCGAGGAACAGGCGCAACGGCGGCTCGGCGGAGTCGACGAGTTGCAGGATGACGCCGGCGGTCAGCGCCGGATCGTCGGGCGTACGCGTGGACGCCCCGGCGCGGCGTGCCTGTCGTACCGGCTCGTACGCCTCGATCGGCTCGGTGTGCGCGGCCGAGTCCCCGGACCAGTCGGTGCCGTACGGGCCCGGCTCCACGATCGTCACCGTCACTCCGAGCGGGGCGAGTTCGGCCGACAGGGCCTCGCTGAGCCCTTCCAGTGCCCACTTCGACGCGTTGTAGAGCCCCAGGGTGGGGAAGGCGCCGATGCCCCCGATGCTGGAAACCTGGAGGAGGTGGCCGGTGCCCTGCGCCCGCAGCACCGGCAGGGCGGCCTGGGTCACCCAGAGCGCGCCGAAGAAGTTCGTCTCCAGTTGCGCGCGGGCCTGTTCCTCGGTCGTCTCCTCGACCATGCCGAACAGCCCGTAACCCGCGTTGTTGACGACGACGTCGAGCCGGCCGAACGCCGCCGCGGCACGGGACACCGCGTCGAACACGGCCGGGCGGTCGGTCACGTCGAGGGTCAGCGGCAGGACCCGGTCCCCGTACGCCCCGGTCAGATCCTCAAGCGTCCGGCGGTCCCGTGCCGTGGCGGCGACCTGATCGCCGCGTTCGAGTGCGGCCTCGGCCCAGATGCGGCCGAAACCGCGGGACGCGCCGGTGATGAACCATGTCTTCATGACTCGACCCTGCGCCGGCGGACGCCGGCCTGCCAGCACCCTGACGGGGCTAGGCTGGCGGGAATGAACGGCGAGAACGCGCTGGGTGACTTCCTGAAGGCGCGTCGCGGGCGGGTCCGGCCGGGCGAGGCGGGGGTGACCTCGTTCGGGCGCCGACGCGTACCAGGACTACGCCGTGACGAACTGGCTCGTCTCGCGGGCGTCAGCCAGCATTATCTGACCCGCCTGGAACAGGGCACGGACCGCAACCCGTCGCCGCAGGTGCTGAACGCCCTGGCGAGCGCGTTGCGGTTGAACGAGGACGAGCGGGCACATCTCACCGCGCTGGCCACCCCCGCGCCGCCGGCGCGCGAGCACGCCGCGGCGTCCGACGCCGTGCAGCAGCTCATCGACTCGTTCGGCCAGACGCCCGCGTACGTCCGCGACCGCCGCTTCGACGTGTTGGCGGCCAACAAGCTCGCCATGGCGCTGTCCCCGCTCTACACACCAGGTCAGAACCTGGTCCGCGGCATGTTCCGCGACCCCACGGTGCGCACGCTGTTCCCCGACTGGGCCCAGATCGCCGCGCAGAGCGTCGCCGCGCTCCGGGCCGAAGCCGACCCGCGCGACCCCGCGACGACCGACCTCATCGCCGAGCTGCTGGCTGACGGCCGTTTCCGCGACGTCTGGACCGCGCACGACGTCCGGCCGACACGCGACGAGGTCAAGCGATTCCACCACCCCGTCGTCGGGCCGCTCACCCTCCGGCGGGAGACGCTTGCGGTCGCCGGCGCCGACGGTCAGGTGATCATCGCCTACCAGGCGGCGCCGGAGACACCCTCGGCGTACGCCCTGGCCAGGCTGCTCTGAGGTCCGGGGCGTCGGGCCGCGCCTCAGCCCTGGCCGAACCGCTCGGCGTACGTGTCGCGCAGCTCGGCCCAGCCGAAGTCCTTGGCCTCGGCGCCCCGGATCGGGCCTACCGGGTCGCCGTCGAGCAGCTTCTCGGCCACGTCGAGGCAGAGGTGCCAGCCGGCCGCGACCATCGGCAGCATGCCCCGGTCGGCGACGGTGTGCCGCAGGGTGAGCCGGGTGCCGGCGCCCACGGGGGTCAGCTCCCAGCGCAGCAGGTCGTCACCCCAGGTGTATTCGAGCAGGTGGGGCGGCTCGGCCCGGCGTACCGTCGCCGGTTGCTCCGCGGTGGTCTCGCCGTCGACGAGGGTGAGCACGGCGGCACCGGGGTCACCGAGGTCCCGGTCGGCGAGGAACGGGGCCCACTGGGCGAGCTGTGTCGGATCGGTCAGCGCCGCCCACACGGTGGCCGGCGGGTGCCGCAGGTCACGGACGAAGACCAGGACGGCGCCGCCGTCGGTGGGCTCGGCGCGCACCTCGGCGGGTGGGCTCGGACGGAACGCGTCGCGGTTCATTTACTGCTCCTGACTGTCGAGGTGTCGTTCGAGGGCGTCCAGGTGCCGCGTCCAGAGCCGGCGGTACGGGTCGAGCCAGCCGTCCACCGCCCGCAGCGGGCCCGGCTCGAGGCGGTAGATCCGTTGCCGGGCGGCCGTGCGGCAGGAGACGAAGCCGGCCTCGCGCAGCACCCGCAGGTGCTTGGAAACGGCCGGCTGGCTGACCCCGAGCCCGTCGACCAGCTCGCCGACACTGCGGTCGGTGTCGCGGAGCGCGTCCAGGATCCGGCGTCGGGTGGGCTCGGCGAGGACGGTGAAGGCGTCGGTGGCCACCAGACCAATATGCCTCAAGCGTTATATGACGGTCAAGGAATATGACCGGGCCGCCCGTCCGGACGCGGTCCGCCGATCGGCTCCCTATGCTCGGACGCATGGAACTGCGGATCTTCACCGAGCCCCAGCAGGGTGCCACCTACGACCAGTTGCTCGCGGTGGCCCGCCGCGCCGAGGACGCCGGTTTCGGCGCGTTCTTCCGGTCCGACCACTACCTCAAGATGGGCGGGGTGAGCGGCGATCCCGGCCCCACCGACGCGTGGACCACCCTCGCCGGCCTGGCCCGGGACACCAGCCGCATCCGGCTCGGCACGCTGATGACCGCAGCGACCTTCCGGCTCCCCGGCCCGCTGGCGATCACCGTGGCGCAGGTCGACCAGATGAGCGGCGGCCGGGTGGAGCTGGGCATCGGCACCGGCTGGTACGCCGACGAACACACCGCGTACGGCATTCCGTTCCCGGCCCTGAGCGAGCGGTTCGACCGGCTCGAGGAGCAGCTCGCGGTCATCACCGGTTTGTGGTCCACCCCGGACGGGCAGCGGTTCAGCCACGACGGCCGGTACTACCCGGTCAGCGACTCCCCGGCCCTGCCCAAGCCGGTGCAGCAGCCCCGCCCGCCGATCCTGCTCGGCGGGATGGGTCCGAAGCGCACACCCCGGCTGGCCGCCCGCTACGCCGACGAGTTCAACCTGCCGTTCGCCTCGACGGCGGACTCGGCGGCGCAGTTCGAGCGGGTGCGCGCGGCGTGCGCCGAGATCGGTCGGGACCCGGGCGACCTGGTCTGGTCCAACGCCCTGGTGCTGTGCTGCGGGCGCGACGACGCCGAGGTGGCCCGCCGGGCCGCCGCCATCGGCCGCGAGCCGGACGAGCTGCGGGCCAACGGTCTCGCCGGCACGCCCGACGAGGTCCTGGACACCATCGGCCGGTACGCGAAGATCGGCAGCCAGCGGCTCTATCTCCAGGTGCTCGACCTGACCGACCTGGACCACCTCGACCTGGTCGCCACCGAGGTGATGGCGAACCTCTGAGCCCGGCAACCCGACCGCCGGCCGGCCGTCGCGTCAGGCGCGGTGGTGGGCCGGGCGGCCCGGGTCGCGCAGCACGGTGTCCAGCCGGCCGTCGCGGTCGCTGTCCACATAGGTGATGTCCGGTACGCCGTCACCGTCCACGTCGATCTGGACGACGTCGGCGAGGCCGTCGCCGTCGAGGTCGGTGACCACCTCGACCGACCCGTCCAGGTGGCGCGTCACGATCGACCGTGACTCGCCGCCAGGCTCGCGCGGCGGCGGACCGGGCGACGGTACGGGCGTCGGCGCGGGCGCGGGGGCGGGTGTCGGACGGGGGCCGGGCGTGGGCGCCGGGTGGCTCGACAACCGGGCGCCCGGCGGGGCGCTGGCCGGCTCGACCGCGCTGCCGGTCGGGTCCAGCTCCTCCTCCGAGGGGAAGACATCGCCCCGCGGGGCCGGATCACGGTAGCTGCTCATGGGCGTAGGGTTCCCCGACGATGGCGAGAACAACCGTGCCCGATCGTCCGGTGTCCGTGGCGCCCGGTCTGTCGGAGGATGCGAGGACCGACGCCACGGTCATGAACGGGGGTCCGAGCGTGGAGCTGCGCCGGAGCCGGGGGGCCCGGGTGCTCGCCCTGGTGTGCGTACTCGGTGGGGTGCTCTTGTTGGTCTACCCCAGCGACGGCGCCCTGCTACGGACGATCGTCGCCGTGGGTGCGATCGCGCTCGGCGCGGTGGTGCTGGTCAGCGCGCTGCGGCCGTTCCGCTTCGGGATCACCCCGGAAGGGCTCAGCATCCGGCGGCCCGGCCTGCGCCGGGAGATCCGGTGGGCCGAGGTCGACGCGCTGGTCCTCGACGAGCCGCCCCGCCGCGACGGCTACTCGACGCCGCCGCGCCTGCTGCTGGTGCCCGCACCGGCTGCGGCATTCGAACCGGTCACCGCCCGCCACCCGATCGACGGCCGGCCGGCCGTCGAGCTGCTGGTCTTCGACCAGGTCCGGGAGCAACCCGAGCAGGTGGCCGAGGCGCTCGCGCGCTGCGCCGGGGACCGGTTCGTCGACCTGCTCGCTCTGCGCCGCGCCGCCTTCGCCGCCCCGGACCTCCCGGTCGGCCTGCGTGGCTACCAGATGGATCGGGTCGACAGGTTGATCCGACGCGGCCAGGACGCCCTGATCTCCGGGGATGCGGCGACCCGGCAGGCGGCCCGGGGCGAGATCGAACGCGCCACCGCCGCCGGTCTGCCGATCGCCCAACGCGGCTACCCCACGTACCAGGCGGATGCGGTTCTGGAAGCCCTCGTCGCCGCGTTGGCCGACCACCAGTCCACCGATCGGGAGACCGCCCCATGACCGCGCAGGGACAGCATCAGACGGCCAGCACCGACGTGCCACGCCGCAACTGGGCCGGCAACGTGCGCTACGCCGCGCGGGAGTTCCACCGCCCCACCACCGTCGACGAGGTGCGCCGGCTGGTCGCCGGCAGCTCCCGGATCCGCGCGGTGGGCACCGGGCACTCCTTCAACCGCCTCGGCGACACCACCGGGGACCTGGTCTCGCTCGCCGGCCTGCCCCCGACGATCGAGATCGACCGCGAGCGCGGGCAGGTCACCGTCGCCGGCGCGCTGCGCTACGGCGACGTCGCCCGGCACCTGCACGGCCAGGGGTACGCGCTGGCCAACCTCGCCTCACTGCCGCACATCTCGGTCGCCGGCGCGGTGGCCACCGCCACCCACGGCTCCGGCCCCGCCCACGGCAACCTGGCCACCTCGGTAGCCGCCCTGGAGCTGGTCAACGCCGACGGGGACCTGACGCACGTGGACCGCGACACCGACGGCGACACGTTCGCCGGCATGGTGGTCGGGCTCGGCGCGTTCGGCCTGGTCACCCGGGTAACCCTGGATCTGGTGCCGACGTTCGAGCTGCGCCAGTACGTGCGCCTCGACCTACCCGTCGAGGCGCTGGACGAGGCGTTCGACTCGGCGTACAGCGTGAGCGTGTTCACCGACTGGCGTACCCCGCGTCTGCGGGAGGTGTGGCGCAAGCAGCTCGCGGACCAGCCGCCGCCGGAGACGGACTGGCTCGGCACCACGGCCGCCGACCAGCCGCGACACCCGGTGCTCGGCATGCCGGCCGAGAACTGCACCCCACAGCTCGGCGTGCCGGGCCCGTGGCACGAGCGGTTGCCGCACTTCAAGCTCGGCTTCACCCCGAGCAGCGGTGACGAACTCCAGTCCGAGTACCACCTGCCGCGTACGGCGGCGGCCGGGGCGCTCGCCGCGCTGGCCGAGGTGGCGCACCTGATCGCCCCCGTGTTGCAGGTGTGCGAGCTGCGGACGGTGGCGGCCGACGAGCTGTGGCTCAGCCCGAACCACCGGCGGGACAGCTTCGTGGTCCACTTCACCTGGGTCGACGACGCCGACGCGGTGCTGCCGGTGCTGGCCGAGGTGGAGGACCGGCTGGCGCCGTTCGCGCCCCGCCCGCACTGGGGCAAGGTCTTCGTCACCGCCCCCACCGAGCTGGCCGCCCGCTACCCCCGCCACGCCGACTTCGCCGCCCTGCTGACCCGCCTGGACCCGACCGGCACGTTCCGCACCGACCTGCTGGACCGCTACTTCCCCCGCTGACCGACCGGGGTGCGCAGGCTGCCGCGCTGAACGGCGCGGCTGATGTCGCTGGGGGAGACGATGCCGGTGAGCAGGCCGTCGTCGCTCACCACCAGGGCGCGGCCGTCGGCGCACTCGCTGAGCCGGGGGAGCAGGTCGTTGAGCTCTTCCCCCGGCTGCGCGAGGACCAGCTGGTCGGCCCGGCAGGCCACCTCGGCCAGCGTGGTCGACATCCGCCGGTCGGCGGGTACGCCCCGCACCCGGTCCAGGGTGACGAGGCCGGTCGGTCGGCCGTCCTCGGTCAGCGGCAGCGCCGAGTGCCGGTACGCGAAGAGGTAGTGGTCCACGAAGTCGGCGACCGTCATGTCCGCCGAGGCGGTCTGCGGCTGCGGCGTCATCACGTCGGCGACCCGGATGCCGCGGAGTGCGCTTCCGGCGCGGGCCTGCCGCTCCTCCACCCCGGCTGCGCCGATCAGGAACCAGCCGATCAGCGCCAGCCAGAGCCCACCGAAGCCGATACCGGACAGGAACTGCCACAGCCCGAGGCCGATCAGCAGCACACCCAGCACCCAGCCGGCCCGGGCGGCCACCACGGACGCTCGGCTCCGATCGCCGGTGGCCTTCCACACCGCCGCGCGCAGCAGCCGGCCACCGTCCAGCGGTGCGGCCGGCAGCACGTTGAAGATCGCCAGGAGCACGTTGATGCCGGCCAGCCACGCGATCGCGCCGAAGAGCAGTCCACCCTGCCCGGCCAGCGCGAACAGCAGCGCGATGACACCGAAGAACGCCCCGAGCAGCAGGCTGACCAGCGGGCCGACGCCCGCGATCCGCAGCTCCGCGCCGGGGTCGCGCGGCTCGCCCTTCAGCTCCGCCACCCCGCCGAACAGCCAGAGCGTGATGCCGTCGACGGTCAGCCCGTTGCGTTTGGCGACCACTGCGTGCGACACCTCGTGGGCGAGCAGGCCGACGAAGAAGACCACCGCCGCGGCCAGACCGGCGAGGGTGTACGCCACCGGCGAGCGGTCCGGGTACGAGCGGGGAAACTGGTTCGCGGCCAGCCCCCACGCGATCAGCGCGAAGATGACCAGAACGCTCCAGTTGACCCCGACCGGCACCCCCGCGATCCGTCCGAGCCGGAAACTTGCCCTCATCCCTGTCCGTTACCCCCGGTTGGGCGAGCCATGCGACATGCCGCGCTAAGGAGCGTTGGTCCGGGGTATGCAGCGGGTAGGGTCAGAGTATGACTCGCCGGATCACCATCAGCCTGCCCGACGACGTGGCCGCGTACGTGGAGCGCACGCAGGGCAACACGTCGGGTTTCATCGCCGGGATCCTGCGCCGGAAAATGCGCGCCGACAACCTGCGGGCCCGGTGGGAGCAGCTCGGCTACGTGGTTACCGACGAGGACGTCGAACGGACCCGGTCCCACCTTGCCGCCCTGGCACCGATCACCGACGAGCAGCACGCGCGCAACGCCGAGTGGCTCCGCCAGTTCGACCAGGACGGGCCGGCCGCCGCGTGAACGGTCTGGTCCTGGACACGTCCGCCCTGCTCGCCTACGCCTCCGGCGACAGCGTCGAACCGGGGGCGATCCTGACTCTCGCCGAGGAGGACCCGGCGCAGGAGGTGTGGATCCCGGCTCTCTGCCTGGGGCAGGCGCAGCTGGAGGTGGCTGGCACACCCGCCGTCCACCTCCTCGACCTGCTCCTGAGCGAGGAACGGGAGATCAAAGTCGCGGTGTACGACGCACCGACCAGTCGCCGGGTGGCCCGGATCGCAGCGCGGTTCGACGTGCCGCTGGACGTCGCGCACGCCGTTGCGACCGCCGTGCTGTACCGCTGTTACCTGGTGACCCGCGACCCCAAGCGGGTCGCCCCGGCGGTGCCGCCGGATCTGGAGATCCTCGACATCTCGCTCGACTGGAGTTGAGTGCACACTGACTGGCTCGTCACCGGACGTTAGATACGGCTGGCCAAAACAGCCGCTTCGTTCAGGAGGGAATCGAGTTCGTCGTCGGAGATCCTCCCACCGCCGAGCGTATGCAGAATGGCCAAGCCCTGGATACGACCCGCGATCTTAGGGTCGACGTCCATCTCGATGGTCGGGTCGAGAGCGGCGCTGATCAGCTTCTCTGCGCTGGTCGCGTCAGTCTCGGCACCACCGGTTGTCGTGCTCCGCATGTGGCTGACGAACCGGATCACCTCCTCCGGGCTGGCACCGTTGGGGAAGTGGCGGTCGACCGCGAGGTAGAAGACCGCACCGAGCAGCGTGGCGAAACCCTCCCAGCCCTGACTGTCGAGGCGAGCCTCGATGCGGTCGTTCTCGGCGTGGTCGCCCGTCACCATGGTGCGGATGTAGGCGACCATGTCAGGACTGATCGTCACGATGCTTCCTCTCGCGGTGCTTTTTGGTCATGTTCCACAGGCCCTTCAGGCCGACGGCCACGGCTCCAGCCGCCATGATGACGGAGCTGACCGGGTGTTCCAACTGTGGTCGATCTGCGGGCGGGGCGGGCTTGGGAGCGGCGGTGGAGGTCGCGGTGCCGCCGGGGCCGCCCTTGATCTGATGCATCAACTCGCGAAGCCCGGCCGTCGTGGCCTGCTCAGCGTCCTGAAGGTTGCCCTCGGTCTCGTCCGCCTTCTTAACATGACGCCGGAGGAAGGCTTCGGCTCGGCTGCCCCTGCTCTCTGCCTCTGCGACCACTCGTTCGCCCGATGGTGATCCGCGGTCCCCGTCAACACGAGCGGGGACGGAACCCGGGGCGATCACGTTGACGTAGTTGGCGAGATGGTGCGCGGCGTTGCTACTCAGCAGGCCGAGCCGGCCGGTCTTGTCGAGAGCGGTGCGGCTCTGGCTGATCGCCAGGCCGAGCTTCGGGTTCTCGCTCCCGCTACCGAGCCGGCGAAGATTTCCCTGAGCCTCGGCCGTGTCCTGCTGGGCGCGGCCGGCTTTGACGGCTAGGGCGTCCAACTTTTCAATGGCGGAGTTGAGCTGTGCCACGACCTGGGCGAGGAGCCCAGTCATCCGAGCGACTCCCGATAGCTGCCCGTGTTGTCCTTGATCACGGTGATCGTGCGGAGGATCAGCTCTACCTCGCGTTTGGCGGAGGTCAACGCCGTACGGGCCTTGTTCGCCTCGTCATGTTGGCTGTCGTGCAGGGTGGTGAGGGTCAAGCTGGTTGCCTCGGCGAGTTGGGCACCGATCTCCTCGACCGTAGCGGCGGCTTCGCCGAGTAAGCCGTCGACTTCGCGGAGGGCGGCTTTGATCTCGCCGATGCTCACGGTCAGCCCAGCACGCTCATGTACTGCCGGGCGGCTTGGCTGCTGCCCTGCATGATGGTGGCCGCTTCGACCAGCCGCTGTTTACTCTGTTCGGCGCGGGCGATGGCTTCGCCGAGCGTCGGGTGGCCGGTGCCGGCGGCCACCGTGCGTAGGCGGACCAGCACCTGCTCGGTGCTCTCGATGGCAGCGCGGATCTGGTTTGTCGTGGTGTTGCTCTGGTCGGCTGCTTGGGCGAGCGCGGCCTTCACTTGTTCGATGCTGGCCATGCTGTCCTCCTGGTCGACTACGCGCGACGCGAATCACGTTCGTACGTTCCGTGGAGGGACGAACACTAACCGACACCAAGTACTGTCCGCAGCCCCGAGGCGCTGGTGCGGAGAGCGGTATGACACAGGGGAATATTTATACCTGTGTGTCATACCGCTCTACGCCGAGTTACCTGCCGGCCGAGCTGGCGAACGTGGCCGGGCCGCCCACGACGGTGCCTGCTCGCGGTCGTTGGCGAGACGGCGATGACCGATGCGATGGCGGTGACCGGCGCTTCAGCGGCGGGGGGCCTCGCTGGCGATCGTCGCCTCCCGGGGCAGCGCCGCCGCCCGCAGCGCCCAGTCCAGCGCGTAGTCGGCGATCTCCTCCCAGCCGGGCGCCCCGACCGTGAAGTGCGACCGGCCGGGGAACTCCTCGTACGCGGTGAGCGCCCGGGACTTCTGGTAGAGCCCCGCGTTCGTGCGGACCACCGACGCCGGCACCACGTGGTCCTCTCCGCCGGCCATCAGCAGCAGCGGCGCCCGGTCGTTGCGCCCGACGTCGACGCGGGCGGGTGAGCGCGGGTCGACGTTGGCGAAGGCGCCCTCGAAGAACACCCGGCCGGCGCCGGGGACGGCGTAGCGCTGCCAGGCCCGGTCGGAGTCCTCCCGGCTCATTGTGTTGCCGAACGTGTAGGCGAAGTCGTCTGGGGTGAACGGGACAGCCCTGCTCCGGTTGGCGGGACTGCGCAGGATCGGGAAGCCGGAGCGCAGCTGACTCAGCGGCACCTTGAGCACCCCCTTGATCGCCGCCGGGTGCACCCCCACCACCGCCGCGCCGAGACCCCGGTCGACGAGGATCTGGGTGAACAGGCCGCCGAACGAGTGCCCCATGATGATCGGCGGTCGGGGCAGCGCCCGGATGATCCGGTCGTAGTGGGCGACGATGGTGGCGATGCTCTGCTCGGCGATCGGGCTGGGGTCGTCGCGCAACTGCTCCACCGACCGGTCCATGCCGGGCCAGGCGGGAGCGATGACGTGCATCCCGCGCTCAGTGAACCGTTGGGCCCACCCCTCCCAGCTGCGGGAGGTCATCCAGAGTCCGTGGATCAGCACGACCGTGTCGACCCGGCCCTGCGGTGTGGCACCCATCGCGTCCTCCCGGTGTCGCGGCGTCCGGCGGCGCTTACCCGCTGCCGCGCCCGCGATGCCTCGGTTGGGGGTGGATGTGGCGGCGAGCGTGATGACTCAGGGGCATATTGATGACACGGAGGCATCACGCTCGCCGCGGTCCTCGCTCGCCGGCCCGTTCCTCTCCGTGCGACCCGCGCCCTGACAAATGTCACGGCCGGAACGTGACGGCCGCTCCGGGAGCCGACCTTCGCGACGCCGGAGCATCTATGCCATGACCAGTACGCATCCGGCCGTCGAGCTGAACGGCCTCACCAAGACCTTCGGCACGGTCACCGCTGTCGACGGGCTGAGCCTGCGAGTGCAGCCCGGCGAGGTGGTGGCGTTCCTCGGCCCCAACGGCGCGGGCAAAACCACCACCATCGACATGCTGCTCGGCCTGGCCCGCCCGGACGCGGGCACGGTCCGCGTCCTGGGCGGCACCGCCGACGACGCGGTGGCCCGGGGTCGGGTCGCCGCCGTACTCCAGACCGGCGGGCTGCTCAAGGACCTCACCGTCGGCGAGACCGTGCGGATGACCGCCCACTTCTACCGGCACACCCGCCCGGCCGCCGAGGTGCTGGAGCGCGCCGGCATCGCCGACATCGCCGACCGGATCGTGGGGCGGTGCTCCGGCGGTCAGCAGCAGCGGCTGCGTTTCGCCCTGGCCCTGCTGCCGGACCCGGACCTGATGGTGCTCGACGAGCCGACCACGGGGATGGACGTCGAGGGCCGCCGGGACTTCTGGCAGGCCCTGCGCCGCGACGCCCGCGACGGCAGGACCGTCATCTTCGCCACCCACTACCTGGACGAGGCGGACGCGTACGCCGACCGGATCGTGCTGGTCCGGCAGGGACGGATCGTCGCCGACGGCACCACCGCGGAGATCAAGAACCTGGCCGCCGGCCGTACGGTGCGGGCCACCCTGCCCGGCGCGGACCAGGCCGCGCTCGCCGCGCTGCCCGGCGTGGACGCCGTGGAGGTACGCGGCGACAGCGTCCTCGTGCGTACCGGCGACTCGGACGCGATCGCCCGTCACCTGCTCACCCGGACCGCCGCCCGGGACGTGGAGATCACCTCCCGCAACCTCGAGGACGCCTTCCTCGCCCTGACCACCGAGCGCATCGGAGCCTGAGATGTCCACCCTGCCGGCCACCCCCGCCGCCACCCGCACCGACAGTCCCACCCAGCCCGACCGCCGGCTGCCCGCGATGGGCGGCTTCGCCCCGGCAGTCCTCGGCATCGAACTGCGCCGGGTGCTGCGCAACCGCCGCACCCTCGCCTTCACGCTGATCATGCCGGCGGTCTTCTTCCTCATCTTCGGCCTGCCGCAGCGGGGGCAGACGCTGGACAACGGCCGACCCGTGATGGCGTACGTCATGATCAGCCTCGCCGTGTACGCGGCGATGGTGGCGACCACCAGCGCGGGCGGCGCGGTGGCCACCGAGCGCGCGTTGGGCTGGAGCCGGCAGCTGCGGCTCACGCCGCTGCGCCCGACCGCCTACGTGGCGACGAAGGTGGCCACCGCGATGACCCTCGGCCTGATCGCGGTCGTCATCGAGTTCGTGGTCGGCGCCGCGGCCGGCGTCCGCCTCCCGCTGGACGTCTGGTTGCTGTCCGGGCTCGCCGCGTGGCTCGGCTCGCTGGTCTTCGCCGCGTTCGGTCTGTTCATCGGCTACCTGGTGCCGGCCGAGAACGTCATGCAGTTCATCGGGCCGATCCTGGCCGTGCTGGCCATGTTCGGCGGGCTGTTCGTCCCGGTCGAGGTGCTGCCGCACGTGCTACAGCAGGTCGCGAAGTTCACCCCGGTGTACGGCATGGGTGAGCTGGCCCGCGCCCCGCTGACCGGCGACGGGGTGAGCATGGCCGGGGTGGCCAACATGGTCTTCTGGACTCTGGCCTTCGGCGTCGGCGCGGCCCGGCTGTTCCGCCGGGACACCGCTCGGGTCTGACCGCCGCGACCGCTAGCGTGGAGCCGATGGACCTCCCGACGGGGCAGCCCCAGCCGATGAACCGCCACTGGCGGTACATCGGCTGGCTGCTGGCCGCCGTGTGGCTGTTCTTCCTCAATGTGCCGATCTCCACGGCGCTGCAGCAGCCGGAGCCGTGGCGGCGGGTCGTCGGGGTGACCGCCCTTGTCGTCTTCGGTCTGGGCTACGTGCTGCTGTTCCAGTGGGCCCGCCGGCTGCGCCAGCTGCTGCTGCCGATCCCGGCGGGGCGGGCACGGGTGGCCCTGCTGGTGCTGCTCGCGGTGGGCCTGGCGAGCATCCCGGGCACCGACGGCGACTGGCTGGCAACCCTGGTCTACGTGGCCGCGGCCGGGGTGTTCCTGCTGCCGCCGTGGGAGGCGGCGGTGACCGTGGCGCTCTGCGCCGTGACTCCCGCGCTGGCGTCCTGGCTGGTGCCGGGCTGGGAGGCGGAGAACGGCATCGTCTTCGCGGTGCTCCTCGCCTCGTTCGCCATGTTCGGCGTGTCCCGACTGGCCCAGCGCAACAGCGAGTTGCAGGCCGCGCAGCAGGAGATCGGTCGGCTCGCGGTCGCCGAGGAACGGGCCCGCGCCGCGCGCGACCTGCACGACATCCTCGGGCACTCGCTGACCGTGGTGGCGATCAAGGCCGAGCTGGCCGGGCGGCTGATCGAGGTCGACACCGTCCGGGCGGCCGCCGAGATCGCCGAGGTGGAGAAGCTGGCGCGGGCGGCGCTGGCGGACGTGCGGCAGACCGTCGGGGCGTACCGGGAGGTCACCCTCGCCGGTGAGCTGGCCGGCGCGCGGTCCGCCCTCGCCGCGGCGGGCATCGCGGCCCAGGTGCCGGCCGAGACGCCGGAGCTGCCGCCCGAGTGGGACCGGTTGTTCGGATGGGCGGTGCGCGAAGGGGTGACCAACGTGGTCCGGCACAGCGGGGCGCGGTGCTGCACGATCCGGGTGCGCCCGGACGGGGTCGAGGTCGGCGACGACGGTCGGGGGCCGTCCACTCCCGACGCCGCCGGGTACGGGCTGGTGGGTCTGCGGGAGCGGGCCCGCCGGTTGGATGCCGTGGTGACCGTGGGTCGGCGGCGGGACGGCACCGGCTTCCTGCTGCGGGTGCACGCTCCGGCGGAGGCCCGGTGAGCGGCTCGTCGGCGCCGATCCGGCTGCTGCTCGCCGACGACCAGGCGCTGGTGCGGGGCGCGCTGGCTGCCCTGCTGTCGCTGGAGCCGGACCTGACGGTCGTGGCCGAGGTGGGCCGGGGCGACGAGGTGGTGCCCGAAGCGCTCCAGCACACGCCCGACGTGGCCCTGCTGGACGTGGAGATGCCCGGCCTGGACGGGATCGCCGCCACCGCCGCGCTGCGGACCGCGCTGCCGGCGTGCCGGGTGCTGGTGGTGACCACGTTCGGTCGGCCCGGCTACCTGCGTCGCGCCATGGAGGCCGGCGCGAACGGCTTCGTGGTCAAGGACACCCCGGCCCGGCAGCTCGCCGACGCGGTCCGCCGGGTGCACGCGGGCCTGCGGGTGGTCGACCCGACGCTGGCCGCGGAGACCCTGGCCACCGGGGCGAGCCCGCTGACCGAGCGGGAGACCGAGGTGCTGCGGGCGGCGCGCGCCGGTGGCGCGGTCGCCGAGCTGGCGAAGGCGCTGCACCTGTCCGAGGGGACGGTGCGCAACCACCTGTCCGCGGCGATCGGTAAGACCGGCGCCCGCAACCGGGCGGCGGCCGTGCGCATCGCCGAGCAGAACGGTTGGCTGCTCGGCGACTGAGCGGCCCCGCTCAGGCGGTCGGCGGTGGGGTGGGGAGCTGGTCGACGACCACCAGGCTGCTGCCGGGTCGGACCTCGGCGAGCAGTTCCCGCTGGCCGCTGCGGGTGACCCGGATGCAGCCGTTGGTGGTGTTCTCGCCCAGGTCGTCGTCGTTGTGCCAGGTGTGCAGGCCGATGTGCGCGCCCTTGAGGCCGGTCGGCACGGCCTCCGGGTCGTCGGGCACCGACCCGAGGGCGTAGATGTCCACCCCGCCGTAGACCTCCTCGGGTGGCGGGGTGCGGCCCAGGACGAAGGTCCGCCCGAGCGGCGTCTCCTGCCCGGACTGGCCGAGGCTCGTCTCCCAGGAACGCACCGCCTTGCCGGCCCGGTACCAGGTGAGCCGGTGCACCTTGCGCTCCACCACGATCTGGTCGCGCAGCGCCACGGTGTCGAACCCGCCCGGTGCCAGCCAGGCCAGCCGCCGGTTGGCCGAGGGCAGCAGGACTGCGGTCCAGCCGACCCGGCGCTCGGCGATCGGCACGGTCAGCTCGACACCGGCGAGCGTCGGTTCGAAGAAGGCCAGCGGTCGTCCGCCGGGCGCGTCGTACGCGGCGATCCGCCGGGTCGGGTGCACGCCCTCGGTCAGGGGCGTGACGTCCATCGTGGCCGGGTCGGCGGGAAAACCCCTGGGCGCGGGGTCGTAGTCGAGCACCGGCAGACCGTCCGGGGCGGGCGCGGCCGGCGGGACCGACTCCTCCGGGCTCTGCTCGACGCTGCTCGGCGTCGGATCGGCTGCCACCACGTTTCGACTCTCGGGGGCCGTCGAGCGTGGGGTGAGAGCCTGGCCGACCAGCAGCGCGGCGGCCAGCAGCACGGGTACGGCGATGCCGGCGGCGATCCAGCCGGCACGGCGGCGGTACGGGGACATTCGGTCAAACGGCACCAAACCACTTTATGGCTGTGGACGGTCCGGGGCCCCCGGTTCGGCGATACCCGCCGGCCGGGGGCCCGGAGTCGGTCAGACCCGCGCGCCGATGTGGATGGCCACCGCGTCGTGCGCCGGAACGTTCGCGGCGAACCAGCCGTTACCGTCCACGGTGATCACCGGTCCGCTGCACGTGCCGCCCGCGTACGTGCCGTGGATGACGTCGCAGTACCGGCCGGCGGGCAGCCCGGTGTAGTACGAGCGACCGTTCACGGCGGAGTCCTCGTCGTTGAGCGTGACGAAGCCCTTGCCGCTGCGGCTGAACGCAATGTGGTTGTTGCCGTTGTCGTACCAGTTGGCCATGCCCGCGCCCTCGGTGGCGTTGCGGAAGCCGACCATGTTGGCGATCACCGGCCAGCGGTGCTCGCACTCCCAGCCGGAGTAGCAGGCGGTGTTCAGCGTCTTGTTGTTGCCGTCCGAGGGCGGGCCGGCGTCGCGGTTGCTGAAGGTGTAGCTGGACATGACGGTCGGCGAGCCGTACGGCCAGGCCAGCATGAAGGCGTTGGCGAGGGCGTAGATCCCCCGGTCGCGGTAGGTCAGCACCCCGCTGCTGTCCCGCTGGGTGTCGTGGTTGTCCACGAACACCGCGGCCGACCCGGTGGGCAGGTGCCCCCAGCCCTCGCCGAAGTTCTTCAGGTAGGCGAGCCGCTCGGAGCGGAAGACCCGGGCCAGGTCCTTGCCGTAGCGGAACTCGTGCACGTCACCGTTGCCGGTGTACTCGGTCGGCTGGACCGGCTCGCCGGCGCCGTAGATGACCTCCTGCACCAGGTACGCCGAGCGGGACAGCTTGGCCTTGATCGCGGCGATGTCGGCGGCCGGCATGTGCTTGCTGGCGTCCAGCCGGAAGCCGTCGACGCCGAGCGAGAGCAGGTCGTTGAGGTACGACGCGATCTTCGTCCGGACGTAGTCCGACTCGGTCCTGAGGTCGGACAGGTTGACCAGCTCGCAGTTCTGTACCTCGTACCTGTCGTTGTAGTTGGCGATGTCGTCGCCGCCGTTGCGCCCGCAGTGGTGGAAGTCCTGGGTCTGGTAGATGCCCGGGTAGTCGTAGTGCGAGTACGACGAGCCGGCCCAGCCGGTGCCGCCGTTGTCCTGCCCGGACATGTGGTTGATGACGGCGTCGACGAGCACCTTCACGCCCGCCGCGTGACAGGTGTTGACCATCGACTGGAACTGGGCCCGGGTGCCTTTGCGGGACTCGATCCGGTAGCTGACCGGCTGGTACGCCAGCCACCACTGGTTGCCCCGCACGTGCTCCTGCGGGGGCGAGACCTGGACGTAGCCGTATCCCTTCGGGCCGAGCGTGCTCTGGCACTCGCTGGCCACCGACGGCCAGTTCCACTCGAAGAGCTGGACGATGACCTTCTTGGCGCCGGACGGGCTGGCGGCGGCCGGGGGTGCCGTCGCGGTGAGGGGGACGAGCAGGCTGGCGACCAGGCCGAGGGCGAGGATCGCCGAGCCGCGTCGACGTCGGTGCATCGGGACTCCTGACGGGAGCGGGGGTGGGGGTGGTGGTGCGGCGGGGGAATCGCATCGGTTGCTCGAATCTTGCAACCCATGCTGAAATTTGCCGAAAGGTTACAAGCGTGTTGCAACGACTGTCAATGCATGGATGGTGATCACTGTCCATGGTGGCCGCTACACGCGTCCCGGCGTCGGTCGGTTCGATCCGGCCCAGAAATTTCCGTCCCCGGGTGATCCGCTCGCCCCGCCGGTCCGTACTGGATGGGGGAGCAGGGGTCGGCCGGTGGTACGCCGCCGCGAGACGATCGAGGAGCAGATGGCCCGGGCAAAGCAGAACCAGAAGGCCACCGAGGTCCGGACCAGCACCAGCAGTCGGGGGGTGCGGACCCGGTCGCGCTCGGCGACGACGTTGCTGATCGCGTCCGTGCTGGCCGCGCTCTGGGCGGCGACGATGCTGACCGGCGCCGGTCAGACGGCGTACGCGTACGGCTTCTTCTTCACCGAGTTCTTCGCCGGGGTGATCTCCCTGGTGTCGTTGAGTCTCACCGTGATGCTGGGCCTGCTCGCCACCGACCGGCTGGTGCTGGGCATCTCGCACCGGGTGCTGATGCAGTCGGCGCACCGCGCCACAGGCGTCCTGGGCGTGGCCGGACTGTTCTTCCACGTCCTCACCAAGATCGCTACCGGTCGCGCGGCGGCGACCGACTCGCTGGTGCCGTTCGTCGGTGGCCGCGGCCTCTACGTCGGCCTCGGCACGGTGGCCGCCCTGCTCATGGTCAGCGTGATCTGGACCGGCATCATCCGGGCCCGCTTCGCCGGCGTCGGTCCGAAGTGGCTCTGGCGGGCCCTGCACTCCGCCGCGTACCTCGCCTGGCCCTTCGCGATCGTGCACGGCCTCAACGCCGGTCGGGCCGCGGCGTCCTGGGTGGTGCTCAGCTACCTCGCCTGCGTCCTGCTTGTCGTGTTTGCGCTGCTGGTCCGCCTCTCGGTCACCATCGGCCGGCGCAGCCGCGAGCAGCACCAGGCCGCCGTGCGCAACGCGGCGCTGGCCGGGCGGGGCACCGAGGAGAGCCGCGGGCGCTCGCTGCTGGCCGGCCTTAGCCGCCGCCGGGACGCGAGCGAGGACAAGCGCCCGGCCTGGGCGGAGGCCACCACCGCCACCTGGACGGCCCCGGTCGGCCCCCGGCGGCGCGACCCGGAGCGGTTCACCGTTCCGGTGGTGCCCGAGCCCGGCTCGCTCGTCGAGCCGACCCGGCCCAGTCGACGACGGCGGGACGAGGCGCCGGCGGCTCGGCAGGACGCCGACCGACCGACGCGTGGACGGCGCGACGAGGCGGAGACCACGACCCGCCGGTCGAGCCGGCGCAGTGTCGAGGAGACCGGCACCCGTCTCCGCGACGAGGAGGAGTTGGAGCCGGTGACCCGGCGGCGCGCGTCGCGCAGCCGTGACCGGGACGAGGAGGCCGCCCCGACCCGACGCCGTCGCGCCGAGGAGCCGGCCGCCGAGCGCGGCAGCCGCCGGTCCCGCTCCGAGGACGAGGGCACCCGGTACTCCGCGCCGCCCCGCCGGGTGGTCGAGGAGCCGGAGGAGCCGTGGGACAGCCCGCGTCGCTGGCAGGCCGCCGAGCCGATCTCCGCCGGCCCGGTCTCCGCCGGCCCGGTCTCCGCCGAGCCGATCTCGGCCGGCCCGATCTCGGCGGCGCCGCGCAGCGGCAGCGGCCGGCACAGCGTCGACGACGACCTGCCGGAGGAGCCGGACTACTGGCGCCCGCCGGCGCGGTACGTGCCCGAGGAGGTGCCGCCGCCCGTCGACGACACCCCCACCCTCGTCGACCTGGCGTCGCGGAGGGCCCGACGGGCCTCCGGCGAGGGCCGGTCCGCCAAGCGCCGCAAGGCCAGCGCGGACGCCGTGGACGGGGCGTACTGGGCCGGGCTGCGGGGTGAGGCGAAGTGATGCGGACGACGGTGCCGCCGGTGGCCTGCGTCGGTGAGCCTCGGCTGACCGCCGGCTTCGCCGAGTTCGGCCGGCTCGACCTGGCCGCGCACGAGGAGGTGCACGGGCCGATCGGTCCGATGGAACCGGCGCAGTTGCTCCGGCTCGTCGAGGGCATGCAGCTCAAGGGCAAGGGCGGGGCGGGTTTCCCGTTCGCCCGCAAGCTGCGCGCCGTTCTGGAGTCCTGCGAGCGGCAGGACCTCGCCGCGGTGGTGGTCGTCAACGCCACCGAGGGCGAGCCGGCCAGCTGGAAGGACAAGGTGCTGCTCACCCGCGCTCCGCACCTGATCCTCGACGGCGCGGCGCTGGCCGCGTACGCGCTGGACGCCGAGGAGATCGTCATCGGCGTCGCCGACGACGGTGTCGGCCGGGACTCGCTGATGGAGGCTCTCGCGGAGCGCCGGATGCCGGTGCCGACCACCATCGTCACCGTGCCGCACCGGTTCATCTCCGGCGAGGGCGGTGCCCTGGTCAACGGCATCAACGGGCTGCCGCACATCCCTCCGGGCACCAAGAAGCGCTCCAGCGACTCGGGCGTCGGCGGTCTGCCCACCCTGCTGTCCAACGCCGAGACGTACGCCCAGCTCGCCGTCGGCGCGCGACTCGGCCCGTACGAGTACGCGGCGCTCGGCACCGACGACGAGCCGGGCACCGTGCTGCTCACGGTGACCGGCGCGGCGGGCCGGCCGGCGGTGGTGGAGTGCACGGCGGGCATGCCGCTGCGCGACGTTCTCGACCTGTGCGAGGTCCCGGACGTCCAGGGCATCCTGATGGGCGGCTACCACGGCAAGTGGATCACCCCGGAGGCCGCGGAGAAGGCCGAGGTCTCCCGCAAGGGTCTGGCCGCGGTGGGTGGCACCCTCGGCGCCGGCATCATCGTCCCGATCGGTGTGGACACCTGCCCGCTCGGCGAGGCCGCCCAGGTGGTGCGCTACCTGGCCGGGGAGTCCGCCGGCCAGTGCGGCCCGTGCAAGATGGGCCTGCCGGACCTGGCCCGCGCTGTCGACCTGGCCGTGGCAGGCAGCCAACCGGCCGACGTGGTGCGGGCCGCCGCCGGCGAGGTCAAGGGCCGCGGCGCGTGCAGCCACCCGGACGGCACGGCGCGGTTCGCCCTCTCCGCGATCGAGGTCTTCGCCGAGGACCTGCGGCTGCACAGCACCGGCGACGGTTGCGGCCGGCGGGTCAAGGGCGTCATGGGGCTGCCCGGCGCACCCGACCCCAACCCGCAGAAGCTCACCCTGGACTGGTCCCGCTGCGACGGGCACGGCCTCTGCGCGCACGTGGTGCCGGACTTCATCCGGCTGGACGGCAACGGCTATCCGGCGTTCCCGACCACACCCGTGCCGACCTGGCTGCGCGAGGGCGCCCTGAAGGCCGTCAAGGTCTGCCCGGAACTCGCCCTGCGTCTCGCGAAGGCCGAGTAGGGAAGGGCACTGACCACCACACCTGTCGAACGGAGCTGCGGATGCGCAAGCCGATCGGGTGGACAGCGGCGGCGTACCCGCCCCGCGCCGCCATCGTGGGGGCGCTCGTCGCCGCCCTGCTCGCCACGGCGTCCTGCACCGGCACGGTGCCGCCCGACGCCACCGCCGCCGGGACCCCGCCGACCCCGGCCAGCTCCGCGGCCACCCCGGCTGCCCCCGCGACCGGCGCACCGTCGGCCGCGCCGGCCCCGGTCCCGGACATCCTGCGCTTCACCGGGACCACCCTCACCGGCAGCGTGTTCGACGCGACGCGACTGGCCGGCCGGCCGGTGGTGCTCTGGTTCTGGGCACCGTGGTGCGCCACCTGCGCCAGCCAGGCGTGGACGGTGGCCGAGATCGCGCCCCGCTACCGCGACACCGTGCCGATCGTCGGTGTCGCCGGGCTCGGCGAGCAGCGGGACATGAAGAACTTCGTCACCGAGTTCGACCTCGGCGACATGCCGCAGATCGACGACCGCAAGGGCGTGCTCTGGAAGCGGTTCGCGGTGACCGAGCAGAGCATCTTCCTGATCATCGACCGGGACGGCACTGTCGTCCATCAGGGCTTCCTGGACGGTGAGGCGCTCAGCGCCCGCGTCGCCGCCCTGGCCGGGGCGTGACCGCCCCGCTGCTGCTCGCGCTGACCGCCGGCATGCTCGGCGCGGTCAACCCGTGCGGCTTCGCGCTGCTGCCCGCGTACCTCTCGCTGTTGGTCGCCGGAGCCTCGGACGCCCGCGGCGCGGTCGGCCGCGCGCTCACCGCGGCGGCCGGGCTCACCCTGGGGTACGTGGTGGTCTTCGGCGCCTTCGGCCTGGCGCTCGCGCCGCTGGCCGGCTGGCTGCGTCCCCGGCTGCCGTGGCTGACCGTGGCGCTCGGGCTGCTGCTGGTGGTGGCCGGCTGTTGGCTGCTCGCCGGTCGGCGGCTGCCCGCGCCCGGGTGGTCCGCGCGGGCGCCCCGGCTGACGAGGTCCTGGCCGTCGATGGCGCTGTTCGGCGCGGCGTACGCGCTGGCGTCGCTGGGCTGCGCCATCGCACCGTTCCTGGCCATCGTGGTGACCAGCCTCCAGGCCGGCTCGACCGGCCGCGGGCTGGCGCTGTTCGGCGCGTACGCCCTCGGGATGGGTCTGGTGGTCGCTGTCGCCGCGCTCGGCGTGGCGCTGTTGCGCGATTCGCTGGTGGCCCGGTTGCGTGTCGCCGGCGCGCTGGTGCCCCGGCTCAGTGGCCTGGTGCTGCTGCTCGCGGGCGGGTACGTCGCCTGGTACGGCTGGTACGAGCTACGGCTGGCCGCCGGCCGCCGGGAAGCCCTCGCAGATCCGATCATCCGCGCGGCCTCGCAGGTGCAGCACGCCCTGGCCGACACCGTCGACACGCTGGGCCCGGCGCTCCTCCTGACGACCCTGGCGGCGCTGCTGACCCTGGCGGCGCTGACCCGCCGCCGCCGCCCTGTTGATCATGAAGTTATTGCCCCGACACGCCGAGGTGCGGGGCAATAACTTCATGATCGACGCAGGGTTCAGCGGGGGGTCAGGCGGTCTGTTCCCAGGCGGTCCTGAAGGACCTCGGGGATCAGGACGCTGCCGTCGGGCTGCTGGTTCTGCTCCAGGATGGCCGGGAAGAGCCGGCTGGTGGCCAGCGCGGAGCCGTTGAGGGTGTGCACGAAGCGGGTCTGCTTGGCGCCCGGCTCGCGGTAGCGGATGGCCGCCCGGCGGGCCTGGTAGTCGCCGGCCCAGGAGACCGACGACACCTCCTTGTACTTGCCCGTGCTCGGCATCCACACCTCGATGTCGAGGGTCTTCTTCATCGAGGCGCTCGCGTCGCCCGCCGAGAGCAGCGTCCGCTGGTAGTGCAGACCCAGCCCCTCGACCAGGCTCTCGGCGTGGGCGAGCATCTCCTCCAGTGCCGCGTCCGCCTGCTCGGGCAGGGTGAACTGGAAGATCTCCACCTTGTTGAACTGGTGCCCGCGCACCGTGCCGCGCTCGTCCGAGTGCGACCCGGCCGACTCGCGCCGGTAGCAGGGCGTGTACGCGAACGCCTTCAACGGCAGCTTCGTGGTCTCCAGGATCTCGTCCTGGTACGCGCCCAGGATCGCCGTCTCCGACGTGGGCAGCAGGAACTGCCCGCGCGGCGCGGAGTCGGAGTCCAGGTGGTAGACGTCGTCGTAGAACTTGGGGAACTGGCCGGCGGCGAAACCGGCCGAGTCGAGCAGCAGGTGCGGCGGGAGCAGGAACTCGTACCCGGCCTTGATGTGCTGGTCGACGAAGTAGTTGAGCAGCGCCCACTCCAGCCGCGCGCCGACCCCCGTGTAGATCCAGAAGCCGGAGCCGCCGAGCTTGACACCGCGCTCGTAGTCGACCAGACCCAGCGCGCGGGACAGCTCCACGTGGTCGCGGACCTTCTCGATCGCCGGTGGCTCGCCGAAGGTCTTGACGACCCGGTTCGCCTCCTTGCCGCCGGGCAGGACGTCGTCGCTGGGCAGGTTCGGCAGCTCGCTCATCGCGTCGCGCAGCCGGGCCTGCACCTCGTCCAACTGGGACTCCAGCTCGGCGAGCTGCTCACGCTCCGCGTCGGGGGCGGTGACCTGCGGCTCGGTGCCGGCGCGCTTCGCCTGCGCGTACGCCCGGGCCTCCGCCTTGCGGCGCTGCCGGTCGGCATCGATCTCCGTGATCAGGGAACGCCGTTCCTGGTCGAGCCGCTGAATCTCGTCCAGGGCCCGATCGACCTCGGCGGGATCCAGACGCTTCGCCAGCGCGGTCGCCACCGCCTCGCGGTCCTTCCGGATCAACTCCATGTCGAGCATGCTGCTCCGTACGCCTCCGTCCGGGGTTCACTGGTGAACCAACAGATGCTACCGTCGCGCACGTTTCCACCCGACTACGGGGAGCGCGACGGGTTTTACAGCCGGATCGGCATCAGCACGGAGAAGGTGTCCTCGTCGTTCGGGCGGCGCAGGGCCAGCGGGGCGATCGGCCCGTCCAGCTCCAGCACCAGCTGGGGGCCGCCGGCCGCGTCCAGCGCGTCGAGCAGATATTCGCCGTTGACCCCGAACCGCAGCCCGCTGATCGGATCGGGCGTCGGGTCGGCCGTGGACAGCTCGGCCGGGTGCAGCAGGCGCAGGCCGCCGTGGTCGTCGAGACCGAGGACGGAGACCGCCAGCGGCGTGCCGGCGTACTCGCGGGTCAGCGTGGGGGCGGCCGGGTCGCGCAGCGCCGCGCGCAGCGCCACCACGTCAACCGGGATGCGGTACGCGGCCGGCCGGGCGCCGACCGCCTCGCGCAGCAGCCGACGGTAGTCCGGGAAGTCGTACGGCAGGGCGGTGCCCGTCAGCGTCCGACCGGCCACCGTCACCGCCAGGTCGACGCCGGCCACTGTCAGCCGCACCGGCCGGGCGTCGGCGGGGTCGAGCAGCCGGCGTAGCCGGTCGACGAGGTCCACCGGCACGAGCACCCGCGCGGGCGGCCCGTCGACGGCCGCGCCGGCCCGGGCCAGCGCGAGCCGGTGCCGATCGGTGGCGACCAGCCGCACACCGTCCGGCTCGACGTCGAGCAGCACGCCGGACAGCGCCGGCAGCTCCGCGTCGACGCCGACGGCGAAGCGCACCGCGTCGAGCGCGGCGGCCAGCTCGGCGGGGGAGAGCAGCAGCGTGGTCACCGTCGTGGGCGTCGGGTCGACCAGAGCCCGGAGCCGGACGATCTCGCGGCGGGCGTCGGCCAGCCCGTCGGCCAGCCGGCGCAGGTGCGCGTCGAGCAGCCGGTGCACCTCGGGCGGCTCGGCGCGGACGGCGGCGGCGATCTCGGGCACCGGCATGCCGACCCGACGCAGCCCCGCGACCAGCCGGGCCGGGCCGATCTGCTCGTCGGTGTACCAGCGGTAGCCGGTCACCGGGTCGACCAGGGCCGGTGCCAGCACGCCCGCGGAGTCGTAGAAGCGCAGCGCGCTGACGGTCAGGCCGCTGGCCCGGGCCAACTCGCCGATGCTGTGCAGGTCGCTCACCACGTCGGGCATCCTGCCCCCTCGACCTGGTCGAGGGTCAAGCGGCCGGGCGTGCCGGGGTCGTCTCGTCCTGCTCGATCACCCGGAAGGTGAGCCCGGCCCGGACCAGCCGGGCCAGCAGCGCGTCACCCATCGCCGCGACCGGGGTGAGCTGGCCGGCGGTCGGCGGCAGGTCGTCGAACGCCAGGCACAGCGCCGACTCGGCGAGCATCTTCGCCGTCTCGTCGTAGCCCGGGTCGCCCCCCGCGACCTCGGTGACCACGCGCTTGCCGCCGCCGGTGCCGACGAACCGGACCCGGAACCAGGACGACGCCCGCTGCTGCGGGGTCGGGCCCTGCCCGGAGGCGAGCCGCCCGAGCAGCCAGCGCCGGGTGGGCGGCACCTTCACCAGGCCGACAACCGCGCCGAGCCCCACCGCGCTGACCAGCACGGTGGGCAGTCGCTTCACGGCGGCGAAGTGCCGGTAGCGAAAGTCCGGGCCGTACTCCGGGCGGCTCGCGGCCGAGCGGCGGATCACCTGCGGGTCGATCGTGGGCAGCGGCACGGTCCAGATGCCCAGCTCCGACGAGCGGGCCAGCTTGCCGGGCACCGCGCGGACCCGGCGGTCGGTGGGGCGCGGCTCGAGCGCCCGGCGGGCCCGGGCGGCCCGGCTGGCCTCCCCGGTCCGGGCGAACGCGGTGAGCGCGGAATGGTACGTCCCGGCGGAGAACCGCCCACCGGCGCGGACGTAGCCGTCCACGGTGATCGGGACGTCGGCGGGCAACTGCTTGACGGTGAACCAGACGCCCAGGTCGTGCGGGATGGAGTCGAACCCGCAGGCGTGCACCAGCCGGGCGCCGCTGGCTGTCGCCTCGGCGTGGTGGCGGACGTACATCAGGTCGACGAACTCCGACTCGCCGGTGATGTCCAGGTAGTCGGTGCCGGACCGGGCGCAGGCCGCGACAAGTGGCTGCCCGTGGTGGACGTACGGGCCGACGGTGCTGGCGACCACGCGGGCGCTCTCCGCAACGGCCCGCAGCGAACCGGCGTCGGTCACGTCGGCGGTGAGCAGCGGCAGGTCGGCCAGGGCGGGGTCGATCGCGGCGAGCCGGTCGCGCACGGCGGCGAGGCGATCGGCGTTGCGCCCGGCCAGCGCCCACCGCAACCCGGGCGGCGCGTGCCGGGCAAGATACTCGGCCGTCAACCCCCCGGTGAAGCCGGTCGCCCCGAACAGCACCACGTCGTACGCCCGCTCCCCAGCCATCCCCCGAGTCTGCCACCCGCCATCGCCCAGCGCCGATCGGCAGGCGCGGTCACGGCGTGAACACGGCCCGGACGCAGCCGTCGGCGCGGTCGGCGAACAGCGCGTACCCGCGGGGGCCGTCCTCCAGCGGCAGCCGGTGGGTGGCCAGGTGCTCGGTGCGCAGCTCGTCGCGGGCCATCCGGTGCAGCAGCATCGGCACGTCGCGCAGGTCCGGCCGGCGCGACCCCCGCAGGGTGAGCCGCTTGTCGGTCACCGCGCCCAGCGCGAACGCGTCCACGTGCCCCTGGGCCCCGCCGAGCACCACCACCACGCCGTCCTTGCGGCAGGCGTGCACCGCCTCGCGCACGGCATCCGGGCGGTCGACGTCCCGGCCGGTCAACCGATCGGCGACCGACCGTGTCGGCGGTACGCCCACCGCGACCACGCACACGTCCGGGCCGCGTCCACCGCTGCGCTCCCGCAGCTCCGCCGCGACGTCGGTGCTGCGGTAGTCCAGCGTCTCCGCCCCGGCGTGCCGCTCGGCCATCCGCAGCCGGTCGGCGTGCCTGTCGACGACGAGCACCCGGGCGGCGCCGCGCAGGGTCGCGGCGCGAGCGGTCAACTGACCCACCGCCCCGGCGCCCCACACCGCCACCACGTCGCCGGATCGCACCTCGCCCAGCTCGGCCGCCAGCCAGCCGGTGGGCGCCGCGTCGGCGGCGAACAGCGCCCGGTCGTCGCCGACCGCGTCCGGCACCCGGAACGCGCCCACGTCGGCGTACGGCACCCGGACGTACTCGGCGTGGCCGCCCGCGAAGCCACCCGCCGCGCGGGGCCGGCCGAAACAGCCGGCGTCCGAACGCACCAGGTCCGGATCGACGCTCGCCACGTCGGCGCCCCCGTTGTCGCAGCAGGAGTGCCGTCCCCGCCGGCAGTACCAGCAGCCGCCGCACGCGACACTCGCGCCGACCACCACCCGGTCGCCGATCCGGTGTCGCCGGACCGCGGGACCGGTCTCGACGACCTCGCCCAGGAACTCCGTCCCCAGCACGTCACCGGCGCGCAGCAGCGGGTCCCGGCCGGCCAGGAGCGGCAGGTCGACGCCGCTGGTGGCGCTGCGGCGGACGCGGACGATGACGTCCCGCTCGTTGCGCAGCTCCGGGTCGGGCACCTCGCGTACCGCCAGCTCGTCGGCGGCCACCCAGCACAGCGCCCTCACCCGCGGGCCGCCCCGCGGTCCAGTGCCGAGCGGTCCGCGCGCAGCACCTCGCCGGCCTCCACGCGCTGCTTGACCTGCCGCAGGGTCCGGCGGACCAGCAGTCGCGGGTCGTCGCCGACCAGATGCGCGGCCAGGCCGGTCGCCGCGACGGCCCCGGCCAGCGGGCGGGCGGCCAACTCGGTGCCCCGGTCG
>NZ_MUZA01000028.1 GCF_021442385.1 Micromonospora sp. MH99
CCCGGCGGCGCGGGCGCCGACGGTGCCGGCGGCTCGGGGCGGCGGCTGCGTGGCTACTCCGGCCCCGGCCCGGACCCGCGCGACCCGCAACCCCTCAGTGCGGTGCTGAATCGGCTGGTCAAAGCACGCGGCTGGCAGCAGCCCGCGGCCGAGGCCACCGTGTTCGGCGCCTGGGAGCGGGTGGTCGGTGCCGAGGTCGCCCAGCACAGCCGACCGGTCAAGCTGGAGAACGGCGAACTGACAGTGGAGGCGCGCTCGACGGCCTGGGCGACCCAGCTGCGGCTGCTCGCCGGCTCGCTGCTCAAGCAGATCGCCCAGGAGGTCGGTCACAACGTGGTGCGCAAGCTGCACATCCACGGCCCGGCCGCGCCGTCCTGGCAGAAGGGGCCGCGCCGGGTGCGCGGTCGGGGGCCGCGCGACACGTACGGCTGAGCGGCCCGCTCAGCGCCGCCGGTCGGCTTCGCGGGCCGCCCGCTTACGTTCGCGCTGCTCCTGGGTGTAGCGCTTGCGCTCGGCCAGGTCGCGTTTCCACGCCTCGCGGGCCTCGGCCGAGCCACCCTGCACGGCGCCCGCGACCCCGTCGGCCGGGCCGGCGAGGTTCCGGAACGTCCACCGCATCAGGCGACCACCCTCGCCCGGGGTCCTGTTCGCCGCGCCGTTCTCGCTCATCGCAGTCCTTCCACGCCGTCAGTTGCCACACCAATGATTGGTACACCAACGATCGCTAGAATAATCAGCATGCAGTCAGCGAGCAACCGATGAGCGGACAGCCGGAGGGCGTCGACCCGTTGGCGCTGGAACAACAGGTCTGCTTCGCCCTGTCGGTCGCCGCACGCAGCGTGGTGGCCGTCTACCGGCCGCTGCTGGAACCGATGGGGCTGACCCACCCGCAGTACCTGGTGATGCTGGCGCTGTGGCAGCACGCACCGCTGTCCGGCCGCGACCTCAGCCGCCTGCTGCAGCTCGACCCGGGCACCCTGTCACCCCTGCTCAAGCGGCTCGAAGCAGCCGGTTACCTGCGCCGGGAGCGCGACGCCGCCGACGAGCGCAGCCTCGCCGTCACCCTCACCGCCAGCGGCTCGGCGCTGCGCGCCCAGGCCGAACGGATCCCGGCCGCGATCGTGCAACGCCTCGGGCTGCCCGTCGAGGACCTGCGGCATCTGCACGCGGTGCTCACACAGGTGATCGCGGCGGCGAACCGGCCCGCCGGCGACCCTGCCGCCCCGCCGAGCGGGACGGCCGCTCAGGCGTCGGCGTAGACGGCGAAGCCGCGCTCGGCGCAGCGGCGGTAGAACGCCGCCAGCACGCCCAGCTCCGCGCAGGTGAAGTTCCACTGCGGCGGATCACCGCGCTCGTCGCGCAGAGCGTCGAGTCGGGTCTCCAGCCAGCGCAGCTGCTGCTCGGCCAACCGGCCGTCGCCGAGCAGCGCCCGCAGGACCGTACTCACCGAGTCGAAGGTGACCGTCTCGCCGTACTCCCGGTGGCCGGCCACGAACCGCTCGATGCCGCCGGCGATCCAGGCGCAGCCGTCCGGGTCGATCACCGGATCCTCGTCCTCGGCGGCGGCGTCTGTGGCGTACAACACACCTTCGAGGCCGAGCAGGAGATCCACCAGCTCGGTGTACGCGGTCGCCCGGACGGTGCCGGTCTTCGCGATCAGCTCGGCCAGCGCCGCCGTCGGCGCGGAGATCCGCGGCAGGTCGACGATCTCGCCGAAGTCGACGAACTCGGCCGGCGCCACCGGATCGTAGAAGCGGCCGGTCCGCGGCCAGTGCACCGCGACGTTGTCCAGCCCCATCTGTCACCTCTTAATGAGCACGTGTCGGGTCGATCGGGTCGATCGTCCCGGTTCCGGCCGGTAAAGATCAAGGCCGCTTCCGGGGCGCCGCAAACGTACGGCACGGACGATCGGGCCGCGACCCCCGACCCGCCCGAGCGCGGGTCAACCCGTTCGGGGGCGGCGCGTCCGAACGGAGCCTGGCGTGTGGGGGGAGTCGCGGGTAACGGGGTTCTGCCGGCTACGGACATCTCAGCCGCCTCGTTGAGGGTGCCGAGTGGTGGTTCTGTCCTCCGCGCACAGTAGGATTGACAGCGAGACGAAGACCCGGTGCGGGGCGAGGGACGGGGCCGGTGGCCCAGGTTCATTCTCCACTCCGGGTCGAGCCGATCGCGATCCGCGGGCAACCGCGGCGACCGGCGCGTTCGACCCGCTGTCCGGAGGTCTCCGGCGCCGGTCCGCGCGCCGACGTCGCGTCCTGTCCGCCGAACCCGCGCCCGACGCGCCCTCCCGGCGCCGACGACGCGAGAAAGTGGCCGAGGGTGGCAGCGCAGGACAAGCAGGAGTACGGCGCAGAGTCGATCACCGTTCTCGAGGGGCTGGAGGCGGTCCGCAAGCGGCCCGGTATGTACATCGGGTCCACCGGCGAACGCGGTCTGCACCACCTCGTCTGGGAGGTCGTCGACAACGCGGTCGACGAGGCGCTGGCCGGATACTGCGACACCATCGACGTGGTGCTGCTCGCCGACGGCGGCGTCCGGGTCACCGACAACGGCCGAGGCTTCCCCGTCGACCTCCACCCGAAGCTCAAGAAGCCGGGTGTCGAGGTCGCGTTGACCATCCTGCACGCGGGTGGCAAGTTCGACGGCAAGGCGTACGCGGTCTCCGGCGGTCTGCACGGCGTCGGTGTCTCGGTGGTGAACGCGCTCTCCACCAAGATGTTCGTCGAGATCCACAAGTCCGGCTCCGTGTGGCGGCAGCACTACACCAACTCCAAGCCGAGCCCGCTGGAGAAGGGCGAGGCCACCGACCGCACCGGCTCGGCGGTCTCCTTCTGGCCCGACCCCGACGTGTTCGAGACCGTCGACTTCGACTTCCAGACCATCTACCGGCGCCTGCAGGAGATGGCCTTCCTCAACCGCGCCCTGCGCATTCACCTTCTCGACGAGCGGGTGGCCGAGGAGGACGGCCGGCAGCGCGAGGTCACCTTCTACTACGAGGGCGGCATCGCGGACTTCGTCCGGCACCTCAACGCCTCGAAGAGCCCGATCCACAAGACAGTGGTCGAGTTCGAGGCCGAAGAGGAGGGCATGTCCCTCGAGATCGCCATGCAGTGGAACGAGTCGTACGGCGAGTCGGTCTACACCTTCGCCAACACGATCAACACCCACGAGGGCGGCACCCACGAGGAGGGCTTCCGGTCCGCGCTGACCAGCGTGGTCAACCGGTACGGCACCGACAAGAAGCTGCTCAAGGGCGACGAGAAGCTCTCCGGCGAGGACATCCGGGAAGGGCTCGCGGCGATCATCTCGGTCAAGCTGGCCAACCCGCAGTTCGAGGGTCAGACCAAGACCAAGCTGGGCAACACCCCGGTGAAGAGCTTCGTGCAGCGGGTCTGCAACGACCGGCTCGTCGACTGGTTCGACCGCAACCCGGCCGAAGCCAAGATGATCATTACGAAGGCGTCCCAGGCGGCCCGTGCCCGGATCGCCGCGCAGCAGGCGCGCAAGCTGGCCCGGCGCAAGTCGCTGCTGGAGTCCGGCTCGATGCCGGGCAAGCTGGCCGACTGCCAGTCCACCGACCCGCGCGAGTCCGAGGTCTTCATCGTCGAGGGCGACTCGGCCGGTGGTTCGGCCAAGCAGGGCCGCGACCCGCGGACCCAGGCGATCCTGCCGATCCGCGGCAAGATCCTCAACGTGGAGAAGGCCCGGATCGACCGGGTGCTGAAGAACAACGAGGTCCAGGCGCTGATCACCGCGCTGGGCACCGGCATCCACGACGACTTCGACATGGAGAAGCTGCGCTACCACAAGGTGGTGCTGATGGCCGACGCGGACGTCGACGGCCAGCACATCCAGACGCTGCTGCTCACCCTGCTGTTCCGCTTCATGCGGCCGCTGGTCGAGATGGGGCACGTCTACCTGGCCGCCCCGCCGCTCTACAAGATCAAGTGGAACAAGCGGGGCGACGACGCGCAGTACGCGTACTCCGACCGCGAGCGGGACGGGCTCATCGCGCTGCGCCAGCAGAAGAAGCCGAACGCCAAGCCGGACGACATCCAGCGCTTCAAGGGCCTCGGCGAGATGAACTATCCCGAGCTGTGGGAAACCACGATGAACCCGGCGACGCGTACCCTGCGTCAGGTCACGCTCGACGACGCCGCAACCGCGGACGAGTTGTTCAGCGTCCTGATGGGTGAGGACGTCGAAGCGCGCCGGTCGTTCATCCAGCGCAACGCCAAGGACGTGCGGTTCCTGGATATCTGACGGGCCTCGGCGGGCCGGTCGGGCACCACCCGACCGGCTCGCCGGTCCACAGAGTTATCCACAGGTTGGTCGGTATCCACAGCCGTTATCCACAGCACGAAAACGACTCTGAGTCTGATAAGGGTATACAGTGACCGATTCCCCCGAGTCCACACCGAACGAGCCCGAGGTTCCCGCCGAGGCACTCGCCGCCGTGGTCGCGCACGACCGGATCGAGCCGGTCGGGCTCGAGGTGGAGATGCAGCGCTCCTACCTCGACTACGCGATGAGCGTGATCGTCGGGCGTGCGCTGCCGGACGTCCGGGACGGGCTCAAGCCGGTCCACCGCAAGATCCTCTACGCCATGTTCGACTCCGGCTACCGGCCGGACCGCGGCTACGTGAAGTGCTCCCGGGTCGTCGGCGACGTGATGGGTCAGTTCCACCCGCACGGCGACTCGGCGATCTACGACGCGCTGGTCCGGATGGCGCAGCCCTGGTCGCTGCGCTACCCGCTGGTCGACGGCAACGGCAACTTCGGCTCGCCGGGTAACGACCCGGCCGCCGCCATGCGGTACACGGAGTGCAAGCTCGACCCCCTCGCCATGGAGATGCTGCGGGACATCGACGAGGACACCGTCGACCTGCAGGACAACTACGACGGCCGGGCCAAGGAGCCCACGATCCTGCCGTCGCGGATCCCCAACCTCCTGGTGAACGGCTCCGAGGGCATCGCGGTCGGCATGGCCACCAAGATCCCCCCGCACAATCTGCGGGAGA
Organism: Micromonospora sp. MH99; assembly: GCF_021442385.1. GTDB lineage: Bacteria > Actinomycetota > Actinomycetes > Mycobacteriales > Micromonosporaceae > Micromonospora. The sequence goes on from NZ_MUZA01000028.1 coordinate 5,022, forward strand.
TCGGCGCGGCGGTGCAGTGGTGCCTGGAGCACCCCGAGGAGGACGAGGAGACCACCCTCGAAGCCCTGCTCGGCATCGTCAAGGGCCCGGACTTCCCGACCCACGGCCTGATCGTCGGCACGACCGCCATCCAGGACGCGTACCGCACGGGTCGTGGCTCGATCCGGATGCGCGCCGTGGTGGAGGTCGAGGAGGACAAGCGGGGCCGGCCCTGCCTGGTCGTCAGCGAGCTGCCCTACCAGGTCAACCCGGACAACCTGGCCGAGCGGATCGCCGAGCTGATCAAGGAGGGCAAGCTCGCCGGCATCGCCGACATCCGCGACGAGTCCTCCGGGCGTACGGGCATGCGGATCGTGCTGGTGCTCAAGCGCGACGCGGTCGCCAAGGTGGTGCTGAACAACCTCTACAAGCACACCCAGCTCCAGGAGACCTTCGGCGCCAACATGCTGGCGCTCGTCGACGGTGTGCCGCGCACGCTCAACCTGGCCCAGTTCATCCGCTACTACGTCGAGCACCAGATCGACGTGATCCGCCGGCGGACGGCGTTCCGGCTGCGCAAGGCCGAGGAGCGGGCGCACATCCTGCGCGGTCTGGCCAAGGCGCTGGACGCCCTGGACGAGGTGATCGCGCTGATCCGGCGGTCGCCGACGGTGGACGACGCCCGGCAGGGCCTGATCCGGCTACTGGAGATCGACGAGATCCAGGCGACCGCGATCCTGGACATGCAGCTGCGCCGCCTGGCCGCCCTGGAGCGGCAGCGGATCGTCGACGACCTGACCAAGCTCGAGATCGAGATCGCCGACCTCAAGGACATCCTGGCCAAGCCGGAGCGGCAGCGCCGGATCGTCTCGGAGGAGCTGGGCGAGATCGTCGCCAAGTGGGGCGACGAGCGGCGTACGCAGATCATCCCGTTCGACGGCGAGGTCTCGATGGAGGACCTCATCGCCCGGGAGGACGTGGTCGTCACGATCACCCGGACGGGGTACGCCAAGCGGACCAAGGTCGATCTGTACCGCTCGCAGCGGCGCGGCGGCAAGGGCGTCAGTGGCGCCACGCTGCGGCAGGACGACATCGTCAGCCACTTCTTCGTATGCTCCACGCACGACTGGATCCTGTTCTTCACGAACAAGGGCCGGGTGTACCGGGCCAAGGCATACGAGTTGCCGGAGGCCAGTAGGGTAGCCAAGGGCCAACACGTGGCCAATCTGCTCGCCTTCCTACCCGACGAGCAGATCGCGCAGATCATCGAAATCCCGAACTACCAGGTAGCCCCCTATCTGGTACTGGCCACGAAGAACGGCCTGGTGAAGAAGACGCGGCTCGAGGAGTTCGACTCCAACCGTTCCGGCGGAATCATCGCGATCAACCTGCGCGATGAGGACGAGCTGGTCGGTGCTGCGCTGGTGGCGCCGGAGAACGACCTGCTGCTGGTCTCCAAGAAGGCGCAGGCGATCCGGTTCAACGCCTCCGACGAGGCGTTGCGGCCGATGGGCCGGGCCACCTCGGGCGTGATCGGCATGCGCTTCACGGACGACGACGTCCTGCTCGCCATGGAGGTCGTTCGGGACGGCTTGGACGTCCTGGTGGCCACGAACGGGGGATACGCGAAACGTACCCCGATCGAGGAATACCCGGTGCAGGGCCGGGGAGGTAAGGGCGTGCTGACTGCGAAGATCACCGAACGGCGCGGTGGTCTGGTCGGTGCCGTGGTGATCGACCCAGACGACGAGTTGTTCGCGATCACCAGCAACGGTGGTGTCATCCGGACTCCGGTGAAGCCTGTACGCCGTACGCGTGACCGGAACACAATGGGGGTCAAGCTGATGGACCTCCCGGACGGCGTGACTATCGTGGCGATTGCTCGCAATGCCGACGAGCCTGACGAACAGGACTAGTTGAATGACGGAGACACAGGCGAAGTCGGGGAACACGGGGACCTCGGCCAACCCGGTCGACGAGGAGGCCGCCAAGGGCGGCACACCAGCGACCGGCCGCGCGGCCGTGGGCCGGGCCACGGTTCCCGCCGACGCGCCTGCCCCGAAATTCACCCGGGCTCCCGGCATGACACCTCCGCCGGAGCAGACCGGCGAGGACGGGGGATCGGGCGACGCCAAGGCCGAGACGTCGCCTGTCGAGGCACCGACGTCCGCCGGGGTGGCCCCTGCGGCGGCCGCACCGACCCCGGGTCGTCCGACGACCACCCAGCCGACCAACACGCGGCCCGGTCAGGCGACGTCGACCGGGGCCACCGGCACCCAGCCGCGGATCACGCCAGGCATGACCCAGCCGGACTCGGGGCGTACGGCCGCTGGCGGTCGCCCCGCGAGCGGTGGTGGCCTGCCGCCGGGGATCGGCAACGCATCGGCCGTCGGTGCCGCTCGCGTCGGTGAGGCGGTACGCGCCGCGCGTACCTCGGTCAGTTCGGCTGCGTCCCGCGGTCCGCGTCGGGCCCGGCTGAACCTCAAGCGGATCGACCCCTGGTCCGTGATGAAGTTCGCGTTCGCCGTCTCGGTGGTGCTGTTCATCGTCGTGGTGGTCGCCACGTCGGTGCTCTACCTGGCGCTGGACGCGATGGGCGTGTTCCAGAGCGTCAACGACAGCCTCAGCGACCTGGTCAACGCGGGCGGTGGGCAGAGCACCAGCGGGTTCCAGATCACCGCCAAGGGCGTGATCCTCAGCTCGGCGCTGATCGGCCTGGTCAACGTGGTGCTGTTCACCGCGCTGGCCACGCTGGGAGCGTTCGTCTACAACGTCTGCGCCGACCTGGTCGGCGGGATCGAGTTGACGCTCGCCGAGCGGGACTGAGTGTGACCGGGGCGTCGGGGCACCGCGAAATGCGGTCGCTCCGGCGCCCCGTACTCGGGTAGTTTTTGCAGGCGGCGACGGCCCGGCTCGCAGGTTCGGACCCCGATTTGGGGCCGGCAGAGCGGATGGGTTAATCTTGCTCGTCGCAACGCGGGGCTATAGCTCAGTCGGTTAGAGCGCAGAGCTGATAACTCTGAGGTCGATGGTTCGATTCCATCTAGCCCCACCGCACATCGTCCGACGCTAGTCGAGCGCGAGGGGTCGCCCCATGTTCAAGAAGCTGCTGATCCTGGCCGGCGTCGTCGGCGTGGCTGCCGTCGTCTTCAACAAGGTCAAGGCCGCCAACGACGAGCGTGCCCTGTGGCACGAGGCGACCACCGCACCTGACCTGCGCTGACGTCCGACCGGCGGTGAGCGACGCATCGCCGCCGCCGCTCACGGGGCCCTAGCTCAACTGGCAGAGCACTGCCTTTGCAAGGCAGGGGTTAGGGGTTCGAGTCCCCTGGGCTCCACCAGCACTTTCCTTGGTTGATCTCGGGTCCGAGTGCAGCCAGGCGGTCACGCCGTCCCCTCCTCGCCCAGCAGCCGGTCGATGGCCGAGCAGCCTGACGAGCCCGCGCCGGCAGAACGTGGCCGTAGCTGTCGGCCGTCATCCGAATCGCGGAGTGCCCGAGCAGCTCCATCACCGTCCGCAGCTCCTCGCCCTGGTCGCGCAGGAACGTGGCGAAGGCGTGCCGCAGGTCGTGCAGGTGCAGCCAGTCGCAACTGGTGCAGCCGAGGCTCAAGTCGCCACCGAATCCTTAGCTGTCGCCCTCAAGCAACGCCGCCGCGTAGGCCCCACTCATCAAGCCCTGAGTAGATCCGTGCGGTGCGACCCGCAGGGAAGGAAAGGCACTGTGCTTCCCCTGTGTAGATCGCCACCAGCGAGTCAGTGCCCCGCCACCAGGTGTCCGCCAGCCCCATGACCTCTCGCACCGGCTCGTGGTCCTCCAACGCGATGTCATCCACCTCATCGCCGTTGACCTTCGTGATTTGCTTCGCCCAGCTGGCTGCATGGTCAGCCAATGCAAGAGACTCCACCCAACCTTCGATCGAGGCATGTAGAGGAACCCAATTCCCTGCGTGAATCCCGAACTCTCCGGCAGGTCCGATCATGAAGGCATACGGAACGGCTGTCCGCTGTGTGCCAGCTTCAAACCGCCATCCCTCAGTTGTCGACCCTTCCGGCGTATGGGCACCGAGGTACCTGGGGCCGCCGTCGTACTGCGGGGCTGGAGGCAAGACCAGACCACCCCAGCGCTCTTGATACACCGCCACCCGGTCGACCTCTGTCGAAGGAATCCCCAGCGCAACCCATCGCTCCCGGCACTGCTCGATTTGCAGGCAGTCGACCTTGACGCCGTTCGCGCGGATGAAGGACCGGGCCCGTAGCGTCAGGCCCTCGGGCACATCGTTGTAGAGATTCAGATTCACCGGGCCGACCCTACTCAGCGTGTCCGGTCAAGAGGATCAACGGACGACAGCAACGGCGCTGGACGGACCGGCGCGGGTAGCAGACGAGAAAAGCGTCCGATGGATGCGGCCGGGGCGGTAACGCCCTTCAACGCAACGCGCCCGGCTCGACGAGGTGTCGGACCGGGCGCGTCAGTTCGAGCTACGCCACGAAGCGGGCGCGGCGCCGGCGTGCGGCCACGAAGCCCACACCGCCGACGAGCAGGAGCGCACCGCCGATGCCGGCGATGGTCGCGGTGTCGGCGCCGGTCAGGGGCAGTCCACCGCCCTCACCGCCGCCAGCGACCGGGCTGGTGGAGGTGGCCGCGGTCGGCGCGACGGTCGACGTCGCGCTCGGCGTCGCGGTGGGCTGCGCCGTCGCCGTCGCCGTCACTGTCGGCGTCGGGGTGGGCTGGGACGCGCAGTCGAGCGCACGTGCGGCGTACACGCCCTCGTTCAGGTAGGCCAGGAAGGCGTCGACGGATCCGTCGTCGAGCGTCGTCTGCGCGGCCTCCTTCACCTTGGGACCAGCGCCGGTCATCGTCCGGCCGACCGAGATCCGCAGGTCAATCGACCAGACGGTCTGCACGTCCTTCTTGAGGAAGGCGCGCAGGTCATCTGAGCTGGCACCCAGCTTCTCCTGAATGATGCCAGGCAGGGTGGGCAGGGACTCCTCGGTTGCCGCGTGCAGGATCCGGGCGGTCAACAGCCGCAACTGGCTCACATTGGCGGTGTCCAGGTCGAAGGTGAAGAGCTCACGGATGTCCTGGTAGGTCTTGCGCTCGACCGTCTGGCAGGTCTCGTTCAGCCCGGGTGAGCCCGTCTGTGCCATCGCCGGTGCCGCCGGAACCATGAAGGCCAGCGCTATCGCGGCGCCCGCCGCAATCTTCCATCGCATGTGGATTGTCCTCCCCGTTGTAGATCAAAGCTTTGGGATGTTACCGCGGACGGGTGCAGCGCATGGCCCCGCGTTTACCTGGATCGGAGGCGGGGATCCGCGACCGTGTTGATTGACGTGAACCAACCAGATTCGGCCGAGAAGTTCTGGGAAGGGATGCGGGAGGTGGCCGCTTCCGCAACACGGCACCAGGATTACGAACTGTTCGAAGCGCTGATCAAGATCGGCAGGGCCGCGCTGGCCCAGGGTGTCGAACTCGTTCCGCAGTGCGGGTTCTTTCTCTCCTGTCCGGTGTGCAGCGCCCTGTCGGGCCAACGCTGTATCAACGCGCCTGGCCATCCCTTGGGCGACCACAAACTCCATCCCGAGCGCGTCGAGCTGGCCGAGAAGGCGATACGAGGAGAGGTGCCGCTCCCCGGGCCGCTCCGGTAATGACATGTCGGAACGCACATCCCCTTGTCATGATCCCTCAATGGATGAGCAGTCAGCCCCCGTCACCATGCACATCTACTGCCGGGTCGAGGTGCTCGTCACCGACCCGACAGCGGTTACCGGTCGTGCCGTCGCCGACTTGCGGGCGGCCGACATCGACTGGTCCCAGGAGGAGGGCGACGTCGAGTCGGCGGCCGAGGAACTGCGGTCGGACCTCGTCACCTCGTTGGCGGGCGTGGTGGACATCAGCCGACTCGGTGACGGCATACCGGGGGTGGAGTTTCGTGGCGGTCTGTGTTGGGCCGAGCAGGGGCCGGCCCGGGACCCGTTCCGTGCCGAAGAGCGGTGACTGTCGCATCAGTCAGGAGCGGGAGCGCCGCCGGCTGGACAGCCGCTGGAAGCGCGGACCAGCCCAGAGCCAGAGGAGCGACACCGTCAACCCGATGGCCCCCATGGCGACGATCACGCCTCGGGGCATCTCGGTGTTGACCGGCTTCGGCATGCACCTGGCCGGCGTGTAGTCGACGGTCAGTCGCTCGTCCAGCGGCGGCAGCCGTCGGTCCGGGAACGACCGCCCGTAGATGCCGCAGGTGATGGGACCGTCGACCGGGTTGACGCGTACCAGCACGTAGGGGCCGTCAGCGGTCGGGGCCGGTTCCACCGCGATCACCGTCGCCGGCAGCAGCACGCCGACCGGTGGGGGCGGCTCGCGGTCGTCCGTGACACCGAGCAGAATCAGCAAGCTGCACGGCAGCAGCAGCGCGAGCGGCAAACTGGGCCAGGCCTTCGGGCGGGTTCCGTTGGCCAGGAACGACGGCATGGCGTCAGGCTAGTCAGCGAGATCAATCTCGTCGGAACGACCTTCGACGGGAGTCGGGGCGAGCGACGCGGTCTCGCCGCGCGCGATGGTGCGTACCTGCTTGACCCAGCCCCGGCGGCGGGCCTCGTCGACGAAGTGCGCCAGCGGGGAGCGGAAGACCCGGTAGTCGTCGTAGTGGATCGGCACCGTCAGCTTCGGGCGAATCAGCTCCACCAGGTCGGCGCCCTGGCGGGCGTCCATGGTGAGCAGGATTCCGGCGACCTTCGTGCCACCGAGGTGGATCAGCATCGCGTCGATGTCCGGATAGCGCTCGGGGATGTCGGTGAGCAGCGGACGGTTGAGCGTGTCGCCGGTGACGTACAGCCGGAACCCGCGCCGCCCGTCGCGTTCCACGTCGATCATCGTGCCCATCACGTCGGGCAGCAGCCGGTCCAGCGCGCCGGGGCCGTGCTTGCCGGGCATCGAGGTCAGCCGCACTGTCGTACCGTCGCGGTGCAGCTCTCGTGACGACCAGGTCGGCAGGCCCTCGGCGGCGTGGAAGCCCCAGCGGCGCAGCTTGCGTTCGGCGGCGGGCGTGGTGACGATGGGCAGCTCCCGGTCCAGCTCCCGGCGGGCCACCCGGTCGAAGTGGTCGCCGTGCAGGTGGGACAGGACCACGGCGTCCAGGTGGGGAAGCTGGGCGATCCGCAGCGCCGGGTCCGTGCGTCGGCGCGACCACAGACCCTTTCCGAGGTACGCCCGCTGGCCGCGGTGCAGGAAGTTCGGATCGGTCAGCAGGGTGAACCCGCCGATCCGCAGCACAGTCGTCGCGGTGCCGATGAACGTCACCTGTGGATGCTCGGCCATCATGCCCACCTCCCCCGGCTCCGGTACCCCAGCCGGCCGCGCTCAAGCGTCAGCCGTCCGTGGCCGTCTCCTCGGCCCCGGAGGCGGGCTGCGCGAGGTCGGGTCGTGCCGACGGAAGGTGCTCCACCAGTCTGGTGAGCGCGCCGTTGGCGAAGGTGGCACCGAGCGCCGATCCGGCGCCGATGGTCCAGCCGACCGGGCCCAGCGGCGTGCAGCCGAAGAACTGGCTCACCCCCGGCGTCTGCACCACCACGACCAGCACTCCCAGCGACGCCGCCGTGGACGCCAGCACGGCGGGGCTGGTGCCGCCGGCCAGGATGGTCTGGCCGAGCTGGGTGCCGACGAGCGAGACGAGGGCGACAGTTCCGGCCCGGCGCTGGCGGCCCGTGTACCGGGCCAACGTCCAGCCGACCGTCGCGCCCAGCGTGGTGGACGCCGCGCGGAGCCCGATCTCCCGGCTGAGGGACGCACCGAGCGACGCGTCCGGGCCCTCCCGGAGCAGGGCGTCGGTGCGGTCCGAGGCGGGTGGGCGGACCGCGATGGCCAGCGCCGGCGCCAGGTCGGTGAGCAGGTTGACCAGCAGCAGTTGCCGGCCGGTGAGGGCGGAACGGCCGGTAACGGCGGCGCTGAGCACGCTGAACGCGATCTCGCCGAGGTTGCCGCCGACGAGGATGCTCAGCGCGTGGCGGACCGACGACCACATCGCGCGACCCTCGACCAGGGTGGCGATGATGGTCTCCAACCGGTCGTCGGTGACCACCAGGTCGGCGGCGGCGCGCGCCGCCGGCGTGCCACGTTGGCCGAGGGCGATGCCGACGTCGGCCAACCGGATCGCCGGGGCGTCGTTGGCGCCGTCACCGGTCATCGCCACGGTCCGCCCGCACTTCTGCAACGCCTGGATGATGCGCACCTTGTGCGCCGGGGTGCAGCGGGCCACGACGTCGGTGTTGGCCAGCCGCTCGGCGAGCGCGTCGTCGTCCAACTTGTCGAGTTCGGTGGCGGTGACCACCCGCTGCTCGTCGTGTTCGCTGATGGTGGCGGCGATCGCCTCGGCGGTGGCCGGGTGGTCACCGGTGATCATGATGGTGTGGACCCCGGCCTGCCGGATCCGGCGTACCGCGGGGGCCGCGCTCTCCCGGACCCCGTCCGCGAGGGCCAGGAATCCCACGAAGGTCAGACCCCGGACGTCGGAGTCGGTGATGTGCGCGGCGTCCACCTGGCGCTCCGCGACGGCGAGGATCCGGTGCCCCGCCCCGGCCCGGTCGGCCAGCAGGCGGTGCAGTTCCGCGCGACCGGCGTCGTCCAGAGGCTCCTGCCGGCCGTCGACACGCCGCGTCGCGCAGCGTGGCAAGACCGTCTCCGGGGCGCCCTTGACGCTCAGCAGCAGGCGACCCCCGGTCTCACCGATGCTCGCGTGGTAGCCGCGCGACGGTTCGAACGGCAGCCCGCCGGCAGCCCGCCAGCCGGCGGCTCCGGTCTGCTCCACCACGTGCGCCGTGGCGGCGCCCCGCCGGACCGCCCGGTCGGTCTGCAACGCCAGGTCCTCCGGATTGGCCGCGGCGGGCGTGGCCCGCAGCGCCGTGGCGAGGGTCAGTCGGAGCCGGTCGTCGAGCCGGTCCACCGGGGCGTACCGGTCGCCGACGCCGTCGCCGACCCCGGCGAGCAGCAACTTGCCCTCGGTGAGGGTGCCGGTCTTGTCGAAGCAGAGCACGTCCACCCGACCCAACGCCTCGATCGTGCGTGGGTTGCGGACCAACGCGCCGTGCTCGGCCAGCCGCCGGGCGGCGGCCAGCTGCGCGGCACTGACCAGGAACGGCAGGCCCTCCGGCACCGACGCGACGGCGAGGTTCGCGGCGGTCGCCGCCGTTTCGGCGAGTGGTACGCCCCGGAGCAGCCCCGCACCGGCCACGGCGATCGCCGAACCCGCCGCCAACGGAATGGCGCTGCTGGTCAACGAGCCGAGCCTGGCCTCCACCCCGCTGGTCGGGGGCGCCTGCCGGATCAGCGCCAGGCTGCGTCCGGACTCGGTGTCCACGCCTGTCGCCACCACCACGGCGGTTCCGTGGCCGGCGGCGACGGTGGTGCCGTCGTACAGCATCGAGTGCCGGTCGGCGATGGCCGCGGCGACGACCGCCCGGCTGCTCTTGGCGACCGGCAACGACTCGCCCGTCAACGACGACTCGTCCGCCTCCAACCCCACCGATTCGAGCACCCGGCAGTCGGCCGGCACCGCGTCTCCCGGTTCGAGGCTGATGACGTCTCCGAGGACGAGATCCTCGGCTGCGACGACCCGCTCGGCGCCGTCCCGGCGGACCCGCGCCGTCACCGCCGAACGGGACAGCAGCTCCGCCAGCGATCGTTCGGTGTTGCGTTCGTGCACCGCCCCGATCAGGGCCGACCCGCCGACGACGCTGCCCACCAGCGCGGCGTCGACGAGCGAGCCGAACGACGCGGAGAGCACCGCCCCGGCGGCCAGGACGGGGGTGAGCGGATTGGACAGCTCGTCCAGGAACGCCCGCAGCAGGCCACCGCCGGCGGGTGAGTTGCCGCCGCCAGCCCCCTGGCCGTCGTGTCGGCGCTGCGCCTCCGCGCTGGTCAGCCCATCCGGCGTGGCGCCCAGGCGGTCGAGCACGGTCCGGACCGGCATCAGGTGCCAGGCGGTCGCCACCGGCGCCGGCGTGTCCGACCGGTCGGGCAGCCGGTGGGCCCGCCAGACCCCGTTCGCGAAGGCCAACCCGGCAGCGCCGTTGACCGCGACAAGCGTACGGAAGGGAAGATCGGCAGGTGGGGCGGTGAACGCCCCCAGTGCCCCGAGTCCGGTGCCCGCCATGGAGAGCCGGATGTTCTGCTGCGTCATCCGCCGGGCCGCCCCGGTCGCCTCGATCATCAGGGACACCACCCGCAGGTCGCTGCCGACCAGCAGGTGCGCCCCCCACGGCGGTAGGTCGTCCGGAGCGGACATCCCCAGCCCGCAGTCGGACGCGCCGAGCGCCGCCCGGTCCCCGGACACCAGCATCACGACCGCCCCGTCGCGCTGCAACGCGCGTACGGAGTCGGCCAGCCGATCCCCGCCGGGCAGCAGCGCGTCGGCGAAGCCGTACCGCTGCTCGTCGCCGCCGGCCACGATCAGCCTCAGGCCGGCGTGGCGGGCAGCGGCCGGCAGGCCGTCGACACCCGGCGCGGGTTCGGGTTCGACCCGCAGCAGCGCCGTGAACCGACCGGAGTGGGTGAGCCCCAGCAGTTGCCCGCCGGCCGTGCGCAGCCGCTCGCCGTCCGGCACGTCGCCGGGACCGCCCGCCTGGAGTTGGTCCAGGGGTGCCAGCCGCCAGCCGTCCCGCTCCTGTGCACCTGTCGGGTCGCTCGGATCGAACAGCGCGAACGCCCGCTCCGCCACCTCGTCGACGTCCGCGTCGGCCGCCGGGGCGAGGTCGGCGAGTACGCCCCGCTCCGAGCCGAGCACCGCGGCGTCCAGCACCAGCGTGTCGATCCGGTCCAGTTCCCGCAGCACGCTTCGGTCCATCGCGATCACCCCGCGCCGGGCGAGGACCCGGCCGAGCTGTGCCGCGTACCCCTCCCGGCCGCTGCCCGGGGCCTTGGGCAGCGCGGACAGGCCGAGCGCGGTGGCTCTCTTGCGCCCGGCGAGCGGTGTCGCCGCCACGCCGGCAGCCACGCCAGCGGCCAACATCCGGTTGATGTAGCGCTCGGCCGGGCCGTCCGGTTTCGGGCGGGGACGTTCGGCCGCCGGCCACCGAGCGATGGCGCGCTCGGGGTCGCCGGTCAGCTGCGGCTCGGCCTTCTCCCACGCGGCGAGTTGGGCCCGTGCCTCACCCCACTGCACCAACCGTTGGGCACCGTCGAGAACGATCCCCGTCCAACGGCCGGTCAGGCCCTGCGCCACCGCCTCGGCCAGCGGAAAGATGATGTCGGCGCGGGGGTCGGAGCGCAGTCGCCTGCCCACGAACGCGTGCAGCTTCGGTTGCAGGTCCGCGGCCGTCAGCAGGCCGGCGATCTCGGCGGGCATCGGCGCGAACGGCAGGAGTCGGGTGGCCGCCGAGATGGTCAGGCCCAGTGCGTCCGAGGCGAGGCCGCCCAGGGTGCGCGGAGTGCGCGGCCCCTCCTCCGGCGGATGCGGGGGCGGGATCTCCGGATCCGGTTCGTGGTCGCAGGTTCCCTCGATCTGCCCGATCGTGGCGATGAGGTCCCGCAGTTTTGGTTCGGGGGCCTGCACGGCCACCACCACCCGGCCGGACGGGGCGTTCACCCGGGCCCAGGCCACCCCGGGCAACCGTTCCAGCGCGGCCTCCACCTGCCGGGCCAACCGGTCGCCACCGTCCTGGCAGACGCCGTGCACCTCGATGTGGTGCCGGCCGGGGCGGGACCAGACCCGCCGCCGGGTCAGCCCGACGGTCCGGGCCAGCCGGGTCGCCGCCGACCCGAAGGTCCGGGACGCCTCCCCGACCAGGTGCGGCACGCCGATGGACGGCAGGAGGCGGCCGGCGGCGCGACCCGCCGCCGTCATCGAGGCGTACGGCCGGACGGACGCCGACCCGACTCTCCGTTGCCGCTGCTGGTGCCGTCGGTCATCTCGTCCTCCCACCGCCTCGCGTCCGGCGGCCTGGCTTCCCGACCTGCCGTCCGTTATGCCCCTTCGAGCACCGGAACTTTGCGGGCCGGGCCGCGCATGGACGGGGTGGGTGGTGGAACCCGAGAGCCATCACCGGACACGGGGAGGCCGGAATGAGCACCTTCACGCGACACCTCAACGGTTCACGCGAGAACATTCGGATGTATCGCCGCCGGGTCGCTCTGCCGATGCTGGGTGAGATGGCGGTGCCACCACCGGACAAGATCGCCTATTACGCCGGGCTCGGCGTGCTGGCCGCGTTGCAGGTGATCGAATGGCCGCTCGCCGTGGTGGTCACCGCCGGGCATCTTCTCGCGGACCAGCACCTGTCGGGACTGGTACGCGGCGTCGGAAGGGCATTCCAGGACGCCTGACGAGAGCCGGGTCACCGCCGGTTGACATGAATCCGGGTTGAGGTCGCAGGCTCGGTGCATGTCGAGCCGAACCGTCACCCCCGTTCCGATCCCCGCCGGGCTGTTCGCACCCCGGCTGCGGGCGATGACGGTGGGCAGCGTCGCGCTGGTGTCGCTGCTGGCGTTCGAGGCGTTGGCGGTCGGCACGGCCATGCCGACAGTCGCGCGCAGCCTGGACGGGCTGGCGCTGTACGGGATCGCGTTCGGTGGCCCGTTCGCCGCAGGTGTGCTGGCCATGGTGGTTTCCGGGATCTGGTGTGACGCACGGGGGCCCAGCGGGCCGATGTGGCACGGCGTCGGCTGGTTCGTGGTCGGGCTGCTGATCGCCGGGACCGCGCCGATGATGACGGCGCTGGTGGTCGGACGGGTCGTGCAGGGGTTCGGCTCCGGGTTGCTCTCGGTGGCGCTCTACGTGATCGTCGGGCAGGCGTACCCCGAGGAGTTGCATCGGCGCATCTTCGCCGCGTTCGCCGCGGCGTGGGTCGTACCGTCGCTGGTCGGGCCGGCGTTGGCCGGTCTGATCGTCGAGTACCTGGGCTGGCGGTGGGTCTTTCTCGTGGTGCCGGCGGTGGCCGTGCCGGCGGTGTTGCTGATCCATCCGGGCCTGCGGTCGCTCGACCGGACCGTGCCGACCCGGCCGCCGGCCGGCGCGATGGCCCGCATCGGCTGGGCCTGTGGGGCGGGCGTGAGCGCCGCACTGCTGCACATCGGGGGTCAGCAGCGTGGCGTGGTGGCCCTGGCGGTGATCGCGCTCGCCCTGGCCGGCCTGCTGGTCTGCGCTCCGCGCCTGCTGCCGCCGGGGTTCCTGCGGGCGGCCCGCGGGCTGCCCACGGTGATCGGTCTGCGCGGGCTGGCGTCGGCGGCGTTCGTCGGCGCCGAGGTGGTCATCCCGTTGATGCTCTCCCGGGAGCGGGGGTTGTCGCCGACCGCCGCCGGGCTCGTCCTCACGGTGGGCGCCCTGGCCTGGTCGGTGGGCTCCTGGGTGCAGGGCCGTTTCCCCGTGCCGGCCTCCCGGGCCAGCTTCCCCCGCGTCGGGTTGTGCTGCATCACGGCCGGCACCGCGACTGTGGCGTTGGCCGTACGGCCGGAGCTGCCGGTGGCCGTCGCCGTGCTGGGCTGGGCGGTGGCGGGGCTCGGTATGGGACTGCTGTACCCGTCGTTGTCGGTGCTCACCCTGGAGCTGTCCGCGCCCGGCGAGCAGGGGCGCAACAGTTCGTCGCTGCAACTGGGCGACTCGCTCTTCGCGGCGACCGTGCTGGCGCTCACCGGTGCCGTCCTGGCCGCCGGGAGTGCGCCCGGCCCCGCCAGCTACGTGGTGACCCTGGTGGTGGCGGCCGGTCTGGCGCTCGTCGGCGCGCTGCTCGCGGGTCGCGTGGTGGTGGACGGGGCCACCCGGCCGGGCGGGTGATCGGCGGACGATCCGCCATGGCGGTAACGGGCGGGCGCGAGGATGGCAGGCGATGAACTTCCTGACCGTCCTGCCGCTGGCCGTGGTGATGGTCGCCGGGACCCAACTGGTCGTGGCGGTCTTCCTCGCCTCGTCCGACCGGCCCCGGGCCGCGTCGCTGGGCTTCCTCGCCGGCGCGGGTCTGGTGGTCGCCGCCGGGGTGACCGTGAGCTGGTTGTTGACCCGGTTGCTGGGCGGGTTGGCGACCGACGCCAGCGCGGCCGCCAGCAGGATCGATCGCGGTCCGGTCATCGATCTGGTGGTGCTCGCGCTGCTGGTGAGTCTGGCCCTGGTGGTCTGGCTGCGCCGTAACCGGTCCGGACCGCCGCGCTGGCTGGGCAGCGTGGGCCACGCCGATCCGCGTTGGGCCTCGCGGATGGGCGCCCTGCTCTTCGTGGTGACACCCACCGACGACCTCACCATGGCGACGGTCGGCGCGACAGTGGCCCGACACAACCTGCCCTGGTGGCACCTGGTGCCGTTCGTGCTGCTCACCGTGCTCCTGCTCGCGGTGCCGCTGCTGGCGTTGGTGCTGCTCGGGCAGAAGGCGGCGCGGGTGCTGGCCCGGATGCGGAAGTGGGCCGAGGGGCACTCCTGGATCGTCAACGAGATCGTGATCGCGTTCTTCGCGCTGCTGACCGTGCTGGACCTGATCCGTTCGAAGTGAGCCGTCACGTGTGGCGTCGCGCGACCGTCATCAGCACGACGGGTCCGCGGAACAGGAGGGGACGATGAGGGTTCTGGTCACCGGAGCGGGTGGTCGACTCGGGAGCCACGTGCTGGCGCGGCTCCGCGACGACGGGATGAGCGTCCGGGCCAGCAGCCGCCGGCCGCGTACCGGCCCGGACGTGGAGTGGGTCGTGGCCGATCTGGCCACCGGTGCCGGGGTGGCCGAGGCGGTGACCGGCGTGGAGGCGGTGCTGCATCTGGCGTCCTCGCCCCGGGGGCGTACCTATCAGGTGGACGTGCTGGGCACCCGTCGGCTGGTGGTCGCCGCCGGCGCGGCCGGCGTGGGGCACCTGGTCCACATCTCGATCGTCGGGGTGGACCGTGTGCCGTTCCCGTACTACCGGCACAAGCTGGCAGCCGAGCAGGTGGTGGCCGCCGGCCCGGTGCCGTGGTCGGTGCTGCGCGCCACCCAGTTCCCCCAGTTCCTCGACGATCTGCTGACCACCAGCGCGCGGCTGGGCCCGGTGGTCGGCGACCGTGCGGTGCTCGCCCAGCCGGTCGACCCGGGTGAGGTGGCCGCCCGGCTCGCGGCCCGGCTGGCCGCCGGCCCGCTCGGGGGTATCGAGGAGTTCGGTGGGCCGCAGGTGCTCCGCTTCGACGAGGCCGTCCGTGCCTGGCGGGAGGCACGCGGGTCACGCCGACCCCTGCTGCCGGTACGGATTCCCGGCCGGCTCGGCCGCGAGCTGCGCGCCGGTGGACTGGTCACCGAGGCGCTGCCTCGCGGTGTGCGTACCTGGGCCGATCACCTCGCGGACACGTACGGGGGAACCGAGCGGAGATGAGAGGGATGCCGGTTCACGTTCGTCTTACGGTGACGCCATGTTCGTTGTCGTCACCACGGTGATCCTCTACGTCTTCGGTTTCGTCTTCCTCTACGGCGTGATCCGGCTGGGTGTCCGGCACGCGCTGGAGGACCTGGAGCTGCAGCGGGCCCGAGCCCGACGCGAGGAGGAGCTGGCGGCCGCCCGCGACCGTTCCTTCCTGCGCGACAACGCCTTCCTCGCCGGCAGTTGAGTCGCGACGTGGAGGTGGCGTCGCGGGACGGCTCGGGAGTCGGCGGGCGGTCCGGCGGTACGGGTGCGAGGATCGCACCCGTGATGGGAACGCTGAAGACCGAACCGGCCCGTGCCCGCCTCGATCTGCTCGCCGCGCCGGTGGCGGAGGCGATCGCCCAGTGGCCGGCCAGCGCGCCGGTGGACGTGGACGACGTGCTGGTCGCGCCGATCGACGCCGACCTCGCCGACACGGCGGCGTTCTGCGAGGCGTACGAGGTGGGGCTGGACGTGTCGGCCAACTGCGTGGTGGTGGCCGGTAAGCGCGAGGGCGTGGTCCGCTACGCGGCGTGCATCGTGCTGGCCACCACCCGGGCCGACGTGAACGGCGTGGCCCGGCGGGCGCTGGACGTGCGCAAGGCGAGCTTCGCCCCGATGACCGACGCGGTCGAGTTGACCGGCATGGAGTACGGCGGCATCACCCCGATCGGGCTGCCGGCCCAGTGGCCGATCCTCGTGGACGCGCGGGTGATCGCCACCCCGCACGTGATCATCGGGTCCGGCGTACGGCACAGCAAGATCGCGCTGCCGGGCCCGGCGCTGGGCGCGCTTCCCGGCGCGCAGGTGGTCGAGGGCCTGGCCAGACCTGCCTGACCAGGCACCGACATCGATACCGTTGCACGTGAAACATCGCTCCGGTCGATGTCTATCGCGCGGCGGCCTCCCGCTGCTCGACCTCGGCCAGCGCGGCGAGGAGCGTGGACGTCTCCTGTGCGCCGCTGACCGCGTACTTTCCGGCCAGCACGAACGTCGGGACGCTCGTGATGCCCAGGTCGCGGGCGGCCGCCAGCTCGGCGGCGAGTTCGGCGGTCCCCTCGTCGGAGTCGAGGAAGCGTCGGGCGTCGGCGGCGTCCAGGCCGATCCCGCCGGCGACAGTGGTCAGCGCCTCCCGCGAACCGAGGTCGACGCCCTCGGTGAAGTGCGCCCGGTAGAGGGCGTCCACCATCTCGGCCGCCCGGCCGTGCTCGGTGGCGTAGGCCACCAGCCGGTGGGCGTCGAAGGTGTTCGCGGCCACCGCACGGTCGTAGTCCAGCCGCAGCCCGTCACCCGCCGCGGCCTGGGTCACCCGCGCGACCATCTGCCGGGCACGCTCCGGCCCGCCGAACTTGTCGCCGAGCGCGTCGAGGATCGGGCGGGGCTCGGGAACCGGCGACGGGTCGAGTTGGAACGGCCGGTACCGGACGGTCACCTCGCCCTCGTAGCGGGCGAGCGCCTCATCCAGTCGGCGCTTGCCGAGGTAGCACCACGGGCAGACGACGTCGGCGTAGATCTCGATCTCCATGATCGGTGCCAACTGCCCGCTCAGTCGAGTTGTTCCCGGACTTGCCGCTTGAGCCGGCCCAGGATCGCCGTGCCGCCACGCACCCGCAGCGGGCTGATCGCCTGCGCCAGGCCCATCCGCTGATAGAGGTCGTCCGGCACGGCCAGCACCTCCTCGGCGCTCGCGCCGGCCAGACCCTCGGCGAGGATCCCGGCGAACGCCCGGGTGGTGGGCGCCTCGGGCGGGCAGTCGAAGAGGGTCTCGACGGTCCCGTCCGGCGTCACCCGGGCGCGCAGGAAGAACGCGGTCTGGCACTCGGGCACCTGCTCCATGCCCTCGTGCCCGGCGGCGTCGGCGGGCAGCGGCGGGATGACGTCGGCGTACTCCAGCAGCATCTCCAGCACCAGGTCGCGTGGCGCGGCGGCGAACTCGTCGACGATCTCGGCCAGTCGGGCCGGCATGTCAGCCATGTGTCGAGGCTACCGCCGGCGCCGACGGCTCACGTGGTCGGAGACTGTTCGGTGATCTCGCTCAACGCGCTTGTCGGGTCGAGCTGCATGGCCAGGTCACCGAGCGAGACGATCCCCACCAGCTTGCGGTCGCTGTCGCAGACCAGCACCCGACGGATGCCCCGGTCCCGCATGAGCGCCGCGGCCTCACCCGCCGTGCAGTGCTGCTCGATCATGACCACCTCGCGGGTGACGATCGAGCCGATGGTGGTGGCCGCGGGCGAGCTGTTCTCGGCCACCGCCCGCACCACGATGTCCCGGTCGGTGAGCATGCCGGCGAGGGTCGCGCCATCGGTGACGACCACGTCGCCGATGTCCGCCTCCTTCATCACCCTGGCCGCCTCGTCCAGGGTGGTCTCGGCCGACAGGTACACGACCTGCTTGGTCATCACATCGCTGACCCGGTAAGCGGTCATGAGGTCCTCCGAAGACGTATCCACCCGATCCCCTTGCACTACCCCGTGACGCGGTGGCTACACCAGGTTCGCACGCTTCCGGCGGGCCTCGTCGACGATCCGCTCCACCACAGCGTCCACCGGCAGCTCCGCGCGCCCGTCGCCGGCCCGCTCGCGCAACTCCACGTACCCGTCGGCAAGTCGGCGCCCGACCACGACGGTGCGGGGGATGCCGATCAGCTCCGCGTCGGTGAACTTCACCCCGGCCGAGACGTGCGTCCGGTCGTCGACAAGCACCCGCAGGCCGGCGGCGGCCAGGCGCCCGCCGAGGTCCAGCGCCGCGTCGAGCTGCGGGCCCTTGCCGGCGACCACCAGGTGTACGTCACACGGGGCGACCGCCGCCGGCCAGATGAGTCCCCGCTCGTCGTGGTGCTGCTCGGCGATGGCCGCGACCGCTCGGGAGATCCCGATGCCGTAGCAGCCCATGGTGGGCCGCACCGGCTTGCCGGCCGGGCCGAGCACGTCGACCGCGAACGCGTCGGTGTACCGGCGACCGAGTTGGAAGATGTGCCCGATCTCGATGCCCCGCCGGATGGTCAGCTCGCCGTCGCCGCAGGCGGGGCACGGGTCACCGGCGCGCACCTCGGCCGCCTCGACAGTGCCGTCGGGCGTGAAGTCCCGCCCGCAGACCACGCCCGTCGCGTGTCGACCCGGCTCGTTCGCCCCGGTCAGCCACGCGGAGCCGGTCACCACACGAGGATCGACCAGGTAACGGATGCCCAGCTTGCCGAGCATCTGCGGCCCGATGTACCCGCGCACCAGTTCCGGATGCTCGGCCCACTCCTCGAAGACCGCCACCTGGGCCGGCTCCAGCGCGGCACCCAGCCGCTTCAGGTCGACCTCCCGGTCACCGGGCAGCCCGACCACCAGGGGTTCGGCCCGCTCGGCGCCCGGCTGACGCACTGTCAACACGACGTTCTTCAGGGTGTCGGCGGCGGTCCAGTCATCGCGGTCCCCGAGCCGGCGGCTGTTCGCCAGCTCGACCAGGCTGGCGATGGTCGCGGTCTCCGGGGTGTCGTGCACCTCGGCCTCGGGTGCGCTGGTGGGGTCGCCGGCGGCGGGTGCCCGGGTGACGACGGCCTCGGTGTTCGCCGCGTAGTCGCAGGCGGTGCAGCCGACGTACGTGTCCTCGCCGACCGGGGTCGCGGCCAGGAACTCCTCCGACGCCGAACCGCCCATCGCACCGGACATCGCGTGCACCACCGTGTGCTCCAGGCCCAGCCGGTCGAAGATCCGCTGGTACGCCGCCCGGTGCCGGGCGTACGCGTCCCGCAGCCCCGCCTCGTCCAGGTCGAAGGAGTACGCGTCCTTCATCAGGAACTCCCGGCCGCGCAGCACACCGGCCCGGGGTCGCGCCTCGTCGCGGAACTTCGTCTGCACCTGGAACAGCGTCACCGGGAAATCCCGGTACGAGGTGAACACGTCCTTGACCAGCAGCGCCGCCATCTCCTCGTGGGTGGGCGCCAGCAGGTGCTCGGCGCCGCGCCGGTCGGCCAGGGTGAAGAGGAGGTCGCCGTACTCCGTCCACCGGCCGCTGGTCCGGTACGGCTCGGCGGGCAGCAGAGCCGGGAAGTGCACCTCCTGGTCGCCGATCGCGGTCAGTTCGGCGCGTACGACGTCGGTGATCCGGTCCAGCACCAGCTTGCCCAGCGGCAGCCACGTGTAGCCGCCCGGCGCGGCGCGACGGAGGTAACCGGCGCGCAGCAGCAGCCGATGGCTCGGCACCTCCGCGTCGGCCGGATCCTCGCGCAGGGTCCGCAGCAACAGGGTCGACATGCGTAGCAGCATTCGCGCAGCCTAAGACCGCCGGTCCCGCTGCGGCGATCCAATTCGGTGGTGGGTCACGTGTCGCCGGGAAGGCGGCCCTCGCAGCGGACGTCCGGGTCGGCCACCGGACGCCGGGGCATCATCCAGTTCAGCGCGGTCTCCTCCACCGGCCAGCCCCGCACCGACACCAGGCTGTACGGAACTGCCGCGGGCTGGGGGCAGAGGACCTGCGACTCGACCCACCCGTTCGGCAGAAACCGCACGGTGGCCGTCCGGTCCAGCACGATCGTCGACGTGTCGGTCACCGTGATGAGCGCGCCGAGCACCACCTTCCGACCGCCGTCGGCTGTCGGCGGGCTGTCCCCACCGGCCAGGCTCGCCGTACCGCCGCCCGTCGGAGCAGCGCCCGGGGTTGCCGAGGCCGGGACGTCCGGGGCTGTCGAGGTCGACTGCTTCGGGACCACCTCGACCGCGGCGGTGGGCAGCAGCGGCACCCGGAGGAAGACCGCGCCCATCACCACCGGGAGCACGGCGGCGACCGTGAACGCCAGACCGTGGGTCAGCGTCGGGGCGATCCAGCCGGGGATCGGGCCGGTGAGCAGCACGGTGGCGGCGGGCGGCACCGCCAGCAGCGCGGCCGTGGCAATCTCGCCACCCTGGTACGCCGTCCAGATGGCCGGGCCCAGCACGGTGTACGCCAGAACCGCCGCGGCCAGCGGCAGGGCCACGCTTACCAGCAGGACCCGGGTCGGCTGGTCAGGATGCAGGTAGCGGGTGCGCAGCGCGAGCAGCCAGAGGCCGAGCATCAGCAGTGACGGCAGGAAGCGGAGCTGCCAGGTGAGCGCCCCCAGCGCGACCGCCGCGCTGATCACCCAACCGGGGGTACGTGCCGTCCCGGAGGCCAGTAGTGACCGTTCCGGGTCGAACCGGTCCGGAGCGCTGAGCCGGAGCAGCCGACCGAGGACACCGAAGGTGAGCACGACCACGGGGAACGCCCACACCAGGGCGATCAGCAGGGCACTGAGCAGGCCGAGCGGACTGACGTACTGGACCAGCAGCAGCATCGTGGACATGTCCTGTTGGCTGAGCTGCCACAGCCGCAGCACCAGGAGCAGGACGGGAAAGGTGGGAAGGAGGGTCAGCAGCCACTGCTGCGCCTGCCGCGCCCCCGCCATCCGGCGCGGGCGGACTGCCTTGGCGGAGCTGGTGGTGAGCCGGGGTACGCCGGGGGCGGTAGCGCGATCCTCTCCCACGGCCACTGTCGCACCTCCACCTTCCTCGGATCGGGTTGCTGCTGTTCCGCGACCGGCTGCGGGAGGTTGTATCCCTGCTGCCAACGGAGGTTGGCGTTGTACGCGTTCTCCCAGGCCGAGTCGTTCTCGTCGTTGGCCGACTTGTAGAGCGCCAGGTCGACCAGGTCGAGCAGGGCCTGGTTGGGGCCGGTGTTGACGCCCCACCGCTCCTGGGGCGACGAGCCGATGTCCCAGTGCCGCAGCGGTTTGGCGTTCTTGAGGGTCACCGGGAAGTGTTGACCGTCGTCGTCCGGCTGATCGCCGGTGACGAAGCCGGCGAGGATCGCCGCGTCGGTGGTGACGGCCTGCACCTTGCCGTCGTACAACTCCTGGATGCATTCGCTGATCCGGTTTCGACCCACCGGGGAGGCGCCGGCGTCGGCGAGGCGCTGGATCGATGTCGACGTGGTCAGCGAGCAGACCGTCAGCCCACGCAGATCCTCCAGGCTGCTCACCTGCTTCTGGTAGCTCTTCAACGTCACCACCGACTGCTCGGTGTTCAGGTAGGGGGCCGAGAAGACGGCGCCCTCCTCCCTGCGCTTGTCGTTGATGCTGTACGAGGCGATGACCAGGTCGACGATGACGAACCCCTCGCCGTCCTGGGCCTGTCGACGGGCCCGGTCCTCGCTCTCGATCGGCACGAAACGCACCTGGGAGTGGTCGAACCCGAGGTAGCTCGCGATCATGTACGCGATGTCGACGTCGAAGCCCTTCCAGACGTTGTTCGTAAGGCGCTGCGAGATGCCCGGCTGGTCGTCCTTCACGCCGATGACGAGCTGCTGCTTGCCCTTGAGGTGGGCGTCCTCCAGCAGCTCGTCCCGGGTCGGTGGGCCCGCCGCGAGGACGATCGGGACCAGGGCGGCGGCCAGGACGGCCAACGCGACGATCAGCCCGACGAGTCGGATCTGACGGGTCCGTACGGTGCGCGGCGACACGGGTGCCGCCGGGGCTGGCCCGGCGGGGCTCGGCTCGCTTGCCTGACTCACCTGGGCCCTCCCCACTGCGCGGTCCGGTGACCGGCCCCTCATTGTGAGGCCTCAATGCGAGCCACGGCACTCCACCACCAGCCGGATAGCCGACACGCCGCCAAGCGTCGCGGGTGATCGTCGAAACTGGTCCGCTGACGCATGACCTCCGCCACCTCGGCCGGTCGGGGCACCGGCCGCCGTGCCTCCGGTGACAGACTGGTCGCCGCAGGCAACGGGTGGCGTGAGGGGGGCGCGGGTGCGCTGGCGCAGTTTTGTCGCGGTCGGGGACAGCTTCACCGAGGGTATGGACGACGCGTACCCGGACGGCACCTACCGGGGCTGGGCGGATCTGGTGGCGACCCGTCTCGCCGCCGAGGCGGGCCCCGACTTCCGGTACGCGAACCTGGCCATCCGGGGCCGGCTCTTCCCCAGCGTGGTGGCCGAGCAGGTGCCCTCGGCGGTGGCGATGAAGCCCGACCTCATCAGCTTCGCGGCCGGCGGCAACGACGTGCTGCGCCGCACCTTCGACCCGGACACGTTGGTCTCCCGCTTCGACGAGGTCGTCCGGCAGCTGCGCTCGGGTGGCGCGGACGTGCTGCTCTTCCGGTTCGCGGACGTGATGGCAAGGCTGCCCGGCCAGCGTCTCGTCGCCCCCCGGGTGGAGCTGCTCAACCAGGCGGTCGGTGAGACCGCCGAGCGGCACGGCGCGATCCTGGTCGACCTGTACGCCGACAACACCTTCCTCAACCCGATGCTCTGGAGTACCGACCGGCTGCACCTCTCCGCGGCGGGGCACCGGCGGGTCGCCGGGCAGGTGCTGAACGCGCTCGGGGTGGGCTGCGACGAGGAGTGGCTGATGGTCCCGCCGCACCCGGCGCCGTCGCCGTGGCTGGCCGCCCGCGCGGCCGACCTGCGCTGGGCCGGGCAGCACCTGGCCCCGTGGATCAGGCGGCGGCTCACCGGCCGGTCGTCCGGCGACACGGTGACGGCGAAGCGTCCGCTGCTCGGCCCCCTCGTCGACTGAACGTGCGCACCCTGCACACCGCGCCGCTGCTGCGGCGTACCCCCGACGGTGAACCGGTGCCGGGCCAGGCCGTGCTGGTCGGCGGCGACCGGGTCGAGGCCGTCGGTCCGCTGGCCGAGCTGAGCGAGACGTACGCGGGGGTGCGGGTACGCCGATGGCCCGGCGTACTGGGTCCGGGCCTGCTCCACGACGGCCCGCTGCCGAGCGCGCCCACCCCACGCGAGCGGGTGTACGCGTTGCTGCGTACCGGGGTGACGGCGGTGCTGGCCGAGCACCTGGCCGACCCGGTGCTGCGGGCCGCCGTCGACCGGAGCGACCTGCTGGTGTTGCCCGCCGCCGTGGCACCGACGCTGCGTCCGGGCGGGCGGGCCGACCTGGCGGTCCACGACGCCAACGGCGCCTGCCTGGTGACCGTGGTCGCCGGTCGGATCGCGCACCGTCGCGCCTGAACGGACCGTTGTAACTCCTTTGTGGAGGCTGTTCATCGAATCGGGTTCGCCCGATGTCCCCCGTGCCCGATAGCATCCGCTGCCCCCGCTGATCGGAAGGCGGGGACATCGGGGAAAGGTGGATGGGGGATGGCCCTCATGCGCAGCACGACGACATCCGGAAGACCGGTCCGAGCCCTGCTGGCCACAGCGCTGTCCATGACTGTCGCCGGCGGGATGCTCACGCTCACGGCCACGCCGGCCGCGGCCTACGACATGCGGTACGAGAAGAACACCTCGTGGGCCTACACGGACGCGCACCGGCCCACGAAGATCACCATCGACCAGGCCGGCGACGTGCCGGTCGGGTCCTGGAAGGACGCCCAGGGGCGCAAGCACACGGCCCGCGCCTACTTCACGTTCGACATCTCCCGCTACCGGGGGGCGGAGATCGAGTCGGCCGTGTTCTCCGTCAAGGAGACCTCGGTCGTCGATTGCACCAAGCGGCCGGCGGTGGAGCTGTGGCGCACCGCGGCGTACACCGCCACGTCGAGTTGGGCGAAGCCGCCGGTCGAGGTGGCGAAGCTGCACACGACCACGCTGCCGGCCGAGGCCGGCTGCCCGGCGCCGTACGTGGAGTGGAACGCGGCCGAAGGGTTGCGGCAGGCGGTGGCCGAGGGCGCTTCGACGCTCACCCTGGCGCTCCGGTTGCCGGCCGGGGCGGAGGCCAATCCCGCGTTGGGTCGCCGCTACGCCAGTGCGGCAGGCATCTCCATCGACTTCAACTACCCGCCGGGCGTGCCGACCGAGCAGCAGACCTCCGGCACGCCGTGCACGGCTGCCGAGCCGTACCAGTTCCAGCGAAGCGGTGACCTTGCGCTTTCGGCGATCCTGCACGACCAGGACAAGAACGCCTCCGGTGGCACCGACATGCTGACGACCACCTTCGCGCTCTGGCCGGTCGACGAGCCGTCGGCCCGGGTCGAGCGGATTGGAAACGGTCGGGACGGCGAGCGGGCCAACGTCATCTTCGACCGCGACACCCTGACGCACGACCGTGTGTACGCCTGGCAGGTGCGGGCGGCGGACAGCCGGGCAACCGGTGCGTGGAGCGGCCTCTGCTACTTCCGTACCGACTTCCAGGGCCCGGCGACCGCGCCGATCGTCTCCTCCACCGACTTCCCCGCCGACGGGAGCTGGCATCCGGCGCTGCCCGGCCAGTTCACCTTCGACGCCGGTGCGGCGGCGGACGCGGTCGGCTTCCGGTACCGGCTCGACGGAGGCGTCGAGGGGACGGTGTCGGCGGATCGCCCCGGCGGCACGGCCACGGTCACCATCACCCCGGACGCGGGGCCCAGCAGCCTCACGGTGGTGAGCGTGGACGCGGCCGGAAACCGCTCGCCCGAGTCCCGCTACGAGTTCCGGGCCAGCGACGTCGCGCCGACCGTCACCGGCAACCTCACCGCGATCGGCGTGCCGGCCACGTTCACCGTCGCGCCGCAGATGCCCGGGGTGGTCAGCTACCGCTTCAACCTGGACGGCGACCCGGAGCAGACGGTGCAGGCCGAGGCCGACGGCACCGCCACGCTTACCGTCACCGCGACCCGGGCCGGCAACCGCACCCTCTCGGTGACCAGCGTCACCGCCGACGGCGTAACCGCGACGGCGACGCGCACCTTCCGGCTGAGCACCGCTCCGACGATCTCCGCGACGGTCTACGAGCAGGGCGGCACCAGCGGAGGTCAGGGTGTTCCCGGGATCTTCACCTTCACCCCGCGTCAGCCCGACGTGGTCAGCTACCGCTACCGCTTCGGCACCGTGACCAGCACCGTGGCCGCCGCAGCCGACGGGACCGCGTCGGTGACCTGGACGCCGACCAAGCCGGGCTTCACCTCCCTCACGGTGTGGAGCGTCAATCGGGACGGAGTCCAGTCGGACTCGACCAGCTTCGTCTTCTTCGTGCGTGACCTGCTGCCGGTGATCCAGGGTTTCCTCTACGACCCCGGCTACCCCGCCGGTGGCCCGGGTCAGCCGGGTGACTTCTGGATCAGCTCGGAGGTGGCCGGCACGACCGAGTTCCGGTACCGCTTCGACGACGGCCCCGACCAGGGGATCGCCACCGACGTCAATGGCAGCGCCATCGTCACCTGGACCCCCGAGCAGGCCGGCACGCACACCCTGACCGTTCGCAGCCTCTTCGCCGACGGGACGGCGTCCCCGGAACGGACGTACACCTTCCTGGTCGCCGACGCCCCGGAGGCCACGTCGGGGCACTGACCGAGACGCGCTGGGAGACGTACGTCCCAGTGGTCCGGCCCACCACCTCGTGCCCGGTGGTGGGCCGGGCCTGTTACAGCGGTCGCGGGCGGTGATCCGGCGTACCTTGGGGATCATGTCTGTGCCGAACGATCCTGATCCCCGCCTCCAGTCGTACGCCGACCCGCAGCGGTTGGTCACCACCGACTGGTTGGCCGAGCACCTGGGCGACGAGGGCCTCGTCGTGGTCGAGTCCGACGAGGACGTCCTGCTCTACGAATCCGGTCACATTCCCGGTGCCGTCAAGGTCGACTGGCACCTCGACCTGAACGACCAGGTCACCCGGGACTACCTCGACGCCACGAGCTTCGCCGAGATGTGTGCCGCGAAGGGCATCGGCCGGGGCGACACGGTCGTCTTCTACGGCGACAACTTCAACTGGTGGGCCGCGTACGCCCTCTGGGTGTTCTCGCTCTTCGGCCACGCGGACGTGCGCCTGCTCGACGGCGGCCGGCAGAAGTGGATCGCCGAGGGGCGCGAGGTGACCCGCGACAAGCCGGCCCGGCCCCGCGCCGACTACCCCGTGCCGCTGCGGGACGACGCGCCGCTGCGGGCGTTCCGCGAGCAGGTCATGGCGCACATCGCCGTGGGGCGGCCGCTGGTCGACGTCCGCTCCCCGGGCGAGTACACGGGCGAGATGCTGCACATGCCCGACTACCCGCAGGAGGGCGCACTGCGCGGCGGGCACATCCCGGGCGCGGTCAGCAAGCCGTGGAAGTCCGCCGCGAATGAGGACGGCACGTTCAAGTCCGCCGACGAGCTGAAGGCCATCTACGCCGACCAGCTCGGGCTGAGCCCGGACGACGACGTGATCGCGTACTGCCGCATCGGCGAGCGGTCCAGCCACACCTGGTTCGTGCTGCGGCACCTGCTGGGCTACCCGCAGGTCCGCAACTACGACGGCTCGTGGACGGAGTGGGGCAACCTGGTCCGGGCACCCGTCGTCAAGGGCGACCAGCCCGGCGGCATCGCCGCCTGAGCGTTGCGCGGGAGCTGGCCGGCTGACTGTTCGACGTATTCGACGGCCCTCAGCCGGCCAGCGCCAACACGCCGCGCAGGTCACGGATGACCCCGGTGATCTCGCCGGTCTCCGGGTCCCACCGTGCCAGGGCGGCCGGTTCCAGGCGGAGAAGCACCGCGCCCTTGTTGTCCCAGCCCAGCACCGGGCAGCAGCCCTTGCCACGCTCCCGACCGAGGTCGAGCAGGTGGGTCACCTCGCCGGTACGGGAGTCCAGCACGGCCACCCCCTCGGCGCCGTCGATCTCGTTGCTGGTGATCCACGCGGCGCTCGCCAACCGGCCGCCGTGCAGCCAACCCCGGCCGTAGAACTCGTTGACCTGGTACGGCGGGGGCAGCGCGTCGTGGGTGATCCGTTGTTCGGAGCGGATCGTGGCCTCGCGGGCGCTCCGACTGCGCAGCGTCAGGCCACCCCGTTCGCCGGTCAGCTCGATCAACGCCGCCTCGCGGCCGGCCTCCGGGTCGGGTGCCACCACGTTCCAGGCCGACACGTCGATGGTGCCCGCCGCCTCGGTGTCGCGCTCCACCGCGTACGTCCGGTTGTCGCCGCCGACCAGCACCCGGTCGTGCGCCCAGACCACCAGCTCCAGGTAGCCGTCGAGCGGGATCCGGCGTACGCCCGCAGTGGTGAGATCCACCATGATCAGCTCATTGGTCTGCGCGAAGGCCGCCCACCGGCCGTCCGGCGACAGGACTCCCGGCTTCACGGCGGTCGCCTCGTTGCCGCCGGCGTCCCGGGTGGGGGCCAGCGTCACCACGTCGAGACCGCGCACGACACCGTCGTCGCCGAGGATCCGGACCGGGCCGTCCGCGCGGTTCTCCTCGTCCACGGGCTGGAACAGGGCCAGCGCCCGCTGGACCGGTCGCTCGGACAGCGGCACGGTCGCCGGGCCACTCAGCCGGTTCAGCGGATCGGGTGGAAACGTCAGCTCGGCCGGCGGACGCTGCACGGGATCGGCGTGGGTGGGCTCGACACTCGGCGCCACCGTGTGGTTCAGGGGCGGATCGGGGGACGGCTGGCGGACGGCCATCGTGCCACCGCCGAGCAGCGCCACGGCCAGGACGGCCGCGCCGAGCACCCGTCGGGTACGACGCGTGCGCCGTGCCCGGTCCCAGCCGGCCGTCGCGGGCCTGCTGGGCAGCACGTCCTCCACGCTGACGGCGAACAGTCGGCGCAGATCCTGCTCGTTCACTGGTTCACCTCCAGGCCGGCGGTCGGGTCGTCGGAGCGGGTCGCGCCCCGGCTCGGTCGGCCATCTCCGGTGAGATCGGGGGCGACCTCGCGGAGCCGGCGCAGCGCCATGTGGCACTGGCTCTTCACGGTGCCGACGGTCACCCCGAGCGCCTCCGCGGTGGCGACCTCGGTCAGGTCCTCGTAGTAGCGCAGCACCAGCACGGCCCGCTGCCGGGGCGGCAGCAGCCCCAGCGCGTCGTGCAGGGTGAGTCGCAGCGCGCCGTCCCGGTCGGGGGCCACCTGCTCCGGCGGTGCGGCGCTGAGCCATTCCCGGCGTCGACGCCGCCACCACGACACCGCGTCGCGGTAGAGGATGGCCCGCACGTACGCGGCGGGATCGCCGTCGCGGACCGAGGGCCAGCGCAGCGCCAGCTTCAGCAGGGCGTCCTGGAGAAGGTCCTCGGCCTGGTGCCGGTTGCCACAGATCAGGAAGGCCGCACGCAGCAGACGGTGCTGGTTGCTCTCCACGAAGGCGAGGTAGCCGTCGCGGCCGTCGTTCGCCGTCGATCCCATCCGCACCCCTTCCGGCCGCCGCGGTGCGCGTCACCCGACAGACGCATGGGGAGGGGGAAAAGGTTGGGTCAGGTCTGCGGCAGCCCGGTCAGGTAGCGCTGGAGGGTCGGCGCGATCCAGGAGACCAGCTCCTCGGGCTCGGCGTCCACCATCGGTGGGAGCCGGACGACGTAGCGGGTGAAGGCGAGGCCCAGGATCTGGCTCGCCACCAGGCCGGCACGTCGGGCAGTCAGCGCCGGGTCGGTGCCGAAGGCGGCCACTGCCGCGGTGAGCTGGTCGGCGAAGATGCCGCGCATCCGTTCGGCAGCGCCCGGGTTGGTGCTGGCGGCCCGCAGCAGCGCCACAAGCGTCTCGTCGCCCTCCCACCGGACGAGGAAGTGCCGCACCAGCACCTCGCCGAGCTGCTCGGGCGACACGGCGGTCAGGTCGGGCAGGCGGAGGTCGAACTCGGCCGCCGCCGCGAACAGGCCCTCCTTGCTGCCGTAATACCGCATGACCATCGACGGGTCGATCCGGGCGTCGGCGGCGATGGCCCGGATCGTGGCGCGCTCGTATCCGTCGGCGGCGAACCGCTCGCGGGCGGCGCGCAGGATCGCCGCGCGGGTCGCGTCCGAGCGGCGCGGCTGGGTCGGGTGGGCGGGCGCGGTCATGCCAACGACCGTATGCCAACGGCTGTTGACACACAACGACAGTGGTCCTAGCGTTGCCAACAACCGTTTGCCAACACCCGTTGGCAACAGTCGTCGCGGAGGTGGCCATGCTGCCCACGAGCACCGACGTCCTGGTGGTGGGTGCCGGCCCCACCGGCCTCGCCACCGCACTGACACTGGCCCGGCGCGGGGTCGACGTGACACTGCTCGACCAGCAGGCCGAACCGCCACAGACGTCCCGCGCGGCAGTCGTGCACGCGTACACCCTGGAGGTGCTGGACCGGATCGGCGTCGCGGCGCCACTGGTGGCCCAGGGGGTGCGTGCGCCGCGCTTCACGGTCCGCGACCGGGACCGGACGCTGCTGTCGGTGCCGTTCCACCGGCTGCCCTCCCGGTTCCCCTACGCGCTGCTGATCTCCCAGGCGGTCACCGAGGCCGTGCTCGTCGGGCAGTTGGCCGACCTCGGCGTCCGGATACGACGGCCGTGCCGGCTGACCGACCTGAGCGTGACCGCCGCCGGGGTGCTCGCGCGGGTCGACGGCGCCGACCTGCGCGCCCGGTACGTGGTCGGCGCGGACGGCCTGCACAGCACCGTCCGGCAGGCGGCCGGCATCGGCTTCGCCGGCCCCAGCGACGAGGAGTCCTTCGTGCTCGCCGACGTACGGGTCGACAGCGCGCTGCCCCGCGACGAGGCCGCGCTGTTCCTCGCCCGCCCCGGGCCGCTGGTCTGGGCGCCACTGCCCGGCGGCGTGGTCCGGCTGGTAGCCGCCGTGCCGACGGCACCGCCCGAGCCGGACGCGGCGTACCTCCAGGCGCTGCTCGACGAGCGCGGTCCGACCCGCCGGCCCGACCGGGTGACCGAGGTGCTGTGGGGTTCCCGGTTCCGGGTGCACCACCGGATCGCCGACACCTTCCGGGCCGGGCCGGTGCTGCTGGCCGGGGACGCCGGCCACGTGCACAGCCCCGCCGGCGGGCAGGGCATGAACCTCGGCATCTGCGACGCGGTGGCCCTCGGCACGGCCCTTGCCGAGGTGCTCGCCGGTGGCCCGGAGACGCTGCTCGACGACTACACCGCGCGGCAGCGCCCGATGGCCGAGGACGTGGTGAGTTTCGCCGCCGGGCTGACCCGGCTGGCCACCACCTCCCCGGCCCGCCGACCGGCCCGCGACGCGCTGCTCCGGCTGCTCGGGGCCGTACCCCCGGTCCGGCAGCGGATCGCGCTGCGCCTGTCCGGGCTGTCCCACGCCGAACGCGGCGCGGGCTGACGTGGACGGCGTGCTGCTCAGCGCGACGGCTGGGGTGCTGTGCTGTCGTCGGTGGGGGCGAGGACCGGCGGTGCCGAGGCGACCGGCCGCAGCGTTCGCCACGCCACCAGCGTGACAAGCGCGAACGTGCCGGCCGCGGCGCCCGCCACCGGCACCGTCCCGTACGCGGCGGCGGCCAGACCGGCGAGCGCCGCGCCGACGGGTGCGGTGAGCAACCCGACCATCCGCTGCGCGGCACTGACCCGACCGAGCAGCCCGCCCGGCACGTGCCGCTGCCCGTACGACGCCGACAGGCTGTTCCACACGACAGTGCCGGCGGCGAAGACGGCCAGGGCGATCCCGCCCGACACCGGTTGCCGGGCCAGCGCGAACACGACAAGCGCGACGGTCTGCACGGCGAGCACCACCCGCAGCGCGGGCACCGTGCCGAGCCGGGCGGCGAGCCGTCCCGCGGCGAGCGCCCCGCCTACGCCGCCGAGAACGGCACCCGCCGCGAACAGTCCGTATCCGGCCGGCGGCACGCGCAGCACGTCCAGCGCGTAGAGCACCAGCACCGCCATGAGACCGCTGATAGCCAGGTTGCTCGCGGCGGCCAGCAGGGTGACCCGCCACAGTGTCCGGTCGCCGCGCAGCCACCGCACCCCCTCGGCGATCTCGCTCCACACCGACAGGCGCCGGACAGCCGATCCCGTGCCCACGGCGGACGTCGGAGTGAGGGCCAGCACGAGCAGGGCCGCCACCGCGAAGGTGACCGCGTCCAGAGCGAACGGCAGGGCGGGAGCTGCGGCGAAGAGGACACCGGCGGCCGGCGCACCGAGGAAACCGCCGGCCACCGCACTCCCCGCCTGGAGCCGTCCGTTCGCCCGGGGCAGCGCGGCCGGCGACACGACGGTGGGCAGCAGCGCGAACGAGGCCGAGTCGAAGAGGGAACCCAGCGCGGCGAGGAGGAACGCGGCCGCCAGCAGCGTCACGACGGCCGCCCGGTCCAGGACGACCGCCACGGCCAGCGCCGCCACCACCGCCGCGCGTACGCCGTCGATGCAGGCCATCGTCCGCCGGCGGTCCCAGCGGTCCGCGTACACGCCGCCGAGCAGACCGAAGAGCAGCGGGGGCAGCTGCCCGGCCACGGTGACCGCCGCGATGATCCGAGGGTCCCGGGTCAGGGTGGCGGCCAGCAGGGCCAGAGCCGGCGTACGCAGCGCGTCCCCGAACCGGGACGAGACTGCGGCGGACCAGAGCAGCCGGAAGTCCCGGCCCAGAGCGGAGGAGGTCATGCCGCCGAACGTGCCCTCTCGACCGGGTCGAGGGTCAAGCCGCCGGGCGAAAGGGGGACGCGAGCCGCCGGTGATCATCGGTACGGTGGGCGCCGGCATCGGGACCGGGGAGAACTCAGGCGTGGACCACACTTTCCAGGTCGACCTGCGTGGCGTGGTCGACCTGCTCAGCCATCACCTCTACGGCAGCCCACGGGTCTACGTCCGTGAGCTGCTCCAGAACGCCGTGGACGCGATCACCGCCCGGCGTACGACCGATCCGGACGCGCCGGCGCTGGTCCGCATCGAACCACCGGAGATCACCGGCGACGGCACCCTGCGGGTGCACGACACCGGCGTCGGCCTGACCGAGGCGCAGGTGCACGAGCTGCTGGCCACCATCGGTCGCAGCTCCAAGCGCGACGAGCTGGGCTTCTCCCGGCACGAGTTCCTCGGCCAGTTCGGCATCGGCCTGCTCTCCTGCTTCCTCGTCGCCGACGAGATCCAGGTGCTCACCCGGCACGGCGACAACCCCACGGTCCGGTGGACCGGGTACGCCGACGGTCGCTACGCCGTGACCGTGGCCCCGCTGGAGGCCGCCCGCGTCGAGCCGGGCACCACTGTCACGCTGGTGCCCCGCCGCGACGCCGACCAGTGGTTCGCCACCCCGACCGTCACCGACCTGGCGCGGCTCTTCGGCTCGCTGCTGCCGGTCACCGTCCGGGTCGGCGACACGGTCACCACCACCGGCGAACCCCCGTGGGCGACCGCGCCGGGGGCGCCGCTCGACCGCGCGGCGCTGATCAGGTACGCCCGGGAGACGCTCGGCGTGGAGCCGTTCGACGTGCTGCCGCTGGCCGTGCCGGAGGCGGGGTTGACCGGTGTCGCAGTCATCCTGCCCACCCCCGTGAACCCGGCGGCCCGGGCCGGGCATCGCGTCTACCTCAAGCGGATGCTGCTCACCGAGAACGCCGACAGCCTGCTGCCGGACTGGGCGTTCTTCGCGCACTGCGTGGTCGACGCGACCGAGCTGCGCCCGACCGCCAGCCGCGAAGCTCTCTACGAGGACACCCTCCTGACCGCGACCCGGGAAGCGCTCGGCGACCAGGTACGCGGCTGGCTGGTCCGGCTGGCGCGGCACGACCCGCACCGGCTGGCCGAGTTCCTCCAGGTGCACCACCTCGGCGTGAAGGCGCTGGCGCTGCACGACGACGAGATGCTGCGGCTCGTCGACAGGTGGTGGCCGATGGACACCAACGTCGGCACGCTCACGCTCGCCGAGTTCCGGGAACGCCACGGGGTCGTCCGCTACGCGGCCAGCCTCGACGAGTTCCGCCAACTCGCCGCGGTGGCCGCCGCACAGGACCTGGCGGTGGTGAACGCCGGCTACACGTACGACACCGAGCTGATCGAGCGGCTGCCGGCGGTGGACCGGTCGGTGCTGATCGAACGGCTGGAGCCGAGCGACCTCACCACCCGGTTCGAGGCCCTCGACCCGCAGGTCGAACTGGCGCTGCGGCAGTTCCTCACCGCCGCGCAGCGGGCCGTCGAGCGGTCCGGCTGCGAGGTGGTCATCCGGGCGTACGACCCGGTCTCGCTGCCCGCGTTGTACCTGGTCAGCCGGTCGGCGGCGTTCAACGACCAGCTCGCCGCCAGCCGCGACCGCGCCGACGAGCTGTGGGGCGGAGTGCTTGACGCGCTCGCCGCCACCGCCCCACCGGACCGCCCGCAACTGGTGCTCAACCACCGCAACCCGCTGGTCCGGCGGGTCACGATGCTTGGCGACCCGGAGCTGGTCGGCCTCGCCATCGAGGCGCTGTACGGGCAGGCGCTGCTGCTCGGCCACCATCCGATCCGCGCGGCCGACGCCGCGCTGCTGAACGATTCCTTCCTCGGCCTGCTCGGCCGGGCCGTGCCGGGACGGGAGTGACAATGAGCGACGAGGACCTGTGGCGGGTGCTGCGTGGCATCGCCGACATGCCGTACGGGGCGGGGCAGATCGCCGCGCTGGAGCAACTGCTGCGCCGGGTCGACGCCGCCGACGACCGGCATCTCGCCTTCGTCACGCGCATGCAGGCCACCACCGGGTACGTCTACGGCGGTGAGCCGGCGAAGTCGTTCGTGACCTTCTCCTGGTGCCTGTCCGAGTTCGACCGCGACCCGCAGCCCTACCACCAGCGCCACCTGCACCAGTTGCTGTGGCACTTCAAGTACATGGTGTCCGGCCTGCTGAAGTTCCCCGAGGTGCCGCTGGACCGCACGTACGCGGTGCTCGACGACATGGAGCGGCGTTACCGCGCCGGCGGGCACAGTCTCCAGACCGTCCACAAGCACCGGTTCCGGGTCGCCGACCACGTGGGCGACGCCGAGGCTGCCGCGCACTGGTACCGGCTCTGGCAGACCACGCCCCGCGACGAGCTGTCCGACTGCGCCGGCTGTGACCCGACGAGCCAGGTGGGCTACCTCGCCGACACCGGGCGGGACGCCGAGGCCGTGGCACTTGCCGAGCCGGTGCTCGCCGGCAGACTGACCTGCACCGAGCAGCCGCAGGCGATCCTCACGGCGCTCCTTCTGCCCTACCTGCGTACCGGTCGCGGTGAGTCGGCCCGCGACGCGCACCGGGAGGCGTACCGCAAGCTGCGCGGCAACCTCGCCGACCTGTGGGACATCGGCGACCACATCGAGTTCTACACGCTGACCGGCAACGAGGCGCGGGCGGTCGAGCTGGTCGAGCGGCACCTGGACTGGCTGGACCGGCCACCGTCGCCGGCCGCCGCCATGCACTTCGCGGCGACCGCCGCCGCCGCGCTGCGTCAGGCGGGTGCGGCGACGGTGTACCGCCGGGCCGCCGAGGGCCGGCCGGCCGCCGAGGTGCCCGCGCCCACGCTTGCCGACGAGTTGGCCGCTACCGCGACCGGGCTGGCCGCCCGCTTCGACACCCGCAACGGCACCACCCACCAGTCGGAGTGGATCGCCCGGCGGCTCGACGTACGGCCCGGCGGCGAGCACCTGCCGCTCTCCGCGAGCGTCCGCCGCCGTCCGGCCCGCCCGACCGGGGACGAACCGACAGTCGCTCCCGGTGCTGCCGCGCCCGCGCCCGCCGACCGACCTGCCCGGGAGCGGGTCGGCGCGGTCACCGTCGCCCTGCCCGCCGATGCCGACGCCGACGGGTTGCTGACCCTCGCCGAGGAGAGCTGGGGCCGACACGACCGGGCCACTTTCGGGGCGGCGCTGGCCGCGTGCGACGAGCGGTTCGGCACCGCCGACCTGCCGGCGCGCACGGTCGCGCACCGGCTGGCGTTGCGGGCCGCCGAGCGCGGCGACGAGGACGACATCGAGGGCGCGGTCGAGCTGAACCGCGAGGCGCTGGACCTGTACCGCTCGGCGGGTGAGGAGGTGCCCGCCCAGGTGGTCGCCGGGCGGCTCGGCGTGCTGCTGACCAGCACCGACGAGCACGCCGAGGAGGGGCTCGCGCTGGTCCGGGAGGCCGCCGAGGTGCTGGACCGGCTCGGGGACGCCCGGCAGCGGGCCGCGGCGCACGACCGGCTGGCGTTGGCGCTGCTGCACCAGCAACGGTGGGCGGACGCCCTGGCGGCGCTGGACCGGGCACCTGCCGACGCGGGTGGTGACCGGCACCTGGCGGCTCGGATGGCGCTGCACCGGGCGCACCTGCTGGAGCAGTCCGACCGCGTCGACGAGGCCCGCGCCGCCGCCGAGGAGGCCCGCGGCATCGGTCGCGAGCTGGGCATCGGCGAACTGCTCACGGCGGCCTGCCTGGCCTGGGCGCGGACTGTCGACGACCCGGCCGACGCGGTGGCC
Organism: Micromonospora sp. MH99; assembly: GCF_021442385.1. Lineage (GTDB taxonomy): Bacteria > Actinomycetota > Actinomycetes > Mycobacteriales > Micromonosporaceae > Micromonospora. The sequence goes on from NZ_MUZA01000028.1 coordinate 40,350, forward strand.
GCCTGCGACGAGGCGCTGCGGGTGGCGCCGGCGGACGCGGAGCTGCCCGTGCGGGTCGCCCGCGCGCGGGCGCTGCTCTCCGCCGGTCGGGCCGCCGACGCGGTGGACGATTTCGTCGAGGCGGTGACGCTCTGCGTGGAGCGCGGCGCCGAGGGGGACGCGTTCCTGCGCTGGGAGCTGGCGAACGCGTACCGGGTGGTGGGCCGACTCGCCGAGGCGGCCGAGGTCGCCGAGGAGGCGGTGCTCGGCCTGGACCGGCTGGGCGCTCAGGCGGAGGCCGACCGCTGCCGGCACCTGCTGGCCGGCGTGTACGCCGGGCTCGGCGAGATCGATCCGGCACTGGCCCTGCTGGAGCAGTTGTCCACCAACCTGGACGGCCCGGACAACCTCCCGCACCGGGCGCAGGTGCTGGAGGAGGCCGGCGGGATCCTCTACGACGCCGATCGGGACGCGGTCGCCGCCGAGCGGTTCGCCGCCGCCGCCACGGCGTACCGGCTGGCCGACCTGCCGTTGGACGAGCTGCGTGCCCGTCGGCGGGAGGCGTACGCCTGGTTCTGGTCCGACGACCGACCGGCGGCGGTACGTGCCGTCGAGGTGATGGACGGGTTGGCGGCCGCGGTGGCCGGGCAGCCGGAGCCGGAGCCGCCGGTGATCTACGAGCTGGCGATGGCGGCCGAGGCCGGTGCGCGGGTGCTGGTCGGCGAGGGGCGGCCGGACGAGGCGTTGGACCGGCTCGCGGGTGTGCCGGACCGGCTGCGGTCGATCGAGGCGTTCGGCGAGGCGGCGCAGGTCGAGGTCCTCGTCGGTGAGCTGCTGCTGCGCCTGGACCGGCCGGCCGAGGCGGAGCCGCTGCTGCGCCGCGTACTCGGTGGGCTCCCGGCCGGCTCGCGACCGGTCCGCCAGACGGCCTGGCTGCTGGCCCGCGCCCTGGACCTGCTGGACCGACCCACGGACGCCGCCGCGCTGCGCGCGGAGCACGACCTCGACCCGGACGAGTGACCTCTGCGCCGACCGGTCGGCCCCGCCCGAGCGGGCGCCGGCCGGTGGCGTGGCGCGCGCAACCGACCGGTAACCGCCGCCCCACCGCGGTCAGCTCGCGGTCTACGCTTGCCCGGTGACGGTGGAGCAGCAGGCACGGGGTGCGGCGGGTGCGGGCCGGCGCCGGTCCCGCAAGGACGAGATCCTGGAGATCGCGGTCGGTCTGTTCGCCGCCCGTGGCTATCACGGCGTGTCGATGGACGACATCGGTGCGGCAGCCGGGGTGACCGGCCCGGCGCTCTACCACCACTTCGCCGGCAAGGAGGCGATGCTTGCCGCCGCGCTGATCCCGGTGAGCGAGGGGTTGTTGGCCGGCGGCCGGGAACGCGCCGCCGGGCATCCGGACGACCCGCGCGGTGTGCTGGAGTCGCTGATCGACTTCCACGTCGAGTTCGCGCTGGCCAACCCGGCGGTGATCGCGCTGCACCTGCACGAACTGGACCGTCTGCCGGAGGAGCCGCGACGACGGATCCGCCGCCTCCAGCGGATGTACGTCGAGGAGTGGGTGACGGTGCTGACCGCGCTGCACCCGGGCATGCCCGACGGTGAGGCGCGGGTGTTGGCGCACGCCGCGTTCGGCCTGATGAACTCGACCCCGTTCCTGGGCGGCGAGGTGGACCGACGGCGTCGCGCCGAGCTGCTGCGCGGCGCGACCCTGGCCGCGCTGCTCGCCTGAGCCCGACCGCGCTGCGGCTCTGAGCCCCGCCGCGCTGCCCGTCTGAGCCCCGGCTCGTCAGGAGTGGGCCGGTCGTGGTTCCCTGGCATCGTCCCAACATCCGGACGCCGGGAGGAAACATGATCGAGTCACTGCTGGTCGCCAATCGGGGCGAGATCGCCCGCCGGGTCATCCGGACCGCCAAGCGGCTCGGCATCCGCGCGATCGCGGTGTACTCGGAGGCCGACGCCGACCTGCCCTTCGTCGCCGAGGCGGACGAGGCAGTCCTCATCGGCCCGCCGAACCCGGCCCAGAGCTACCGCAACGTCGAGGCGATCCTCGCCGCCGCGAAGTCGACGGGCGCGCAGGCCATCCACCCCGGCTACGGCTTCCTGTCGGAGAACGCCGAGTTCGCCCGTACCGTCGAGGCGAGCGGCCTGATCTGGGTCGGGCCCGGCGCGGACGCGATCACCGCGATGGGCGACAAGATCAATGCTCGGAACCTGATGGCTGCGGCCGGCGTCCCGGTCGCGCCCGGCACCACCGACCCGGCCGCCGACCTGGACGCGGCGGTGACGGCCGCCGCCGAGATCGGCTACCCGGTGATGGTCAAGGCGGCAGCCGGCGGCGGGGGCATGGGCATGGGCGTGGCCGTCGACGAGGCCGCGCTGCGCACCGAGTACGACAAGGTGCGCGCGTTCGCCGAGCGGATGTTCGGCGACGGTTCGGTGTTGATCGAGCGGTACTTCCCCCGGGTGCGCCACGTCGAGGTGCAGATCCTCGGCCTGGCCGACGGTCGGGTGGTGGCGCTCGGCGAGCGGGAGTGCTCGGTGCAGCGGCGCAACCAGAAGCTGGTCGAGGAGTCGCCGTCCCCGGCGGTCTCGCCGGAGCTGCGCGCACGCCTGCTGGCGGCGGCCGTGCGGGCCGGTGAGGCGGTGAACTACCGCAACGCCGGCACAGTCGAGTGTCTGCTCGATCCGAGCACCGGTGAGTTCTTCTTCCTGGAGATGAACACGCGGCTTCAGGTGGAGCACCCGGTGACCGAGTACGTCTACGGCGTCGATCTGGTGGAGGAGCAGCTGCGGGTGGCTGCCGGCCTGGCGCCGACGTTCGACCCGGACGCGCTCGCGCCGAGTGGGCACGCCATCGAGCTGCGGATCAACGCCGAGGACCCGAAGCGTTTCCTGCCCGGCCCCGGCAAGGTCACGACCTGGGTGGAGCCCACCGGCGAGGGCATCCGGGTGGACTCCGGCTACACCGAGGGCAACACCGTCACCCCGTTCTACGACAGCCTGCTGGCCAAGCTGATCATCAGTGGTGCCAGTCGTGACGAGGTGATCGCCCGCGCGCGGGACGCTGTCGCCGGGTTCCAGATCGTCGGCCCGAAGAACAACCTGCCCTTCTTCGCCGAGTTGCTGGAGAACGACGAGTTCCTCTCCGGCGCCTACGACACGGCGATCGTCTCCCGGATGCGCTGAGCCCTCGCCGGTCGCCGGCCGTCGCGCTGTCGTCCTCCGGTGGCGCGGCGGCACTGGCATCCGCGTCCTTTGCTCTGCTTACCTGGAGGCAACAGGGGATGTCCGGATACCGGACGCTCGGTGTTGCGTCAGTTGAAGCAGTGCAAAGGACGCGCGTGGCACCCCGACCCTCCGTACCGATCCGACGTCACAGCGAGGTGACCGAATGAGCCAGTTGCCAGATTCCGTCTCGATTCGTGAGGTCGGGCCGCGGGACGGGCTGCAGAACGAGGAGCCGATCCCGGCCGACGCCAAGGTGCGACTGCTCGACGCGCTCTCCGGCACCGGCGTACGCCGGATCGAGGCGGTGTCGTTCGTGCACCCGAAGGCGATCCCGCAGATGGCCGACGCCGACGAGGTGTGGCGGCGGGCCACGAAGGCCGACGGGGTGCGCTACTCGGCGCTGGTGCCGAACACCCGGGGCGCGCAGCGGGCCCTGGCCGCCGGGTTCACCGAGATCGAGGTGGTGGTGTCGGCCAGCGACACGCACAACCGGCGCAACGTCAACCGCTCGACCGACGAGTCGTTGGACGACATCGCCGAGCTGATCGACCTCCTGCACGGGGCGTCCGCACGGGTCGAGGTGATCGTGGCGACCAGCTTCGGCTGCCCGTACGAGGGGGACATCGACCCGCGGCGGGTCGCCGGCATCGTCGACCGCGTGGTCCGCGACGGCGCGGACCGGGTGGCGTTCGGCGACACGACCGGCATGGCCACTCCGCGTCGGGTCCGTGAGCTGCTGACCGCGGTACGCGACCGCAACGCGCACGTGCCGGTGCTGCTGCACTTCCACAACACCCGGGGTACGGCGCTGGCCAACCTGCTGACCGCGCTGGAGCTGGGGGTGACCGAGTTCGACGCCAGCGTCGGCGGCCTGGGCGGCTGCCCGTACGCCCCGGGGGCCAGCGGCAACCTCGCCACCGAGGAGGCCGTGCACATGCTCCACGACATGGGCATCGACACCGGCATCGACCTGGCGGCCCTGATCGAGGTGGCCGAGCTGGCCGAGGAGCTGCTCGGCAAGAAGCTCCCGTCCGGTGTGCTGCGGGCCGGGCCGCGTACCCGGCTGACGCCGATGCCGGGCTGAGGACGCGACGAAGGGGCCGGCGAAAACGCCGGCCCCTTCGCTGTGCCAGGTCGGTCAGCTCACCGGGGTGAGCACGCTCGGCCAGCTGCCGCGGAAGACGTCCGCGCTGCGGCCGGCGCTGCGCTCGGTGGCGCTCAGGGTGCCGGCGAAGAGGCTGCTCACCCGGTTCGCCTCGGTGGTGCTCGGGTACGGGTTGGTGCAGCTGGTGCCGGCGCTGCCGCCGGACATCAGGATCGCGCAGTTGCCGTTGTAGTTGTCCGGCAGGCCGAGGATGTGCCCGATCTCGTGGGTCATGATCCGCAGCGGGCTGTACTGCGCCGCCTGCTGGGTGTCGATGTAGACCCGGCCGTTGCCGAGGCTGGTCCGCACGGCGTAGGAGCCGCCGCCGGTGATCTGGTAGATCCGCAGGTTGGAGCCGCAGTTCGCGGAGAGCGTCAGGTTCGTGGTGGCGTTGTTCCAGATCGAGGCAGCCTGGCTGGCAGTGCCGGCGTAGGCGCCCGCCTGGCTGGTGTTGTAGCAGATGGTCATCGCGGCGGACGCGGGCGCGGGGTTGGCGACCGTGATGCCGAGGGTGGCAACTGCCGTCGCGACAAACGCGACAGCGAGCCGACCGAGTCGTGAGGTCATCGCTGACTCCTATCCGAGAGGGGTGCCAGGAGCCTATCCACAGAGATTAATAGATTTCAATGTTTCGTTCGAAGAAGCGTCGCTCGGTCAGCGGGTCGCCGGGAGATGCGCGAATGCGATAGCCTAACGATCGTTCAGGTCAACACGGGCGAGGGAGTCGGCGTGACGCTCGACGGTGAGGCGCTGGAGCAACTGCGCAAGCGGGCCCGGTCCGGCGGCGCGGACAAGTACCACGCGGCCAACGAGGCCAAGGGCAAGCTCTTCGCCCGCGAACGCGTCGCGCTGCTGGTCGACGAGGGTTCGTTCGTCGAGGACGGCCTCTACGCGAATGCGCTCGCCGACGGGCTCCCCGCCGACGGAGTGGTCACCGGCACCGCGACGATCGACGGTCGACAGGTCTGCCTGATGGCCAACGACTCCACAGTCAAGGCCGGCAGCTGGGGCGCGCGGACCGTCGAGAAGATCATCCGGATCATCGAGCGGGCGTACGGCGCCGGCGTGCCGATGGTCTACCTGGTCGACTCCGCCGGCGCCCGGATCACCGACCAGGTCGACCTCTTCCCCGGCCGACGCGGCGCCGGCAAGATCTTCTGGAACCAGGTCCGCGCCTCCGGCTCGATCCCGCAGGTCTGCGCGCTGTTCGGGCCGAGCGCCGCCGGGGGGGCGTACATTCCGGCGTTCTGCGACGTGGTGGCAATGGTCGACGGCAACGCCAGCATGTACCTCGGCTCCGACCGCATGGTCGAGATGGTCACCGGAGAGAAGACCACCCTGGAAGCGATGGGTGGGGCCAAGGTGCACACCGCCGAGTCCGGCGTCGGGCACTTCCTCTGCAAGACCGAGGCCGACGCGCTCGACGTGGTGAAGACCTACCTGTCGTACCTGCCGGCGAACTGGACCCAGGCGCCGCCGGCCGCGCCGGCCGTCGCCGCGCCCGCGAAGGCCGACCTGGCCGCGCTCGTGCCGGCCAGCGAGCGGCAGGCGTTCGACATGCGGCGGTACGTCAAGGGCGTGCTCGACGAGGGTTCCTTCTTCGAGATCCAGGCGCTGTGGGCCAAGGAGCTGACCATCGGGTTCGGCCGCCTCGACGGCCAGGTCGTCGGCGTGCTCGGCAACAACTCGATGTTCAAGGGCGGCGTGCTCTTCGTCGACTCGGCCGACAAGGCGACCCGGTTCGTGCAGCTCTGCGACGCGTTCAACGTGCCGCTGCTCTTCCTCAGCGACGTACCCGGTTTCATGGTCGGCAGCGCCGTGGAGAAGCAGGGCATCATCCGGCACGGCGCCAAGATGATCACCGCGATCTCCGAGGCGACGGTCCCGAAGATCTGCGTGGTGGTCCGCAAGGCGTACGGCGCTGGGCTCTATGCGATGGCCGGCCCCGGCTTCGAGCCGGACGCGACGATCGCGCTGCCGACCGCGAAGATCGCGGTGATGGGCGCCGAGGCCGCCGTGAACGCCGTCTACGCCAACAAGATCGCGGCGATCGGGGACGCGGACGAGCGGGCCGCCTTCGTGGCCGCCAAGCGGGCCGAGTACGAGCAGGACATCGACGTCGTCCGGCTCGCCAGCGAGCTGGTGGTGGACGCCATCGTCGAGCCGCACGACCTGCGTGGCGAGCTGGTCCGTCGTTTCGCCGCCGCGCGTACGAAGGACCGGCACTTCTCCCGGCGTCGACACGGCGTCACCCCGGTCTGACCCCCGCCCCACCCCCCACAGCGATCCGCCCTGCGGCGTCACGAGCGCCGGGGCGGCCGTCCCCACAGGAGGATGAGATGGACTTCCGGCTCACCGACGAACAAACGGCGCTGCGGGAGAGCGTGCGGGACTTCGCCCGCGAGGTGGTCGCCCCGGTCATCGCCGAGCACTACGAGCAGCACACCTTCCCGTACGAGGTGATCCGGCAGATGGGCAAGATGGGCCTGTTCGGCCTGCCCTTCGCCGAGGAGCACGGCGGGATGGGCGGCGACTACTTCGCGCTGTGTCTGGTCCTGGAGGAGCTGGCCCGGGTCGACTCCAGCGTCGCCATCACGCTGGAGGCGGCGGTCTCGCTCGGCGCGATGCCGATCTACCGCTTCGGCACCGACGAGCAGAAGGCCACCTGGCTGCCGAAGCTGCTCAGCGGCGAGGCGCTGGCGGGCTTCGGGCTCACCGAGCCGGGCACCGGCTCCGACGCCGCAGGCACCCAGACGCGCGCCGTGCTGGACGGCGACGAGTGGGTGATCAACGGGTCGAAGGCGTTCATCACCAACTCGGGGACCGACATCACGGCCCTGGTCACCGTCACCGCCGTGACCGGCACGAACGCGGACGGCTCCAAGGAGCTGTCGACGATCATCGTGCCCACCGGCACGCCTGGATTCACTGTGGCCCCGGGTTACTCCAAGGTCGGGTGGACCGCCTCCGACACCCACGAGTTGACCTTCGACGACTGTCGGGTGCCCGCCGCCAACCTCCTCGGCGCGCGTGGCCGAGGGTTCGCCCAGTTCCTGCGGATCCTCGACGAGGGCCGGATCGCGATCGCCGCGCTGGCCGTCGGCCTCGCCCAGGGCTGCGTCGACGAGTCGATCAAGTACGCGCAGGAGCGGCAGGCGTTCGGCCGCCCGATCGGCGCCAACCAGGCCATCCAGTTCAAGATCGCCGACATGGAGCTGAAGGCGCACACCGCCCGGCTGGCCTACTACGACGCCGCCGCCCGGATGCTGGCCGGCGAGCCGTTCAAGCGGCAGGCCGCCATCGCGAAGCTGCACGCCAGCACCATCGCTGTGGACAACGCCCGCGAGGCCACCCAGATCCACGGCGGCTACGGCTTCATGAACGAGTACCCGGTCGCCCGGTTCTGGCGGGACTCCAAGATCCTGGAGATCGGTGAGGGCACGAGCGAGGTTCAGCGGATGATCATCGCGCGCGACCTGGGTCTCTGAGCCCGGCCCGGCACCGGCCTGCTGGCTGACGTCGGCCTGCCGTCGTGGGCCGGCCAGCCGTTCGGCTGTCGGATTTCGGCGAGCGGACGTCGGCAGACCGACGTTCGACTGCCGATGGTCGGAGTCGATCCGTACTCTTCGTGGCCATGACTCCGGAGCATGATCGGTCGCGGAGCCCGGCCGGTCGTACCAGGCTGCCGGAGCTGCTCCGTGCGCACCGGCGCGCGGCCGGCCTGACGCAGGCGGAGCTGGCGTCCCGCGCCGGGGTCGGCGTGCGGACGGTGCGGGACCTGGAGCGCGGCCGATCGGTCCGGCCGCAGCGCACCACCGTCGAGTTGCTGGCCACGGCGTTGGAGCTGGCCGGCGGGACCCGCGCGGCGTTCCTGGCCACGGCCCGTGGCGCTGCCGGCGGTGAACCCCGGCCGGACGTCATCTCGGGCACGCCCGGGGTTGGTGCCGGTGGCACGTCGACAGCCGGAGCCGCCCGGGCCGGCGCTGCGGTGGCCCTCCCACCACCTGTGGCCCTGATCGGCCGCGACCGCGACGTCACCGAGCTGGCCGGAATGCTGACCGCGGAACGCGGCCCCCGACTGGTGAGCCTGGTCGGGCTGGCCGGGGTCGGCAAGACCGCGCTCGCGCTCGCCGTTGCCCACGCAGCGGCCCGCGCCCATCCGGGCGGTGTGGCCGGCGTGCTGGTCGGCGACGGCTCGGACGGACCGGACGTGCTCGCCGCCACGATGACCGTCCTCGGCGCGGCCCGGCTGCCGGAACTCGTCGCCCGGCTCGCCGGCCGGCCGGCGCTGCTGGTCATGGACGCGGTCGAGCGCGCTCCCGGCCCGGTGGCCGAGACGCTGCACCGGCTGGGCGTCGTGCTGCCGTCGTTGCGGGTGCTGGTCACCGGACGGCACCCGGTCGGGCTGCCCGGCGAACGGGTGTGGCCTGTCGCGCCGCTCGAGGTGCCGCCGCCGGACGCCGAGCACTCCGGGCCGGCCACGCTCGGCTCGTGGCCGGCGGTCGCCCTGTTCACCGCGCGACTCGCCCAGGTCCGTCGGGAGCCGCCGACTCCCGACGAGCTGCCGGCGTTGGCCGCCCTGGTCCGTCGGCTGGGCGGCCTCCCGCTGGCCATCGAGCTGATGGCCGCCCGGGGCCGGCTGCTCGACCTCACCGAACTGCTCGACCGGTACGGCGACCGCGTGCTCGATCTGACCACCTCGGCCGACCCGGCGGCCCGTACCAGCTGGGACGGGCCGGAGGCGGCCACCCGCCGTCCGTATGCCACCGATGCGACCCGGGCGGCGGTGGCGGTGACCCTGCGGGACGCGGTGGCGACCAGCTACCGGCTGCTCGCGCCGGATGAGCGCGACGCGCTGCGGCGGCTCGCCATGTTCGGCAACCGTTGGTCGGTGGAGCTGGCCGAGGAGATGCTCGTCGACGAGGCCGACCGGGACGGCACCGTCGCCATCGATCCGGTCCCACTGCTGGACCGCCTCGTCGAGCTCGGCCTGCTGAGCGTTCGCGGCACCGGGCCGTTCCGGTTCCGCCTGCTCGACGCGGTCCGTGACTTCGCCATCGAGCAGGCCGTGGGTGGTGGTGAGCTGGCCTGCGTACGACGTCGGCATGCGGAGGTGGTCGCCCGCCTCGTGGCGCGGACGGCGTCCGAGCTGGCCGGCCCCCGGATGCTCGACGCGGTGCACCGGCTCGACGAGGTGAGCAGCGACATCAGTACGGCCCTGGCCCACGCCGCCAGCGACGACCCGCTGACCGCGCTCCGCCTGGCGGCCTGCCTGCCCCGCTGGTGGCGCTTCCGGGGGCGCGATGTCGCCGGACGGCAGTGGCTGCGGCGGTTGCTGGCCGACCCGCGAACCGCTGACGCGGACCCGATCCTGCGCGGCTGGGCCAGCCTCGGGGTGGCCCGGCTCGCTGCCGAGCACGGTGCCGAGGCCGACGAGTTGCCGACGGCGCGGGCCGCGTTGGAGACGTTCCGACAGGCCGGCGACGTGACCGGCGAGCTGGAGGCGCGCAGCGTTCTCGGCGCGCTGCTCACCACCGTCGGGCAGCACGCCGAGGCCCGGGAGCAGGCCGAGGCGGTGCTCCGGCTCGCCGCCCGCAACGGGCGGACCCGGGACCTGGCGGTGGCGCAGAACAGCCTCGCCTGGCACGAGATCCGGATCGGTGACCTGGGCGCGGCACGTCGTCGGCTGGCTGCCGTGGACCGGCTCGCCGCCGAGGGTGGTGAGCAGCGGTTGCGGGTGCTGGCCTGGGCCAACCGGGCCGAGGTGGCCCGCCTGGAGGGCCGGTACGCCGACGCCGTCGACCAGGGCCGGCGCGCGGCGGCGGCACTGTTCGAGTTGGGTGACCCGGGGCATCGACGGCGGGTGCTCGGGACTGTCGGCCTGGCGCTCGCGCAGGACGGGCGTGCCGTGGACGCGACCGAGGTGCTCACGGAGCTGCGCGCGGGGGCCGCCGAGGCGACGGTTGTCGTACCGGGTCAGCAGTGGGTGGAGCGGATCGGCCTCCCGCGACCGCGCTCGGACGACACCGTGTTGTCCTGGGGCGGCCCGGAGGCGGGAATCTGTGCGTTGATCGAGGGCAACCTGGCACTGCACCGGGGCGACCGGGAACTGGCGGCGGAGTGGTTCACCGCAGCTGTCGAGGCCGGTCACGATCGGCGGGACGTGGTGGAGGCGCTGGTGGGCCTCGCCGCGAGCACCGCGGACCCGGCTGTCCTCGATCGTCTCGACCGGGTCTGCGAGGAGAGCGGCATCCGACTGCTGCCGCAGGAGTCCGGGCTGCTCTATGCGCTGATGGCCGCGCGGGGCGGGTCCGCCGAGCGCTAGTGCGGCACCCGTCGGCGGCCGGCCCGACGGAGAGTGGCGCGAGCGAAGAGCCCCCTTGGTGCTACCCCTCGCTGTTCGCCCGCGCCGTCACCCCCCGGTGATTCCCCGGTGGACGAAAGCCTGCCACCGCTGCCGGGGCAGAAGGTGCTCTTCAGGAAGTTTGTCCCGTCTGCAACGTCAGTTCTGCCGGTCTTTCTGCCGGTGCTCCCGGCCGTCGCCGTACCCGCCGCCGATCGCCCGGACGTCGCCCCGACCGGGCTCCACCGTCGCAGGCAACGCGGCTCGGCACCGCCGACATCGCGGCTCGGCCACCGCCGACAGCTCGGAGCTGCCGACATCGCGGCTCGACCACCGCCAGACGGCGAGGTTCGGCGCCGCGGACAACAACCGGATGAACGCCGCCGGGCAGGCCGGGTCGCCACGATGCGCCAGGCCCGGGCGTCGGCGGTCAGGCCGGGTCGCTGTCGTCCGCGGCGGCCATGTCCTGATCGGTGCTGCCGGCGGTGGCACCGGGATGGACGGCGTCCCGCACGCGGCGCAGGCCGTCGAGCAGTGCCGCCAGCGCCTCGGGGTCGAGCTGGCCGGTGAACCACTGCTCGATGATCCGCAGATGGCCGGGCAGTGTCTCGTCGAGCCGCTGCATGCCGGACGCGGTGACCACCGCGTACGAACTGCGGCGATCGTTCGGGCAGGCTCGGCGGGTGAGCAGCCCGTCGCGTTCCATCCGGTCCACCACGCGGGTCACCCCGCTGGTGGACAGCGACGTCTGCGCGGCGAGGTCGGTCATCCGCAACTGGTTGCCCGGCGAGCGGGCCAGTCGGGTGATCACCTCGAACTCGACCACGGAGAGGTCGTGCTCCTCTAGTTGGGCGGCGAAGCGGGCCGAGAGCCCGGCGTGGACCTCGTAGAGGAGGCCAACCGCGGTGATCCGGGGGTCGTCGAACACGTTGGTCACTCGTTAACCCTACCAGTACTTGACAGAGGGAATGTTGTTGCGGTTATATTTGCTCAAGCAGTCGTTGGGCTACTAAACAATCTCCTGGAGGACAGCAGCATGACCAGCAGCACCGATGCGGTTACCCGCGACTGGGACGGCCTCACCATCCCGACGGCCGGCACCTACGTGCTGGACGCGGCGCACAAGCGGGTCGGCTTCGTCGCCCGGCACATGATGGTGAGCAAGGTCCGCGGTGAGTTCAACGAGGCGACCGCCACCATCACCGTTGCCGAGGACCCGCTGCAGTCCTCGGTCGTCGCCACCATCCAGGGTGCCAGCATCGACACGACCCAGGGCGACCGGGACGCGCACCTGCGCAGCCCCGAGTTCCTGGACGTCGAGAAGTACCCGACCCTGGAGTTCCGCAGCACCGGCGTCAAGTCCCGCCGCGGCAACGAGTTCGTGCTCACCGGTGACCTGACCATCAAGGACGTCACCCGTCCGGTGGAGCTGGAGGTCGAGTTCGAGGGCGTGGGCCGCAGCCCGTTCGGCCAGGACATCTTCGGCTTCTCCGCGAGCACCGAGATCGACCGCGAGGAGTTCGGCCTGACCTGGAACGTCACCCTGGAGACCGGTGGCGTGCTGGTCGGCAAGAAGATCAAGATCGAGATCGAGGGCGAGGCCGTCCGTCAGGCCTGATCCCACGGATCACCGGTACACCGGGCCCGCGCCGCACGTCGGCGCGGGCCCGGCGTCGTCAGTACCCAGCGCGTGTGAATTGTCACGACTTGTTGGCACCGTCACGGGGTCCGGCGCGGCAGCGACGGGGTAGAGATGGCGCCACGAGCGCATCCGCTCCGGCCGGCGTCGGATCACCGTCGTCGGCCTCTGGCCCTGGCCAGGCGAGCGCTCTTAACGTGGATGGTTCACAATGCGCTTTCCGGGACGGCAGGATCCCGACCGCGCCGGTTGTCGGGAGGACACATGGGCAGGGACGTCTCGCAGGGCGCCTTCACCCCGGAGGACCGCGTCCGCTACCGGCAGAAGGTCCGACGGTGCCTGGACGTCTTCGCCCTGATGCTCGACGACTTCGGCTTCGACGCGGACCGGCCGATGACCGGCCTGGAGATCGAGCTGAACCTGGTCGACTCGCGAGCCGAGCCGGCGATGCGCAACGAGGAGATCCTCGCCGACATCGCCGATCCGCTCTTCCAGACCGAGTTGGGGCAGTTCAACCTGGAGTTGAACGCCGAGCCCCGACTGATCGAGGGCACCGGTTTCGCCGACTACGAACACGACCTGCGCAGCAGCCTCACCCGGGCCGACGAGCGCGCGGCCAGGTCCGGCGCGAAGATCGTCCTGGTCGGCATCCTGCCCACCCTCACCGAGGGTCACCTGGTCGAGGACAATCTCTCCACCAACGAGCGCTATCGGGTGCTCAACGACCAGATCGTCGGTGCCCGGGGCGAGGCCATCGAACTCGACATCCGTGGCGTCGAGCAGTTGCGGACCCACACCGACTCGATCGCCCCCGAGGCGGCCTGCACGAGCCTCCAGTTCCACATCCAGGTCGCGCCGGACAGCTTCGCCGACTACTGGAACGCGTCCCAGGCCATCGCCGGGGTGCAGGTCGCGGTCGGAGCGAACTCGCCCTTCCTGTACGGCCGTCAACTCTGGGCCGAAACCCGGATCGCCCTGTTCAAGCAGGCCACCGACACCCGCCCGGAAGAGCTCAAGGCTCAGGGCGTACGCCCCCGGGTGTGGTTCGGCGAGCGGTGGATCACCTCGATCTTCGACCTGTTCGAGGAGAACGTCAGGTACTTCCCGCCGCTGCTGCCGATCTGCGAGGACGAGGACCCGGTGGAGGTGCTGCACGCCGGCGGAGTGCCCAAACTGGGCGAGCTGCGGCTGCACAACGGCACCGTCTACCGCTGGAACCGCCCGGTCTACGACATCATGAACGACCGACCCCACCTGCGGGTCGAGAACCGTGTGCTGCCCGCCGGTCCGACGGTCGTGGACATGCTGGCCAACGCGGCCTTCTACTTCGGGCTGGTCCGCGGCCTGGCCGAGGCGGACCGCCCGATCTGGAGTCAGCTCACGTTCAGCTCGGCCGAGGAGAACTTCCACGCGGCGGCCCGACGTGGTCTGGACGCCGTGCTGCACTGGCCCCGGTTCGGTGACGTACCGGTCACCAAGCTGGTGCTGGAGCAGCTGCTGCCCGTCGCCGCGACCGGCCTGGACGGGTTCGGCGTCGACCCGGCACAGCGGGACCGGCTTCTCGGCATCATCGAACAGCGCTGTCGTACCGGCCGCAACGGCGCCGTCTGGCAGACCGAGACGGTCTGGGCGGCCGAGCGCCACCGGGGCATGGACCGCAGCGCCGCCCTGCACCACATGGTGCAGCGCTACGCGGAACTCCAGCGCACCAACGAGCCAGTCCACACCTGGCCCGTCAACTGACCCTCCCCTCCACCCGACGGAGCGCAGCGGGGTGAGACCCGTGGGTTAGGTGGTGGGGCGGCGCGGTGGGCGTGCTCGGTGGGGGGTTGGGGCGTCGGTGGGGGCTGCGGCGTCCGGGGCGGGGCGTGGGGCGGGGACGCGGGGCGGGGTGGTGGTCGCGTCGTCCGGCTGGGTCTCCGGCGTGGTCGGTGCCGCGGCGGTCCTGCCTCGTCGGGTTGCCGTACCGGTCGCGGCGTCGCTCACCGAGCGGGCGCGGCGTCCCGGCCGGGTGCCGCCCGCCCCGCCCTCTTCAGTGGCCGTGGGTGTCGGGCTAGAGGTCCTGTCGAGCCCCGCGGCCCGGGTGGAATCCGCCGGAGCGGTCGACGCCGATTCGGGTGAGCCGGCCGCAGGAGCCGACGTCGGTCTGCGTTGTCCGGTCGACGTCGGTTCCGGTTGGTCGGCCGCCGTGGTCGACGCCCGTTCGGGCTCGTCGGCCGGAGCGGTCGGTCGTCGGTCGGCAGCACGTCGGCGGCCGGCCCGTTCCGCGAGTCGGGCGGCCAGGATCGAGCCGCCGACGCCGGCGATCACCGCGTACGGGGCGATGAGCTGGGTGGAGAACTGTGCGGGCCCCGGGGTCGCCCAACGTGGCACGGTGGTCAGGTAGGCGAGCGCGACGAGCAGCGGGCCGGCCGCGCCGGAGGCGGCCGCGCCGATCCGGTGCCCGCCCGACCGCGCGGCGCCCCGGGCGGCCAGGGCACCGATCAGGAGCGCGGGTACGAGCGCCAGCAGCGCACCGGGCCAGTAGAGCTGGCCTCCGATCCAGTACCGCGCGTGGTCCGGGTCGAGCTGCCACGTGCCGAGCTGAGCGCCGGTGAGCCCGCGCCCGACGCGTACTCCGTCGATGACCGACACCACCGCGAGCAGCCAGAGCCAGGCGGCCGTCGCGGTGACGTTCAACGCGGCGGCGCGGGAGCGCAGTGCCCAGAGCGCCACGAACACGCCGATCAGGATGCCGAGCACCGCGTGCAGAGCGGCGATCCGCTGTGGCGCGTCGGTGTCGGCGCCCGCGGCGACCCGGGCCGGTACGGCGACCAGCAGCACGGTGACCAGTCCACCGAGACCGGCGCCGAGCGCGAGGGACAGCCTGCGGAACAGGCCGCCTCGCTCGTCGGGCAGCGTGTCGGCCACCGGCGCGGATCGATCGACCCCCGAGGTCGGCTGGGCCCGTGCCACGTCGGTGTCCTCGACCCCGCTCGGCGAGCCCTCTTCGAGTGCCGCCGGCTGTGGTGGGGCCGCCTCGGTCGCCAGGGCGGGTGCCGTCGGCCCGGCGACGGCGGTCGGCTGGTCACCAACCGGGGGTACGGCACGCTGGTGCAGTCGCTGCGCGCAGACCGCGCCGAGCACTGTCGAGCTGGCGGCGAGCCAGGTGGCCCAGGCCAGGCCATCAGCCCAGGCCGTGTCGTTGGCCCCGGCGTCGGTGGGCGTCCAGGTGATGACGCCGAGCCCGTAGCCGAAGCCGAGCTGCGCGGCGCCCGCGCCGGCAGCGACCCCGATCGCCGTCACGATCGATACTCCCCAGCCCCGTCTGGCCATGCCGGGCAGCGTAACGTCCCGTCGTCGGTGCGGCGAGTCGCAGTGACCCGCCGGTACGGACCGTCGGCACAACGTGATGGGCGGCGAACGGTACGGTCGCCGGTGATGAGGCGGTGGACGGTATGACGGACGCGAACACGGGTCGGCAGGATTCCGCAGGCGGCCAGGCCGGCGGCGGAAGCCGGGCCAGCGTGCTGCTCGGTGGCGGGCTGGTAGCGGTGCTGCTGGCGGTGGTCGGTGCGACAGGTGGCTGGCTGCTGGCCGGCGAGGATGACGAATCTCCGGTGAACCCGCAGGCGGTGGCCACCACGGCCGGTACGCCGACCGACCGGCCCACCTCGTCCCGGCCGACCACCGGCCGGACCACGCCGTCCGCCCCACGGACGACCGCCGCCACGACGAAGGGGACCGGGCTGACCGTGCCACCGGTGGTCGGCACCGACTTCGTGCAGGCACGCGAGATGCTGCGTAAGCAGCGGTTGGGCTGGCGTCTGGTCTTCGGCGGCGGCACCGGCCGCACGGTGGAGAGCGCCTCGCCGGCCGTGGGCACCGAGGTGACCCGGGGCACCACAGTTCAGCTACAGGTGGCCGGTCCGGCCCCCGCCGCCGAGGTGCCGGACGTGGTCGGCGACGACTGCGCCGAGGCGGCCGACGAACTGGTCGAGGAGGGGCTCTACCCGCGTTACCGCAGTGGGCGTAGCGGGAAGGTCAGCCAGCAGGAGCCGGCCGAGGACGGCCCGGCCCGCTGGAACGACGAGGTGAGCATCTGGTGCGGGGCGGCGGCCCCGCCGAGTCAGCCGACCGCGAAGCCCACCCTCTGACCCGTACCGCTGAGCGCGTCGACCCACCCCGGCCTGGCCCGTCGACACCACCTGACCCGATCGCGGCGCGCGGTTCGCGCCACCGATACCGGCCGATGTCGACGTGGGCGGTTAGGTTGACGGTCGAGGGCCACGGCGCCCGCCCGGTTCGGGAAAGGACGTGCGATGAGCGACGACCGCCAGGAGCCGCCCGCCGGGGAGCCCGAGGACGACCGCACGCGCCCCCTGCCGCCCTCCGGCGGCAACCGTCCGCAGCCGCCGGACCGCCCCGCGTCGCCCGACGAGACGATGCCTATCGACCGGGCCGCTTCGGGTGGTCGTGGTGGGTCGTCGGACGAGACGATGCCTATCGACCGGGGCGCTTCGGGTGGCCGTGGTGGGTCGTCGGACGAGACGATGCCTATCGACCGGGGCGCCTCGGGGCCGTCGGGCGATCGGACGGCGCGGATGCCTGTGGAACGGTCGACGACGCCGCCGTGGTCCGGGCGGGCCGAGGTGCGCGCGCCCCGACCAGCCGAACCGGCCGCGGACTGGTACGTCGAGGAGCAGGGTGGCCGGCGTTGGTGGCTGCCGATCCTCTGGGGCGTACTCGCTCTGCTGCTCGCCGGGTTGCTCGGGGCGGCTCTGTGGGTGGTGCTCAACGCCCGGGACGACGACCCCGACGACCCGGCGACGCCGTCCGTCCCGCCGACCAGTGCCACCGCCGCGCCGAGCAGCAGCGCCCCGACCTCGGCGGCGCCCAGCAGCGCGACGCCGAGCAGCCCGGCGGCCACCACCGAGGAGGCGCAGATACCGGTGCCGCCGCTGACCGGCCTGACGCAGGCCACCGCCGAAGGGCTGCTGGAGCGGCTCGGCCTGAGCTACCGGGTGGTGTACCGCCCGTCCGAGCTGCCGCCGGGGACCGTGGTCGACACCGATCCGGAGGCCGGCGCGACGGTAGGTGCCGACGAGGAGGTGCTACTGGTGATCTCCCAGGCGCGACCCTCGACCCCCACCAGCCCGACCAGGCCGACCAGCCCGAGTCCGACGGTGACGACCACGCCGTGACAGTTGTTCACCACATCCGGCGGCGGGTGCCGACGAGGCCGAGGCCGGCGAGCGAGATGGTGAGGCCGAAGATTCCGGACCAGAACAGCGAGCGGCGGACGTCCGTGGCGGTGTGCCCGGCGGGCGCTGCCTCGGTGAGTTCCTGCTGTCCGTCGGACTGACCGCCCGCGCCGGCCCCGGCTGCCGGGCCGGGCGTGTCGGCCGCTCCGACGCGTCCGTCGGGGGCGTCGGCGCTGATCCAGCCGGGTTCGTCGGTCGGCGGGTCGGAGTCGACCACGGTGATCTCCGGAGCCGGCACCGGAACGGCCAGCCGGGTGGACGACAACGCCGGGTCGCGGACCAGGACCACCATGGTGGTCACTGCGCCGAGGAGAGCGAGTAGTCCGAGAGCGTAGGTGATACTCCAGCGGTGGTGCCGCCGCACGGCGGGCTGATTGACCATGACCATCCCAGGCTCAGGGTCCTGGACGTGCGGTGAAACATGCCGGGGTGGGCGTACCAATTCTATGGCGACGGCACGCCTACCCGCGGCGGTTCGCGCTGGTCAGCCGACTCTGACCGGCGTACGAGAGACAGGGCGTCGGGTCCGTACGGTGTGCGGGCGGGGCTCCGGTGCGGCCTGCACCTGTTGCAGCCCTTCCCGCTGTACGAAGATCGACCGGCGGCTGACGGCGTCGCCGGCGGCGTTGAGCTCGTAGCCGTCGAGCCAGAGCCAACCGTCGTAGGTCGGCCAGTCGAGCACCCGGATCACCCGGAACATGATCGGCCTGAGGAACTGGACACTCGCCGCGCGAGTCACGTGCAGAACGTCACCGGAGCGGGGAAGCACATGGGCTCCTGGGGAGGGAGAGCCGGCGTGGTGCCGGCGGGTGACTGGTCTGGGATGTCTCGGCCCGGTGACGGGATCGCGCCTCGTGGACCGGTTGGTGCGTGATGGTGGTCGGGCCGTACCCGCTGGTGGCGTGCCGCCACCCGACCATCACCTGACTGCTTCCGGGAACCGCGCCCACCGCCGCAGTCAGCTGGCTTGCAGCGGTGGGGTCATCACCCCGGCGCAGGTCTGGGTGGCGCCGGCCGGGCCCGCGTGCCGCCCGGCCGTCCGGGGTCGGTGGGGTCACCACACCCGGAGAGCGGACGGAGACGCTGAGTGATCCGTGCCATACGGACAGACTGCATCAGCGACGTGCTTCATGCAAGTTGCACGTCGACTTTTGCCGATACGTGAGTCCGCCACGCAAAGCGGCGCTTGAAGCCATCCGCGTACGGACGGCACACTGAGGGCCGGTTTCGCCCGTCGCGGCCGGCCGATGACCGGCACCACCCCTCGTCGCGAACGCTCGCCGGTCGACGGTCGCGCCCCCGGTGAGCGGCAGCCAGTGGCGCGTCGACCGGAGGTAGCCCGAGAGTGGGGTCGAGCAACCAGCGGCGAGGACCAGAAACACCGAGGCCGCGCAATGAGTGAGCGGCGCAGCCCGACGATCCGACGGCGGCGGCTCGGTGCCGAGCTGCGCCGGCAGCGGGAGTCGGCCGGCATCACCATCGAGGTTGTCGCCGAGCAGTTGGAGTGCTCGGCGTCCAAGGTCTCCCGGATCGAGACGGGGCACACCACGGCCACCCCGCGCGACGTGCGGGACATGTTGAGGATCTACGGCGTCGTGGGTGCCGAGAGCGACGAGCTAGTCCAGATCGCCCGGGAGGCGCGGCAGAAGGGCTGGTGGCACCCGTACAGCACGGTGCTGGTCGGTGCGTACGTCGGGCTGGAGGCGGCGGCGAGTTCGATCCGGGCGTACGAACAGCAGGTCGTGCCGGGCCTGTTGGAGACCGAGGAGTACGCCGGGGCGATGATCCGGGCCGCCCGTCCGGACTTCACCGCCGATCAGGTACATCAGAGGGTGCGTGTCCGACTGGGCCGTCAGTCGTTGTTGACGCAGGACGATCCGGTCGATCTGTGGGTGGTGCTCGATGAGGCGGTGGTAAGTCGGCCGGTGGGCGGGGACGAGGTGATGCGCGGCCAACTCAGGAGGTTGGTCGAGGTGGCCGAGTTGCCGAACGTGACGCTCCAGATCCTCCCTTTCGAGGTGGGTGCGCACGCCGGCATGGACGGGACCTTCACGATCCTCAGTTTTCCCGAGCCCGGTGATCCGGATGTCGTGTACGCGGAGAACGCCACGGGTGGGCTCTTCCTCGAGAAGAGCGACGAACTGCAGAAGTACAGCTTCATCTTCGATCACATCCGCGCTGCGGCCATTCGTCCAGAGGAGTCCGTCGCACACATCGCAAAACTGGCAGAGGAGCCGAAATGGCGACCAAGGGGTTCCCCGTGGACCTGACGCAGGCGACGTGGTTCAAGAGCTCGAAGAGCGGGCCGAACTGCGACAACTGTGTGGAGGTGGCGTACGTGACCGGGGCGGTCGGGGTGCGGGACTCGAAGGACAAGGCCGGCCCGGCCCTGGTCTTCGCTCCCGGCGACTGGCACGCCTTCGTCGCCGGCACCAGGGATGGTGTGTTGGGCTCGGTCTGACCGAGTGAGCAGTCGAGTCCCCGTCCGGTCCCGACCGGACGGGGACTCGCCGTGTCCCGGAGCGCCGCCGACCCGGGGTTGACCCGCCGGCTCAGCGATGTTCCGCCGGGATTCCCGTCGCCACAGCGGGTCCGCCTCGTTGAACCCGTCGGTACGGCGCTGGTCGACGACCCGCCGCACCGACCCGCACCCGAGCGAGGTAGGCGAGACGGATGACGACGATCGGTTCAGAGAACCTCACCAACGGTCCGGGCAAGCCGGAACGGTTCGGTGGCAAGTACCGCGGGGCGCGTCGGGACACCGTACTGACCGAGGTGGTCTCGACCGACCAGGATCTGAACGGGCGGGAGGCGGCGAACCCGGAGGCGGCCGACGCGCCGCTCTCGCTGCCCTCACTGGACCCGAATCCGCTGGTCGAGCCGTCGTTCCCGCCGACCGGCTGGCCGATGGAGCCGACCGGTTCGCTGGCCGACCACCCGCTGCTGCGCGGCCTGCTGCTGGAACTGCCGCCGAAGGGCAGCATCCCGCCGCCGGGCTGGCTGGACCGCTGGTTCGAGGCGACCCGCGCGATCCTCGAACTGCTATACGTGCAGGGGTCCGGCCGCTCGCGCTGACCGGGGCGCGGCGGGCTGAGCCCGTTCGGTGAGCCGGCTGTGTCGCAGCGCGTGCCGGACCCCGATCGCCGCGACGGCGAGCGCGCCGACGGTGATCGCCGGCCCGGTGACCCCGGGCTCGGCGCCGAGGTCCGCGCCGGCCGCCGCGATCACCGCCGGCACCGTCGCGAGGGCGGTCACCTGCAACGGCAGACCGATGAGCGGGTGTGCCGCGGCGGCGCGCAGCCCGTGCGGGGCGGGTGTCCCGGGTGCGGTGTCGAACGCGCCGGCCCCGGCCCACAGGCGACGGATCCGTCGTACGGAGCAGACGGCCACCACGAGCGCCGGCCCGGTGGCGAGGGTGAGCCCGGCGCCGGCCCGATCGAGCGGCGTGGTGCCGGCGCTCAGCAGCCCGCCGACGGACACGGCCGCGACCAGCGCCACGCCCGCCAGCGCGAGCGCCAGCAACCATCCGGTACGCCGACGAAGCGCACGCGCGTCGCGCAGCCGGGGCAGTCGATCGGCCAGGACCCCGGCGGCCAGCCAGACGGCGGCGACCGGCAACAGGATGGTGAGCTGACTCTCCATGTCGGAAAGTCTTTCCCGTCCCCGAGCGCGGCGAATCCGGGCCGGACCCCCGTTGGCCCCGGAAGCCGGCCCGTAGGGGACATCCCATCGACGTGATGGACGTTTCGACATGTTTATCTGCCGGGGCCGTCGATCTACTCTCGGCTCGATCGGCGAGTGTCGATCAGTGTGGTGCCGGTGGTCGCGCTTGCCGCCGGTCGGAGGGAGGTAGGGAGATGGGTCTTCCACGCAGGTCCGTACTGGTCGGGGTGACCGCCGCGACCGTGCTGGCCGTCGGCACCCCGGCCCTGGCCGCCGAGCCCGTCGGCGTCGTCCGGGAGGCCGGTGGAGCCACCGCCGTGCCGGACAGCTACATCGTCGTCCTCAAGGACACCGCCGTGGCCCCCAGCCGGGTCGGTGACACCGCACAGCGGCTGACCGGCCGGCACGGCGGAAGGGTGGCCCGCACCTACGGCACGGCGCTGCGTGGCTTCGAGGTCACCGTCAGCGCGGGCGCGGCGGCACGGATCGCCGCCGACCCGGCCGTCGCGTACGTCGAGCAGAACCACACCGTGTCTATCTCCGGAACGCAGGCCAACCCGCCCTCCTGGGGCCTGGACCGCATCGACCAGCGCAACCTGCCGCTGGACAGCTCCTACACCTACCCGAACACGGCGAGCAACGTGCACGCCTACATCATCGACACCGGCATCCGCTTCACCCACAACGACTTCGGCGGCCGGGCCACCTCCGGCTACGACGCCGTGGACGGCGGGTCGGCCGACGACTGCAACGGGCACGGCACGCACGTCGCCGGCACCGTCGGCGGATCCTCGTACGGGGTGGCCAAGGGCGTCCAGCTGGTAGGCGTACGGGTGCTGAACTGCTCCGGCAGTGGCACCAACGCCGGCGTGATCGCCGGTGTCGACTGGGTCACCCAGAACGCGATCAAGCCGGCGGTGGCGAACATGAGCCTCGGCGGTGGCGCGAACAGCTCGCTGGACACCGCCGTCCGCAACTCGATCGCGTCAGGTGTCACGTACGGGCTCGCCGCCGGAAACGACAACGGCGCGAACGCCTGCAACACCTCGCCGGGGCGTACCGCGGAGGCGATCACGGTCGGCTCGACGACCAGCTCGGACGCCCGGTCGTCGTTCTCCAACGTCGGCACCTGCCTGGACATCTTCGCGCCGGGGTCGTCGATCACCTCGGCCTGGTACACGAGCAACACCGCGACCAACACGATCAGCGGTACCTCGATGGCCACGCCGCACGTGGTCGGCGCGGCGGCGCTGCTGGCCAGCGCCAACCCGAGCTGGAGCCCGCAGCAGATCCGCGACCAGATGGTGGCCAACGCGACCCCGAACGTGGTGGGCAACCCCGGCTCGGGCTCGCCGAACCGGCTGCTCTACGTGGGCAGCGGCGGCACCACCCCGCCGCCCACCGGCTGCACCGGCACCAACGGCACCGACGTGTCGATCCCGGACGCCGGTGCGGCGGTGACCAGCTCGATCACGATCGCGGGCTGTGGGCGCAACGCCTCGTCGGCCTCCACGGTGGCGGTGAACATCGTGCACACGTACCGCGGTGATCTGGTCATCGACCTGCTCGCCCCGGACGGCAGCGCGTA
Organism: Micromonospora sp. MH99; assembly: GCF_021442385.1. Classification (GTDB taxonomy): domain Bacteria; phylum Actinomycetota; class Actinomycetes; order Mycobacteriales; family Micromonosporaceae; genus Micromonospora. The sequence continues at coordinate 63,183 of NZ_MUZA01000028.1, forward strand.
CCGGCTGAAGAACAGCAGCACCTCGGACAGCGCCGACAACGTGAACACCACGTACACGGCAAACGTGTCAGGTGAGGCCGCCGACGGCACCTGGCGACTTCAGGTGCGCGACACCTACTCGGCCGACACCGGCTACATCAACAGCTGGACCCTGACCGTCTGAGCGGTCTTTCACGGGCGAGGCCCCACCCGGCTGTCCGGGTGGGGCCTCGTGTCGTACGGGATCGGGGGTCAGACCGCGAAGGTCGCCGGCCGTTCGGTGGCCGGGGCCGGCGGGCGGGCCTTCCACAGACCGGTCTTCTGACCGGCGAGCCGGGTCAGGTAGGCGGGGTTGAGGATCACGTAGCGGCGCCAGAGTCGTTTCGGCTCCAGACCGAGCCGCCAGAACCACTCCAGGCCGGCGCGCTGCATCCACGGCGGAGGCTGGCGCAGCAGCCCGGCGTGGTAGTCGAAGGCCGCGCCGACCGCCATCAGCGGCATGTCGAGCAGCGGACGCATGGCGTACGTGAAGACCTCCTGGCGCGGGCAGCCGAGCCCGACCAGGACGAGCCGGGCGCCACTGGACCGGATCCGGTCGGCGATCTCGGCGTCCTCGCCCGGCTGGACCGCACGGAACTTCGACGGCTCCACACCGGCGATCTTCAGCGCGGGGAACATCCGCTCCAGCGCCGGGATCAGCTTGGCCAACGTCTCCTCGGTCGAGCCGTACAGGTAGACCGGCAGCCCCTCGTCGGCGAAGCGGGAGAGCACGTGCAGGGTCAGCGTCGGCCCGTAGACGCGGTCGGTGAGCCCGGCGTGGTGCAGCAGGTTGAGCGCCCAGCGCACCGGCTGTCCGTCCGGGGTGACCACGTCGAAGGAGTTGAGCCGGGCATTGTGCGCGGGGTCCAGCACACCTGTCATCACGCCGTGCACGGCCAGCGCGGTGAGCGCGAGTGGCCGCCGCTCGTGCGCCGCGGTCACCACCGCGTCGGTGGCCGTGGCGTAGTCGGTGGCGTCGACGAGGACGCCGAGCACGTTGCGCTTGGTCCTGGCCGTCACGACTGTGGCACCCACTTGTCCACGTTGGCCTCGTAGATCTCCCGCAGGATCATCGGCACGTCGTACGTGATCTTCCAATCCGGGTACTGCTCCTCGAACCGGGCCATGCTGCTCACGTACCACTGGTGGTCGCCGGTGCGGTTCTGCTCGACGTAGTTGATCTGCGCCTCGCGGCCGGTGATCTCCTGAGCGATCGCGAACGCCTCGATGTGCGAGGTGTTCGAGTGCCGGCCGCCGCCGAGGTTGTAGACCTCGGCGGAGCGGGGCGACCGGAAGAACGCCTCGAACGCGGTCAGCACGTCGTGCGAGTGGATCGCGTCGCGGACCATCTTGCCCTTGTAGCCGAACAGGTTGTACGTCCGGCCCTCCATGACGCAGCGCATCAGGTAGGCCAGGAACCCGTGCAGTTCGGCGGCCGAGTGGGCCGGGCCGGTCAGGGTGCCGCCCCGGAAACAGGCGGTCTTCATGTCGAAGTAGCGGCCGTACTCCTGCACCATCACGTCCGCGGCGACCTTGGAGGCGCCGAAGACCGAGTGGAGCGAGTGGTCGATCGACATCTCCTCGGTGATGCCCTGGTACCAGCGGTGGTCCTCGGGCAGCTCGTACCGGGTCTCCAGCTCGATCAGCGGCAGGCTGTTGGGCCGGTCGCCGTAGACCTTGTTGGTCGAGCAGTGGATGAACGGCGCGTCGATCGCGTGACGGCGGGTGTTCTCCAGGATGTTGAGCGTGCCACCGGCGTTCACGTCGAAGTCCGTGTACGGCTCCTTGGCCGCCCAGTCGTGGCTCGGCTGGGCCGCGCTGTGGATCACCACGGCGATGTCCGACCCGTACTTCTTGAACACCTGCTCCAGGCCGTCCCGGTCCCGGATGTCCACCGCGAAGTGGGTGTAGGAGTTACCCAGGTCACGGGCGAGCCGTTCCAGGCTCCACGAGGTGGAGCCGTCCTCGCCGAAGAAGTACCGACGCATGTCGTTGTCGATGCCGACGACGTCCAGACCGAGGCCGGCGAAGTGCCGGACCGCCTCGGAGCCGATCAGACCGCCCGACCCGGTCACCAACGCGACACTCACACGCCACTCCTGGTCCATCGGAGGCAGAAACCATCGGAGCATAGCGTGACGTCCGGCCCGCCCCGATATGACGGAAGGGCCCCGCATTTCGCGGAGCCCTCGTCTTTTGGTGGGGATGGGGGGAGTTGAACCCCCACGCCCTTTCGGGCACACGGACCTGAACCGTGCGCGTCTGCCATTCCGCCACATCCCCGTGGCACGACCCGGGACACTGTAACCGCCCCGGACCCGCTGTCTCCAACAGGCCCCGGGAATACTACGCTGTCCCAGACGCTCGCCACGAGCGGTTACCGTTCGTGGCGGACGAAAGATTAGCACGGCGGTCCCGGTCCTTCCGAACGGGCCGGGAGCAGCCGGCCGAGCGGCGTGTGAGCTGCGCGCGCGCCGGCCGGATACCATCATGTCCTCGGGACCCGAGGAGGAGCCGGTGAGCGTGCTGCAACGCTTCGAGAAGCGTCTGGAAGGCCTGGTCGAGGGGGCCTTCGCCAAGGTCTTCAAAGGGGTGGTCCACCCCGTGGAGATCCTCAACGCCATGCAGCGGGAGGCCGAGGCGCACAAGGCGATCCTGGCCGGTGGGCGCACGTTGGTGCCCAACCGCTACGTGATCGATCTCTCGCCGTTCGACCACAGTCGTCTGGCGCCGTACGCCGCCGCGCTGGCCCAGGAGCTGGCCCAGTCGCAGGCGGAGTTCATCGGCGAGCAGGCCTGGACGGTCTACGGCGACGTGATCGTCGAGATCGAGCGGGGCGAGGGCCTGGACACGGGGATGTTCCGGGTCACCGCCGAGGTCTACACCGGCGGCGAGGTCGCCCCCGTGTCGGCGCCCGGCTACGACGCCGGCCCGCCCGCCTACCCCGCGTACGACCAGGGTGGCGGCTACGGCCCGCCGCCCGGGCACGGTGGCGGCCGCAACGTGCGGCTGGTCTCCGGTGACGGCCGCACCTACCCGCTCCAGATGGGGTCGACGGTGATCGGTCGCGGCGACCAGGCGAACCTGCGCCTGCCCGACGTCGGCATCTCCCGGCGACACGCCCGGCTGGATTTCGATGGCGGCCAGGTTGTGCTGACCGATCTGGGGTCCACCAACGGCACCATGGTCAACGGGCAGCGGGTCTCCGCCGTCGCCCTCAACCCGGGTGACATGGTCCAGCTCGGCACCACGACGCTGACCTTCCGCGTGGACGGCTGAGCCGCCTTGCCGGCACTGGTCATCACCGTTGCCCGGTTCGGGTTCCTGATCCTGCTGTGGATCTTCGTGTTCACGGTGGTCGGCGTGATCCGTCGGGATCTCTTCGCGGGGGCCCGGTCCGGTCGCCTGGTGGCGGCACCACGCGCGGTTGGCGCCTCGACGGGGCAGGCGGCCAAACCGGCGAAGGTGAAGCGGGGCAGGGCGGCCCACCAGTTGGTGGTCACCGCAGGTCAACTGGCCGGCACCCGCATCACCCTCGGTGAAGCGCAGATCACCATCGGTCGGGCCGAGGACTCCACCCTGGTCATCACCGACGACTACGCCTCGGCGCGGCACGCGAGACTCGTGCCGCGCGAGGGCCAGTGGTTCGTCGAGGACCTCGGCTCGACTAACGGCACGTACCTAGATCGCGCTAAGGTCACCGGACCAACCCCCGTACCCCTCGGCGTGCCGATCCGGATCGGCCGCACTTCCCTCGAATTACGGCCATGACTCTGACCCTGCGCTATGCGGCCCACAGCGACCGCGGTCTGATCCGTGACGGCAATCAAGACTCCGTCTACGCCGGGCCGCGGCTACTCGCCGTTGCCGACGGCATGGGCGGCATGGCCGCCGGTGACGTCGCCAGCAACATCGTCATCGGTGCCATGGCGCCGCTCGACGAGGACGTCCCAGGGGACGCTCTCGTCGACGCGTTGCGTTCGGCCGTGGGCACCGCCAACCAACAGCTCCGCGACACGGTGGACGCCAACCCGCAGTTGGAGGGGATGGGCACCACGCTGACGGCGACCCTCTTCTCCGGCAGCAAGCTGGGGATGGTCCACATCGGCGACTCGCGGGCCTATCTGCTGCGCAATGGTGAGTTCGCCCAGATCACCAAGGACGACACGTACGTCCAGATGCTCGTCGACGAGGGCCGGATCAGCGCCGAGGAGGCCAGCAGCCACCCGCAGCGGTCCCTGCTGACCCGGGCCCTGGACGGCCGGGACATCGACCCGGAGTACTCGGTGCGCCAGGTGCTGCCCGGCGACCGTTACCTGATCTGCAGCGACGGCCTCTCCGGCGTGGTGAGCGCCGAGACCATCGGCGAGACCCTGCGGGAGTACACCGATCCGCAGCAGTGCGTCGAGCGGCTGGTGCAGCTCGCGCTGCGCGGCGGCGGTCCGGACAACATCACCGTGATCATCGCCGACGCCACCGACCACGACATCGTCGAGGCCACCCCGATCGTCGGCGGCGCCGCCGCCCGGGACCGGGGCATGGCCACCTCCGCCGACGACTCGACCCCGGCCGCCCGGGCCTCGGCGCTCTCCGCGCCGCGTCCCGCCGCGCCGGAGGAACCCAACGCGTCGGACGACGAGCCGGAGCGCCCGAAGCGCCGGCCGCTGCGGACCGCCGCGATGGCGCTGGCCCTGCTGGTCATCGTCGGTGGCGCGGCCTTCGGCGGCTGGACGTACACCCAACGCCAGTACTACGTGGGCGCCACCGACGAGGGGCAGGTCGCCGTCTTCCGTGGCATCCAGGGGCAGATCGCCGGGATGGACCTCTCGACGGTGCACCGCACCAGCGGCACCCGGTTGGACGACCTGACCGTCGCCGCTCAGGACACGGTCAAGGTGGGCATCCGGGCCAAGAACGAGCCGGACGCCGAGCGTCAGCTCGCCGAGCTGACCAGCGACACCCCGACCAACCCCAACCTGAAGCCGATCTGCCCGTCCGACACGGGCGCGGTGACCGGCACGCCGACGCCCACTCCGCCCCCGACCCCTCCCGCGACGTCGCCGACGCCGAACACCAGCCCCAGCCCCGGCGCGTCGGTGAACGGGGTCGTCAGCACGAGCCCGACCAACGCAGCCACCGCCGGCGGCACCGATCCGACCACCGCACCCGACGCCACGCCCTCGGACTCGGCCACGCCGGCGCTCGACCCGGCCGGCTGCCGGTCTCCCGAGTGAGCGTCGGCTGAGATCCCAAGGACTCCACCCGTGACCGTAGCGGCCACACCGGCACCCTCGCCCGCCACCACGGGCGGGGATTCCGGCGTACGCCTGGCCCGGTCCCGACGCAACGCCGAGCTGTCCCTGCTGCTGCTGGCCATGGTGCTGGTGGCCGCGTACATGGCGACCGTCGAGGCGAACCTTCTGGACACGGTCACCCCGGACTTCTGGATGCCCGCCGCCGCCCTCGGCGCGGTCTTCCTCGGCCTGCACCTGGTCATCCGGTTCCTCGCCCCGTTCGCCGACCCGGCTCTGCTGCCGGCGGTGGCCCTGCTCAACGGTCTCGGGGTGGGCTTCCTGCGCCGGATCGACCTGGGCGAGGCCGCCCCGGTCGACCGGGAGGACCTGGCCACGTTCGCCGGCATCGGCGGCCGGCAGCTCGCGTGGACGCTCGCCTCGGTGATCCTCGCCGCGGGCCTGCTCGCCATCATGCGCGACCACCGTTCGGTCTCGCGGTACGCGTACACCCTGGGGCTTGCCGGCATCGTGCTGGTGATGCTCCCGGCGGTGCTGCCCAGCAGCATCTCCGAGATCAACGGCGCCAAGCTGTGGATCCGGGTCGGCGGCTTCTCGCTCCAGCCGGGTGAGTTCGCCAAGCTGGCGCTGCTGGTCTTCTTCGCCTACTACCTGGTGCGCAAGCGTGAGGTGCTCTCGCTGGCCAGCCGGCGGTTCCTCGGCATCGACTTCCCGCGTGGTCGGGATCTCGGGCCGGTGGTCGTGGTCTGGCTGATCAGCCTCCTGGTGCTGGTCTTCGAGAAGGACCTGGGCACCTCGCTGCTCTACTTCGGCATGTTCGTGGTGACGCTCTACATCGCCACCGAACGGGTCAGTTGGCTGCTGATCGGCCTCATCCTCTTCTTCGGCGGCGCCTACCTCGCGTACGTCCTCGGGTCGACGGTCGGCGGGCCGTTCGCCAACTTCTACCTGCGGGCCGAGATCTGGCTGGACCCGTTCGCCGATCCGCACGTCAAGGGCTACCAGCTCGTCCAGGGTCTGCTGGCCCTCGGTACGGGCGGGCTTTTCGGCGCCGGGCCGGGCGGCGGTCAGCCGGACATCCTGCCCGAGGTGCAGAACGACTTCATCTTCGCCGGCATCGGTGAGGAGATCGGCCTGTTCGGCCTCTCCGCGCTGCTGGTGGTCTACCTGCTGATCGTGGAGCGGGGCCTGCGCGCCGCGCTCGCCGTGCGTGACTCGTTCGGCAAGCTGCTCGCCGGTGGCCTCGCCTTCACCCTGGGCCTGCAGGTCTTCGTGATCGTCGGCGGCATCAGCAAGCTCATCCCGCTGACCGGCCAGACCACCCCGTTCCTGTCCGCCGGTGGGTCGTCGCTGATGGCGAACTGGCTGCTCATCGCGGTCCTGTTGCGGGTCTCCGACGGGGCCCGGCGACCGGTGACGGGCGGCGCCGGCAAGGCGAGCCGGCCCGCGGGCGGCCCGCCCGAGCAGCTGCACGGTGCTCCCACGGAGGTGATCAAGCCGTGAACGCACCCCTGCGCCGTGTCGGCATCGTCGTCATGGTCCTGTTCGGTCTGCTCTTCGCGAACCTCAACTGGATCCAGGCGTACAAGGCCGACGAGTACCGCACCAGTGACTACAACGGCCGGGTCCAGGTCGCCGACTACAAGCGCAAGCGCGGCAACATCGAGGCCGGCGGAACGGCGGTGGCCACCAGCAAGGAGACCACCGGCAAGCTGAAGTTCCAGCGCACCTACCCGGGTGGGGCCAAGTACGCGCACGTGCTCGGCTACAAGCCGGTCAACCTGGCCGACACCGGCATCGAGCAGGTGGAGAACGACTTCCTGGCCGGCACCAGCGACCAGTTGATCGGCGACCGGTTCAAGGACATGTTCACCGGCGACGAGACCGGTGGCGGCAACGTGCTCCTCACGCTGTCGAAGCGGGCGCAGGACGTGGCGTACGACCAGATGCGCAACAACCAGGTGGACGCCAAGCGCGGCGCGGCGATCGCCATCGACCCGCGGACCGGTGCGGTGCAGGCCCTGGTGTCCATGCCCAGCTTCGACCCGAACCCGCTGGTCAGCCACAACACGAACGAAGCCGCAGCGGAGATCAACAAGCTGGAGCAGAACCCGGACGGCCCGCTGAAGAACCGGGCCCTGTCCGAGACGCTTCCCCCGGGCTCCACCTTCAAGATCGTGGTCGCCGCGGCGGCGCTGGAGAACGGCGTCACCAAGTCGACCCCGATCCCGGCCGGCTCCAGCTACACCCCGCCCACCTCGGGCAGCCCGATCCGCAACGCCGCCGCGTCGATCTGCCCCGAGCCGCAGGTCACCCTGCTGGAGGCGGTCACCGAGTCGTGCAACACCGGTTTCGCGCAGCTCGGTGTGCGGCTCGGCGCCGACAAGGTCAAGGAGAAGGCCCGGCAGTTCGGCTTCGAGCAGGAGGACCTCACGGTCGGGCAGCTCGGCGAGGGCGGTCTGCGGACGGCGGCCAGCCGGACCGGCGACATGCTGAACCCGGACGGCAGCACCGACCCGGCCGCGCTGGCTCAATCGTCGATCGGCCAGAACAACGTCCGGATGACGCCGCTGCAGGGCGCGATGATCGCCGGGTCGGTCGCCAACGGTGGCAGCCAGATGCGGCCGTACCTGGTCCGGCAGCTCCTCGCCCCGGACCGGACCACCAGCTACTACACCGCGAAGCCGCGGGAGCTGCGTCAGCCGGTCAGTGGTCCGGTCGCCAGCGACCTGCGCGAGATGATGGTCAGCGTGGTGCAGAAGGGCACCGGCCAGAAGGCGGCGATCAGCGGCTACACCGTCGGTGGCAAGACGGGCACGGCGCAGTCCGCCCCGGACCGCCCCGACCACGGCTGGTTCATCGGCTTCGCGCTGGACAAGAACGGCAACCCGGTCTCCGCGGTGTGTGTCGTGCTGGAGCAGGCCGGCAGCGGCGGCAGCGCCGAGGCGGCCCGGATCGGCGGCCAGATCATGAAGGCCGCCATCAACGACCCCGGGGGCCGCTGACATGCTCAGCCCCGGCGTCCAGCTCGGCAACCGCTACCGCCTCGACGAGCGGATCGCCAGCGGCGGCATGGGTGACGTCTGGCGCGGCACCGACCAGGTGCTCGGCCGGACGGTAGCGGTCAAGAGCCTGCTCCCCGCGCTGCTCGACGACCCCGACTTCGCCGAGCGGTTCCGGGGCGAGGCGCGGACCATGGCGACCATCAACCACCCCGGCGTGGTGGACGTCTACGACTTCGGCAACGACCAGCAGATCGCCTTCCTGGTCATGGAGTACGTCGAGGGCGACGCCCTGTCGTCCACGCTGAGCCGGGTCGGTCGACTCACCCCGGCCCGGACGATGGCGCTTGTCGCGCAGGCCGCCGACGCGCTGCACGCCGCGCACGAGAAGGGCATCGTGCACCGCGACGTGAAGCCGGGCAACCTGCTGGTCCGGCCGAACGGCACGCTGGTGCTGACCGACTTCGGCATCGCCCGCTCCGACATCGTCGGCCAGCTCACCGCCGCCGGCTCGGTGCTCGGCACCGCCTCGTACATCTCTCCGGAGCAGGCCACCGGCCAGGTTGCCACTCCGGCGTCCGACGTGTACGCGCTCGGCGTGGTCGCCTACCAGTGCCTCGCCGGGCGGCGACCGTTCGAGGGCGACAACCCGCTCGACATCGCCATGCGGCACGTGCGGGAAACACCCCGGCCGCTGCCGTCCGACATCCCACCGCAGGTCCGGGCCGTCGTCGAGCGGGCGTTGGCCAAGGACCCGGCTGCCCGCTGGCCGAGCGCCGCCGCTCTCGCCGGGGTGGCCCGTCAGCTCAAGGCAGCGCTGTCCCAGCAGGCCCGGGCCGGCGGTCACACCGGCCCGGTCTCCGGTGCGCCGTCCTCACCCGCGGCTCCCGGTCGGGCCCAGGTGCCGCAGGCGCAGCAGCTCCGCCCGCCGAACGCCCCGCACCGGCAGCCTCCCGTCGGGCAGCGGCCCACGACTGTCGCGCCGGCCCAGCAGCCCCGTCCCACCGCTGTCGCACCGGCCGTACCGCA
>NZ_MUZA01000029.1 GCF_021442385.1 Micromonospora sp. MH99
TCAGGGCGGTCTTACGGATCAGATCGGTACGCATGATGGCGTGCTCCTCTGCATCGGGGGGATACGCGCCGACACACGAACGGGGGTGTGTGTCGGGCGGGAAAAGTTCAGGGGGGACGTGGCCTGGCGGCCCCGGGGGGCCTGCGCGGGGGTGTCCCGGAGGGTGGTGCAACGACCCGGGGGCGGCGAGGCATTCCACCAACGCGGTGCCGGGGCCGGGGGCGGCCGGTGGTGCTCGGCCGTGCGGGGTGTGTAACCGTGCCGGCCGGGCGGGTGTTCCCGGCGGCTGTCACACCGACCTGCGGTGGTGCTTGGCGGTGCGGGGGGTGTAACCGTGCCGGCCGGGCGGGTGTTCCCGGCGGCTGTCACACCAACTTGCGGTCGTGCTTGGCGGTGCGGGGGCGTAACGGTGGCGGCCGGGTGGGTGTTCCCGGCGGCTGCGGTGCGCCGCTAGCCCGAAGGTCGCGGCGGCATGCCAGGTATAACGACCCCGGCGGGTCACCGATTCCGCCGCCAGAGTGCCACCGACCACAGGACACCCACCCCATGACCCGACAAACCACCCGGCGGAAACGGACATCCACCACCACCCGCCGGTTGATCGACTCGACTTCGCTGAAGTCGCGGTATCCGGACGCCCGGGATACCCCGACATCGCCGAACCCGAGTCGATCACCCCGCACGGGACCTGCGGACCTGCGCCCAACCGGATGATCGTGCTCGATCCGGGAAACACGGACATCCACCACCGGCGGCGGTTGATCGACCCGACTTCGCTGAAGTCGCGGTATCCGGACGCCGGGACACCCCGACATCGCCGAACCCGAGTCGATCACCCCCGCACGGGACCTGCGCCCAACCGGATGATCGCGCTCGATCCGGGAAACACGGCCCTCGCGACGCGGGCGAAGCCACTACACCCAGGATCGAGCACGACCAGGCCCGCCGAAACGCCCACCGTGCGCGGTGTCCGACGCGGGGGCGGCACCCCATCGCACGGCGACCTTGGGGTCACGCCACCGCCGGCTTGGGGTCACGCCACCGCCGGCACCGGACAAACCACCCAACGGGGACCCCGGCGTCGACACCGCCAGGGTTGATCCACTCGACTTCACCGATGTCGCGGTATCCGGACGCCCGCGACACCCCAACATCGCCGAACCCGAGTCGATCAACCCGGGGCGGCAAGACGCCCAACCGGATGATCGCGCTCGATCTAGGAAACAGGGCCCTCACCACGCGGGCAAAGCCACTACAACCAGGATCGAGCACGATCATGCGGGCCGGCCGGATCGTGCCCGCCGATCACCAGGCCAACCGGATGGATCGGGTGGGACCACGTGGATCGCCGCGGGTGGCTACGCGCTGGGCGTCGCCTCCGCACTGTGGGTCGCTTACGCGCCGGGCGTCGCCTCCGTACTGTGGGTCGCTTACGCGCCGGGCGTCGCCTCCGCGCTGTGGATCGGCTCGGCGCTGTGGATCGCTTCCGCGCTGTGGGTCACTTCCGCGCTGGGCGTCGCTTCCGCGCTGGGGATCGCGTCGGGGCTGTCATCGGCTTTGGGGCCCTTGTCGAGGGCAGCCAGGATCGCCTCGGCGGTGCGGCGGCCCACCCCGGGCACTTCGGTGATCTCTTCGACGGTCGCCGTGGAGAGCCGCTTCAGCGAGCCGAAGTGCCGCAGCAGCGCCTTGCGGCGTACCTCGCCCAGGCCGGGGACGTTGTCCAGCGCCGACTCGGTCATCCGCTTCGAGCGACGCTGGCGGTGGAACGTGATGGCGAAGCGGTGTGCCTCGTCGCGGACCCGTTGCAGCAGGTAGAGGCCCTCCGAGGTGCGCGGAAGGATGACCGGGAACTCGTCGTCGGGGAGCCACACCTCCTCCAGCCGCTTGGCGAGGCCGCACAGCGCGACGTCGTCGATGCCCAGATCGGCCAGGGCCTGGGCGGCCGCCGCGACCTGCGGGGCGCCGCCGTCGACGACCACCAGCTGCGGCGGGTACGCGAATTTCCGCGGCCGGCCGGTGGTCGGGTCGACCAGGATGCCGATCTGCGGATCGGTGGCGCCTCCGGGCGCGGTCGGGTCGTCGGCCGACTCCACGCCGACTTCGCCCGTCTCGGCCCGCGCGTCGAGGTAGCGGGCGAAGCGGCGGCGCAGCACCTCGGACATGGCGGACAGGTCGTCGGTGGCGCCCCGCACGATGAACCGCCGGTACTCACTCTTGCGGGGCAGCCCGTCCTCGAAGACCACCATGCTGGCGACCACGTCGGTGCCCTGGATCTGGGAGATGTCGAAGCACTCGATGCGCAGCGGTGAGGTGCGCATGTCGAGCGCCTCGCTGATCTCGTCCAGCGCCTTGCCCCGGGTGGTCAGGTCGCCGGCTCGCTTGAGCTTGTGCCGGGCCAGCGCGTCCTTGGCGTTGCGCTCCACCGTCTCCATGAGGGTGCGCTTGTCGCCGCGCTGCGGCACGCGCAGCGACACCCGGCTGCCCCGGTGGCTGCTGAGCCACTCGGCCAGCGCGTCGGCGTCGGCGGGCAACTCGGGCACCAGCAGTTCGCGGGGTACATCGGCTTCGCCGTGCTCGCCGCCGTACACCTGGGTGCAGAAGTGGTGCACGAGGTCGCCGGTGGTCAGGTCCTCGGTCTTCTCCACGACCCAGCCGCGCTGGCCGCGGACCCGGCCGTCGCGGACGTGGAAGACCTGCACGGCCGCCTCGAGCGGGTCGTCGGCGAACGCGACCACGTCGGCGTCGGTGCCGTCGCCGAGCACCACGGTCTGCTTCTCCATGGCCCGGCGCAGGGCTGCCACGTCGTCGCGCAGCCGGGCGGCCCGCTCGAACTCCAGCTGCTCGCTCGCCTCGGTCATCTCGCGCTCGATCTTGCGGACCATGGTGTCGGTGCGCCCGGCCATGAAGTCGCAGAAGTCGTCGACGATGGCACGGTGCTCGTCGACGGAGACCGTGCCGACGCACGGCGCCGAGCACTTGCCGATGTAGCCCAGCAGGCAGGGACGACCCACCTGGCCGGCCCGCTTGAACACGCCGGCCGAGCAGGTGCGCGCGGGGAACACCCGCAGCAGCAGGTCGAGGGTCTCCCGGATGGCCCAGGCATGCGAGTACGGGCCGAAGTAGCGCACACCCTTGCGTTTCGCGCCGCGCATCACCTGGAGTCGCGGGTACTCCTCGTCGAGGGTGACGGCGAGATAGGGGTACGACTTGTCGTCGCGGTAGCGGACGTTGAACCGGGGGTCGTACTGCTTGATCCAGGTGAACTCCTGCTGGAGCGCCTCGACCTCGGTGCCGACGGTGATCCAGTCCACCGACTCGGCGGTGGTGACCATCTGGCGGGTGCGCTCGTGCAGGTTCCAGACGTCGCCGAAGTAGGAGTTGAGCCGGCTGCGCAGATTTTTCGCCTTGCCGACGTAGATCACCCGGCCGGTGCCGTCGCGGAAGCGGTAGACCCCCGGTGACTCCGGGATGGTGCCGGGTGCGGGACGGTAGGTCGAGGGGTCAGCCACGTCGACAAGCCTAGTCCGCACCCCCGACACACCACGCCGAGCGCTAGATCAACTCGGCGTGCGGGGAAGTCGGGGCGTCGACGGGCGCCGGACGCCCCGACTTCCCCGAACGCGAGTCGATCGAGTGGTCAGGCGAGGGAGATCTGGTCCCCGGTCACCTTGATGTCCTTCGGCGGCAGCGGCTTGGTGGCCGGGCCGGCCTTCACCGAGCCGTCCTCGATCGAGAACTTGCTGCCGTGGCAGGTGCAGTTGATCGTGCCGCCGTCGACGTTCGTCACCGGGCAGTTCTGGTGCGTACAGATCGGGCTGAAGCCCTTGAACTGACCCGCCGAGGGCTGGGTGATCACCACGCCCTCGGCGGCGAGGACCTTGCCGCCGCCGACCGGAATGTCGGCGGTGGTGGCCAGCGACTGGGCGTTCTGCCGATCACCGCCACCGGCGTCCCCGGTGCTGGGCACCGCCGGGCCGCCACTGGTGGGGGCACCGCTGCCACCGCCGTCGTCGTCACTGCCGCAGGCCGCCAGGACGACTGCCGCGCCGACGGCCCCGACACCGGTGAGCAGGGCCCGACGGGTCTGCGTACCCGGATCGGTCAGCGCCTGATCGTCGCTCATGCCTCGCCTCTCTCTCGCCCACTGCGCCGGTCCGAAAGCCGGCCACACCTGTGCACACGGGCAACTGTGCCGGATGGTTCACGGCGGCACAGTGCCGACCCGGGAAATGGGACGAGGGACGAGGACCGCGTCGAAACCGCGACGGCCCCGAGAGCACGGCGGTGGACGCGTCGAACGCACAGCCGCGCCCGGTCCACCCCTGGCTCTGCCGGAGCAGGGGTGGACCGACGCCGCCGTGGACGGCCCAGGTCAGCGCGCGCCGGCCGGCACCTTGCGGCTGGCCCGCGTCTTGGTGGTGCCGTTGGCCTTGGCGGCGCGGGTGGTGGCCGCCGCCGCGCCCTTGGCCTCGCCGTCGAGCTTGAGCACCTGGCGCAGGAACTGGCCGGTGTGGCTCTCGGGCACCTCGGCGACCTCCTCCGGGGTGCCGGTGGCGAGCACCATGCCACCCCGGTGACCGCCCTCCGGACCCATGTCGATCAGCCAGTCGGCCGTCTTGATCACGTCGAGGTTGTGCTCGATGGTGATCACCGTGTTGCCCTTGTCGACCAGGCCCTCCAGCACCATCAGCAGCTTGCGGATGTCCTCGAAGTGCAGGCCGGTGGTCGGCTCGTCGAGCACGTAGACCGTCCGCCCGGTGGAACGCTTCTGCAGCTCGGAGGCCAGCTTGACCCGCTGCGCCTCACCACCGGAGAGGGTCGGCGCGGGCTGCCCGAGACGGACGTAGCCCAGGCCGACGTCGACGAGCGTCTTGAGGTGCCGGTGGATGGCCGGGATGGCGGAGAAGAACTCGGCGGCCTCCTCGATCGGCATCTCCAGCACGTCCGAGACGGTCTTGCCCTTGTAGTGCACCTCCAGGGTCTCCCGGTTGTACCGGGCGCCCTTGCAGACCTCGCAGGGGACGTACACGTCGGGCAGGAAGTTCATCTCGATCTTGATGGTGCCGTCGCCGGAGCACGCCTCGCAGCGGCCGCCCTTGACGTTGAACGAGAACCGGCCCGGCCCGTACCCCCGGACCTTGGCCTCGGTGGTCTCGGCGAAGAGCTTGCGGACGTGGTCCCAGACCCCGGTGTAGGTGGCCGGGTTGGAGCGCGGGGTCCGGCCGATCGGCGACTGGTCCACGCCGACGACCTTGTCGACGTGCTCCAGACCGGAGACCCGGGTGTGCCGGCCGGGCACCAGCCGGGCGCCGTTGATCTGGTTGGCCAGCACGGCGTACAGGATGTCGTTGACAAGCGTCGACTTGCCCGAGCCGCTGACCCCGGTGACCGCGATGAGCTGGCCCAGCGGGAACGAGACGCTCAGGTTGCGCAGGTTGTGCTCGCGGGCGCCGTGCACCACCAGCTCGCGGGCCGGATCCTGCGGGCGGCGGCCCGTCGGTGTCGGGATCGACCGGCGACCGGACAGGTACGCACCGGTGATCGACTCCTTGTTCTTCAGCAGAGCCGGCACCGAGCCGCTGTGCACGATCTTGCCGCCGTGCTCGCCGGCGCCGGGCCCGATGTCGACGATCCAGTCGGCGACGCGGATGGTGTCCTCGTCGTGCTCCACCACGATCAGCGTGTTGCCCAGACCGCGCAGCCGGATCAGGGTCTCGATCAGCCGGTGGTTGTCGCGCTGGTGCAACCCGATCGACGGCTCGTCGAGCACGTAGAGCACGCCGACCAGGCCGGAGCCGATCTGGGTGGCCAACCGGATGCGCTGCGCCTCGCCGCCGGAGAGCGTGCCGGCCGGCCGGTCCAGCGAGAGGTAGTCCAGGCCGACGTCGAGCAGGAACCGCAGGCGGGCGTTGATCTCCTTGAGGACGCGCTCGGCGATCATCTTCTGCCGATCGGTCAGCTCGATGCCGGCGAGCAGGTCGGCGCACTCCCCCACCGACAGGTTGCAGACCTCGGCGATGCTCTTACCGGCGAGGGTGACGGCGAGCACCTCGGGCTTGAGCCGGGCGCCGCCGCAGGCCGCGCACGGCACGTCGCGCATGTAGCCCTCGTACTTGTCGCGGGACCACTCGGACTCGGTGTCGGAGTGCCGGCGCTCGATCCACTGCACCACGCCCTCGAAGCCGGTGTAGTAGGAGCGCTCGCGACCGTACTTGTTGCGGTAGCGCACGTGCACCTGGTCGTCGGAGCCGTGCAGGATCGTCTTCTGCGCCCGCGCCGGCAACGCCCGCCACGGGGTGTCGACGTCGAAGTGCTGGGCCTCGCCGAGCGCCTCCAACAGGCGCAGGAAGTATTCCAGGTTGTGCCCGGTGGACCAGGGCTGGATGGCGCCCTCGCGCAGGCTGCGCTCCGGGTCGGGGACCAGCAGCTCCGGGTCGACCTCCTTCTTGGTGCCCAGGCCGGTGCACTCCGGGCAGGCGCCGTACGGCGCGTTGAAAGAGAAGACCCGGGGCTCGAGATCCTCGATGGCCAGCGGGTGGTCGTTGGGGCAGGCCAGGTGCTCGGAGTAGCGGCGCTCCCGGTCCGGGTCGTCCTCCGGCAGGTCGACGAAGTCGAGCAGCACGAGGCCGCTGGACAGGCCCAGGGCGGCCTCGACCGAGTCGGTCAGCCGCTGCTTGGCGCTCGGCTTGACGGTGAGCCGGTCGATCACCACCTCGATGGTGTGCTTCTCCTGCTTCTTGAGCTTCGGCGGCTCGGTCAGCGGGTGCACCACGCCGTCGACGCGGGCGCGGGCGTAGCCCTTGGCCTGCAGCTCGGCGAAAAGGTCGACGTACTCGCCCTTGCGACCGCGGATCACCGGCGCGAGCACCATGAACTTGGTGCCCTCGGCCATGGCGAGGACCCGGTCGACGATCTGCTGCGGGCTCTGCTTGGAGATGCGCTCGCCGCAGACCGGGCAGTGCGGCTCACCGATGCGGGCGAACAGCAGGCGCAGGTAGTCGTAGACCTCGGTGATGGTGCCGACTGTCGAGCGCGGGTTGCGCGAGGTGGACTTCTGGTCGATCGAGACGGCCGGGCTCAGGCCCTCGATGAAGTCGACGTCGGGCTTGTCCATCTGGCCGAGGAACTGCCGGGCGTACGAGGAGAGCGACTCCACGTAGCGCCGCTGCCCCTCGGCGAAGATCGTGTCGAAGGCCAGGCTCGACTTGCCCGACCCGGACAGCCCGGTGAACACGATGAGAGCGTCCCGGGGCAGGTCGAGACTGACGTCACGCAGGTTGTGCTCGCGCGCGCCACGGATGATCAGTCGGTCGGCCACAGTGCGTGTACTCCCGGGAGAAGACGAAGCGAAGGATCTGTCCCGCTCTGGGTGGATTCGAGCGGTCGTGCGGGCGCGGAAAACACGCCTCGGCAACTCTAGCCCCGAGGTGTGACAGTTTCCCCCGCCCGCACATTCCCCCAGCTCAGCCCGGTCGGCCGCACCACGCGCGAGCCTCCGTCAGTACCCGCCGGGCGACGGTGGCCGGGCCGCCCTGCGCCGCGCCGAACGCCACCCGCCGCGCCGCTCGGCGGCCAGCCGCGCCTCACGCCGCCGGCTCTCGTGGGTGACCTCCGACTGCAGACGCCGCCAGCTCTCCCACCGGCGCGTGGACAGCTCACCGGTCCGCAACGCGTCGTGGACCGCGCAGGCCGGTTCACCGTCGTGCCGACAGTCGGCGTACCGACAGCCCTCGGCCAGCCCCGCGATGTCGGCGAACGCCCGGTCCAGCCCGGCCACGCCGTCGAGCAGGCCGACCGCCCGCACGCCGGGTGTGTCGATCACGGCGCCCCCGTTTGGGACCGGCACCAGGGCCCGCCAGGTGGTGGTGTGCCGGCCCTTGCCGTCGACCCGACGGATCGCCTGCGTCGGCATCATCACCGCGCCGGCGAGCGCGTTGACCAGGCTCGACTTGCCCGCGCCGGACGGCCCGAGCAGCCCCAGCGTGCGACCCGGCGCGACCTCGGCGCGCAGCGGGTCCAGCCCGGTGCCGCGCTCGGCGCTGACCGGCAGCACCGGCACACCGGGGGCGATCACGGCGAGCTGGCGGGCCAGCGCATCCGGGTCGGCCGCGAGGTCGGCCTTCGTCAGCACCACGAGCGGCCGGGCCCCGGACTCGTGGACCAGGGAGAGCAGCCGCTCGATGCGGCCGACGTCCGGCTCCGGGTGCACCGGCTCCACCACGGCGGCGGCGTCGAGGTTGGCGGCCAGCACCTGGCCGCTGGCGTCCTTGCCGGCGGTACGACGGATCAGCGCGGCCCGCCGGGGCAGCACGGCCGCCACGGTGATCCGGCGGTCCGGCCAGTGCGTGAGCAGCACCCAGTCCCCCGCGCAGGGCAGTGCCGAGGGGTCCTGGGCGGCGGCGGCCAGCACGGAGGGGCCGAGGCTGGCCCGGACCGGGCCGTCGGCGGTGAGCACGGTGCAGACCCCCCGGTCCACCCGGGCCACCCGGCCGGGGTGGTGCTCGCCGCGCCGGGCGGCGTACGTCGCCCGGTCGGCGTCCCAGCCGAGGGCGGTCAGATCGATAGTCATGGCATCCTCATCGGTGTCGAGCTGGTGATGGCGGAACACGCGTGTCACGTCCGGCATGAACACCACCTCCGTCCGACGTCCCGGTGCCGCTTTGTGAGGCCGACGGTAGGGCGCGCGACGACGCGCCGAAAGCGATTTCCGCGACGACGGCGCGGCGCGGGGCGGCTAGGGTCGACCCGTGACCACGGATCCGCTGCCGCCTCAGGGCGCGGCGGACGACACCACCACCACCCGACCGCCGCGTACCGGCGACGGCCTGGGCGGCGGGCACCGACGCCGGCGCGGGCCGGTCGCCTGTCGCGCTCCTCGACGACCCGCGGCGCACCGCACACCGGTCCGCCGGGACGCCCGCGGCCCTGCCGGTCGAGGCGTGGACCACGCTCGCCGTCAACCCCGACGGACCCCTGCCTACTTCACCGGAACGGATTTGGACACGTCATGACCTACAGCGGAGATGTCACCCACGGCGGCCCGCCGGCGGTACGGGAGTTGGACGGGCTCACCATCAGCAAGCTGTCGGTGGGCCCGATGGACAACAACGCGTACCTGCTGCGCTGCACGGGCACCGGCGACCAGGTGTTGATCGACGCCGCCAACGAGGCGCCCCGGCTGCTGGAGCTGATCGGCGACGGCGGTCTGGCCGCCGTGGTGACCACCCACCAGCACATGGACCACTGGGTGGCGTTGGAGGAGGTGGTTGCCAAGACCGGCGCGCGGGCGCTCGTGCACGCCGACGACGCGGCGGGGCTGCCGATCGAGGCGGAGCGGTTGGCCGACGGCGACACCGTGGCGGTCGGTGACTGCGCGCTGGAGGTCATCCACATCAAGGGCCACACGCCGGGTTCGATCGCGCTGCTCTACCGCGACCCGGCCGGTACCGCCCACCTGTTCACCGGCGACAGCCTCTTTCCCGGCGGCGTCGGCAACACGGACAAGGACCCGCAGCGCTTCGCCGCGCTGATCGACGACGTCGAGCACAAGCTGTTCGACCAGCTGCCGGACGACACCTGGTTCTACCCCGGCCACGGCAAGGACAGCACCCTGGGAGCAGAACGCCCAGCCCTCCCCCAGTGGCGAGCCCGAGGCTGGTAACCCCGAGCGATGATCACCCAACGCTGACCGATCACCACTGAAGATCCACACCACAGTCGGATCGCGGCACCACCGGACGAACCGCCCCCGCACCGCAACCACGGCTCAACCAGCAAGAGCGGAGAACCGCCGCCGCGCCCCCACCAACACCACGAACGCCAGCGCCAGCCCCACCCCCATGGTCACCAGCAGCGGGCTCGGCGCCCCCGGCAGCAGCCCGGCCAGCGACCGCGACGCGGTGCCCAGCGCCAGGTAGAGGCCGGCCCAGGCCGCCGCGCCGAGGGTCGCGCAGCCGAGGAACCGGCGGTACGACATCCGCAGCCCGCCGGCGGCCAGCGGCAGCAGCGCGTTGAACACCGGCAGGAACGGCGCGACAACCATCATCTGGCCACCGCCGTGGTTGAGGATCCCCTCGGCCGCGCTCCAGCGCGCCTCACCGATCCAGCCCCCGATCCGGCTGTGGCGCAGGCGTTCGGCGTAGCGGCGACCGACCAGGAAACTCAGCGACCAGCCGGCCAGGCAACCGGCCAGCACCGCGGCGAAGGTGGCCAGCCCGGTGGCCGGGCGGCCCACCCCGACCGCGGCCAGGATCGCCACGTCGCCGGGGATCAGCACACCCAGCAACGGTACGGCGTCGAAGAGCATGACCAGCCCGAGCGCGCCCATCAGCACGAGGATGGGCAGTTCTCCGACCTGGGCCAGCCATTGCGTCATGCCTCGTACGCTATGGCCGCCGGACCACGGTGGACATCAGGTCGCAGCCCCCAGGGTCCCCTGGTATCGGCCTCGGGGTCGCCCCTGAGGGAGCCCGCGCGTCACGCGGGTCGCAGCACCTGCACCCGGCGCAGCGACGAGTCCACCGACGGCTCGGTGGTGGGCACCGGATAGTCGGTCAGCAGCCGTAGTCCGTCCTCGGGCAGGTGCTCCCGGCCGGGGTCCCCGATGAGCACCTCGGCGCCGGAGGCGACGGCCCGTCGTAGGAACGGCAGCATCCTCTCGGCCATCGGGCGGCTGTAGAAGACGTCCCCGGCGACCACCAGGTCCGCGTCGACGCCGACGTTGTCGAGCAGGTCGTCCCCGCTGGCGTCGACGGTGACCCGGTTGGCGCGCGCGTTGACGGTGATGGCCGCCACGGCGTACGGGTCGATGTCGTTGGCGACGACGTCGGCGGCGCCGGCCAGCGCGGCGGCGATGGCCACCAGACCCGAGCCGGCGGCGAGGTCGAGGACGCGGCGTCCGGCGGCCAGCTCCGGGTGGTCCAGCAGATGTCGGGCCAGGGCCTGGCCGCCGGCCCAGGCGGACGCCCAGAACGGCGGTGGCAGAGCGTGACCGGCGAGCGCCTCCATCCGGGCCCACCAGACGATCGCGTCCTCGGCGAGGTGCAGGCGCACCTCCGGGACGAACGGGGTGGGCACCAGGTGGAGCCGGTCCAGGCCGGTTCCGGGCGCGTCGATCTCGCGCTCCAGCTCGGACAGCGCGGTGGCTGCGGCACCCCTCATCGGCGCAAGCATGCCGTAGCGGAGGGTGGTCGGGGCGGCTTTCGCGTGCCGGCGCGCACAGAGTTCATCTGAGTTCGAGTAAACACCTACGGCACTTCGGCCGGCAGATCGGGGTTTCGCCCGTTACTGTCGAACAGGTACGGGCGACCATCGGCCACGGGCCGGTGGTCCGCCGCTTTGAACAGGGAGAGATGCATGGCAACCGGCACGGTTAAGTGGTTCAACTCGGAAAAGGGCTTCGGCTTCATCGAGCAGGATGGTGGAGGGCCGGACGTGTTCGTCCACTACTCCGCCATCGCGACGAGCGGTTACCGGGAGCTCAACGAGGGCCAGAAGGTCGAGTTCGAGGTGACCCAGGGGCAGAAGGGCCCGCAGGCGGACAACGTCCGCCCGATGTAGCTCCGTGCCGGTGACGGCGGTCGGTTCCTGGCCGCCGTCGCAGTGCACTCAAGACGCTGCCGGGGCGGCGGGCAGGTCCCGCCGCCGCCGGAGCGGTCCAACCAGCAGGATCAGCGGGGTGATCGCCAACCAGGCGGTCATCACGCCGATTGCCGTGCCGACGCCGTAGCGGGCGCCGAGGGCTCCGGCCAGAACGGCCGCCAGCGGGATGGCACCGAAGTTGAGCAGGTGCATGCTCACCGTCACGCGGCCGAGCAGGTGGTGCGGCGTGTACGTCTGCCGGAACGCGCCCTTGACCACGTTGCCGATGGCCACTCCGAGGCCGATCAGCACGCCACCGAGGGCCGGCCACACCAGCCCGACGCCGGGTGCGGCCAGCGGGATGAGCAGGGCGGGCGGGCCGGTGAGCGCTGCCCCGATCAGCATGGCGCGCGCGGTGCCACACCGGCGGGCCAGGGCGGTGGCGAGCAGCGCGCCGATGATTCCCCCGACGCTCATCACGCCGACCAGCACGCCCACCAGGCCGGGTGCGAGCCGCAGTTCACGCACCAGGAACACCACCAGGACCGCCTGGTAGCCGGTCAGACCGATGTTGCTGGCCGCGCCGAAGACCGTCAGCACCCGCAGGTACGGGTCGCGAATGACGAAACGCAGTCCCTCGGCGATGTCCCGCCGCAGCGAGCGGGACCGGTCCGGCCGGTCGGGGCGCGGCTCGGCGGTGCGGATGCGCAGCAGGAGGACCGCCGAGAACAGGAACGTGAGCGCGTCCAGCAGCAACGCGGCGACCGCCCCGGTGACCTGGGCGATCAGGCCCGCGATGCCGGGCCCGACGACGTAGCTCACGGTCTGGGTGGCCTGTAGTTTCGCGTTTCCCTCGGGCAGTTGCTCGGGCCGCAGCAGAACCGGCAGGTAGACCTGGTCGGCGGTCTCGAAGAAGACCCGCACGGTGCCGGCGCCGAGCGCCACCAGCAGCAACTGCGCGACGGTGAGGCGGCCCAGGGCGGCGGCCACCGGCACGCTGAGGAAGGCCAGGGCACAGAGCAGGTCGCAGATGACCATCAGGGGCCGGCGTGGCAGCCGGTCCACCCACGCGCCGGCCGGGAGGCCGATCAGCAGCCAGGGCAGCCAGGCCGCGGCGGTGAGGACCGCCACCTGGAAGGTGCCGGCGTCGAGCACGGCGACCGCCACCAGGGGCAGCGCGACGGTGGTGACGTTGCTGCCGATGCTGCTGACCGTCTGCCCGGCCCAGAGCAGGCGGAAGTCGCGGTGCCGCAGCAGCCCACCGGCCGGTCGGACCGGGCTCGGGTCGGTGCGGGTGGCCGCGGTCACGGTCGGGCCGGTACGCCGTGGACGAACACGAACACGGGTTGCCGTTCGCGGCCGTCGTCGGGCAGCGGCCGGGCGGCCCAGCGATCCAGCAGGTCGATCATCTCGCGGCTCAGCTCGTCCAGTTCCTCGGGCGTGAGGTGCAGCCACTTGTCCGTCGAGAACGGCGCGTCGGCCCAGGCGGCCTGCGCCGACTCGTCGCTGGCGTGCCAGGCGCGGGCCAGCGCGACGTGCCGGTCCAGGTTGAGTGAGGTGGCGGCGTCGGCGACGGCCCGGGCCGCCGGGTCGGCGTCGAAGTCGGTGGTGGACCAGCGCACTCCCCGGCTGACGAGCTGCCACCACCGTTCGCGGCGGTCCCGGGCCAGCTCGGGAGCCTCGGTGACGAGGTCGGCGGCGGCGAGCACCTTGAGGTGGTGGCTGACGTTGGCGGGGGCCTGGTCGGTGCGCTCGGCGAGCAGCCCGACGGTCGACGGGCCGTGCACCTTGAGCACGTCCATCAGTCGGCGGCGCAGGGGGTGGGCCATGGCGGCCAGGACTCGCGAGTCGGTGACCAGGCGTACGTCGGGGTTCTCCACGAGACCCAGCATCACATCCGCAACAGCTATTGCGCAACCGCTATTGCTCAACAGTCGTTGCGGATGCCCCCGAAGAGAGGCGGCCCGGTGGGGACGGGCCGCCTCCGACTCAGGCGACGAGCCGGCGGGCCAGCTCGTCGGCGACCTCCTTGGCGAGGCTCGCCGGGATCGCGTCGGCGATGGCCTGCGGGGTGAGCACCCGGAGCACCTCCGTGGCGAGCGCCGGCACGTCGACCGCCGGGCGCCCGGCGGCGGCGAGGAGCGCGGCCAGCGGAGAGTTCGGCGCCGGGCCATCGACCACGCCCGGCGAGTTCGGTGCGGACACGAGCCAGTTCCGCAGGTTCGACAGGTCCGCCAGGACGTCGTCGACGGTGCGCTGCGGGCGGCCCGTGTCCCGCTTGAGTCGGTCGCTGAGTTCCATCTCTGGGTCCTCCATGGGTGGGGTCGGGGCGACCTCGATGAGGCCGATGCTGGTCAGGTAGCGGCGGAACAGTGGCCGCTGGTCGCGACCGGCCTTGATGGCGTCGCGGAAGAAGCTGAAGTGGGTGTGCCAGCGGTGCGAGCTGTCGCCGCTGGTGCGCTTGCCGAGGCGGTCCCACCGCTTCACCGTCGTGCCGTCGGGGCTGTAGATGATCTCGCGGATGTCCCGGGTGTCCGCAGCGTTCGCGGCGCACTGGCCCACACACCAGAGCGAGAAGCTGGGCAGGGTGTGCGTACGGCCGCCGGAACGGACCGAGAAGCCGCCGACGTCGAGCGCCGCCGCGTCGAGGGTCAGGCCGTTGCGGTCCCGCGACGACTCCACCACGGAGTAGTCGTTGGTCACCACCCGGTCCGATCCGCAGTGGTAGCCGCCCCGGTGGGCCGGGTCGCCGACGATGCCGACCTCCGCCGGTTCCAGGTCGGCGTCGCGGACGGTTTTCGGGTCGACGTTGAGGTGGGTGAGAAGGAGACTTCGGACGGCCAACAGGTTCGCCGGAGCCCGGGTCATGGGGCCCCCCTTCCAATTCACGGGGGCCGGGCACGACGTCACACCGCGTACGCGGTGCTGGGCTTCAGGCGAGCCCGGCCTACTGGTGCACGGCGCCGGGCGTTGACCCAACCATAGCCCGCAAAAAATATGAATGCCCAGCTCAGAGGGGGTCTGTTCGTTTCAGATGCTGCGCGGAGCAGTGTGGACGATCGGGAGCCACAGCGCCGAGGGGTGCGCCGGATCATGCAGGACCTGCCGCCAGCCGGCACGCAGCGTCACGGCCGTGCCGAGGGGTTCGCCGCTGCCCGGGTTGCGCGCCCAGCGCGGGTGGGCGCCGCCGGCGACCTGAACGCGTAGTCGGTGCCCGGCCGCGAACCGGTACGCGGTCGGCCAGAGCGGTACCGACACCCGCAGCGCCCCGGACCCGTCGGCGGCGAACCGTCCGGGCGCGACCCGGACCAGTCCGTCGCACACGTTGACCGAGCGCCCGCGCCGGTCCACATCGCACAGTCGGACGTAGACGTCCAGGTACGCGAGCTCGCTACGGACGTGGATCTCCGCGCGTACGGCGCCGATCACCTCGACCGCTTCGGTGAGCGGAGCACTGGTGTACGTCAGGACGTCGGGTCGGGCCTCGACGTGCCGGTTGTCCACCGGACCGGCCCGCTTGGCGACCAACAGGGGGCCGCCGAGCGACGGGGTGGGGTCGGCCGGGTCGTACCGGAACTCGTCCGGCGCCGAGGGGCTCGGCGGGCGGGTCGCCAGCTCGCCGCCGGGGTGCAGGTGCCACGGGGTGTCGGTGGCCGGTGGTGGCCAGTCCGGCAGGTCCCGCCAGCCGCCGTCGGCACCGCCCACGTGCAACCGGACCGGGGCCCCGCCGGACCCCTCGGTGGGCCACCGCCCGTCGGCGGCGGACCCGGCCAGGTGCTCGTCCAGCCAGATCAGCCCCTCGCGCAGCGCGGCGACGAAGAGGCCGGGGCTGCCGTGCGTCCACGGGCCGATCACCAGCCGCGGCCGGGCGCCCGCGGCGCGCAGGGTGGCGTGGTCGTCGAGCTGGGCGGGCAGGAAGATGTCGTGCCAGCCGGTGACCATGACCACGGGTGCGCGCACCCGGGCCACCCGGTCGGCGAAGACCCGGTTCTTCCAGTACGCGGCGTCGGGATCGTGGTGGCGCAGCCACTCCTGGAAGAAGGGAATCGTGACGCCGGTGGCGACCCGGTCCGCTCCGGCCAGCGGCAGGTGGTCCAGCGCGGCCGCCAGGCGGGGCTGCCCGCGCTTGAGTTCCCACTGCCTGGCCAGCCTCGGCACGGTCTGGGCGTGCAGCAGCTCGGCCCAGGTGAGCACGGTGTCCAGGGCGAACGACTCCCCCGCGTACGTCGAGTCCCGGGTGGACGACGCGGTCACCACCGCGACCATCGCACGCAGGTCCTCGCCGGCGTCGGCGGCCAGCGCCCACTGGGCGAAGCCCTGGTAACTGACGCCGAACATACCGAGCGCCCCGGACCACCAGGGCTGGCGGCGCAGCCAGTTGAGGGTGTCCACCCCGTCGTCGCGCTCGTGCACCAGCGGGGCGAACGTGCCACCGGAGCCGCCGGTGCCCCGGCACGACTGGATCACCGCGTGTCGACCGCGCGCGGCGAGCAACCGGCCGAGCAGCCGCAACGGCCCGCCCCGCCCGTACGGGGTGCGGATCAGCACGGTCGGCGCGGACCGGTCCCCCGGGGCGTAGTGGTCGGTCCGCAGCACGACGCCGTCACGTGCCCGGACCGGGATGTCGCGGGTGACCCGCACCGGGACGGGACGCACGGCGGGCAGCCGCAGCGCGGCGGCGGCGAGACGGGCGACGAGCCGGCCCGGCACGCTCAGGCCGTCGTCCGGCGGGACGGTTCGGGCCGGGTGGCGCGGACGGCGTCGCGGTGCCCCCGCAGCGCCTCCCCCATCTCCGCCAGGAACCGGTGCACCACCTCCAGCTCGTCCTCGCTGAAGCGGTCCATCACCGTGTCGGTGCGGGCGCCCAGCGGCCGGAAGAACTCCATGGCCAGCGCGGCGCCCTGGTCGGCGTAGTGCAGCAGCACCTTGCGCCGGTCGACGGTGTCCCGGTCCCGGCGGATGTGCCCGGCCCGTTCCAGCCGGTCGATCAGGGCGGTGACCGAGCCGGACGACAGGTTGAGCTGCTCGCCGAGGCGGCCAGGGGTGATCGGGTCACCGAACATCTCGGCGTCCATGACCGCGATCAGCGCGTTCAGGTCGGTCGGGTTGAGCCCGTGCAGGTTGGCGAAGGCGTGGCCGACCTGCTGGGCGTCCACCGAGTACCGCCGGAGGTTGTTGGTGATCTCCGCGACCAGCTGGTCGCGGCGCGTGTCGCGCCGCCGGTACATGCCGTGAGTCGCCACCTCGCGCCGTTTCCCCCCGTCGTCGGTCCCGGGTTGCCGGTCCCCGGGTTGCAGCATAGAACAACCGCCGATAATCTCGTTTATCAAGATACTCGACTCTCGAAGGATTTTAGGGGTTCCCGATGTCTTTCTTCACCAGGGTCGCGCGCGGGCGGCTGGCCGCCTGGCTCACCGTGGCCGCCGCGCTCGTCGTCGGCGCGGTCGTCTTCGGGATACCCCGACCGGACAACCCGGCACCGGTCTCGTCCACCGGCCTGTCGGTGCAGTGGGAGTCGACCCAGGTGCAGCGCCTGCAGGACCAGCTGCCCTCCAGCGACGTCCAGCCGGCCATCGTGGTCGTCAGCCGCAGCGACGGCGGGGCGCTGAGCGAGGCCGACCGGGCCACCCTCGCCGCCCGCTCCGGCGACCTGGGTCGCTTCGCGGTCGGTGGTCAGGTCAGCCCCGCGCAGGTCTCCCCGGACGGCACCGTCGCGCTCGTCGCCGTGCCGCTGGACACCGCCGGGGGTCAGGAGAAGGTCACCGAGACCGTCACCCAGCTGCGCGACACGCTCGGGGACCTGCCCGACGGGCTGGCCGTCGAGGTCACCGGCTCCCCCGCCTTCACCGCCGACCTGTCGTCGGTCTTCGAGGGCGCCGACGTCACCCTGCTCGCGGTGACCGCCGCAGTTGTCGCGTTGCTGCTGCTGATCACGTACCGCAGTCCGTTCCTGTGGATCGTGCCGCTGGTCGTCGTCGCGGCCACCGAACAGCTCACCCTGCGCGCGGTGGACACGATCGTGCCGGCCGTCGGCATCAACCTCCAGCAGGGCCAGGTCACCGGCATCGCCAGCGTGCTGGTCTTCGGCGCCGCCACCGACTACGCGCTGCTGCTCATCGCCCGCTACCGGGAGGAGCTGCGGCGCGAGGAGAACCGCTTCGCGGCGATGCGCGCCGCGCTGCGGCGTACCGCCGAGCCCATCCTGGCCAGCGGCGGCACCGTGGTGCTCGGTGTGCTCACCCTGCTGCTCAGCGAGCAGGAGACGAACCGGGCGCTGGCCGTGGCCTGCGCCACAGGTGTGGTCTTCGCCATGCTCTCGGCCCTGTTCGTGCTCCCCGCCGTGCTGGTGCTCTTCGGTCGCGGCCTGTTCTGGCCGTTCGTACCCCGGGTCGGCGGCCCGGTGCGCGAGGGCCGGCTCTGGGGTCGGCTCGGCGGCGCCGTGCAACGCCGTCCGGTGGTCGTCGCGGTGTTGGCCACCATGCTGCTCGGCGGTCTGGCCCTCGGTGGGCTGGGGATCCGCACCGGCCTGTCCGAGACCGAGCAGTTCCGGGCCGAGCCCGAGGCGGTGACCGGCGCGCAGACCCTGGCGCGGGCGTTCCCCGCCGGCAGCACCCAACCGGTGGCCGTGCTCACCACCCCGGCGGCGGTGCGGTCGGTCACCGACGCCGCCACCGCCGTCCCCGGCGTCGCCTCGGCGCGTCCCGGCGACGCCGGCGAGGCCGTCGCCCAGGTCGACGTGGTGCTGGAGGCCGAGCCCGGCACGACCGCCTCGGACCGCACGATCGAGGCGCTGCGCGACGCGGTAGCCGCCGTTCCCGACTCCGCTCCCCCAGCCGCCGCAGGCGCCGACGCGCCCGACGGGGCGATCGTCGGCGGTTCGGTGGCCGCCACGTACGACTCCGAGCAGGCCAACGACCGTGACCTGCGGCTGATCCTGCCGATCATCCTGCTGCTCGTCGGCGCGGTGCTCGTGCTGCTGCTGCGGGGTCTGCTGGCGCCGGTGCTGCTGGTGCTCACCGTGATCGCGTCATTCTTTGCCAGCCTCGGGGCGGCGTGGCTGCTCTTCGACCACGTGCTCGGCTTCCCGGCGCTCGACAGCGGCGTGCTGCTGCTGGCCTTCGTGTTCCTGGTCGCCCTCGGCGTGGACTACAACATCTTCCTGGTCACCCGCGCCCGGGAGGACGCCCGCAGCGCGGGCACCCGCGACGGGATGCTGTCCGCGTTGCGGGTCACCGGAGGTGTGATCACCAGCGCCGGTGTGCTGCTCGCCGCGGTGTTCGCCGTGCTCGGCGTGCTGCCGCTGATCACGCTCACGCAGATCGGCATCATCGTCTGCATCGGCGTCCTGCTGGACACCCTGCTGGTCCGTACGGTGCTGGTGCCGGCGCTGGCGTTCCTGCTCGGGGACCGCTTCTGGTGGCCGGGCCGCGTCGACGCCGACCCGGGCGTCGACGCCCCGGCGACGCGGGAGCCGGTGGCCGCCGGCGACTGACGCGCACGGAAAAGGGGCGGGGTCCACCCCCGCCCCTTTTCGTGGTGCTCAGTAGCCCAGGCAGACGCACTCGGTCATCAACGCCCGCACGTTGCGCACGTACGACGGGTTGGGGATGGCGAGGGGCTTGCCCTCCTGCGCCACCGCTCCGTGCCCGAAGTTGTACGCGGAGATGACGGCGTTGAGCAGGCAGGAGTCGAGTTCGGCGGTGCACAGGTCCGCGTCGAGGCGGAAGTCGGACTCGAAGTACATGTCGCCGATGTACTTGGTCAGCCAGGCCAGGTAGTTGGCCCCCAGGTACGCGTTGTCCCGGTAGTCGGCGATGGCGTAGCTCTGCTCGAACCGCTGGTTCATCCAGGTGGCGGTGGCCGGCATCACCTGCATCAGCCCGACGCCGCCGTCGCAGGCGTAGATGTTGGACTGCCAGCCGCTCTCCTGCCAGGCGGTCGCCTTGACCAGGTTGAGCGGGATCTTGAGCTCCGGGGCCGAGCTGGGCCAGTAGGTGCGGTTGGCGGCGTCGGTGAGCGCCGCCTTCACGTCGGCGCGGCTCGCCTGGGTGCCCTTGTAGCTGGGCTTGCAGGACGAGGGGGCGGGCTTTGGTGGCGCCGGCGGAACCTGCGTCTCGGTGGGCGGCTTGGCGACCGCGCGCGGCTTCGGGGCCGCCGTCGTGCGGGTCGGCTTCTTCGCGGGCGTCGGGGAGGCCGAGGCGCTGCGGCTCGGGGCGGCGCCCATCGCCGCCACGGCGCTCGGCGAGGGGCTCGGTTCCTCGACCGGCTCGTCGACCGGCTCGTCGGTCGGCGCCTCGGTGACCGAGACCGGAGCTGCGGCCTGGTCCTGGGGGCGTTGCCCCTTGCCCGCGCAACCGACCGCCCCGCCCGCGAGCAGCAGGCCGGCGAGCACGAGTGCGCCCAGCCGACCGGTTCGTTGACGCATGGTGGTCCTCCCCCGTCAGACAGTCGCCGCAGATTAGCAAGGTTCGACGGGCCGGCGGTGCCCCTTCGACGGTCGGGCGTGACCTACCGGCCGCTCCCGGTCTCCCACCGCCCGGTCCCTGGTGGCCCAGGCGACCAGGAACACCACAGTCCACAGCACACCCAGCAGCACCGCCGCCGCCGTACCGCTCGCCGTCTCCAGACCGAGGTAGAGACGTGCCGCCGCCACCCCCAGCACGCCCGCGGCGGCGGCCGTCCACGCGGCCACCGCCACCGGCCACCGCGCGCTGCGCGACACCAGCCACGCGAGGGTGCACAGGCTCGCCGCGACAACGGCGTTCTGGGTCGAGAACGGAACGGCCTCGTGCCCACCCGGACCGCCACCGGGCGTCGAGGTCAACTCGGCCACCACGGCCAGCACCACCAGTGGCACGAACGCGCCAACGGTGCCGACCACACTGAGCAGATCCGTGCGCCATGGCCGGTTCCGCCACGCCAGCACCGCCGCCACCACTGCCACCAGAACGATCAGCACCCACCCGCGTACCAGCGACACCACGACAAGTGTGGCGTCGGCGGCATCCGGGGTACGGCGGGCGGTGAACCAGGCCCCGATGGCCCCGTCGAGCGCGGCCAGCCCGCTGTTGCGCACCACGACGGCGAGCAGGCCGGCGATGGCCAGCCCGGCGGCGAAGAGCAGCAGCAGCCCGGCGGCCAGGTTGAGCAGCAGCGTCCAGGCCGGCCCGATCCGCATGGCCACCAGGAAGAACAGCACGCCGTAGCGGGCGCTGAGCCAGCGCACCGGCGGCAGCGCGGCGGCCCGGGACAGCAGCGCGCGTACCGGGTCGGGGTTGCGGCCGAGCCACCGCCCGGCGAGGACCACCCCCAGCAGCCCCGCCAGCAACGCCAGTGCCGCGCCGGTGGCACGGCCGAGCAGTCGCGAGACCGTGTCGTACGACTCACCGGCGAGGTGGCCGAGCAGCACCGAGCCGCCGACCCAGGTGACGATGCCGGCCAGGTTCCACGGCGCGAACCGCCGGTACGACATGCCGGCGGATCCGGCCAGCCGGGGCACCAGGGTGCGGGCGAAGGCCACCCAGCGCGCCGCGAACACGCCCCTGCCGCCCAGGCGGGCGAGCATCGCGTCGGCGCGGCGCCACCGCTCGGGCCCGACCCGGTGGCCCAGCCCGGCACGCAGCTTCGGGCCGAAGCGCCGCCCGGCGCGGAACGCCAGCGCGTCACCCACGAACGCCGAGACGATCATCGCGAGCAGCGCCGGTCCGAGCCGCAAGGTACCGTTGTAGGTGAGGAAGCCGACGAGCAGCAGGGTAGCCTCACCCGGCACCAGCAGGCCGAAGATCACCGCGGTCTCGCCCGCCACGATCAGCGCGGCGACCAGGTAGATCCACAGGGTGGGCAGACCCTGCACCCAGGTCAGCAGGTCGTGCACTCAGGCCCCCGGGACACGGGAGCCAGCATGCCAGCCGGTGCAACGACCGGCACAGCAGTTTCACCATAGATCAGGGGCACCTGGGGGTGACCCCGACGCAGCCTGCGCGAGCGCAGGCGGAAGGATAGAGGGTATGCAGCTTCGCACCGACCTCCGCAACGTCGCCATCATCGCTCACGTCGACCACGGCAAGACCACCCTGGTCGACGCCATGTTGCGGCAGGCCGGCGCCTACGGTGCCCGTGGCGAGAACACCGAACGGGTGATGGACTCGGGTGACCTGGAGCGGGAGAAGGGCATCACGATCCTGGCCAAGAACACCGGCGTGCGCTACCTGCCGGCGGACGGCTCCGACCCGGTCACCATCAACATCATCGACACCCCCGGCCACGCCGACTTCGGTGGCGAGGTCGAGCGCGGCCTGACCATGGTCGACGGTGTGGTCCTGCTGGTCGACGCCAGCGAGGGCCCGCTTCCGCAGACCCGCTTCGTGCTGCGCAAGGCGCTGCGCGCCCGGATGCCGATCATCCTCGTGATCAACAAGGTGGACCGTCCCGACGCCCGGATCAAGGAGGTCGTGGACGACACCTACGAGCTCTTCCTCGACCTGGACGCCGACGAGGAGCAGATCGACTTCCCGATCGTGTACGCCTGCGCCCGGGACGGCATCGCCTCGCTGACCCAGCCCGCCGACGGCTCGGTCCCCGACGACAGCACCTCCCTGGAGCCGCTGTTCCGCACCCTGCTGGACACCATCCCGGCCCCCGCGTACGAGGATGGCGCTCCGCTTCAGGCGCACGTCACCAACCTCGACGCCTCGCCGTTCCTCGGCCGGCTGGCGCTGTGCCGGGTGCGCCAGGGCACGATCAGCAAGGGCCAGACGGTGGCCTGGTGCCGCACCGACGGCAGCACCCAGCGGGTCCGCATCTCCGAGATGCTGATGACCGAGGGCCTGGAGCGCAAGCCGGCCGAGACGGCCGGTCCGGGCGACATCATCGCGGTCGCCGGCATCTCCGACATCATGATCGGTGAGACCCTCGCCGACGCGGAGAACCCGGTAGCTCTGCCGCTGATCACCGTCGACGAGCCGGCCATCTCGATGACGATCGGCACCAACACGTCCCCGCTGGTGGGCCGGGTCAAGGGCTCCAAGGTCACCGCGCGCATGGTCAAGGACCGGCTCGACAAGGAGCTGATCGGCAACGTGTCGCTGCGGGTTCTGCCCACCGAGCGGCCGGACGCCTGGGAGGTGCAGGGCCGTGGTGAGCTGGCGCTGGCCATCCTGGTCGAGCAGATGCGCCGGGAGAGCTACGAGCTGACCGTCGGCAAGCCGCAGGTCGTCACCAAGGAGATCGACGGCAAGACCTGCGAGCCGGTCGAGCGGTTGACCATCGACGCCCCGGAGGAGTACCTGGGCGCGATCACCCAGCTCCTCGCGACCCGCAAGGGCCGGATGGAGCAGCTGGTCAACCACGGCACCGGCTGGATCCGGATGGAGTGGCTGGTCCCGGCGCGCGGCCTGATCGGCTTCCGCACCGAGTTCCTCACCGACACCCGGGGCACCGGCATCCTGCACCACGTCTTCGAGTCGTACGAGCCGTGGTTCGGTGAGCTGCGTACCCGTAACAACGGCTCGCTGGTCGCCGACCGGGCCGGCGCGGTCACCGCCTTCGCGATGATCAACCTGCAGGAGCGCGGTCAGCTGTTCGTCGACCCCACCACCGAGGTGTACGAGGGCATGATCGTCGGGGAGAACTCGCGCTCCGACGACATGGACGTCAACATCACCAAGGAGAAGAAGCTCACCAACATGCGGGCCTCGACCTCCGACGAGACCGAGAAGCTGATCCCGCCGCGCAAGCTCTCGCTGGAGCAGGCGCTGGAGTTCTGCCGCGAGGACGAGTGCGTCGAGGTCACCCCGACCGCTGTGCGCATCCGCAAGGTGGTGCTCGACCAGCAGCAGCGCGGTCGGGCCGCCGCCCGCCGCAAGCACGCCGGCTGACCTTCACCAGCACCCGGCACCGGGCGCGTCGGCCGCTTGCGGCCGACGCGCCCGTCCGCTTTCCGGCGGGGGTACGCGGGCCCGCCCGCCCCGTGATCGGCTACGGTCACCGGCATGACCTGGGATGATCTCGACGCCCATCTGGACCGGGTGCCGGGCACGGTCTCGGCGTACGTCTGTCGACTCGACGCACCCCCGACGTGGACCCGCCACGCCGACGCCGGCCACTACGCCGCCAGCACCATGAAGGTGGGGGTGCTGGCCGCGCTGCACCGCGCCGCCGAGGCCGGCACGCTGGAGTTGGACGCCGACGTCCCGGTGGTCAACGAGTTCGACTCGGCCCAGCCCGGCGCTCCCCGCTTCTCCTGCGCCCGGCACTACGACAACGACGACGCCGTGTGGGACCGGCTCGGCGGCACCGCGCCCCTGCGCTGGCTCGCCGAACGGATGATCGTACGGTCCAGCAACCTGGCGACCAACCTGGTCATCGGGCACGTCGGGTTGCCCGCGGTGGCCGAGGTGTGGTCGCTGGCCGGCGCCCGCAACAGCGTCACCGGCCGGGGCATCGAGGACTTCGCCGCCCGCGAGGCCGGCATCACCAACACCGTCACCGCCGCCGACCTGGCCGCCCTGCTGGGCGCGCTGGCCAGCGGCGCCACGACTCCCGGCCGCCTCGCCTCGCCGGCCGGCTGCGCGACCATGCTCGACGTGCTGCTCGCCCAGGAGCACCGCGAGGACCTGGCCGCCGGCCTGCCCGAGGGCACCCGCGTCGCGCTCAAGAACGGCTGGGTACGCGGCGTGCGCCACAGCGTCGGCGTGGTGCTGCCCGACGACGCACCGCCGTACGTCATCGCGGTGTGCACCACCACCGACCTGGCCGACAGCGACGAGGGCGTCGAGGACGACGCCTGCCGCCTGATCGCGCACGTCTCGGCGCAGGCCTGGGCGGCCCGCCACCGGCTCTGAGGCCGGCACCCGCCGATCCGGCTAGGCTGCTGCCACCCCACCCCGGAGCCGCTGATGCCTCGCAGCCGTACCCTGCTCGTCGTCTTTTCCGTCGTGACGGTGGCGAACCTGCTGGCCAACGCCGTCGACAGTGCAGTGGCCGAGCTGCTCACCAAGCCGCTGCTGATGCCGCTGCTGGCCGCGTACCTCTGGCGGGCGGCCACCGAACGCGGCGCCCGGCCGGACTATCTGGTGCTCGCCGCGTTGGCCTGCTCCACGGCCGGAGACGTGGCGCTGCTGGCCTCCGGCACCGGCTGGTTCATCGCCGGCATGGTCTGCTTCCTCGCCGCCCACGTCTGCTACCTCGTGGCCTTCACCCGGCACGGCGCCGCGACGCGGCTGCGCCGTCCGCCGCTGGTCGCGGCGCCTCTGCTGTACGCGGCGCTGACCGTCGCCGCGCTGGCCTGGATGTGGGCGGGGCTGACCGAGGCCGGGCTGGCCGTGCCGGTGGCCGGCTACGCCGTCGCGCTGGCGGCGATGGCCACCACCGCCGTGACCCAGGGCTGGCGGGTCGGTGTGGGCGCCGCGCTGTTCCTCGGCTCCGATCTGCTGATCGCCTCCGGGGTGGCCGACGTGGCCCAGCCGCCCGGCGCGTCGGTGCTCGTGATGGCGACGTACGCGGCCGGCCAGGCGTTGATCGTCATCGGGCGGGTCGCACGCGCCGACCGCCGTGGCGGTCACTCCAGCAGTTGCGCCCGCAGCGCCGTGAGGACCTCGTCGGTCAGCCCCAGCCCGTCGCGCAGGTAGCCGTCGAACGAGCCGTGCACCCGGCGCACCTCCTGGTAGCCGGCGTCGAGGTACGCGGCGCGGACCTCCAGCACCGGCAGCACCGCGTCGACGTCCAGGCCGGGCTGCCGGCGTCGCATCGCCTCGATGATCACCGCCCGGAGGCTGTCGGTCAGCTCGTTGTTGCGCAGGTACTCGGCGCGGATCGTGGCCTCGTCCACACCGAGCGCGGTCAGCAGGACGACGGTGAGCCACCCGGTGCGGTCCTTGCCCGCGGAGCAGTGGTAGAGCAGCGGAAGGTTCTCCGGCCGGGCGGCCAGCCGCACCGCCGCGCCGAAGTTGACCCGGGCCGACTCGCCGGTGACGAACCATCGGTAGATCTCGGCCATCGCCCCCGCCGTGCCCTGCCGGGCCAGCTCCGCGTACGCGTCGAGGTCGTGGCCGAGCAGCACCGCCGAGACGTACGTGAAGACCGGGTGCTCCGGATCGTGCACCGGCAGGTGCACGACCCGCGGCTCGCCGGCCAGCCGGTCGGGCGGGGCGACATCGATCTCCGCCGAGGCGCGCAGGTCGAGCACGCAGGCCGGCCCCAGCTTCGCGAGCACCGGCAGATCCTCGTCGGTGAGCCGACCCAGCGCCGGGGTGCGGAGCAGCCGTCCGGCCCGCACCCTGCGGCCGTCGGCGCCGAGCAGCCCGCCCAGGTCACGGGCGTTCGGTGCGCCCACCAGCTCCCAGTCCCGTTCGACCATCCGGTCTCTCCTCCCGTCGCGTGTCTGCGTATAGGGTGCCCCAATGACGATCTCGGCGGTACGCACCCACCGGGTTTCTGCCCCCTTACACACCCCGTTCGTCACCGCGCTGCGCCGTACCACCACAGTGGAAACCCTGGTCGTCGAGCTGATCGACGCCGACGGTCGGTCCGGCTTCGGCGAGGCGCCGCAGGTGTGGCAGGTGACCGGCGCGTCGGTCGGCGGCGCGCAGGCGTGCGTACGCGAACTGCTCGGCCCGCTGCTCACCGGGCGGGACCCGGACGACCTGGTGGCCCGCTGCGCCGAGGTGCAGCGCGCCGTGGTCGGCAACGAGGCGGCGAAGGCCGCGATGGACGTGGCCCTGCACGACCTGGCCGCGCAGCGGTTGGGCGTACCCCTGGTGCGGTTGCTCGGCGGCACGGCCCTGCGGGTTCCGACGGACGTCACCCTCGCGGCGGGCGACGCGGTGGACCTGGCGACGGCCGCGCGGCAGCGGCAGGCCGACGGCTTCGGCGTGCTGAAGCTGAAGGTCGGCACGGACGCGGCCGGCGACCTGGACCGGGTACGGGCGGTCCGCGCGGCGGTCGGCGCCGGGGTCCGGATCCGACTCGACGCCAATCAGGGCTGGACGCCCCGCGAGGCGGTCCGGGTGATCCGTGGCATCGAGGACGCCGGGCTGGACGTGGAGCTGGTCGAGCAGCCGGTGGCCCGGTGGGACCTGGACGGGCTGGCGTGGGTCAGCGACCGGGTGTCCGTGCCGATCCTGGCCGACGAGGCGGTCTTCGGGGTCCGCGACCTGGTCGAGGTGATCCGTCGCCGGGCCGCCGACCTGGTCAACGTCAAGCTGGCCAAGTGCGGCGGGCTGCAGCCGGCGCGCACCCTGCTGGAGCTGGCCGCCGCGCACGGGCTCGGCACTGTGGTCGGGTCGATGATGGAGAGTCAGGTCGGTATCGGCGCGGCGGCGAGCCTGGTCGCCGCGTACGGCACCACTGCCGTCGCCGACCTGGACGCCGCCTGGTGGCTGGCCTGGTCGCCGGTGCAGGGGGGCATCCGCTACGAGGGACCGACAGTGGTGCTGCCGAATGCGCCTGGCCTGGGCATCTCCGGTCTGACTGAAGTAAAGGTGCAGACCCGCGGTTGATGACCGTTGGTTTCTTTCATAGGGTTCCCCTGAACAGCCGACACGAGCTGGGGGTTGACGTGGAACTGCAACAGGGCCGCGAGGCCATCGTCCGGGTCGCCGTCGCGACGCTGTGGTCCTCCCCCGAGGCGGTCCGGCCGGTCGACGGTCCCGCGCTCACGGCCGGCGTTGACATCCCGACGTGGGTTCGCGGCATGGACACCGACCAGCAGGTCGGCGACTGCGTGCTGAGCCAGCTCCTGCTCGGCGAGCGGGTGCTGATCGACGAGCTGCGCCCCGACGGCTGGGCACGGGTCGTCGCCGTCGAGCAGCCGGCCGCCAAGCTCGATCCCCGCGGCTACCCGGGTTGGCTCCCCGCCGACCAGCTGACCCCCGTGGATCCCACAGTCAGCGGCGACCCGCTGATCGTGGACGCAACCGTCACCGGGCTGCACACCGCCCCGGGCGGGCCGGTGGCGCTGCCCGGCGTCGTCGTCGGCACGCGCCTCGTCCCGGCCGGCCCGGCCCGCGACGGCTGGCGACCGGTGCACGTCCCCGCCCAGGCCGCGCCGCTCTGGCTGCCCGACGGGCAGCTCGTCCCGGTGCCCACCGAGCCGCCCAGCGCCGCCGACGCGCTCGCGGTGGCCCAGCGGCTGCTGGACGTCGCCTACATCTGGGGCGGGCTCTCCGCGTACGGCATCGACTGCTCGGGCCTCGTCCACCTGGCGTGGCGCCGGTTCGGCGTACTGCTGCCCCGCGACGCCGACGACCAGGCCGTCGCCACGACCCCGCTGCCCCTGGGCGCGGAGCGTCCTGGCGACCTCTACTTCTTCGCCCGCCCCGGCCGCAAGATCCACCACATCGGCATCGTCACCGCCGTCGCCGACGACCCGACGACCCGACGGATGCTGCACGCCTGCTACCGGCGGCGACGGGTGCTGGAGGAACAGCTGCCGGCCGACCGGACCGCCACTCTCGTCGGCGTCCACCGGGTCTGACCGGTCGGGCCCGTGGTGCGGGCCCGACCGGTGGTGGTTCAGCGCCGGACCCCGGCCAGCTCGCGGCGGCGGTCCCGGGCGGACTTGGCCAGGCTCGCGATGGTGGCGATGCCCAACGTGCCGATGATGACCAGCAGGGACAGCCAGATCGGGATGTGCGGGGCCCAGCCGACGTGCTCCCCGCCGTTGATGAACGGCAGGTTGTTGTCGGCGAGCGCCTCCAGCACCAGCTTGACGCCGATGAAGCCCAGCACGACGGCCAGCCCGTAGCTCAGGTAGATCAGCCGGTCGAGCAGGCCGCCGAGCAGGAAGTAGAGCTGGCGCAGGCCCATCAGCGCGAAGACGTTCGCGGTGAAGACCAGGTACGGCTCCTGGGTGATGCCGAAGATCGCCGGGATCGAGTCCAGAGCGAAGATCAGGTCGGTGGTGCCGATCGCGATCATCACGATGAGCATCGGGGTGAACAGCCGACGCCCGTTCTCGTGGGTCATCAGCTTCGCGTCGTTGTAGCCCTTGGAGATCGGCAGCGCCCGGCGGCTCCACCGGATCAGCAGGTTCTCCGAGAACTCGTCCTCGTCCGGCTCACCCTGGCGGGCCAGGTTGACCGCCGTGTAGATCAGGAACGCGCCGAAGATGTAGAAGACCCAGGAGAACTGCGAGATCAGCGCCGCGCCGGCGGCGATGAAGCCACCGCGCATCACCAGCGCCAGCACGATGCCGATGAGCAGCACCTTCTGCTGGTACTGCCGGGGCACCCCGAAGCGGGCCATGATGATGACGAAGACGAAGAGGTTGTCCACCGAGAGGCTGTACTCGGTGAGCCAGCCGGTGTAGAACTGCCCCGCCGAACTGGCCCCGGCGCTCAACCAGACGCCGACGCCGAAGAGCAGAGCGAGGCCCACGTAGAAGGCGACCCAGAGGCTCGATTCGCGCACGCTCGGCTCGTGCGGACGCCGGCCAATGATCAACAGGTCGACGAGCAGCACCGCAGTCAGTGCGACGAGGGTCCCCGCCCACACCAATCCGGACACGTCCAACGTTCATTCCTCCGGCAGACACGCGGCGTCGGGCACACCGTAACGCCCCCGTGGGGGCTGGCGTGCCGCTGTCGCTCACTCTGGTGACTCTCGGAGGTCTCTTCCGCCCCCGACCCGCGAACGGGTCGGCGACCGACGAAGCCGGGTCGAACGCCGAGGTGCCGGCGATCGTCCGTGCTGACGACTTCGTCACGGGGGAATACTCCCCTCCTCGGTGACCATTGTTGCCCACCACTCGCCGTGATCACACCCCGGGCGTCGGGTGTCACCGCGCACCCGTTGCGCCCGCGTCACCGGGAATACGCCACACCGCCTCCGGCATCCTAGGAGGCTAGTGTGTGCCCGGTGCGGCAATCGGCCCCGCGACACCCGCACGCCTACGCCGTGGGAGGCTTTGCGGCATGGTGCTTGAAGTCGCGCTGATCGACGTACTGCCCGGACACGAGGACGCGTTCGCCGCCGCGTACGCCCAGGGTCACCCGGTGCTCGCCGGGACGCCCGGCTGCCGATCGGTGCGGATGACGCGGGGCATCGAGTCCCCGACCCGGTTCGTGCTGCTGGTCGAGTGGGACTCGGTCGAGGCGCACGAGAAGAACTTCCGGGACACCGAGCGGTTCGCCCAGTGGCGGGCGCTGATCGGGCCGCACTTCGCCGGGCCACCGGTGGTCGAGCACTTCCTCGACGTAGCGGCCTGAGGCAATCTGTCGCACCCCGCGGTTATCGTGCCTCCCGCACGCGCCGGTCGCCGGCCCCGACGGGCTCGGGGGCGCCGGGTCCGGGGGCCGCGCGGGCGGCACCCGCCGCACCGCCGCTCACTCGCCGACGCGGCGGGCCAGCGCGGTGACCGTCTCCTCCGGTGACAGGGCTGCCGCCAGCAACGCCTCGGTCATCCGCTCGTACCTTTCGACGTCGAGCACGGTCGCCAAGCGGACGTCGGTGGTCAACGCCTCCAGCATCACCGTCCGCGGATCCGCCGGGTCGGGAAAGGCATACCAGGAGTACGGGGTGAGCGGGTGCAGGCCGCTGCCGGCCACCCCGCGCGGCAGCAGTCGCACCGTCACGTGGGCCAGCCCGGTCACCGTCACCAGGTGCCGCAACTGCTCTCGCCAGACGTCGACCGGCAGGTCACCCGGATCGCACACCGCCTCGGCGAGCACCGCCGTGTAGCGCGGCGGCTCGGCCCGGCGCAGCACCTCCTGCCGCATCGCCCGGGCGCGCACCTCCGCCTCCACGTCGACCTCCGGCGCGAGCAGGACGCCGGCGGCGACCCGCGACCGGGCGTACGCCGGCGTCTGGAGCAGCCCCGGCACGACCGCCGGCTGGTACTCGACGATGTCGGCCGCGCCCGCCTCCAACTCGGCGTAGATGCGCTGCCGCTCGCTCATCTCGCCGAGCGTCTTCCACCAGCCGCGGCTGGTGGCCGCATCCCGCGCGATCACGATCAGCGCGTCCCGGGCCGACGCCGGCACCTGGTAGATGTCGAGCAGGTCCAGCACGTCGGCGAGATCCGGACGGCTCTGCCCCAGCTCGATGCGGGACAGCTTCGACGTCGACGCCCAGCCCAGCCGGTCGCAGACCTGCTCCAGGGTCAGCGCCTCGCGCCGACGTAACTGACGCAGCTCGGCGCCGAGCCGCGCGCGTCGAATGACAGGACTTGTTGGCAACGGCATCCCCGCCTCCCCATCGAGGGAGCGTACGCAGGACGATCACCCAGTGCAATAGCTTGCTTGCTCACCGCAATCGAGTGGTCGGCCGGCGGGCCGGGCGGGGACGCCGTTCGGGTAGCCCGGCCGACGCCGGCCGGGCCGCCCTCACTTCACGCCGGCGGCGTCCATGCCGCGTAGCTCCTTCTTCAGGTCGGCGACCTCGTCGCGGATCCGCGCCGCCAGCTCGAACTGCAACTCGCGGGCGGCGGCCAGCATCTGGTCGTTGAGCTCCTGGATGAGCTGGGCGAGGTCGGCGCGGGCCATCCCCTCCCGGGACGGGGTGGCGGCGGTGGACCGACTGCGGCTGCGGGTCTCCTTGACCGGCGCCTTGCCCCGGGAGAGCTGACGTGCCGCGCCGCCGACCCGGGAGTTCTCGGTGTCCTCCGCCTCGCGGTAGATGTCGTCCAGGATGTCGTGGATCTTTTTGCGCAGCGGCTCCGGACTGATCCCGTGTGCCTCGTTGTGCGCGATCTGCTTGGCGCGACGTCGGTCGGTCTCGTCGATCGCCGCCGCCATCGACGGGGTGATCTTGTCGGCGTACATGTGCACCTGGCCCGAGACGTTCCGGGCGGCCCGCCCGATGGTCTGGATCAGCGACCGACCGCTGCGCAGGAAGCCCTCCTTGTCGGCGTCGAGGATCGCCACGAGCGACACCTCGGGCAGGTCCAGACCCTCGCGGAGCAGGTTGATGCCGACCAGCACGTCGTACTCGCCCTTGCGCAGCTCGCGCAGCAGCTCCACCCGCCGCAGGGTGTCGACCTCGGAGTGCAGGTAGCGCACCCGGACGCCGTTCTCCAGGAGGTAGTCCGACAGGTCCTCGGCCATCTTCTTGGTGAGCGTCGTGACCAGCACCCGCTCGTCGCGGTCGGTCCGCAGCTTGATCTCGTGCATCAGATCGTCGATCTGACCCTTGGTCGGCTTGATCACGACCTGCGGGTCGACCAGCCCGGTGGGGCGGATGACCTGCTCGACGAACTCACCCTGGGCCTGTTCCAGCTCCCACGTGCCCGGGGTCGCCGACAGGCAGACCATCTGGCCGACCCGCTCCAGGAACTCGTCGAAACGCAGCGGCCGGTTGTCAGCGGCGCTGGGCAGCCGGAACCCGTGGTCGATGAGCATCCGCTTGCGGGAGGCGTCACCCTCGTACATGCTGCCGATCTGCGGGATCGTCACGTGCGACTCGTCGACCACCGTGAGGAAGTCGTCCGGGAAGTAGTCGAGCAGGGCGTGCGGCGGACTGCCGGGCAGCCGCCCGTCCATGTGCATCGAGTAGTTCTCGATGCCGGAGCAGAAACCCACCTGCCGCATCATCTCGATGTCGTAGGTGGTGCGCATCCGCAGCCGCTGCGCCTCCAGCAGCTTGCCCTGGCGCTCCAGCTCGGCGAGGCGCTCGGCCAGCTCCACCTCGATGTCGCGGATGGCCCGCTCCATCCGCTCCGGACCGGCCGCGTAGTGCGTCGCCGGGAAGATCACCAACTGGTCGACCTCACGGACCACGTCACCCGTCAACGGGTTGAGGTAGTAGAGCTTCTCCACCTCGTCGCCGAACAGCTCGATGCGGACCGCCAGCTCCTCGTACGCCGGGATGATCTCCAGCGTGTCGCCGCGGACCCGGAAGGTGCCCCGCTGGAAGGCCATGTCGTTGCGGGTGTACTGGATGTCGACCAGCCGCCGCAGCAACTGGTCGCGGTCGAGATCCTGGCCGACCTGCACCTTCACCGCCCGGTTGAGGTATTCCTCCGGGGTGCCCAGGCCGTAGATCGCCGAGACGGTCGCCACCACGATCACGTCGCGGCGGGTGAGCAGCGACATCGTCGCCGAGTGCCGCAGCCGCTCGACCTCCTCGTTGATCGAGGAGTCCTTCTCGATGTAGGTGTCGGTCTGCGGAATGTACGCCTCGGGCTGGTAGTAGTCGTAGTACGAGACGAAGTATTCGACGGCGTTGTGCGGCAGCAACTCGCTGAACTCCTTGGCCAGCTGCGCGCAGAGCGTCTTGTTCGGGGCGAGCACCAGGGTGGGGCGCTGCAGCCGCTCGATCAGCCACGCGGTGGTGGCACTCTTGCCGGTGCCGGTCGCGCCGAGGAGCACCGTGTTGCGGTCGCCGCGCCGCACCCGGCGCTCAAGGTCGTCGATGGCGGCCGGCTGGTCGCCGGCCGGCTGGAATTCACTGACGACCTGGAAGCGGCCGTCGAGCCGGGGAATGTCGAGCGCCATGACCTCAACGGTACGCCGCAGGTCCGACACGTTCGGCCGTCGCGCAGAGTGCGTGATCGGCTTCGATATTCCCATTGTGTGGCCCATGTCACCGGGACTACCCTCTTCATGTAGGCCGCTCGCGGCGGCCGACCGGGCAGGAGGCCGGGCCGTCATCACGGCCGGCCGCC
Organism: Micromonospora sp. MH99; assembly: GCF_021442385.1. Classification (GTDB taxonomy): domain Bacteria; phylum Actinomycetota; class Actinomycetes; order Mycobacteriales; family Micromonosporaceae; genus Micromonospora. The sequence continues at coordinate 33,182 of NZ_MUZA01000029.1, forward strand.
CCCGGCACAGCGGTCGCAGCACCCGGCTCGTCCGGCGTGCGCACCCGTGTGGTCGCGCTCGAGGCGCAGACCGGCCGCCGCGAGCGCCCCTGCCGCTTCGCCCCCAACTCGTCGCCCTCAGCTCGTCACCCCGTGCTGTCCCGCCCGTTTCACATCCGTGGACACCTCATCGGCCCCGGCGCGCGGCCCCTCCCCCGACACCACACGCGCCGGCGACGCCGTCCGCACCGGCGGCCCGTCCGCCAACCCCGGCGGGGACCCGCGCGACACGGACGCCCCCGACACCGACAGCGTCGGTCCCTCCCGGGCGAGCCGTCGTCGGCGTACGGTGCTGCTGCTGCTCGCCCTGACCGCGGTGACGTCCGCGACGGCGCTGGTGGCCGGACTGCTGAGCTGGGCTCCCGACCCACCCGAGCCGACCCGACCGCTTACCGTCGCCGAGGCCGAGCGGCTGGCCGCCATGCGGGTCACCAACCTTCGGGACCTGCGCGCCGGCCTCCACGTCACGGTCGGCGCCGGCGCCGCGCGTACCGAACTGGTGGGCTGGGTGGACTGGTCGCGGCCCCTGCTCTACCTGGATGTGGGCGGGCCGGGGGCGGGCGCCGAGCGTGGCCTTCTGCAGAGCGCTGGGTCGGTGCTGGTCACCCGTCCCGACCCGGCGGCCGTGCCCACTCCGGCCGCGCCGCCCCTGGTGCCACCGGCGGACGGCTGGCGGCTGCACCACCTGACGCCCGGCGCGGGCCTCGCACCGGTCCTCGACCTGCTCCTCGGCCTCGCCGCCGACCGACCGGACCCGTCCCCGGCGATGGACGGCGTCGACGCGCGCTGGGTCGCCCGGGACGTGGTCGCGGCAGGGCCGGTCGACGTCGTGCAGGCGCCACTGCCCACCGCGATCCCATCCAGCCCCGCCAGCGCGGCGACGGGCGGCACGGCGGCGACCGGTCCGGACGGGTCGACCCGCTACTGGCTCGACCGGGATGGCCGACTGCACAAACTGGTGACCCGGTTGCCCGGCGTCGGGCCGGTCACGGTGCTCCTCAACCGGATCGACCGTCCCACGCTGTCCCCGGTCGACGCTCTCGGCGGCCGACCCGGGCTGCCCCGCGCGCTCACGGATGCGGAGCAGCGCCGGCTGGACCGGCTGCCCGCCCGGCTGCGCGGCCAGGGCGGGGCCACGCTGACGCTTACCGCGCCGGTGGGCACGGACACCAACCTGCGGGGCGCCGGCTGGTTGAGCTGGGCCGCCCGCACGGCGTACGTGGCGGTCGCCGACCTGGGCGTACCGGACCGCCGGACCCTGCTGCACCGGGACGCGGCCGGCCTGTCCCGGACGGACGTGCCGGCCTCCGCCGGTGGCGGTGGCACGGCCGAGGTCCCGGGCCGGCCGCCGTTTCCGGTCCCGGCCGGGTCGTGGCGGCCCACCCGGTCCCCCCGCGACGACCTCGATCTGCTGGTCGACGCCGCGGTGGCCGCCGCCGGGCCGGTGGCGCTGCGCGGCGCGGCCGTGCGGGTACGCGAGGACCTCGCCGCCGGCCGGACCGTCGACGTCGTGGAGCTCCGCACGGCCGACGCGCTCCTGCGCTACTGGATCGACCGCGACGGGTCGCTGCGCCGGGTGGAACTGCACACCGGCGCCGGCGCGTGGGCGCAGGTGGACCTCAGCCCCGCCGTGGTGCCCCGCCTCAACCCGCCGCCGCGCACCGCGAGCGGTCCGCCCCGACCCGGAGCCCGCTGACCACACGCCCGTCAGCCTGGTGGCAGGGCTCTCAGGGCCGCCAGCCGGTCCGTGCGGCCCACTGCTCGGCCCGCAGGTACTCCTCGTCGAACCAGGGGTCGCGGGCCGTTCCGGAGTCGGCGACCAGCGGCGCGGCGTCGACCAGATCCCGTTTGAACAGCAGGTACGTGGCCCGCTGATCCGGATCGGCGCGGAGGTGGTCACGCATGAGCAGCGCGTACCGCCAGCCCGGCGACTCGGCCTCCCGCACGTGCAGGCGCACCGGGCGATCCGGGTCGGCGCTGCCGTGCAGCCGCTTCTCCCACCGACCCCGGCCCGCCGGGCGCGGATCGTCCCACCAGTGCCCCGGCACGCGGGGGAACCCCGCGTTCGCCAGCCGGTCGGCCAGCGGCCCGTCGGCGTCGGCGAGGCTGGGCACGGCCACCTGCACGTCGATGACGTCGTCGGCGGCGAGCCCGGGCACCGCCGTCGCACCGATGTGGTCGATCCGCAGATCCGCCGGGGCCAGCGCGTGACGGATCCGGGCGGCCAGCCGGGCGTACTGCTCGGGCCAGCTCGGATCGGCACCCACCCCGGCGCCGCGGTCCGGCACCGGCACGACCTGCCGCTGCCGCAGGTTGTGCTCGTAGGGACGCAGCCGCTGCCGCCACAGCGAATCCACCGCGGCGTGCAGCGCCGCCAGAGTGCCGTCATTGGTCAGCACCACGTCCGCCACGGCACGCCGACGGGCGTCGTCGGCCTGCGCGGCGATCCGCCGCTCGGCCTCCGCGCGGTCCATCCCCCGGTCGCGCATCAGCCGCTCCAGCCGGGTCGGCACGGCCGTCTGCACCACGATGACCAGGTGGTACGTCGGCGCGAGCCCCACCTCCACCAGCAGCGGTACGTCGTTGACGACTATCGCGTCAGGTGCCGCCGCCGCGACCAGTTCGGCCGTACGCGCCCGCACCCGGGGATGGGTGATCGCCTCCAACCGGCGGCGGGCGGTCTCGTCCGAGAACACCACGGCCCCCAACGCGGCGCGATCCAGCGCGCCGTCGGCGCCCAGCACCTTCTCCGAGAAGGTGGCGACGATCTCCGCGAGACCCTCTGTGCCCGGCGCGACGACCTCCCGGGCAATCTGGTCCGCGTCGACGAGCACCGCGCCCAACTCCACCAGCCGCGCGGCCACCGCGCTCTTGCCCGACCCGATCCCGCCGGTCAAACCCACCCTCAGCACCACACCAGTCAACCCGATCACGGCTCGCCCGCCAAACCACACCCGCCCCACGGGGAGCGCCGCAGGCCGTCCGGTGCGCTGCCCCTCGCCCGCGTCCTTTGCTCTGCTTCAACCGAGGAAACAGCTGCCGTCCGATAATCGGACACCGGGTGTTTCCTGGGCTGAAGCAGAGCAAAGGACGCAAGGTGGGTGGGGCGCTCCCGACCCGCCAGTGTCAGGTGATCAGGGCGAATCACGGCGACACGCCACCCTCGCCTCGGCGATGCTGCCTCCGGCAGCGGGTATGGCGAGGGCCCCGCCCCCGGCGATCGGAAAGATCGCGGGGACGGGGCCCGTCGTCGTTCAGCGGGTCACTTACCGCCGGCGAGCTTCTCCCGCAGAGCGGCGAGCGCCTCGTCGGTGGCCAGCGTGCCGGCCGGCTCCTCGGCCTGCCGGCTCGGTGCCGGGCTGGACGAGGAGGTGGTGCCGCCACCGGCGGCCGGAACGGCCGGGGTCGGGTTGGCAGCGGCCTCGGCGTCGGCGGCGCGAGAGGTCTGCACCTGCTTGGTGTGGGCCTCCCAACGCTGACGGGCCTCGGCGTACTGGTTCTCCCAGGTCTCGCGCTGCTTGTCGTACCCCTCGAGCCACTCGCCCGTCTCCGGGTCGAAGCCCTCCGGGTAGATGTAGTTGCCCTCGGCGTCGTACGTCGCGGCCATGCCGTAGAGGGTCGGGTCGAAGTGCTCCTCGCCCTCGACGAAGCCCTCGTTGGCCTGCTTGAGCGACAGCGAGATCCGGCGGCGCTCCAGGTCGATGTCGATGACCTTGACCATGACCTCGGAGCCGACCTGGACGACCTGCTCCGGGATCTCCACGTGGCGCTCGGCCAGCTCGGAGATGTGGACCAGGCCCTCGATGCCGTCGTCCACCCGGACGAACGCACCGAACGGGACGAGCTTGGTGACCTTACCCGGCACGATCTGCTGGATCGCGTGGGTGCGGGCGAACTGCCGCCACGGGTCCTCCTGGGTCGCCTTCAGCGACAGCGAGACGCGCTCGCGGTCCAGGTCGACGTCCAGAACCTCGACCTCGACCTCCTGGCCGACCTCGACGACCTCGGACGGGTGGTCGATGTGCTTCCAGGACAGCTCGGAGACGTGCACCAGACCGTCGACGCCGCCAAGGTCCACGAAGGCGCCGAAGTTGACGATCGAGGACACGACGCCCTTGCGGACCTGGCCCTTCTGCAGCTTGTTGAGGAACTCGGTGCGCACCTCGGACTGCGTCTGCTCCAGCCAGGCCCGGCGGGACAGGACCACGTTGTTGCGGTTCTTGTCCAGCTCAATGATCTTGGCCTCGAGCTCACGCCCGACGTACGGCTGCAGGTCGCGCACGCGCCGCATCTCGACCAGGGACGCGGGCAGGAAGCCGCGCAGCCCGATGTCGAGGATGAGACCACCCTTGACCACCTCGATGACCGAGCCGCGGACGACACCGTCCTCGTCCTTGATCTTCTCGATCGTGCCCCAGGCCCGCTCGTACTGCGCCCGCTTCTTGGAGAGGATCAGACGACCCTCCTTGTCCTCCTTCTGGAGGACCAGGGCCTCGATGTGGTCACCAACCGTCACAACCTCGGCGGGGTCCACGTCGTGCTTGATCGACAACTCCCGAGAGGGGATGACACCCTCGGTCTTGTAGCCGATGTCGAGCAGGACCTCGTCCCGATCGACCTTGACGACGGTGCCTTCGACAATGTCGCCGTCGTTGAAGTACTTGATGGTCTCGTCGATCGCGGCGAGGAATGCCTCCTCGGAACCGAGATCGTCGTGGGTGACCCGGGTGGCGCTCGAGGGGGCCTCGATGCTGCTCGTCATGTGGGCGGTTGCTCCGGTCGGATGGGTTGTCACAGCAGGCTGGTGTCGCGGTGACCTGTTCGCGCCAGCGGATCCGTCGCCGGGCACACCGAACGATCACCTACTGGGATCATGATGTGCTCCGTCGACCGCGCACCTGCTCCCTGCCGAGACACACGATCCGCGAGCGCATCGTCTAGCCTACCGTGCGCATTACCACAGCGTGCAAGCCCTCCCGACTCGTCGACGCGTGATGACCTGCGAAAGCCGAACAATCGCCCGGAAACGACCCCACCTGTCTCGTACGTCACAGCGGCCCCACCGCACCCTCCCGGTGGGGGTGGCGGGGCGATCCCGCGCCATGCCTGATCGACGCGGCTTTTCCGGAAAATCGGCGCTTCCCACCGGTGCGCCGCACCACGCCTTCGAGGAAACCGAGTCGATCAGGCCGCGCCGCCGCCGCCATCGGGTTGGCCGGGGCCTAGCGTGAGCGCGTGGATGACGACAGCCGGGTGACCCGGCGCCGGGTGGGTGACGCCGAGGCCCGGCGGGCCAACCGCGGCTGGTGGGACACCGACGCCGACGACTACCAGGCCGAGCACGGGGGTTTCCTCGGCGACGTGGACTTCGTCTGGTGCCCGGAGGGGCTGCGCGAGGCCGACGCCCGCCTGCTCGGTGACCTGTCGGGGCGGCGGGTGCTGGAGGTGGGTTGCGGCGCGGCCGCCGCCGCCCGCTGGCTCGCCACGCAGGGCGCGCGTCCGATCGCCTTCGACCTGTCCGCCGGCATGTTGCGGCACGCCGCGCAGGCCGCCGACCGCACCGGGGTACGCGTACCGCTGGTGCAGGCCGACGCGCTCGCCCTGCCCTTCGCCGACCGTTCGTTCGACCTGGCCTGCACGGCGTTCGGCGCGATCCCCTTCGTGGACGACTCGGCGGCCCTGCTCGCCGAGGTGCACCGGGTGCTGCGCCCGGGCGGCCGATGGGTGTTCTCCGTGACCCACCCGATGCGCTGGATCTTCCTCGACGATCCCGGCGAGGGCGGTCTGACGGCCGTGCACTCGTACTTCGACCGCTCCCCCTACGTCGAGCAGGACGACGCCGGCGTCGCCACCTACGTCGAGCAGCACCGGACCCTCGGCGACCGGATCCGCGAACTGGTCGGCGCCGGATTCCGGCTGCTGGACCTGGTGGAGCCGGAGTGGCCGCAGGGGCACGAGGGGATCTGGGGGCAGTGGAGCCCGCTGCGCGGGCGGCTGTTCCCCGGCACCGCCATCTTCGTCACCGAGAAGCCGGCCGGGTGAGCGCGTCGCACCCGCGGTCCGACCTGCGATCCATCGATCGCCGGTAGGCTCGACCCCATGAGCGCCGAGCCCATCCCGACACCACCTGGCCCCTGGTGTCCGGATCCAATGCGGCAGCAGCGCGCCGACTACACGCTGGAGGACCTGCTCACCCTGCCGGACGACGCCCCCCGCGTCGAACTCGTCGACGGAGTTATCCAGGTGACACCCTCCCCCACCCTGGGCCATCAAGACATCTGCAGCCTGCTGTGGCTGTGGCTGCGCTCCCACGCCCCGGCGGACCTTCGTGCTGCCCAAGCAGTCGGAGTCGCGCTCAGCCGCAACACGAGCCGGCAGCCGGACGTGCTGCTCTGCCGTGCCGAGATCCCGTCCAACCGGTCCACACTGCGGCCGGAGGACGTCGTCCTCGCCGTGGAGATCGTTTCGCCGGGCACGCGACGGACCGACAGGTTCGCGAAGCCGGGTGAGTACGCCGCCGCCGGCATCCCGTTCTACTGGCGGATCGAGCAGGACCCGGTGCACGTGTACGCGTACCGGATCGGCGACCGGGTGGGGCCGGGCGGTGAGCGGCAGTACGAGCTGGTCGCCGACGGCGCCGACGTGATCGAGCTGGCCGAGCCGTTCGACATCAAACTGCCGGTCGCCGAGATCACCCCGTAGTCGTTTCTCCCCGGCCGGGTCGGGTAGCCGAGCGTCATGAGCAGAGGTGACGATGGCCGGGACACCTACCGGGAGTTCACCGAGGCGGTGAACATGAAGCCCGGCGAGCTGTCCACGTGGCTGGAGACCGACGAGTCGAAGCAGGTCGGCTGGCACAAGGGCGGTCGCGCCGGTGGCGGCGAGTCCGTCGGCCACGAGTCCGGCCGGAAGATCATCGACCTGCTCCGCCGTAAACGTGGTGACCTGTCCGAGGGCGACTACAAGCACATGCGCAAGGTGGTCGGCTACGTCCGCCGGCACATGGCGCAGCGCCCGTCCGGCAACGTCCACGACACCAAGTGGCGCTGGTCCCTCATGAACTGGGGCCACGACCCCATGAAGTAACCCGCAGGCGGTTCCGGGGCAGCCCGACCCACGCAGGGATCAAGCCTGACCGCCCGGAGTGGGTCGGGCTGCCCCGGAACCCCACACCGCAACCACCCAAGGGTGTGTGGGCTTCCCCGGAACCCCCACACCGCGACCGAGGGTCAGTGATCAGCGCTGTTCCAGTCCCGGCCTTCGCCGACCGACACCTCCAGCGGCACCGACAGCGGGTACGCCCCGCCCATCTCGCGCCGCACCAGCGCCTCCAACGCCTCCCGCTCACCCGGGGCGACCTCGAAGACCAGCTCGTCGTGCACCTGCAACAGCATCCGGGAGCGCAGGCCGGCGTCGGCGAGCGCGGTGTCGACGTGCAGCATCGCCACCTTGATGATGTCGGCGGCCGACCCCTGAATGGGGGCGTTGAGAGCCATCCGCTCGGCGATGTCGCGGCGCTGCCGGTTGTCGCTCACCAGGTCGGGCAGGTAGCGGCGGCGGCCCAGGATGGTCGAGGTGTAGCCGTCCTGGCGGGCCTTGGCGACGACCTGGTGCAGGTAGTCGCGCACTCCGCCGAAGCCGGCGAAGTAGTTCTCCATCAGGCCACGGGCCTCTTCGGTGTTGATGTTGAGCTGCTGGGACAGACCGAACGCGCTGAGCCCGTACGCCAGGCCGTAGTTCATCGCCTTGATCTTGCGTCGCTGGTCGGGGGTGACCTCGTCGACCGGCACGCCGAAGACGGACGAGGCGGTGGCGGCGTGGAAGTCGGCCCCGGAGTTGAACGCCTCGATCAGCGCGTCGTCCGAGGAGAGATGCGCCATGATCCGCATTTCGATCTGGCTGTAGTCGGCGGTGAGCAGGCACTCGTACCCCTCACCCACCACGAAGGCCCGGCGGATGCGCCGGCCCTCCTCGGTGCGGATCGGGATGTTCTGCAGGTTGGGCTCGGTCGAGGAGAGGCGCCCGGTGGCCGCCACCGTCTGGTTGAAGGTGGTGTGGATCCGGCCGTCGTCGGAGACGGACTTGAGCAGGCCGTCCACTGTCGACTTGAGCTTGGCGACGTCGCGGTGGCGCAGCAGGTGGGCCAGCACCGGGTGCGGCTGCTGCGCGTAGAGCCACTGCAGGGCGTCGGCGTCGGTCGTGTAGCCCGTCTTGATCTTCTTGGTCTTCGGCAGGCCCAGCTCGGTGAAGAGGATCTCCTGCAACTGCTTGGGCGAGCCGAGGTTGAACTCCCGACCCACCGCCTCGTACGCGCCCTGGGCGGCGGCCTTCACCTCGGCGGCGAAGTGCGCCTCCAGCTCGGAGAGGTAGTCGGTGTCGGCGGCGATGCCGGTGCGCTCCATGCCCGCGAGCACCCGCATCAGCGGCAGCTCCACCCCGGCCATCAGCCGCGCGGACTGCTCGCCGTCGCGGGACAGCTCGGCGTCGATCGCGTCGGCCAGGTCGAGGGTGGCGCGGGCCTGGAGCATGAGGTTCTGCTCGACCACGCCCTCGTCGCCGAGCCCGTCGAGGGTGAGCTGCCCGGTCTCGGGCACGTCCACCCGCAGCTCGCGGTGCAGGTAGCGCAGGGCCAGGTCGGTCAGGTCGTAGGACCGCTGGTCGGGACGGGCCAGGTACGCGGCGATCTGGGTGTCGCGGACGATGCCGGCCAGGTCCCAGCCGTGCGCGGCGCAGGCCAGCACCGCCGGCTTGCTGTCGTGCAGCACCTTGGGCCGCTGCGCGTCGGCCAGCCAGCCCGCGAGGGCGCTCTCGTCGGAGGCGTCCAGGCCGGTCGGGTCCACCCAGGCGGCCGCGCCACCGGCGCTGGCCAACGCCAGGCCGGTGATCGAGGCGGTGTGCCGGCGGTTGGGGCCGGTGTCGAGCTTGACCGCGAGGCCGACCGGGGTGCCGGTCGGGGCGTGCGTGCCCAGCCAGGCGGCGAGCCCGCCCGGCTCGGTGAGCACCTCACCGGTCAGGTCGAAGCCCGACTCGGCCTCCGGCTCGACGGCCTCCAGATACTGGTAGAGGCGGTCGCGCAGGATGCGGAACTCGAGGGTGTCGAAGACCTGGTGCACGGCCTCCCGGTCCCACCCGGTCCAGCGGGTGTCCTCTGGGCGCAGCGGCAGTTCCAGGTCGGAGACGAGGCGGTTGATCTCGTAGTTGCGGATCACATCGGCCAGCCGCTCCCGCAGGCTGTCGCCGGCCTTGCCCTTGATCTCGTCGGCGCGGGCGATGACGCCCTCCACGCCGCCGTACGTGGTGATCCACTTGGCCGCGGTCTTCGGGCCGACGCCGGGGATGCCGGGCAGGTTGTCACTGGTCTCGCCGACCAACGCGGCCAGGTCCCGATACTGCTGCGGCCCGACGCCGTACTTGGTCTCGATCGCGGCCGGGTCCATCCGGGCCAGGTCGGAGACGCCCTTGCGCGGGTAGAGGACGGTGATCTGGTCGTCGACCAGCTGGAACGCGTCCCGGTCGCCGCTGCTGATCAGCACCGACATGCCCTGGTCGCGGGCCTGGCAGGCGAGCGTCGCGATGACGTCGTCGGCCTCGTAGCCCTCCATCTCGACCACCGGGATCTGCAGCGCCGCCAGGACCTCCTTGACGAGGCTGACCTGGCCCTTGAAGTCGGTCGGGGTCTCGCTGCGGCCGGCCTTGTACTCCGCGTACTTCTCCGTGCGGAAGGACCGGCGGGAGACGTCGAAGGCGACGACGATGTGGGTGGGCTGCTCGTCGCGCAGCACGTTGATCAGCATCGAGGTGAAGCCGTACACCGCGTTGGTCGGCTGACCCGTCGTGGTGGAGAAGTTTTCCACAGGCAGGGCGAAGAACGCCCGGTATGCCAGGGAATGTCCGTCGACGAGGAGCAGGCGCGGCGTCGTAGCTGTCACGGCAGCGACTCTAGTCCGTCGCACCGACAACCCCGGGTGGCGGCACCGCGCCACGGGCGCGAAAACACACCCCACGGCACGCACGCCGACGGCCGGCCGCCCACGAGGGGACGACCGGCCGCCGGATGCGGTGGCTCAGGCCACGCCGAGGTACGCCTCCTTGACCGACGGATCGTGCAGGAGGTCCTGGCCGGACCCCTCCTTCACGATCCGGCCGGTCTCCAGCACGTACCCGCGGTGCGCCCGGGAGAGCGCCTGCTGGGCGTTCTGCTCGACCAGCAGGATGGTGGTGCCCTGCTGGTTGATCTCGGTGATGATGTCGAAGATCTGCCGGATCACCAGCGGGGCCAGACCCATCGACGGCTCGTCGAGCAACAGCAGCTTCGGCCGGCTCATCAGCGCCCGACCGACCGCGAGCATCTGCTGCTCGCCGCCGGAGAGGGTGCCGCCGGCCTGCTTGCGCCGCTCGGCCAGCCGGGGGAAGAGGGTCAGCACCCGCTCCAGGTCGGCGGCGATGCCGGCGGAGTCCCGCCGGGTGTACGCCCCCATGTCCAGGTTCTCCATGACCGTCATGCCGGGGAAGATCTGCCGCCCTTCCGGCGACTGACACAACCCCCGCACCACCCGCAGGTCGGCCCGGAGCTTGCTGATGTCCTCACCGTTGAACGTGATCTTCCCGGCGCTGAGCGACCTGGTCCCGGAGATGGCACGCATCGTGGTGGTCTTACCGGCGCCGTTCGCGCCGATCAGGGCCACCACCTCACCCTCGTTGACGGTGAGGCTGATCCCGTGCAACGCCTCGATCCGGCCGTACGCGACGGCGACGTCCTCGAGCTCAAGCAGCGTCATCGGCGGGCTCCCCCAGGTACGCGGCGATCACCTTCGGATCGCGGCTGACCTCCGCGGGCGCACCCTCGGCGATCTTGCGGCCGAACTCCAGCACCACGATCCGGTCGGTGACACCCATGACCAGCCGCATGTCGTGCTCGATGAGCAGGACGGTCAGGCCCATGTCACGGATCTTGCGGATCAGGGTGAGGAGCTCCTCCTTCTCCGCCGGGTTGAAGCCGGCGGCCGGCTCGTCCAGGCAGATCAGCTTCGGCTCGGTGGCCAGCGCGCGGGCGATCTCCAACCGGCGCTGGTACCCGTACGGCAGGTTGCGCGCCTCGTCGTTGGCCCGGTCGGCGATCCCGACGAAGCGCAGCAACTCGAGCGCCTTGGCCTCCGCCGCCCGCTCCTCCAGGATGTGCCGGGACAGGCCGAAGATCTTCGCGGCCGACAGGCGCACCTGCTGCCAGGTCCGGACGATCCCGGACGCGGCGGTGACCTGCGGCAGCTCCTCCGGCTTGGGTCGCACCCGGTAGAGCCGGAACAGCGCCCCCGGCACACTGGTCTTGTGCCGGGAGTCCGTGCCGACCATGACGTTCTCCAGCGCCGTCATCTCCGGGAAGAGACGGATGTTCTGGAACGTCCGGGAGATGCCCAACTGGCTGATCTGGTGCGGCTTGCGGCCGGTCACCTTCTGGCCCCGGAACCGGACCGCGCCGGACGTCGGCTTGTAGACCCCGGTCATCACGTTGAAGCTGGTGGTCTTGCCGGCACCGTTGGGCCCGATGAGGCCGAGAATCTCGCCCTCGTAGATCTGGAAATTGATCTTGTCGAGGGCGACCACGCCGCCGAAGCGGAGCGTGACGTCGTCGACTTCGAGAAGCACCTGCCGAGGCCCCGGCTGAGTCGGGATCTTCGGCGTCACGGCGCTGGTGGACTGGTCAGACACGAGCGGGCACCTCCTCTGCCTCCGCCGCGCGATCGGACAACTCGCGGGCACGCCGCCGGCTGGGCACCAGACCCTGCGGACGCAGGATCATCACCAGCACCATGGCCAGGCCGAAGGCCAGCCACCGGTAGTCGGCGACCTCCCGGAACCGCTCCGGCAGGTAGGCCAGCAGCACCGCGCCGAGCGAAACCCCGATCATGTTTCCCGAGCCGCCGACCACGACCATGGCGACGAAGAGGATCGAGAGGTTCGCGTTGAACTGGGTGGGGTCGATGAACGCGTTCCGACTGGCGAAGAGGAACCCGGAGAGCCCGCCCAGGGCGGCGCCGATGGCGAACGCCCAAAGCTTGAACTTGAACGGGTAGACACCCATCACCGCTGCGGCGTCCTCGTCCTCACGGACGGCCAGCCAGGCCCGGCCGACCCGGCTGTGCTCCAGCCGGCGCACCGCGAAGACCATCAGCAGCACCGCGGTGATCGCCAACCAGTACCACGGCTTCGCGTCGATCAGCCCGAAGACCTCGTTGTCCGCCGACGGCGCGCCCTCCGGACCGGGGATCGCCGAGATTCCCTGGTTGCCGTTGGTGATGCTGGTGGCGTTGCGGGCCACGATCCGGATGATCTCACCGAAGCCGAGGGTCACGATGGCCAGGTAGTCGCCGCGCAGCCGCAGCGTCGGCCAGCCCAGCAGCACCCCGAAGATCATCGTCAGCACGATCGCGAGGAGCAGGCAGATCGCCCAGGTCACCGCCCAGGTCGGCGGCAGGTCGAACTTCTGCTGGATCCACTTCACCACCGGCGAGTTGACCGAGCCGAAGAGCGCCACGCTGTACGCGCCGACGGCGAAGAAGCCGATGTAGCCGAGGTCGAGCAGGCCGGCGAGGCCGACCACCACGTTCAGGCCGATCGCGACCAGCACGTAGATGGCGCAGACGAAGAGCACACCGGCCCAGTTGTTGCCGCCGGCGATCGAGTCGGTCCGCAGCCAGGTGAGGCCGGGAACGCCGAGCAGCGGCAGGTAGTAGAGGAACGCCACGAAGGCCAGGAAGGCCGCGGCCTGCTGCCACTTCGGCAGCGCCCGGAACCGGTCCCCGACCGAGGTCAGCAGGCTGAGCCGGCGGCGGTCTGCGGTGCGGATCTTGTCGATCATGCGCGGGCCCTCCCCAGCGACTCGCCCAGCAGGCCGGTGGGCCGGAACATCAGCACCACGATCAGCACCACAAAGGCGATGACGTCCTCCCAGTTGGACGCGAAGAGGGTGGCGCCGTAGACCTCGACCAGGCCGAGGAAGAGACCACCCACCAGCGCGCCGCGCAGGTTGCCGATGCCGCCGAGCACCGCGGCGGTGAACGCCTTCAGGCCCAGCACGAAGCCGATGCTGTTCTGGGTGAAGCCGAAGCGCATGCTCCACAACAGCGCGGCGGCGCCGGCCATGATGCCACCGAGCACGAAGATCAGCATGATCACGCGCTCCTGGTTGACGCCCATCAGGGCGGCGGTCTCCGGGTTCTGCGCGACCGCGCGGACGCCCCGGCCGTACCGGGTGCGGTTGATGAACCAGTCCAGGATGGCCATCATCACCACGGCCGACGCGAACACGATCACCTGGATGTTGGTGATCCCCGTGTTGCCGATCTGGATAACGGTCTCCTGCTTGATGATCGTCGGCATGCCGACGATCTGCCGGGGCCGGCCGAACAGATCCGGCAGCGCGCCGCCGACCGTGTCGGGCAGGAGCAGGCCGAAGACCTCGACCAGTACCAGGGAGAGGCCGATCGCGGTGATCAGGAAGATCAACGGCGGAGCGTTCTTGCGGCGAAGTGGACGGTAGGCGATCCGCTCGATCGCCAGGGCCGTGCCGCCCGACGCGACCGCCGCGGCCACCAGGCCGAGCACCAGGAAGAGCACCGCCTGGCCGACCGGCGGGTTATTTTGCACGCCGAACGCGGTCCAAACGCCCAGCACCGCGAAGGTGCCGACCATGAAGACCTCGGAGTGCGCGAAGTTGATCAGGCGTAGGACGCCGTAGACGAGTGTGTAGCCAAGGGCGATCAGGGCGTAGATGGCGCCCTTGGAAAGGCCATCGACCGTGTGCTGGCCGAGATGACCGATCAGTTCATCGAAATGCACCGGGGGTCTCCTTGAATCGAGTGCGGCCGGGGTGAGACACCCCGGCCGCACTCCATCGCCATGGCGTCAGCTGAGCTTGAGCTCCTGCAGCGGCTCGATGGCCTCGCCCTTGATCTGGTAGGCCCAGATGACGACCTTCGACGGGTCGACGTCGCCCTTAGCGTCGAACTTGATGTACTTCGACACACCCTGCTTGTCGTACGACTTCACGTACGCCAGGATGTCCGGCCGGGTCTTCTTGCCGTCCTTGAAGGCGTCCAGGAAGACCTTGGCGCCGTCGAAGCCCTCAGCACCGTAGGAGCCCGGCGCGATGCCGTACTCCTTCTGGTAGTCAGCGGAGAAGGTGCCGCCGGCCTTGTCGGCCGGGAGGCACGGGCAGGTGATGATCGCGCCCTCGGCGCCGCCGGAGGCACCCTTCGGGAAGGCCGGGTCGTACAGACCGTCCGGGCCGACGAACTTGGCCTGGATACCGGCGGCGCGCATCTGCTTCACCAGCGGCGCGGCCTCACGGGTGTAACCGCCGTAGAAGACGAAGTCCGCCTGCGCCGACTTGATCTTGGAGATGGTGGCGTCGAACTGCGCCTGCTTCTCCTGGATCTTGTCCTTGCCGGCCAGCGAGGCGCCGAGGTTCTTGCCCAGCTCCGCGGTGATGCCCGCGCCGTACGCGCTGCCGTCGTCGATCATGAAGACCTTCGCGGCGTTCTGCGCCTTCAGGTAGGTCGCCACAGCGCCCGCCTGGGTGCCGTCGTTGCCGACGACGCGGTAGAAGGACGTGTTGCCCTTCTGGGTCAGGTCCGTCCGGGTCGCCGACGGGCTGATCATGGCCAGGCCGGCGGCCTGGTAGATCGGCATGGTGGCGTCCGACTCACCGGAGAAGTGACCACCGATGACACCGAGGAACGACTTGTCACCCGCGATCTGGTTCGCGAACGGGGTCGCCACAGCCGGGTCACCCTGGGTGTCGAACGGCTGCATCTCGACCTTGCAGTTCGGGTTCGCCTCGTTGAACTGCTTCACGGCGAGCTTCGCGCCGTTGAGCGACGGGATCACCAGACCCGCGTTGTCACCGGTGAACGCGCCGAAGATCGCGATCTTGCCACCGCAGTCACCGGACGCGGTCCCACCGTCGCCGCCACCGGAATCCTGGCAACCGGCCGCGACCACCAGGGTCGCGGCGAGCGCAACAGTGCCCAGCGCCCGTACATAGCTTCGCCTCACGGCTTCCTGACCTCCTCCAGATGCGGACGCGGCTGACCCGTAGTGACGGCGACAGCACGCAGACCGCAGATCCACCCACCCCGCAGGGACGCCCCCTGCGTAACGGCTCGTGATGGCGGAGCGTACCGACACCGCATACCGTCCCGGAAGGCCTGAACGCGGGGTCTGCGAAACCGTTACGAAGACGTGGGCAATCCTGTCGATGCCCGTAACAGGTGAATCCGTCGATCGGTCCTTAAACCCAGGGGCGGTCGGAGCGCCCGCACCCCCACCCGGGGCGGCGGATCCCACCGAGGGTCGGACTGACCTGCGCAAACAATCCGCCAACCGGGCCGCCGGGCCGCCGGGACCACCTCGCCGTACCCCTCAGTCGCCAAGCCCGCCCGCCCACCACAGCCCGGACCGCGAACCGTCGTCCACCGCCAGCCACCACCGGTCACCCACCGCGACCAGCGCGACATCCCGGTCGGCGCCCGCCGCCACATCGAGCGGCATCGCGGCCTCCCGCCACGACCCACCGCGATCCGTCGACACCCACACCGAGTAACGCCCGCCGTCCGTCACCGCGGCGAACAGCCGATCACCGGAGCCCACCAGCGACGCCACCTGGGGCACCCCCGCCGCGGACCGCCGCCCGAACGCACCCGCCGCCACCCAGCCGTCCGCCTCCTGACGCCACGCGCCGAACGTCGCCCCCCGCAGCCCGACCGCCACCGGCGTCCCGCCGGCCAGCACGACGCGCTGCAACTCCTCGTACTCCGGGCCACCCGGCAACACCGTGCGCTGCCACGACCGCCCGTCCGGCGACGACCACACCGCCGGGTCCCGGTCGATCCGGCCGGCCGGCAGCAGACCGCCCACGGCCAGCCAACCCGACGACGTCGCCGCGGCGTCGAACGCCCAGGTCACCCCCGTGCTGTCACTCGCCAGCCCCGGTGCGCCCTCCACCAGCGCGAACTCCGCCGCCTCCGGCGCCGACACCCACGAGGCCGCGCCCGCCGAACGGTTGCCCACGATCAACCAGCCCGCCGGGCCCGCCGCCAGGCGGGACACGTTCACCGCCTTCGGCCCGCCGTACGTCTCGAACGATGCCTGGACCTCGACCAGCGCGCCGTCGGCCACCTGCCGCCACGTGCTCACCCGTGGATAGCCGTGCGCCCCGCCGACCTTCGCGCCGATCACCGCCACCCGGCCGTCGCGGCAGGCCACCGACGACAGCACGTTCTGTTTGCCATAGAACGAATCCGCCCGCACCGGCAGGACCGTCCACGCCGTACCGTCCACGCTGGTCCAGACCGCCGGGCGCGTGCCGCCAGCGGCATCCGCGACACCGCCCACCAGGAACCAGCGGCCCGCACACGCCGCCACGTCGCGCACCAACAGGCGGCCCGCGCCACCCGGCGGCGCCGGCAGCGTCAACGCCTGCCACGACGGCCGCAGCGCGGGCGCGGCGGCAGCGGACGGTGCACCGGTCGGCGCGGCCGGCCCGTCACAGCCGGCGAGCAGCAGCGCGAAGAGGCCGAACACCGCAATCACCCGTCGGACGGACACCCGTCGATGCTAACCACCGCCCGGCGCGCGCGGTGACCCGCGAGCAGGGCGGACGCGCTCAGACGGTCGGCTGCTGCGCCACCTCGCCGCCGGCGGTCTCCGCGAGGATCCGCTCGGCGACCTCCTTCATGGTCATCCGGTGGTCCATCGCCGTGCGCTGGATCCACTTGAACGCCTGCGGCTCGGTCATCCCGTACGTCGTCATCAGCGCGCCCTTGGCGCGCTCGACGGTCTTGCGGATCTCCAGGCGGTCGGTCAGGCTCGCGACCTCCGCCTCCAGGGCCGCGACCTCCGAGTAGCGCGACAGCGCGATCTCCACCGCCGGGACCAGGTCACTCTTCTGGAAGGGCTTCACCAGGTACGCCATCGCGCCCGCCGCCCGCGCCCGCTCCACCAGGTCCCGCTGGCTGAACGCGGTCAGGATGATCACCGGGGCGATCCGGGCGCCGGCGATCCGTTCGGCGGCGGCCAGCCCATCCATGATCGGCATCTTGATGTCGAGGATGACGAGGTCGGGCTTCAGCTCTTCGGCGAGTCGCACGGCGGTCTCGCCGTCGCCGGCCTCCCCCACCACCTCGTAGCCCTCTTCGACAAGCATCTCGGCGAGGTCCAGCCGGATCAGCGCCTCGTCCTCGGCGATCAGCACGCGCCTACGCTCGGCATCCGTCGGCATCTCAGCCACCAGCCCTACCCCCACCATCGATCACTGCACGGTCACCACCCATGCTCCCGCATGAGAGTAGTCGGGTACAGTGAGCGTCACCCGCCGGGATGGTGGAACGGCATACACGGAAGTCTCAAACACTTCTGCCCGAAAGGGCTTGCGGGTTCGAATCCCGCTCCCGGCACTTTGTCATACACGTGTTCGACGATGCGGGTGTGCACCCACCGCAGATGCGGGCCCGCGCCCGCGCCCTCCGCGCTCGTGGACAGAACATCCACTCGGTAGCTCGCTCGCTCGCCCTGCCCTACTCCACGGTCTGGCACTGGTGCGTCGATCGCCCCGAGCGGGCGGGGGTCGGCACCGAGCTCCGATGCTTTCGTTGCCGGCCGGATGTCGACAATCCGACCGACCCCGCCGCCTACGCCTACCTGCTCGGCCTCTACCTGGGCGACGGCCACCTGGTGACGACGGCGCGTGTTCCGGTGTTGCGCATCTACTGTTCCAATGACTGGCCGGGGCTGATCGAGGCGTGCGATGTGGCCATGCGAGCCGTGTTGGCCTCGAAGGTGCAACGGGTCCAGAAGCAGGGTTGCGTGGGCGTACAGAGTTACGGCCTCCACTGGCCCTGCCTGCTCCCGCAGCACGGGCCTGGCAGGAAGCACGATCGACCGATCGTCCTCGCCGACTGGCAAAGGCCGATCATCGAACAGCACCCCGGCTACTTCCTGAGAGGGCTGTTCCACTCCGACGGCTGCCGCATCGCCAACCGGGTGACCGTGCGGGGCAAGGAGTACGTCTACCCGCGCTACATGTTCGTCAACGAGTCGACCGACATCATGGGGCTCTGCCAGTGGAGCCTGGACCTGCTCGGTATCTCCTGGCGGATGAACCGCCGCAACTCCCTGTCGGTGGCGCGACGCGACGCGGTAGCCGCGCTAGACCGACACGTCGGCCCTAAGTCCTGAACCGCCGATGGGCCATCCAGACCTCTAGTGATCATGAAGTTGTCGCGCCGACGCGCCGACATCGAGGGCAACAGCTTCATCATCGACCGGCGGAGGCGGCGGTCATGACGTGCGTGGGAGCCTGGGCGGGTGTCGACGACGGAGGGCGGGTTCTGATGCGGGTGGTGGTTTTCGGTGCTACCGGGATGGTGGGCCAGGGTGTGCTGCGGGAGTGCCTGCTCGCCGAGGACGTGCGCGAGGTGCTCACCGTCGGCCGCAGGCCGACCGGCCGGCAGGATCCGAAGCTGCGGGAGCTGACCGTTCCCGACGTGGGCGACCTAAAGACGGTCCGCGCGGAGCTGACCGGCGTTGACGCCTGCTTCTACTGCCTGGGCGTCTCGTCGCTGGGTCTGGACGAGGCGGCGTACACCCGGGTCAGCTACGACTTTCCGATGGCTGCGGCGCGGCTGTTCGCCGAGGTGAGCCCGCAGGTCACGTTCATCTACGTCTCCGGCGTCGGCACCGACTCGACCGGGCAGGGTCGGGTGATGTGGGCGCGGGTCAAGGGTCGCACCGAGAACGCGATCGTCGACCTGCTGCCCAACGGGTACGCGGCGCGGCCGGGCTTCATCCAGCCGACGTACGGGGCGGTGTCGAAGACGCGGTGGTACCGGGTGCTCTACGCGGCGACCAGTCCGCTGGTCCCGGCGCTGCGCCGGTTGTTCCCCAACCAGGTCACCACGACGGACGGGATCGGTCGGGCGATGCTGCGGGTGGCTCGGGAGGGCTCACCGACCCGGGTGCTGGGCAATCGCGAACTGCGCTGATCAGGCGATCGTGTCGAGGGCCTGGGCGAGGTCGGCGCGCAGGTCGTCGGGGTCTTCGAGGCCGACGGAGAGACGCAGCAGCGCGCCGTCGGGCTTCGCGTCGCCCTCGACGGGCCGGTGGGTGAGCGAGGCGGGGTGCTGGATGAGGGTGTCCACGCCGCCGAGGGACACGGCGTGGGTGATCAGTCGGCAGGCGGCGGCGACGGTGGCGGCGGCGGGCGCTCCGCCGCGTACCTCGAAGGCGAGCAGGCTGCCGGGGCCGGCCATCTGGCGGCCGACCAGCGCCGCCGGGTCGTACACCGAGGGGTGGTGCACCCGGTGTACGGCCTGGTGGTCGGCGAGCCAGCCGGCGAGTTTCTCGGCGGTGGCCTGTTGGGCGCGGACCCGCAGCGGCAGGGTCTGCAGGCCGCGGTGCAGGAGGTAGCCACCGAGGGGGTGCAGGATCGCGCCGGTGACGGCGCGGACCTGGCGCAGCCGGACGGCCCAGTCGGCGTCGCAGGCGACGACGCCGGCGAGGACGTCGCCGTGCCCGCCGATGCTCTTGGTGGCGCTGTGCAGGACGAGGGCGGCGCCGTGCCGGGCGGGTTGTTGGAGCACGGGGGTGGCGACGGTGTTGTCGACGAGCAGGGGTACGTCGCCGGCGGCGGTGGCGAGCGCGGCGATGTCGACGAGGTCGAGGGTGGGATTGGCGGGCGTCTCGATGACGACAAGCGCGGTGTCGGGGCGGATGGCGGCGGCGACCTGGTCGGGGTGGGCCCAGGTGACGGTGGTGCCGAGCAGGCCGGTGGCGAGGACGTGGTCGGTGCCGCCGTAGAGGGGCCGGACGGCGACGATGTGGCGCTGGCCGTCGCGGGTGGCGGCGAGCAGGGTGGCGGTGAGGGCGGCCATGCCGCTGGCGAAGGCGACGGCCTGGGCGGTGCCCTCCAGTTCGGCGAGGGCGGTTTCGAAGCGGGCGACGGTGGGGTTCCAGAGCCGCTGGTAGACGGCGCTGCCGTCGGCGGGGAGGGTGCCGCCGGTGGCGAGTTGTTCGTAGGCGTTGCCGCCGTCGTCGACCGAGGGCAGTGGGTTGGTGGTGGAGAGGTCGATCGGAGGCACGTGCACGCCGAGCGTGCGCAGGTCGTCGCGGCCGGCGTGTACGGCCCGGGTGTCCACCGTCGTCATGGCGGTAGCGTCGAACATCCGGAGTCGATTGGGCAATGGTTTGGTGAATGATTCTGCGAGGAGAGCTGGCTTCGTCGGGAGATTCGGTGGAGGATGCTCGGATGCCCCCTGAGCCGAACGAAGTGCGGCCGTATCCGGCCCTGGACGAGGTGGACCGCGCGATCCTCGCCGAGCTGGCGGCGGACGGCCGCCTGCCGAACAACGCGCTCGCCGAACGGGTGGGGGTGGCGCCGTCGACGTGCCTGACGCGCACCCGGGCGTTGCGCGAGCGCGGGGCGATCCGGGGCTTTCACGCTGAGGTGGATCCGGCCGCGCTGGGTCTGCCGTTGCAGGCGTTGGTGTCGGTGCGGTTGACCGCGCACGAGCGGGCCGCGGTGGACGCGTTCCGGGCCCGGTCGGTGCGTCTGCCCGGGGTGGTGTCGGTGTTCCACGTGGCCGGCGCGGAGGATTACGTGCTGCACGTGCGGGCGGCGTCGGGCGACGCGCTGCGGGACTTCGTGCTGGACCATCTCGCGGTCGACCCGGCGGTGCAGCACACGCAGACCAGCCTGATCTTCGAGCAGGCCCGCGGGATGGGGTGAGCGACGGTCGGAATGAACGGGCAGGCCAGGGAGTTGGCACTGCGTGTGATCACCGTACCGTTGTCTGTTCTTGATCTTGCCCCGGTCGCTCGTGGGACCACCGCCGGCGCGGCCCTGCAGGCCACCACCGAGCTGGCCCGGCGCACCGAGGAGCTGGGCTACCACCGGTTCTGGGTGGCCGAGCACCACAACATGCCGGCGATCGCCAGCTCCGCGCCGGCGGTCCTGCTGGCGCACCTGGCGGCGAACACGTCGACGATCCGCCTCGGTTCGGGCGGGGTGATGCTGCCCAACCACGCGCCGCTGGTGGTGGCCGAGCAGTTCGGCACCCTGGAGGCGCTGCACCCCGGTCGGATCGACCTGGGTATCGGCCGGGCCCCGGGCACCGACCAGGTGACCGCGCTGGCGTTGCGGCGCACCATGGAGGGCCTGTCCGCGGAGGGTTTCCCGCGTGAGCTGACGGACCTGATGAACTACTTCAGCGGAGAGAAGCCGGGGCAGATCATCGCCACCCCGGGTCGGGGTGAGCAGCCGGCCGTCTGGCTGCTCGGCTCCAGCGGCTTCAGCGCCCAACTCGCCGGCCTGCTGGGCCTGCCGTTCTCCTTCGCGCACCACTTCAGCTCGGCGAACACCCTGCCGGCGCTGGCGCTGTACCGGCAGAACTTCCGGCCGTCGCAGTGGCTGGACAAGCCGTACGCGATGGTGGCCGTCAACGCGGTCTGCGCCGAGACCGACGAGCGGGCCGAGTGGCTGGCCGGGCCGAGCGCGCTGTCGTTCCTGAAGCTGCGCTCCGGTCGACCGGAACCGCTGTCGACGCCCGACGAGGCGGCGGCCTACCCGTACACCGAGTTCGAGCGGGAGTTCGTGCTGCAGCGGCGCGACGGTCAGGCGCTGGGCTCGCCGGAGACGGTGCGCCGGCAGTTGACCGAGTTGCAGGAGCGCACCGACGCGGACGAGCTGATGCTCACCACCCTGGTCTACGACGTGGCGGACCGGGTGCGGTCGTACGAATTGATCGCCGAGCAGGTGGCGGGGGGTCTGCGCCGGGACGCGTGAAACACGATCTTCACGTCAGCGTCACCCCCGCGACCCGGACGGTGCCTAATGTTGGTGCCGGTGGTGGTACGGCATTCCCGGTCGGGACGGGTCGGGAATGCCGCGGTGTGGAGCACCGGGCTGCAGCTGTGCGGATTCCGCGGCTGCGGCCCGGTGCCTGCCACCTTAGGCGAACCCGATCAGGACCGCCAGATCAACGTAGGTAGATGTTCGGGGTCGGCGGGCTGGCCATCTGATCGCCGATGAAAAACCCCGGGTGTGGCGGCTGGTTGTAGGCGGTGTTCTGCCACGCGATCGCCACCCGGTACTGCGGGTCGTGCATCAGGGTGTGGATCCGGGTGCTGGTCGGCGTGGGCGTGCTGTAGATGCGCAGCGCCCGGCTGTCGGTGGTCCGCCAGATCACCTCCTCGCGCCAGTCGCCGAGGATGTCCCCCGAGAGCGCCGGCGTGGACTTGGTGCCGTTGTTGGACGCCACCTGGTCGCCGGTGAGCAGCCGGGTCTCGCCGCTGGTGCCGTACTTGTCGATCTTCGTACCGTCCAGCAGCTCCCGGACCGGGTCGCCGTCCCACCAGGCGAGGAAGTTGGCCGACGACGGCTTGCGGCCCACGTTCTGACCCCGGGTGTTGGAGAGCCCGGAGACTGCCGAGGACCACGACTCGGCGCCGGGGCTGCCCGCCCAGATGTCCGCCGAGACGCCCCGGCCGTTGTCCCCCGAGGCCGGCGTGGACCACAGGATCTGACCGGTACGGGCGTCCGCGAACCAGGAGCTGGGCTTGCTCCCGTCCTCGTCGACCTTGAACACCTCCAGGCCGGCGCGGCCCGGATCGAGGTCCCCGACGTGCAGGGCGTCGCCGTGCCCGTTGCCGGTCGAGTAGAGCAGCCGACCGTTGTCGTCGATCGTGGCGGCGCCGTAGACGATCTCCTGACGGCCGTCGGCGTCGACGTCGGCCACCGAGAGCTGGTGGTTGCCCTGGCCGGCGGCGGCGCCGTTGCCGGACGAGTTCGAGTCGAACGTCCAGCGCTTGGTCAGCGTGCCGTTGCGGAAGTCCCACGCCGCGATGACCGCCCGGGTGTAGTAGCCCCGGGCCATGATCAGCGAGGGACGCTGCCCGTCCAGGTAGGCGGTGCCGGCGAGGAACCGGTCCACCCGGTTGCCGTACGAGTCGCCCCAGGACGACACGGTGCCGCGCGGCGGGTCGTAGTTGACCGTGGATGCGATCGCGCCGGTCTGGCCGTTGAACATGGTCAGGTACTCCGGGCCGGAGAGCACGTAACCGCTGGAGTTGCGATAGTCCGCAGACGACGAGCCGATGAGCTGACCGGTGCCGGAGCGGGTGCCGTCGGCGGTCTTCATGGCCACCTCGGCGCGACCGTCACCGTCGTAGTCGTACACCTGGAACTGGGTGTAGTGGGCTCCGGCGCGGATGTTGCGGCCCAGGTCGATCCGCCACAACCGGGTGCCGGTCAGGGTGTACGCGTCGACGTAGACGTTGCCGGTGTAGCCGGACTGCGAGTTGTCCTTGGCGTTCGACGGATCCCACTTGAGCACGATCTCGTAGGTGCCGTCACCGTTGAGGTCACCGACGGAGGCGTCGTTGGCGCTGTAGGTGTAGCTCTCCCCGCTGGGAGTGGTGCCCCCGGCCGGCACCTGCAACGGCACGTCCAGGTAGCCGTTGGCGAACTGCAGGGCGGGCGCGGACGCCGCCTGCTCGGCGCCGCCCGCCACGGCCCGCACGGTGTACGCCGACCCGGCCGCCGCGCCGCTGTCGAGGTAGTTGGTGGCGCCGGTGATCGGGTTGGCGTTGACCCTGGTCGAGCCCCGGTAGAGGTTGAAGGCCACGCCGGAGGTCTCGGTGCCGAGCAGCCGCCAGGACACCAGGTTGCCGCTACCGGAGCGGACGCTGATCAACCCTCGGTCCAGGTTCTCCATCTGCTTCGCCCCGGCCGGAGGCGTCGTGGGTGGCGGCGTCGTCGGGGGCGGCGTCGTCGGAGGTGGCATCGTCGGAGGTGGCGTCGTGGGCGGTGGCGTCGTGGGCGGTGGCGTCGTGGGTGGCGGGGTGGTCGGGCCGTCGGTGGCCGGCGCCCCGGTGCAGGTGACGCCGTTGAGCGCGAAGCTGGTCGGCGCCGGGTTGCTGCTCGTCCACGAGGCGTTGAACCCGAACGAGGCGGTGCCGTTGGTGGCGAGGGCACCGTTGTAGTCGACGTTGCGCGCGGTCACCTGTGCGCCGGACTGGGTGACGGTGGCGCTCCACGCCTGGGTGACCTGCTGCCCGGCGGCGTACGACCAGGTGAGGGCCCAGCCGTTGACCTCCTCGCCGAGGTTGGTGATGGTGACGCTGGCGCCGAAACCGCCCTGCCACTGGTTGCTGACCTGGTAGTCGACGCGACAGCCGACGGCGGCGGCCGAGGCGACGACAGTGCCGACGGTGCCGGCCACGACGGCGGCGGCCGTCGACGCGGCCAGCAGGATGAACCGTTGTCGTAACGGGTGCATGAACTGCCTCCGGAGGATCCGGTGATGACCGCTGTGGTCCACCTGCCCTGCCCGGGAAGCACGGTGAACGGCCCGCCGACGTGACGGCGAACGGCGATCTGGTCGGGGTGAAACGCCCTGGAACTCGCGGATCCGGCTCAGCCGCATCGTAGGGCAAGCGCTTTCCGCTCCGCAATATCGACGACCGTCACGCCATGCGGCTCTTGACCCTCCCCCGCTGGCCTGATCAACTCGTCCGGGTGAGCGCCCCACACATGGACCCGGACGAGTTCCGCCGCGCCGGCCACGCCGTCGTCGACTGGATCGCCGACTACTGGACGACGCTGCACCAGCGGCCGGTCGCCCCGGCCGACCCACCCGGAACGGTCGCCGAGGCCCTGCCGAGCGCGCCGCCCACCACCGGCGGCGAGCCGGTCGAGGCGGTCCTCGCCGATCTGGACGCGATAGTCCTACCGGGCCTGACCCACTGGCAGCACCCTGGTTTCTTCGGCTACTTCCCCGCGAACACGTCCGGTCCGAGCCTGCTCGGCGACCTGGTCAGTTCCGGGCTCGGCGTGCAGGGCATGCTCTGGGCCAGCAGCCCG
Organism: Micromonospora sp. MH99; assembly: GCF_021442385.1. Taxonomy (GTDB): domain Bacteria; phylum Actinomycetota; class Actinomycetes; order Mycobacteriales; family Micromonosporaceae; genus Micromonospora. The sequence continues at coordinate 58,137 of NZ_MUZA01000029.1, forward strand.
GCCTGCACCGAGCTGGAGACGGTCATGATGGACTGGCTGGCCCAGCTGCTCGACCTGCCGCAGCGCTTCCGGTCGAGCGGCGCCGGCGGCGGCGTCATCCAGGACTCGGCCTCCTCGGCGACCCTGGTGGCCACCCTCGCCGCCCTGCACCGCGCCAGCGCGGGTCGCTGGCGCGTCGCCGGCATCGACCGGCGCTACCGCGCGTACACCTCAGTGCACGGGCACTCCTCGATCGAGAAGGCCGTACGGATCGCCGGGTTGGGCGGCGACGGGATCCGGCCGATCGACGTGGACCCGGACACCCAGGCGCTGCGCCCCGCCGCGCTGCGGGCCGCGATCGAGGCGGACCTGGCCGCCGGGGACGTACCCGCCATCGTCGTCGCCACCATCGGCACCACCTCCACCACCGCCGTCGATCCGCTGCCCGAGATCGGGGCGATCTGCGCCGAGTACGGGATCTGGCTGCACGTCGACGCGGCGTACGCGGGCGCCGCCGCCGTCTGCCCCGAGCTGCGCTGGTCACACGCCGGCCTGGAGTACGCGGACTCCTACTGTTTCGACCCGCACAAGTGGCTGCTCACCGGCTTCGACTGCGACGCGTTCTGGGTGGCCGACCGCGCCGAGCTGATCGAAGCGCTGACCGTGCTCCCGGAGTTCCTGCGCAACGCCGCCTCCGAGTCCGGGGCGGTGATCGACTACCGGGACTGGCAGGTGCCCCTCGGCCGCCGCTTCCGGGCCCTGAAGCTGTGGTTCGTGCTGCGCTGGTACGGCGCCGAGGGGCTACGGGCGCACATCCGCTCCGGCGTGGCGCTGGCCGCCCGGTTCGCCGACCGGGTCCGCGCCGACGACCGGTTCGAGCTGGCCGCGGCGCACCCGTTCTCGCTGGTCTGCTTCCGGCTACGCGCCGACGACGACACCAACGCCGAGCTGCTGGCCCAGGTCAACGGCACCGGACGCGTCCACCTGACCCACACCCGCGTGGCCGGCCGGTACACGCTGCGACTGGCCGTCGGCGCACCGCAGACCGTTGAGGCGCACGTCGACGAGGCGTGGACGCTCCTCGCCGAGGCGGCGGACAAGCTGCTGACACCCTGACCGCGCGAGCGCCGGCCGACCGCGCGCGTCCCGGCTGACCGCGCGCGTCCCGGCTGACCGCGCGCGTCCCGGCTGACCGCGCGCGTCCCGGCTGACCGCGCGAGCGTCCCTGCCGGTCCGGCAGGCCGCTGACTGCGCGGGCGCCGTTGGTCAACTCCAGGTCGCCGATGTGGCGGCATAACGGCGCGGGGACACCGCCAGATCGGCGATCCGCAGTCGATCTCCCGCCATGACGCCGGCAGGAATCCGCAACCTGGCCGGCCTGGCGGCGCGGGTCAGGGCGGGGCGGCTCCGATCCGGCAGCCGGATCAGCGCGGGGCCGGCGTTCCGACGACGGTGAGACCGGCCGGCGTGCCGTCGCCGACAGCACCGGCTACTGCGACGCCCGAAACGACAGCACCCGGCCGAAACGGGGCCGACTGAGAAACCGCCGACGCTCCGGCGGCGGTGGTAGTGGCGGTTGCGGCGGTCGCGGTCGCGGTCGCGACGGTGGTAGTGACGGTCGCGGGGGTGGCGGCGGTCGCGGCGGTCGCGGTCGCGACGGTGGCGCGGGCTCGGCGGGTGCGGTGCAGGGCCCGCACGGCGAAGACGAGCGCGGTCAGCCAACCGACGGCCAGCAGGGCGTACAGGGTGGGGCGGAGCGGGCCGTCCAGCCCGGCGGACCGGATCAGGGTGCGGGCGTTGCTCAGCACGATCACGCCACCGACCGCCGCGCCCAGCAGTTGGGCGGGCACGATGCGCACCAGCCAGGCAGCCAGCGGGGCGGCGATCAACCCGCCGATCAGCAGGGCCACGACGGTGGGGAGCAGAAACCCCTCCGTGCCCAGCCCGATCAGGAACCCGACGCTCGCGGCGCCGGCCACGACGAACTCGGCGGTGTCGACCGAGCCGATCACCTTGCGGGGCTCCATGCGACCGGAGACCAGCAGCGCCGGGGTGGCGACCGGGCCCCACCCGCCGCCGCCTGTCGCGTCGACGAAGCCGGCGACCAGGCCCAGGGGGCCGAGGAAGCGGCCGCGCAGCCGCCCGCCGGCCCGGCCGGTTCGCAGCGGTCGGGCGAAGCGCACCAGCAGGTACGCGCCGAGGGCGAAGAGGATGGCGGCCATCCACGGCGCCGCCGACTCGGTGGAGATCGAGCTGAGCAGGGTGGCTCCGGCGAACGCGCCGATCGCGCCGGGCAGGGCGATGCGGGTCACCACCCGCCAGTCGACGTTGCCGAACCGCCAGTGCGCGACCCCGGCCGCGAGCGTGGTGCCGATCTCGGCCAGGTGCACCGACGCCGAGGCGGCGGCGGGGGCGACCCCGACGACCAGCAGCAACGTGGACGAGGTCAACCCGTACGCCATACCGAGCGAACCATCGATCAACTGCGCGACGAGCCCGACCAGAGCGAGGACCAGTAGCTTGCGCACGAGCGCCCCCTGACTTTTCGGTATCTCCTATCGACTTGGTCGACAATGCGCCACGGGACAGCACGGGTCAAGCCCCCGACCGGGGGATGGGACGCCACCGCGCGGCACAGCCCGGCCGGACCAGCGGGCGACGTACCCCGGCACTGCCACGCATCCCCGCAGACCAACCGCCCGGACGCACCCCCGCGCACGGCGCCGCGACCGCGCACGCACCACCACGGCGAGATCTTGGACAGTTTCCGTTCGACGCGAACGGAAACTGTCCAAGATCTCGCGAAGCCGCGCCGCCATAGAGCGTGAAGCGCGGGCTCAGAACCGCGCGGGCTCAGACCGGACGCGGGCTCAGACCGGACGCGGGCTCAGACCCGCGCAGGCCCAGACCGGACGCGGGCTCAGACCCGCGCAGGCCCAGACCGGACGCGGGCTCAGACCCGCGCAGGCTCAGACCGGGCGCAGGCTCAGACCCGCGCAGGCTCAGACCGGACGCAGGCTCAGACCGGACGCAGGCTCAGACCGGACGCAGGCTCAGACCGGACGCAGGCGCAGACCGGACGCAGGCGCAGACCGGACGCAGGCGCAGACCGGGCGCGGGCTCAGATCCAGGCGCGGGGGTCGGCGACCAGCTCGGTGACCCGGGGCGGCAACGTGCCGGCGGCCACGTCGGCGACGCTTACCAGTTCGAGGATCTCCCGCTCACTGGCGCGCAGCGCGATCCAGACCTCCTGCAGGGCACGGGCCGGACCGTGGTAGCCGAGCTGTTCGGGGCGCTGCCCCCGGACGTGCGCGAGCGGCCCGTCGATCACCCGGATCACCTCCGCGAGGGAGATCTCCTCGGCCGGGCGGGCCAACCAGTAGCCGCCCTCCGGGCCGCGCTGGGCGTGCACGATGCCACCCCGACGCAGTTGCAGCAGGATGCTCTCAAGGAACTTCGGCGGGATCTCCTGCGCACGCGCGATCTGGTCGGCGGTGACCGGCCGCCCCCGCCCGGGGCCACTGGCCGTCGCGGCGAGCTCGGCGGCCGCGCGGAGGGCGTAGTCGACCCGGGCGGAGAGACGCATGCCGGCAAGGTTAGCCCGCAGGTCATCCTGCCGGTTCGGCGACCCTCGGCCGATCGGTCACGCATCGACGAATAGCCAATAACGTCGTACGCCGTGATCCATCACCCGGTGGGGCCCGGAATGCCGATTCGGAGCGTCCTTATGCTGGGCGGGCGGTATGACTGCGGGACCGGTTACCCCGGCTCGGGCAGGACATTGATAAACACCCGGATCCACCCGGGGGGAAGGCAACACGATGACCGATGTCGCCACACGCACCTGGGATGGCATGACCATCCCGATCGCCGGCACCTATCGCCTCGATCAGGCGCACAAGCGGATCGGTTTCCTGTCCCGCCACATGATGGTGAGCCCGGTTCGGGGCGAGTTCGCCGAGGCGAGCGCGGAGATCTTCGTGGCGGAGGATCCGCTGCGCTCCGGGGTGACCGCCACCATCGCGGCGGCCAGCATCTCCACCGGAAGCGTCGACCGGGACACGCATCTCAAAAGCGCCGACTTCCTCGATGTGGAGAGTTATCCCACGCTCGAATATCGAAGCACGGGCATTAACTGGCAGAGCAACGAGGACCCGATTTTCTACTGGGCCCGCCTGCGAAACCACCGACTTGGCGGACGAGGCAGAAGTCACAATCCCCCGCCGCAGTCCGAGGCCAATCGATTCGTGCTCACCGGCGAGTTGACGGTAAAGGGGATCACCCGCGCGGTAGACCTTCAGGTGAATTTCGGCGGTGCCCGGCGTGATCCGTACGGACAGAACATCTTCGGATTCAGCGCGACCGCCGAAATCAACCGGGAGGACTACGGCCTGCTCTGGAATGTCGCGCTGGAGAGCGGCGGCGTTCTGGTCGGCAAGACCGTGCAGATCGAAATCGCCGGCGAGGCCATCCTCGAGGCGTAACAGCAACGCCGGATCAGGCGTGACAGCAACGCCGGATCACGCGGGACAGCAACGGCGGATCAGGCTCCGACGCGGCGCAGCAGACCCTCCTGCACGGCGCTGGCGATCTGTCGGCCGTCGGTGGTGAACATCCGGCCGGTGGCCAGCCCTCGGGCGCCGGACGCCGACGGGCTCCAGCAGTCGTAGAGGAACCACTCGTCGGCGCGGAACGGCCGGTGGAACCACAGCGCGTGGTCCAGGCTCGCGCCGACCACACCGCCCGGCCCCCACACCTCACCGTGCACGGAGAGCACCGAGTCGAGCAGGGTGAGGTCCGAGGCGTACGTGAGCGCGCACGCGTGCAGCAGCGGGTCGTCGGGCAGCTTGCCGTCGATGCGCATCCAGACCCGCTGGTGCGGGTCGGCGGGCCGGTCGCCGGGGCGGACCCAGCCGGGCTCCCCCACGTAACGCACGTCGATCGGGCGGGGGATCTGCCCCCAGATGCCCAGACGCTCGGGATAGCGGGAGAGCCGGTCGGACATCGTCGGCACGTCCTGCGGGGCGGGCACGTCCAGCGGCGCGGGTGCCTGGTGGTCCAGCCCCTCCTCGGTCCGCTGGAACGACGCCGACATGAAGAAGATCGGCTTGTCGTGCTGGAGGGCGACCGCCCGGCGCACCGAGAAGGACCTGCCGTCGCGGATGTTCTCCACCTGGTACTCGATCGGCTCGACCGGGTCACCGGGGCGGACGAAGTAGCCGTGCAGCGAGTGCACGAACCGCTCCGGGTCCACCGTGCGGCCGGCGGCGACCAGTGCCTGACCGGCAACCTGGCCGCCGTACACCCGTTGTGGACCGACCGGGGGGCTCATCCCCCGGAAGGTCATCTCCCCGGTCGGGTCGAGGTCCAGCACTTCCAGCAGCTGGTCGACCGCTGCCTGGCCGACCGCGACCCGACCGTCGCTCACTGCAGCGCCCGCGCCGACGCGGCGTCGACCAGCGAGCCGAGCTGGTGGACGCGCAGCGTGTTGGTCGAGCCGGGGGTGCCGGGCGGGCTGCCCGCCACGATCACCACGTAGTCACCGGGGTTGGCCCGGTCGAGGCCGAGCAGCGCCTGGTCGACCTGGCGGAACATGTCGTCGGTGTGCTGCACGAACGGCATGAGGAAGGTCTCCACGCCCCAGGTCAGGGCGAGCTGGTCACGCACCTCGGGGACCGGGGTGAACGCGAGCAGCGGCAGGTCGCAGTGCAGGCGGGAGAGCCGGCGGACGGTGTCGCCGGTCTGCGAGAAGGCGACGAGCGCCTTGGCGTTGATGGCCCGGGCGATCGACGAGGCGGCCACGGTGAGCGCGCCGCCGTGGGTACGCGGGTCGTGCTGCAGGCGCGGCACGCCGATCGAACCGGCCTCGGTGGTCGTCACGATCTTGGCCATGGTGCTGACGGTCAGCACCGGGTACTTGCCGACGCTGGTCTCGCCGGAGAGCATCACCGCGTCCGCGCCGTCGAGCACCGCGTTGGCCACGTCGGAGGCCTCCGCCCGGGTGGGGCGGGAATTCTCGATCATGGAGTCGAGCATCTGGGTGGCCACGATGACCGGCTTGGCGTTCTCCCGGCACAACTGCACGGCCCGCTTCTGCACCAGCGGGACCTCGTCCAGCGGCATCTCCACGCCGAGGTCGCCCCTGGCGACCATGACACCGTCGAAGGCCAGCACGATGGCCTCCAGGTGGTCCACGGCCTCCGGCTTCTCGACCTTGGCCAGCACCGGCCGGAACACGCCCTCCTCGGCCATGATGTTGTGGACGAGCTTGATGTCCTCGGCCGAGCGCACGAAGGACAGCGCGACCAGGTCGACGCCGAGCCCCAGGGAGAAGCGCAGGTCCTCGGCGTCCTTGTCCGACATGGCGGGCACGCTGACCGCCACGTTGGGCAGCGACACGCCCTTGTTGTTGGAGACGGGGCCGCCCTCGGTGACCAGGCAGCGGATGTCGTTGCCGGTGACGTCGGTGACCTCCACGGCGACCCGACCGTCGTCGATCAGCAGGCGGTCACCGGGCTTCACCTCCTGCGGCAGCTTGCGGTAGGTGCAGGAGACCCGCTCCTTGGTGCCGAGGATGTCGTCACCGGTGATCACTACGGAGTCGCCGGTGCGCCACTCGTGCGGGCCGTCGGCGAACCGGCCGAGCCGGATCTTGGGCCCCTGCAGGTCGGCGAGGACGGCCACCGGCTTGCCGGACGCCTCGGACGCCTCCCGGACCAGTCGGTAGACCGCCTCGTGGTCGGCGTGGCTGCCGTGGCTGAAGTTGAGCCTCGCCACGTTCATACCGGCCTCGACGAGGCCCCGGATGCGCTCCGGGGACGAGGTGGCGGGACCAAGAGTGCAGACGATCTTCGCGCGGCGTGTCACGCCCATCAGGCTAGTCTCTCCTTCAGGTCGGACTCGGGGCCGACCCCTTGCAGGCAGCGGAACAGGTGTCCAACAACGCGCGGGTGCGCGTCGGACCGGCGGGCGGAGCCGCACCGGGAACGTTGTGGCGACGGGCAACGGCGACCGCGCGCCGGGAATCGTACGCCTGTCGTGGCGGGCGGTGTCGGGGCGCTCCCGGCGAGAGCTCACTCCGGGTGCTCCGACGGGGGCAGCGTGGGCACGGCGGTGAGCAGGTCACGAGGGTCGTAGTGCCGCTTGGCCCGGCGCAGACGCGCCCAGTTCGCGCCGTACGCGAGCCGGACCCGTTCGGTCTCGGTCGGGGCGAGCAGGTTCGGGTAGCCCCCGGGCAGGGCGAGCGGGGCGAGCGCCTCCGACGTCCGCTCGGCCCACGCGAGGTGCGGTGCGACCTCCCCGCCGGGGGCCCACGCCGCGATGATCTCGGTCAGCAGGTGCTCGGCGCGCAGGCCGAACGCCGTGTCGCCGAGCCGGACCCGGGTGGCCGCGCCGTGGAAGTGGTGCAGGGCCAGCGCGGAGAACGGCGAGGTGACCTGCCGGGCGGCGTCGACCAGCGCGTCCACCGCGCCGTCGGCGAGCGTTGGCAGCCAGCGGGTACGCAGCAGGTAGTGGTTACCGTCGACCATTCCGCCGTCGAACATGCGCAACGCGTCCGCGTACGGCAGCGGGTCGACCTGGTCGACCAGCGGGGTGCCCAGCGCCCGCAGCCGGTCCAGCCACGGGCGGCCGGCGTCCAGGTCCGGGCCGCTGTAGAACGGGCACACGAGACCACCGGTTCGCCGGCCGGGCCGGGCAGGAAGCCGGCCATGACTGTCAACTCGTCCGGGGCGTCGGCGAGCAGCGCCGCGTAGCCGCGCAGCACGGCCGGCGCCTCGGCCAGCGCGAACATGATCATGCCAGCGAGCACGGCCGGCAGCCGGTGCGCCCGGTACCGCAGCTCGGTGACCACGCCGACGTTGCCACCGCCGCCGCGCAGCGCCCAGTACAGCTCCGCGTCGTGGCGCGGGTCGGCGGTGACCCGACGACCGTCGGCGAGGACGACCTCCGCGCCGAGCAGGTTGTCCAGGGCAAGGCCGAACCGCCCGCAGAGCGGGCCGTACCCGCCGGCCAGGGTCAGGCCGGCCATGCCCACGTCGCGGACCACACCCGTGGGCACCACCAGGTCGTACGGGGCGGCGGCGGCGAGCAGGTCGGCGGCGCTGGCACCGCCGGCCACCGTCACCGTGCAGCTGTCCGGATCGACCCGGACGGCGTGCAGGCCGGTCAGGTCGAGCACCAGGCCCCCGTCGCGCAGTGCCCGGCCCGCCCAGTCGTGCCCGCCCGAGCGGACCGACACCGGCAGGTGGCACCGGGCGGCGACGCGGACCGCCGCAGCCACCTCGTCGGCGTCCAGGCAGTGGGCGACCAGGGCGGGCTGACTGTCGACGGCGGCGTTCCACAGGCGGGTGGCGGTGTCGAACCCGGGTTCGCCCGGCTCGTGGAGGCGGTCACCGAGCAGGGCACGCAGCCGGGCGGCGGCGGATGCGACATCGGGGGTGGCGGCGGAGCTCATGGCGTCTCCTCGACCGGGCCCGGCCGATGACGCCGGGTGCGCCGCGACCGCGGGCCTCGGTGCGCGCGACCGTAGCACCGGCGCAGGCCACACCGCCGTCACCATCACGACACCCGTCGCTGGACCGACCGTCAGCTCTCGGCCTTGACCAGCGGAAACTCCAACGAGCCGGCCGGGCAGAGGAAGGTCAGCACATCCACCCGGTAGAGGCCTGCCTGCACCGCCGGGTCGGCCTCCAGCACGCTGCGTACGTCTTCCACACTGCCCGTGCGGGCCAGCCCGAAGCCGATCGGCGGCTCCGGCTCGCGCGCCGGGCCGTCCACCGAGCCGGCGACGAGGATGATCCCGCTGCGCTGCAACGCCTGCATGTGCTCGGTGTGCTCGGCCTGCAACCGCTGCACGGTCTCCGGGGGCAGGGCCCGTCCGGCCGCGCCGGGATAGATCACGATGCACTCGTACGTGTCGAGCGCGAAGTCGACCTGCGGCACTCCCGCCATGGTGCTCCCTCCGCCGTCGCGCCGGCACGCACCGGGCCGGCCGCCCGAGCCGGCGTCACCGGCACGCGCCCAGCGTCGCACGCCGACGACTGCGGTACCTGTCGCTCCGCGCAACTGCCCCCGGTCAGTCCACGCCTCGACGGCGGCACGGCCACGGTCGGTGGGGGTGGGAACGGCAGGCATTCCGCCGCCTCGCCAGCCGGGATCCCGATCCGGCAGTGCCCCGGCGAGGTCGGTCGGCCCGGGTGCCGCCACCGACTACGGTGGACGGTCCGGGTGTCGGTGGTGGGAGGTCGGGATGCGCGACGACGAGCCGGTGTCGAGCCCGCTGCCGTACGCCGAGGTGACCGACGAGGCGTACGCCGCGCAGGCCGCGGCGGACTTCCGGACGCAGGAATTCGAGTTCGCGGTGGTGCTCAGTGGGCGGTGCCCCCGGTGCGGCCACCCGAGCACCACGACGCTCGTCGACGAGGTGTACCGCAAGGACGCCGCCGCCTCCGATCCCGGTTACCGGACGCTGCTGTGCGAGTGCGAGGCCGAGCACCCGGGGCGTCCCGCCGGGCTGCGTGGCTGTGGGGCGTACTGGACGCTGTGGCTGGAGGTCGAGGCGTGATCCGGCTTCGTCCGGGGCCGCCCGCGACCGTCGCCGACCTGCACCGGGCCCAGCAGCTGGCCGGCCTGCTGCGCGGCGAGCTGGAGCGCGTCCGCGCGGCGGCGGTGGCCTGGCGCAACGGGCTGGGCGGCCTGCTGGTGGCGCTGGTCGGGTTCAGCCTGATCCGGGGCCGCACCGACGTGACCACGCTCGCGGCGGGCTGGGGCGCGCTGGTCGGGATCCTGCTGCTCGCCGCGCTGGCCGCGGGCGTTGCCGGAGCG